>NZ_JABVZR010000001.1:1388281-2082421 GCF_017163935.1 Novosphingobium terrae | reverse complement strand
GGCGCGCTGGCCCATGGCAAGCGACCTGCCGCTGATCGGGGAGGCCCGCTCGGCCTCTTGCGGCAGCCGGATGAGGGTGGGGATCGAACTGGACGAAAACGGGGCCATCCGGCGCATCGGCATTGCGGCGCAGGCCTGCGCCATCGGCCAGGCCGCCGCCAGCCTGATGGCGCGCGCTGCAACAGGGCGCGCGCAAGCTGATTTCGCCAAAGCCGAAGCGGAGATCGCGGCATGGCTGGGGGCAAAGGGCGATTTGCCTGACTGGCCCGGGCTCGAAGCGCTGGCGGCGGTGCGGGATTACCCCGGTCGGCATGGCGCTTTCCTGCTGGGCTGGCGCGCCGTGCTGCAAGCCATGGCTGCCTAGGACGAGCCCGCGCTCCGTGACGATTTCTGAGGTTTGACATGACAGTTGCTCCCCCCGCCACCCCCCTGCGCCTGACAATCGATGGCGAGGCGCTGGCTCATAACTGGCAGACGCTGGATGCTCTTTCCGGTGCTGCGAAGGCGGGGGCGGCGGTGAAGGCCGATGCCTATGGGCTGGGCGCGCGTCGCGTGGCGCCGCTGTTGGCACGGGCCGGTTGCGCGGATTTCTTCGTTGCCCATTGGGCTGAGGCGGCGGATCTGGTCGATCTGATCGATCCGCGCCGCATTGCCGTGCTGCACGGCCCGCTGACCGATGCTGATGTGGCTTTTGCCAAGGCGACAGGCGTGAGGCCGGTGCTCAATTCGCTCGATCAGGCGCGGCGCTGGCGTGAGGCAGGCGGCGGTCTGTGCGATGTGATGGTCGATACGGGCATGAACCGGCTCGGGCTGGCGGCGGGCGATCTGGGGCAGTTGGCCGGGCTGGAGGTGGATGTGCTGCATTCCCATCTGGCCAGTGGCGATGAAGACAGCGCCCTCAACGCGCTGCAGCTTCAGCGTTGGCAAGCCTCGCGCGGCACCTTGCCGCATCGGCGCGCGGCGCTGGCCAACAGCGCGGGCATTGCGCTGGGCGCGGCCTATCATGGCGATCTGACGCGCCCCGGTCTGGCGCTTTATGGCGGCATTGCGCGCGCGGAGTTGGCCGATGTGATCCGCCCCGTGGTGCAGCCTCAGGTGGCGTTGCTGCAGGTGAGGCAGGTCGCGGCGGGCGACACCATTGGCTACAATGCCACATTCACCGCTCCCGGGCCAATGCGCCTTGGCACGGTGGCGCTGGGCTATGCCGATGGCTATCTGCGCTGCTGGTCGGGGCAGGGAATGCTGCGCACGGGCGATGGCGGGGAGCTGCCGGTGCTGGGGCGCGTTTCGATGGATCTGACCATCGTGGACCTCACCCATGTGCCCCATCTGACCGAGGGCGACTGGCTGAATGTCGACTATGATCTGCCGCGTGCGGCGGCTCAGACAGGTTTGTCTCAATATGAGCTGTTAACCGGATTGGGGAACCGTTTCGCACGTGCGGGCTAAACTTGCGTTTTGCCGTGCTGCTGCGCAGCAATCTGTTGCGTCCATGGTCTTTTGAGTGCAAACTGCCGTTCAGAAACGGGAGTAGGACAGACTGATGGCTGACAATGCGGGCCCCAAGGACAACACCGTCATCATCAAGAAATACGCCAACCGCAGGCTGTATAACACCCAGTCGTCGAGCTACATCACGCTCGATCATCTGGCCAAGATGACGCGTGAGGGAATCGAGTTCCGCGTGCTGGACGCCAAGTCGGGCTCGGACATCACCCATCAGATCCTCACCCAGATCATCATGGAGGAAGAGGCCAGCGGCGAGCAGATGCTGCCGGTCAATTTCCTGCGCCAGCTGATCGGCATGTATGGCAATTCGATGCAGGCGCTGATCCCGCATTACCTTGAAGCCAGCATGGACCAGTTCCGCGCCAACCAGCTCAAGCTGCGCAAGGCGTTTGAGGACAGCATCGAGACCAATCCGCTCGCCCGGCTGACCCAGCAGAACATCGCCATGTTCCAGGCCGCCGCCGCCGCCTTTATGCCCGGCGCGGAAGGCGGCGCTGTTTCGCCCAAGGATGAGGCACCCGCTGCTGCGGCAGAGCCGGAGAAGACCGAAGGCACCCGCAGCGAACTCGATGCCCTGCGTGAGCAGATGCTGGCCATGCAGAAGAAGCTGGATCAGCTGGGCAAGTAAGCCGGCCAAAGAGGGAGGAAACCGGCTTTTCCCTCCCTCTTTCCAGCACATTTTTCCCACACACAGGGTTTGAACTTGGCGCGGCGCCCGGCTAAGGCCGCGCGCATGACACAAAACGCTTCCAAGATCCGCCACGCGCTGACCGTCAAGCGCGCCGATGATTTCGCGCAATGGTATCAGCAGGTCGTCTCCGAAGGCGAAATGGCCGAGGAATCGGGCGTGCGCGGCTGCATGGTCATCAAGCCATGGGGCTACGGCATCTGGGAACGCATCCAGAAGCTGATGGACGCGCGCATCAAGGAAGCGGGCGTCGACAATTGCTATTTTCCGCTGTTCATCCCGCTCAGCTACTTCTCCAAGGAGGCCGACCATGTGGAGGGCTTCGCCAAGGAGATGGCGGTCGTCACCCATCACCGCCTGATCGGTGACGGCAAGGGCGGGCTGATCCCCGACCCCGAGGCCAAGCTGGAAGAGCCGCTGATCGTGCGCCCCACCAGCGAAACCGTGATCGGCGCCGCGATGAGCCGCTGGGTGCAGAGCTGGCGCGACCTGCCGCTGATGGTCAACCAGTGGGCCAATGTGGTGCGTTGGGAAATGCGCACGCGCATGTTCCTGCGCACCAGCGAGTTCCTCTGGCAGGAGGGCCATACCGCCCATGCCGATCGCGATGATGCGATGAGCGAAACGCTGCGCGCTCTGGAAATGTACCGCGAGTTTGCCGAAAACGTGCTGGCCATGCCGGTCGTGGCTGGCGAGAAGCCCGAGAATGAGCGCTTCCCCGGCGCTGTCGCCACCTATTCCATCGAGGCGATGATGCAGGATGGCAAGGCGCTGCAGGCGGGCACCAGCCATTACCTTGGCACCGGTTTCGCCGAGGCTGCGGGCATTCGCTATCAGTCGAAGGAAGGCGCTCAGGAGCTGGCGCATACCACCAGCTGGGGCGTTTCGACCCGCATGATCGGCGGCGTCATCATGACCCATGGTGACGATGACGGCCTGCGCGTACCGCCCGCCATCGCGCCGCATCAGATCATCATCCTGCCGATGCTGCGCGAGGATGATGGCGATGAGGCCCTGCTGGCCTATTGCGAAGAGATCCGCCGCGAGCTGGCCAAGCTTTCCGCTCTGGGCGAGCCGATCCGCGTGCTGCTCGACAAGCGCGCGGGCAAGGCCACGCAGAAGCGCTGGGCCTGGGTCAAGAAGGGCGCGCCGATCATTCTGGAAATCGGCGGGCGCGATGCTGCTGGCGGCATGGTTTCGGCGGTGCGTCGCGACCGGCTGTGGAAGGACGATGGCAAGGTCAATTTCGTCGGCCAGACGCGCGATGACTTCATCGCCGCAGCTGTCGCCGAGCTGGAAAGCATCCAGTCCAGCCTGCACGCCGAGGCGACCGAGCGCCGCGATGCCAACATCACGACCGGGATTACCTCGCTCGATGCGCTGGCGACCTTCTTTGCCGATGATCAGCGCTATCCGGGTTGGGTCGAGCTGAACTGGTCGCGCCCGACCGGCGCCGCACTGGAGAAGGTGGTTGAGCAATTGAAGGCGCTCAAGCTGACGATCCGCAACACGGCGCTGAATGCCGCGCCCGCCGAAGGGCAGTGCCCTTTCACCGGCGAAGCGGCGGTCGAGCGCATTTACGTGGCGCGCGCCTACTAAGACAAAAAGCCCGACATGGTGGGGAAGATCACCATGTCGGGCTTTTCAGGCCACCGGATCATCCGGCGGTTCAGCCAGCCGTAAAGGCGGCGAAGCTTTCAGCCATACCCGCACGATCCGGCGCCTGACCGGTGAACAGGCCAAAGGCATCCGCTGCCTGACCCACGGCCATGCCCTGGCCCGTCAATGTGCGGCAGCCCAGAGCGCGGGCAGCCGCCAGCAGCGGCGTTTCCAGCGGGAAATAGATGATCTCGGCCACCCAATGGTGCGGCTGCAAGGCAGCCACATCGATGGGCGTGCCCGGGAACTTGGCCATGCCGATGGGTGTGGCGTTGAGAATGCCATCAACCTTGCCCGCCGTCTGCACGGCATCCTTCACGATGGAGACGCGCTCCGCTCCATAGGTGGCGGCCAATTGATAGCGCAGGGCCTCGACGCGCACGGCATCGGTGTCGAACAGGCTCAGATGCTGGACGCCGATGGTGGAGAGCAGGGCATGGGCGGTGGCCGATCCGGCGCCGCCGCAGCCCAGCTGCAGCACATGACCCAGAGCCACGCCGGGCAGGCCATCGAGAAAGCCCTGAGCAAAGCCTGAAACATCGGTATTGTGACCGATGCGCTTGCCATCGCGGAACACGACCGTGTTGACGGCGCCAATCGCGCGCGCACCTTCCGACAGCTCATCGAGCAGCGGCATCACCGCCTGTTTGAAGGGGAAGGTGATGTTGAGCCCGGCAAAGCCCGATGTCTGCACGGCATCGAGAAGCTGGGGCAGATCCTTGTCATCCCAACCGTTATGGGTGAAATCGAACAGAGTGTAGAGCAGGCGCAGCCCCTGCGCATCGCCCTCCTGCTCATGCATCCAGGGGGTGCGGCTTTCCAGAATACCGCGCCCGACCAGACCGACCATGATGCGTTTCGTCTCATGGGGATCGCGTTGCGGAGCAGGGGAAGACAGAACCATATCGGAGGCACACTTTCGAAAAAACCGCTCCGGAAACAACAAGCCCCGGAGCGGCCGAGGGTGGACTTAAAACTTGGCGCGAATGCCCAGATTGACGACGCGCCCGATGGGGTTGCCGTTCAGAGCATCGTAACCCACCGCGCCATTGGTGGTGTAGGTGTTGACGAAGGGCGGCATCTTGTCCGCCAGATTGGTGACATCGACATAGAAGGTCGCATCATGCAGGGCGGGCAGCTTGTCGAGCTTGTAGCTGACATGCAGGTCCACCGTACCGAAGCTGCCGATCTTGTCGCCGCCGCCGGTCGGCACGCCATTGGTGCGGGTGACGGGGTTCACCGCCGAACTGCCCCAATAGGTGTAGCCGCCCAGATAGTTGTAGAACACATCGGCGCTGAACGGACCCTTGTCGTAGCCGAGATTGAAGCGACCCTCGAACTTGACGGACGGGAAGGTGGTGTTGAAGCCCGATGTGCCCAGCACGCTGAACTTGGTGCCATTGTCGCCGAAATACTGGTCGAACTTCACCTTGCGGGTGAAGGATGCGCCCAGGTTGAACTTGCCGAAGGAGGTATCGAAGCGGTAGCTGCCCGCCACATCCAGACCGGCAACGTCAAGGTTCAGAACATTGGCCTGCTGATAGTTGTAGATGTAATAGGCCGTCTGGCTGATCGCACCGGTCTGGGGCAGGCCCGCGCCCGCCGTGGCGACCTGCGCTGCCGTGGCGCCCGAGGGGTAGATCTGCATCAGATAGGCCAGATCCGCCGAACCCAGCGCGAGGGCAGGCTGAGGCGCGGTGATGCCGCCCTTCAGCTTGTTGCTCCAATAGGTGACCGAGAGGCGCAGGCCGGGCACCTGCACCGGGGTCAGATCGACGCCAATGCTCCATGCCTCGCCCTTCTGGGCCTTCAGCTTGCCGTTGCCGCCGCTGACCTGCACGCCATAGACCCCGCCCAGATTGCAGGCCGTGGCCGAGCAGACCGCGCCCGGCAGATTGGCCGCCGTGGGGAAGCTGGCGAGGCTGACCACCGGAGCGCCGCCCGGCAGCGCCGAGCCCAGTACACCGGCAAAGCCGGATTCACCCGTCAGGCCATTGGCGTTCGAACCGATCGAGGTGAGGGCAGGGGCCACGAAGCTGCGTGCCCAGTTGGCGCGGAACTTGATGCCGCGCACCGGCTCGAAATTGGCGGCGATCTTGGGGTTCGTGGTGTTGCCGAAGTCATTGTAATGGTCGAAGCGGCCCGAGATGTTGAGGTCGAGCGATTTGACGAAGCCATCCTTGATGATCGGCACATAAAGCTCGGCATAGGCCGAGGCGACATTGCGCTTGTAGTCGATCGACAGATATTGCGAGTTCTGGCTGGCGACGCCCAGATTGTTGGGGCGCACAATGTCCTGATGCAGGCCATAGCCGGTCAGCTCGCCGCCAACCGCCAGCTTGACCGCCCCGGCATGGGGAATGTCAAACAACTCGCCGCTGACCTTCAGATAGGCGTTGCGCATGGTCTGGCGGGCGGATTGCAGCTGGTTGTTGTCGATCAGCGCGGCGCGGGTGGCCGTTGACGTGCCATTGCCCCAGAAGTCGATGGCATTGGCGGTGGTCAGGGTCTGGCTGACCGACTGCGTCACGCCGTTGATCGAGGCCGAGGTGTAGCCATTGGCCGCCAGATTGAAGGCGGAGGTGTTGAGCTGGCCCTGATTGACCTGCTGCGAATTGTCACGCCCATAGATGCCGCCGACATTCACCGACCACGCGGAGGTCAGATCATAGGTGGCGTCCAGATGCATGTAGATGTCTTCGGCGCTGCCGGTGATGGTCGCGCCGGGGCCGAACATCTGATCGGCATCCCAGTTGGCCGTGTAGGAGGTCGGCGTGGTGCCGCCCAGATTGAAGGCCTGAAAATAGGGATTGATCGAGCGGCCCGCAGGCAACGTCGCGCCATTGCCATAGATGGTGGCCGAGGCGCTGCCGCGCGTGACATTCTGCACATTCTTGCGGTTGGCGTAGATGAAATCCGCCGAGAGGTGCAGCTTGTCGCCCACGTCCTGCATCACCTGCGCATAGACGTTATGGCGCTTTTCAGACGGCAGAATGTCCCAGGTGCTGGTCGGGTCGCAGTTGCTTGCCGTGTAGCTGCCGTAGCTGTAATAGGTGCTGCCACCGCTGGTCAGGCTGGGCGGGGCGCAGCGGCTGGTGACGAAATTGCTGCCGCCCAGACCCGTGAGGTTGCCGCTGCGCGAGAAGCTGCGCGAGGATGCCGCCAGATTGGAGCGGTTGGAATAGTTGTAAGCCAGCAGGAAAGAGCCCGTGTCCCAGGTCTTGCCGCCCAGCACGCCCGCGTTGAAGGTCTTGTAATTGCTGGCGAAGCCCTTCTGGACGTTGACTTCCAACCCGTTGAACTTCTTGCGGGTGATGAAGTTGATCACGCCCGCAACTGCGTCCGAACCATAGACCGAGGAGGCGCCGTCAGCCAAAACCTCGACGCGTTCCAGCGCGATGGGGGCGATGATGTTGGGGTCGGCCAGCACATGGTTGATGCCGCTGGTGGGAATGCGGTGGCCGTTCATCAGGATCAGCGTGGAGTTGGAAGCCGAGGCGCCCAACCCGTGGATGGTCGGCGCATTGGTGCCCGAACCGTCCGCCGAACCGAAAGCGCCTTGCCCCGGAGCCTGCAGGCCGACCACGGCGGGCACCGATTTCAGCACCTGCTGCACCGTCTGCGCACCCGAGCTTTCCAGCTCGGCCCGGCCCACGGTGGTGAGGTTGGAGCCCACCGGGGCCACGCCCTTCAGGCTGGAACCGGTGACGATGATGTCTGCTGCGCCGGTGGTTTCGGGTGCTTTTGCGACTGGTTCGGCGCTTTGCCCCTGCGCCGTGCCTGCCAAGGCAACCCCTGCCGCCAGAATCGACATCTGGACGACGAATCTCGTCTTACCTTTCATGGTTTCCCCCGTTTTGAATCCCAAGATTCTTATCATCATGGCTTGCTGCCATTTATGAACTAACCAGTTACATACATCGTAATGCGCGTCAATCTGCTTTATGATATTAATCGATGCAGATTTGACGGGATGGTTCGTTATGTGGCGCAAGCTTCTCTGCCCGCCCATGGCGGAGAAGCTTCGCGACCTGCGAGAGGATCAGTCGATGGTGACGCGTTCCACCGGGCCCAGAATGAAGAGATAGGCCAGCGTGCCGATCACGCCCAAGGCGCCAATATAGGCCAGAGCAAAGTAAAAGCTGCCCGTTGCGCCCACCACGAAGCCCACCACCAGCGGGGTGACGATGCCCGCCAGATTGGTGAAGAAGTTGAACAGACCGCCGGTCAGCCCCATCATCTGGCGCGGTGCGACGTCAGAGAGCAGCGTCCAGCCCAGCCCGGCCAGCCCCTGACCGAAGAAGGCCACAGACATCACCGCGATCACCGCATTGTTGCTGTGCAGGAAATTGGCCGCAACCATGCTGGAGCAGAGCAGCAGGCCGGTGATGATCGGCAGCTTGCGCCCGATGGTGGGCGATCCGGTAAAGCGGATCAGCCAGTCCGACCACCAGCCGCCCAGCAGCACGCCCAGCGAGGCGCCGATATAGGGCAGGGACACCAGCCAGCCGGACTTGATGAAGGTCATCCCCCGCTCGTCCGCCAGATAGGAGGGGAACCAGGTGAGGAAGAATACCAAGGTCGAATTGGAGCAGAATTGCCCGATCGAGGCGCCCGCGATCTGCCGCTTGGAGATCAGCTGCCCCACGCGGGCCCAGCTGAAATCGAGGTTCTGCGTCTTGCCGGAAAAGCCGCCGCCAGCCTCGATCAGTGCCAGCTCGGCCTGATTGGCGCCGCTTTCGGCAGGCTCGCGATAGAGGCGGTAGAAGATCACCGAGAAGACGATACCCAGCGTGCCCACCGCAAAGAACAGCGACCGCCAGCCGTAATGGGCCAGCATCCAGCCCAGCACCGGGATCAGCAGGCCCAGCCCGACATATTCGCCCACGGTGTAGACGCCCGTGGCCTTGGCGCGCTCCTGCTGGGGGAACCAGGTGGAGAGCACGCGGCTGTTGGCAGGGAAACAGGGCGCTTCGGCCAGACCCAGCGCGAGGCGGGCCGAAACTAGCCCGGCCACGCCGGTCATGAATCCATGCAGCGCGGTCATCGCCGACCACAGGCCCAGCGAGAGCGTGTAGGTCAGGCGCGTGCCGAGCTTGTCGATCACATAGCCGCCGGGGATCTGGGCGATGGCATAGGTCCACGAGAAGGCGGAGAAGATCAGCCCCATCACCTCGGGTGAAATATGCAGTTCGGCCACCAGCGCGGGCTTGGCAACGCCCATCACCGAGCGGTCGAGATAGTTGATCAGCGTGGCCAGAGAAATCAGGGTCAGGATGATCAGGCGCTTGCGGCTGGGCTTCATGCTGCGTGTCCTCCGCAGGGGAGGAGGGAGCGGTCAGAATGCTCCGATGCGCCGGACAAAACTCGGTTCGATCCTGAGTGGATCACGCTTGCGCCGATCATGCGGCCTCTCTCCATATTCTCTGAGGCCGCCATAACCGGCGGCCTTCATCGTGGAAGGCGTTATGAACGAACTGGTGCATAAAACAATGGCAAATGTGATATGCGGCCGCGATTCGTTTTATATTGATATGAAAATAAACGATAATCTGATATGCTTAAGGCGGTGAATCTACCAGCTTTCAGGCCTCGATCCCAGCATGACGCGCTTGAAGGAGGGGCGTGAAGACACCCCCGGAAAAAGCCCGCAGCAAAGCTGCCCTGCTATTTGCCCGCGCCATAGTTGCGGGAGAGATAGCTCAGGATCACATCGTAATTCTCGTCACTGACCTGAGCGCCCTTGTTGATCATCTGGTCGACCAGATCGCTCCATTGTTGACGGGTAAGATGCTTGCCGGTGATCATGGCGGCAGGGTGGCAGACGGTGCATGTGGTCTGCACAGCCTCCATCCCGGCGCCCGGCGTTAAAGTCGCCGGGGCGGGGGTGGGCGCCGCATTCTGGGCATGGATCGCGCTGGCGCAGAACAGGCCGATGGCGATCAGGATGGGCGGCCTTCTGGACATAGGGCCCTTATACCGCAGACCGGGTCTCATTCTACTTGGCCGTGCGGGCTTCAGCCTTACCGCTTGGCCACCCAGGCCAGCACGCATTCGATGATCTGCTCGCGGCGTTTGGCGCGGACGGCGGGCAGGGTCAGATCGATGTCGAAATTGTGCTTGAAGGTGAAGCGGTTCGAAACGTTGTAAAAGCTCAGCGCGCTGATAGTCATATGCAGATCGACAGGATCGAGCCCCGAACGGAACAGGCCTTCCTTTTCACCCTTGTCCAGAATGGCCGACAGCGATTCGATCACCGTGCGATTGCGCGCCTTGATTGAGACCATATTGGCGATATGCTCACCCTTATGGACATTTTCGTTCATCACCAGTCGGACAAATTCCGGGTGCTCGAAGTGATAGTCGAAATTGTGACCGATGATGGCGCGCAGAGCCTGATCGGGCGGCAGTTGCTCGAAGTGGGCGGCCTGCTCCTGCGTGCGGATGCGATCATAGGCGCGCTCCAGAACGGCTTCATAGAGCCCTTCCTTGCCGCCGAAATGGTAATAGATCATCCGCTTTGAGGTGGCGGTCTTCTCCGCGATCTCATCGATGCGCGCGCCGGCCAATCCCTTTTCGGCAAATTCGGCATAGGCGACTTCAAGGATGTTCTCACGCGTTTCCAGGGCGTTGAGCTGTCGCTTGGAAAGATTTTGCGTGTTCTCGGTCACCGCTCGCCTTACTCCTGCCCTTTATGGCGCCACCATGGCGTGAGGGCTTGATGTCTGCCTATCGTCCGCCATGGGTCTTGTCAGCAAGTTTCGGCACCTTTTGCCACCATGAGCAAAGACCACGCAAAAACAGCGCTATGGTGATTCTCTGCGGCGGGGAGTCCGCGATCGGGATGCAAACGGATGCAGTTCACCGCATATGCAATCGATCTGGCCTCATAAACGTCACAACTCGTCGGAACATGGGTTCCCCCTCCTCATTTGCAACTCCACGTTGCTCATTCCCCCCAAGAGAGGAGATTATTGTGAAACTGTTCAAGGCAATCCTGAGCCCCGTCGCGGTCATGGCCTTTGTGCCTGCCGCCCTCGCGCAGAGCGCCTCCGCGACAGACCCCGCCACGGCCCCCTCGGCCACGACGCCGCCCGCTGCCGCTGCACCGGCCGCAGGCGCTGCATTCAGCGACGATGATGTCCAGAAGTATGCCACCGCGCTGGTTGCGGTGAACAAGGTGCAGACCGACACCACCGTGCCCGATGCCGACAAGCAGGCCAAGATGGCCGCTGCCGTTCAGTCGTCGGGTGTCGACATTCAGAAGTTCAACGCCATCACGCAGTCGATGCAGACGGACAAGGCACTGCAGCAGCGCATCCAGGTCGCTGCGGCCAACGTCCCCAAGTAAGGCGATCCGCGCCGCTTCAGCCCCCGGAGCGGCGCCAGAATATTCTGGAGGAGATTTTGGCGGGAAATCCGCCGAAATCGCGCTTCATGCGCCGGAATGATGCCTTGAGCGCGCCCGAGGAGCCGATGGGCCCTTCGGGCGCGTTTTTGCTTGCGGGTTGGACGAAGGTGCAAAGCCCAAATCAGCTTAAATTTAATTCACGCACTAGATAGTTCATTGATGAGGCGCTATCGGGCGCGCATGATACAACGCCCGGGCTTTCACAGGCCTGCGGTCGCGCATGGGCCTTTTCCTGCCCCCAAAGACATGGCATGCTTGGGCCCGTCGCTTGCGTTGTTACTCTAATGAGGACAGCACCATCATGACCGAGCGCCCCCCGAGCCTCAGTGCCACAATCCATCCCCTTTTACGCATAGCCCTGATCCTGCTGGGCAGCTTGTTCGCTCTGGCCGGGCTTTATCTGGCAGGGGGAGGGGCCATGCTGATCGCAAGGGGCGGCAGCTGGTATTATCTGCTGGCGGGCCTCGCCATGATCGCCTCGGGCATCCAGATCGCGCGTATCCGCTTTGCCGGCGTGGTGATCTTTGCCGTCACCACCTTCGCAACCATCCTTTGGGCCTTGTGGGAATCGGGCCTGGATTTCTGGGCGCTGGAAGTGCGCCTTTTCACCTTCACCATGGCGGGCATGGTGCTGGCGCTGTTCGTGCCGGCCCTGCGCCGGGCGCGGGGCAAGCTGCCTTGCAGCCGCGTGGCCTTCGGCATGGCCGGGCTGTTGCTGTTGGTGAATGGCGGGATCGCCTATGGCATGTTCGTGCCCCATGGCATCGACGGTCAGGCCGCGCTGGGCGATGGGCAGACTGCCCCCGCAGGCGATAAGGACTGGACCAATTACGGCGGCAATGCGCAGGCTCAGCGCTTCGGCGCCCAGACCCAGATCGACGCGGGCAATGTGAAGAACCTGACCGTCGCCTGGACCTTCCACACCGGCGACACCCCCATCAGCCCCGGCGGCGGCGGTGCCGAGGATCAGCAGACCCCGCTCCAGATCGGCAATGCGCTCTATCTCTGCACGCCGCATAACACGGTGATCTCGGTGGACGCGGCGACGGGCAAGGAAAACTGGCGCCATGCTTTTCCCACGGACACCAAGACGTGGGTCCGCTGCCGTGGCCTTGCCTATTTCGACAGCGCCAAGCCGCTGGTCCAGCCTTCCGCGCCCCTCAGCACGCCGGTGACGCCTGTGGCGCTGCCTGCCAATGCGCCCTGCCGCCGCCGCATCTTTATGAACACCATCGATGCGGTGCTGGTGGCGCTGGATGCCGACACCGGCCAGCTCTGCGCCGATTTCGGTGATCACGGCAAGATCGACCTGAAAGAGGGCTTGGGTGATGCCAAAAGCCCACTTTATCAGCTGACCTCGCCGCCCACACTGGCTGGCACCACCGTTGTGGTCGGTGGCCGTGTGGCGGATAACGTTGCGCTCGATATGCCCGGCGGCGTGATGCGCGGTTTTGACGTCATCACCGGCAAGATGAAATGGGCCTTCGATCCGGGCAATCCCATGGATCATGCCGCGCCTGCCAAGGGCAAGACCTATGTCCGCTCGACCCCCAATGTCTGGGCGCCGATGACCTATGACGCGCTCACCAACAGCGTGATCATGCCGGTGGGCAGCGCCGCCATCGACCTGTGGGGTGTGCCGCGCACGAAGGAAGACGAGACCTATGGCGCCTCGATCCTTGCCGTCGATGCCACCACGGGCCGCGAGCGCTGGCATTATCAGACCGTCCACCACGATCTGTGGGATTATGACGTGCCGATGCAGCCCACGCTGTTCGATTTCACCAAGCCGGATGGCAGCAAGGTGCCTGCTCTGGTGATCGGCACCAAGATGGGCCAGCTTTTCGTGCTGGACCGCCTGACCGGCAAGCCGCTGACGCAGGTGACCAACATTCCGGTCAAGCCCGGCCCGATCCCCGGCGAGCATTATCCCACCACCCAGCCGCTCTCCACCGGCATGCCGCAGATCGGCGCGCCTGTGCTGCGTGAGAGCAATATGTGGGGCATGACTCCCTTCGACCAGCTCGCCTGCCGCATCACCTTCAAGGGCATGCGTTACGATGGGCTGTTCACCTCGCCGGGCACGGATTACTCGCTCAGCTTCCCCGGTTCGCTGGGTGGCATGAACTGGGGCGGTCTGTCCTATGATCCCACGCGCTCGCTGCTGTTCGTCAACGATATGCGTCTGGGGCTTTGGGTGCATATGATGCCTCAGGCCAAGAAGGCCAAGGAATCCAACGGCAATGAAAGCGTCAATGCCGGTATGGGCGCCGTGCCGCTGATGGGCACGCCCTATTCGGTGCTGAAGAACCGCTTCTTCTCGCCGCTGGGCATTCCCTGTCAGGAGCCGCCCTATGGCTCGCTGACGGCGGTCGACATGAAGACGCAGAAGATCGTCTGGCAGGTGCCGCTGGGCACGGTGGAGGACACGCGCCTCTTCGGTATCCGCATGAGCGCGCCGATGCCTGTGGGCATGCCGACCATCGGCGGCTCGCTGGCGACGCAGGGCGGTCTGGTGTTCTTCGCCGCCACGCAGGACTATTATCTGCGCGCCTTTGATCAGCGCAGCGGTAAGGTGGTGTGGAAGGCCCGCCTGCCGGTGGGCAGTCAGGGCACCCCGATCAGCTACATCGCGCCGCAGAACGGCAAGCAATATGTGGTGATCTCAGCTGGCGGCGCGCGTGACTCCAAGGATCGCGGCGACACGGTGATCGCCTACGCCCTGCCGACCAAGAGCTGAACGTTTAGCCGGGCGTGTTGGTGGCGTTGAAGGACGCCACCAGATCATGCGCCCGGCCGAGTTCCACCTTATCCGGCTCGCCAGTGAGAGAGGCCAACACGGCTTCCAACTGGCGGGCTGCTTCTTTGGGACGGCCTTGGCTGGCGTGTCGCGAGGCCAGCGCGATACCTGTTCGCAGCACCCAGGCCTCGGCGCCCTGTTCCTGACTGAGGGCCAGAGCCTGTTCCAGAATGGGGATCGGCTCCTGGCCTGATGCCTCGGCAATCCGGGCTTTCAGGCCGAGCAATTCGGGCATGGCGAAACCCTCGCCGATGCTGGTGCAGCGGGCCATGGTGTCATCGATCAGCGTTGCGGCTTCCCGCCAGCGCTTGTCCAGCAACAGGCCGCGAGCCTGAACCATCGAGAAATTGGTGGTCAGCAATTCATAGCGCGTCGCGCGAAGCTGGGCGAGGCTTTGCTCCACCGCCTCGATGGCGGGGCCCCCCTTGCCATGGCGAATGGCCAGATCGGCGTGGAATCCTTCGGCAGCGATGATATAAGGCCCCAGCGCATTGGTTTGAGCGCATTCGGCAAAACTGGCCAAAGCCTCTTCCGCCGCATCCAGATCATCCCGCCAGAGATGCAGCGCGAATTGCCAGATCAGCGCAATGCACAAGGTCACCGGCTGATCGAGCCTTATCGCCAGATCGACGGCCTGCTGGCTCATGGCGATGGCGCGTTCCGCATGGCCAGACAGCCACAGGCTGCGCGCCAGACCGATGGTCGAGCGGTTGCGGTGATCGAAGCCATAGTAGAGCATGCGGTTGCGGCTCAGCACCGGGCAGACCGCCAGCGAAAGCTGCAAATCCTTGCGCGCCTGCCGCTGATCGCCCGCCAGATAATGCGAGATGCCCGAAAGCGAACGGGCCACGCCGATCGCCTCGGCCTCCTCCATGGTGTCGGCGATGGCGACGGCGCGGCGGGCATGCTCCATGGTGATGGCGCAATCGCCGATCCGCTCGTGGTAGATATGCAGGCGGCCCAGCATGCGCAGTTGGCCCCATGGATCATCCAGCGCGGTGGCCACCTCAAGCGCGCGCGACAGGGCTTGCCCTGCGGCGCGCGTGCTGCCCCGGCTGAACATCAGAGCCAGACCCAAAGCGCCTTGCAGCTCCATTTCGAGCGCGGTGCCGCGCTGGGTCTCCTCGATCTCGTCCAGAGCGCGGGCGCACCAGCCCTGACATTCGGCATAATGCGACAGATTGAGGAAGATCACCGTGCTGGCGGCGGCCAGGCGCACGCCGATGCGGCGATTGCCTTCGGGGCCGAAGCTCCAGTCCAGAGCGCTGCGGATGTTGCCCAATTGCTGGCGCAGCGGGCGCGGGTCCTGCAACACATCCTCATCCTGAGCCGCGATGGCCTCCAGTTCGGCGAGGAAATAGGCAGCGTGGCGGCGGGCGGTGGCGTTGAAGGCCTCATCGCCCCGGGCCTGCAGCTTCTGGCGGGCATAGGCGCGGGTCATTTCCAGCAGGCGATAGCTGCCTGCGCCCCGGTTACTTGCTCCCCGTGCGCGATCCGGCGCGATCAGTGATTTGGCGACCAGTTCATCCAGCGCAGCCACCACGCTGTCGCTGCCCAAAGCAGCGTCGGCCACCACCTCCAGCGCGGCATCAACCGAAAAGGGACCGACAAAGACGCAGAGCCGCTCCAGCACGATCCGCTCGGCCTCGGTGAGAAGGTCATAGCTCCAGTCGAGCATGGCCTGAAGTGTCTGCTGGCGTGGCAGGGCGGTGCGTCGCCCGGCCCAGCCAAGGCTGAAGCGCTCCTCCAACTGGCGCGCGGCGGCGTGCAGCCCGTGGGTGGCAATGCGCCCGGCGGCCAGTTCGAGCGCCAGTGCCATGCCGTCCAGACGGTGGCAGATCATCGCCATCAGGCGGGCGGCCTCATCGTCGATCCGCAGTGAGCTGTCGGCAGCGCAAGCACGGTCGCGCAGCAATTGCACCGCCGGGGAGGCCAGAATGGCTTCGGTGGTGAGGGTGGGTTCATCCTCGGGGCAGGTGAGCGCATCGAGGCGGTGGATATGCTCGCCGCGCACACGCAAGGGCTCGCGCGAGGTGGCAAGGATGCGCAGCTGCGGCGCGGCCTCGATCAAACGTTCGACCAGCAGGGCGACCTGCTCGATCAGATGCTCGCAATTGTCGAGCAGCAGCAGGAAGGGGCGGTCGCGCAAATGGCCCAGAATGGCGGCCAGCGGGTCGGCGCCCTGCACGGCCAGCCCCATGCCGCCAGCCAGCATGCCGGGCACCAGTTCGGGGTTCTCCAGCATGCTGAAATCGATAAAGGCGACCTGTTGCTGGAAGCTATCGGCCAGCAGATGCCCCATCTCGACCGCCAGCGAGGTTTTGCCCACGCCACCCGGCCCGACGATGGTGAAGAGCGGCGTCCGGGCGACCCGCTGCTGCAACAGATCGATATCGCGCTCACGCCCGATCAGCAGGGGCAGGCGCTGGGGCAGGTTCAACGGCGCGGTGACCGGTTCAAGCGGCGCGGCAGGGGCAGCAACAGGCGACACCGCAGGCCCATGCCGCTCCACCTTGGCGACGAAAGCGTAACCCACGCCCACCTGCGTCGCGATATAGCGCGCGCCATCCTTGCCATCGCCCAGCAGCTTGCGCAGGCCCGCCATATGGAAACGCAGGCTGCCATCCTCGACCACCACATCGCTCCACACGCGCTTGAGCAGATCGCGCTTGGACAGCACCCGCCCGGGCTGCTCGGTCAGCACGATCAGCAGGTCCAGCGAGCGCCCGCCGATCTCCACCGGGGCATCGTCCAGGGTCAGCAGCCGCTCGCCCGGGAACAGCGAGAACGGGCCGAATGTGATCCCTTCCCGGATAGGTGGAGTGTCGATGTCGGCCATGATCGCGCTTGCTTCCCTCGTGTTGCGGCGAAGCGTGTAAAGCGTTTCGATATCAAACGGAAGGGAAGGCGCCGCACGATCACCCGCGCGGCGCCCGTTGTTCAGCCCATCACGGCCTTGGGTTCAAGGAAGGCTTCCAGCCCGAAGGTGCCGCCCTCGCGCCCGATGCCCGATTGCTTGAAGCCGCCGAAGGGCGCGCTCATCTCCATGGGCGCGGCATTGATGATCACGCGGCCCGCCACAAGCTGGTCCGCCACGGCGCGAGCGCGGTTTTCATCCCGCCCGGCGACATAGGCGTGCAGGCCATAGTCGGTGTCATTGGCGAGGACGATGGCCTGTTCCTCACCCTCATAGGGGATGATCGAGAGGACGGGGCCGAAGATTTCCTCACGCGCGATGGTCATATCGTTGCGCACATCGGTGAAGATCGTGGGTTTGACGAACCAGCCATCCCGCGTGCCTTCGGGCCGCCCCTCGCCGCCGGAGAGCAGGCGGGCGCCTTCCTCCAGGCCTTTGGTGATATAGGACTGCACACGCTCCCACTGCCGCGCGCTGACCATCGGGCCGATCACCGTGGCCGGATCGCGCGGATCGCCCGAGGGGAAGCTGGCGACGGCTTCGCGCATGCCCGCCTCGAACTCGGCCAGACGGCTGGCGGGGACCAGAATGCGCGATCCTGCAATGCAGGCCTGACCGCTGTTCAGGAACCCGGAATTCAGCGCGAAGGGGATGGCCTGAGCGAAATCGGCATCCTCAAGCACCACCATCGGCGATTTGCCGCCCAGTTCCAGCGTCACGCGCTTGAAGCTCTCGGCCCCGGCGCGCAGGATCGCGCGGCCCGTGGCGGTCGAGCCTGTGAAGGAGAGCTTGGCCACATCGCGATGCGCCGCGATCTCTGCGCCGACCACATCGCCGCGCCCGGTCACGATGTTGAACACACCAGCGGGAACGCCAGCCTCATGCAGCGCCTCGGTGACGATCTGCGTCTGGATTGCGCTCATCTCGCTGGGCTTGATCACGCAGGTTGAGCCCGAGGCGATCACCATCGCCAACTTGCCCGCGATAAATCCGGCATTGGCGTTCCATGGCGTGATGATGCCGACGACACCCAGCGGCTCCATGGTGACGCGGGCCGTGCCGATCTGGCGGGTGAAGTCGTAGCTTTCCAACATTTGGGCCGCCATCCGGAAGGCGCTCACGGCATAATCCGCCATCCAGGCCGAGCGGGACATGGGGGCGCCATATTCCTTGATCACCGCCTCGATCAGATCGGTGCGGCGGACTTCCAGCGCCTCGGCCAGACGGTGGAGCAGGGTGATGCGCTCTGCCTTGGTGCTGCGCGAGAAGCTGGCGAAAGCGCGCCTGGCCGCCGCGATGGCGCTGCGGGCGTCCACCTCATCGGCAAGGCGCACCTGCCCGATCACCTGAGCGGTGGCGGGGTTGTAGAGGTCGAACAGTTCCTCGCCATGCGGGGTAACGAAGGCGCCATCGATATAGATTTGGTCGATCAGGGTCATGATAGGTCTCCTGTTGCGGTGACCCTGATTTAGATCTCTGGCATTGTGTGGATAAGCCGGATAGAATGGCATGAAGTGATGCAGGATTTGGGATAATGGCCGCTAGGACCGGTTTGACCGAATATGAGGCCGTCAGCGCCGTCGCCCGGCTGGGCAGCTTTCGCGCGGCGGCGACGGAACTGGGCATGTCCACCTCGGCGCTCAGCCATGCGGTGGCGGCGCTGGAGGCCCGCCTCGGCGTGCGGCTGTTCAACCGCACCACGCGCAGCGTTTCGCCCACCGATGCGGGAGAGCAGTTTATTGCCCGCATCGCGCCTGCTCTGGCGGCCATCGGCGGCGCGATCGAGGGCATCAACAGCCATCGCGACACGCCAGCGGGAACGCTGAAGATCAACACCTCGGCAGGCGCGGCGCGGATGATCCTGACGCCGATCATTCTGGATTACCTCAAGCGCTATCCCGATATGCAGGTCACGCTGGTAACCGAAGGGCGGCTGGTCGATATCGTCGGGCAGGGTTTCGACGCAGGCATCCGCATCGCCGAGGCCGTGCCTCAGGATATGATCGCCGTGCCCATCGGCGGCGACATCCGCATGCTGGTGGTGGCCACGCCCGACTATCTGGCGGGCAGAGGCACGCCTCAGGTGCCCGAAGATCTGCTGCAGCATCAATGCATCCGCGCCCGCATGGCCAGCGGCGGCATCTGGCGCTGGGAGTTCGAAAAGCGCGGCGAAAAGGTGGAGGTCGATGTCGGCGGTGCGCTGACGCTCGATGAGATGACGCTGATGCTGGAGGCGGTGCTGGCGGGCGTGGGCCTCGCCTATCTCAGCGAATGGTCGGTGCGCGAGCATATCGCCGCTGGCCAACTGGTGCCGGTGCTGGAGGACTGGTGCCCGCCCTATCCCGGCCTGTGCCTCTATTATCCCGGGCGTCGGCATGTGCCCGCAGGGCTGCGGGCGCTGATCGATCTGATCCGGGGCTGGAACCATACCCAACGGGGGTGATCTGCATCACCCCCGGGGCAAGAAGCGCTTACTTCTGAGGAGCGGCAGGCTGGGCCGGCTCCTGAGCCGGGGCCGGAGCTTCTTGAGCCTTGCGCATGGCATCGACCTCTGCGGCGGTCTTGTAATCGACCAGCTCGACCTGGAAAACGAGGTCCGAATTGGCCGGGATCGGGCCAGAAGCCTCGGCGCCATAGCCCATGGCGGCGGGGATGCAGAAGCGGGCGATGCTGCCCTTGGTCATCATCTGCAGGCCCTTGGAAAAGCCGGGGACCACGCCATTGACAGGGAAAGGGGTGTGCATGTTCTGGTCGAAGACGGCGCCGGTCGCGGCCAGATAGCCGATGTAGTTCACCAGCACATAATCAGCTTCGGCAGGCTTGTTGCCGGTTGTCGGGCGCAGCACGGAATAGCCCAGACCCTCGGGTGTTCTGGCCTCGCACAGGCGCTGGGCTTCGGGCAGCACCGGGTTGAGCGGCAGCGCGATGATGGCGGAGCTGGCCTTCACCGGCGCAGCGGCAGCGGCAGGCTTGGCCGCGGCGGCTTTGCGCACCGGAGCGGCAGCGCTGGCGGGAAGCTGGGCCATCAGCAGAGGCAGGGCCAGCGTGGCGACAAAGGGCGACAAGGCGCGGAAAGACAAGCTCATGGCCAAGCTATAGGCAGGATCGCGGCGGTGAGGCAAGCGGGCCCGCAGTGTACTTTGGCTCCATTCAGGCCTTTGTCCCCACCTTGCCGGAGAGCGTCGCCACCGATAGTCTTGCTGCATGAGGGGAAGGTTCTTCCATGGCCGATGCGGCGCGGCGGTGTTGGCGACACTCTGCCTGTTCTGGGCGCAAAGCGCTTATGCTGGCCATTGGCTGATGACCGGCAGGCTGGGGCAGGGCGATCAGGCGCGTGTGGCCGGGATCGATCGGGATTCCGTGAAACCGGCGGTTAAGGGCGTCATTCAGGTCAGCATGGTCTCGATCGAGCGCATGCACCCGGGCGCCCGCAAGGTTCTTGGCCATGTCGAGGTGGAGTGCCCCGCGCTTCGTTTTCGCCTCCCCAGCCTCACGATATGGCGTGAGCATGGTGCGCGTGCCCGGGTCTTGTCAGGCCCCGACGATGATTGGCGTGACCCCCAAAACCCCGATGACAAAGCCTTGATGGCCGCCATCTGCGCGCATGATTATTCCAGCCTGACCGATCCTGGCGACACCAGCCCCGATGCCTATGCCGCTGGCTTGCTGGGCACGCCGCCGGACTTCGGTCCATGAGCACGAAAGCGGCCATGGTGCGCGGCATCGTCCGCACGGCGGATATCGGCGCCACCTTCGTCTTTGCCGCCGAGGGCGCTTTGGCGGGTGTGGCAGCGGGGCTCGATCCGGTGGGGTTGCTGGTTGTCGCCTTTCTGACCGGGCTGGGCGGTGGCGTTTTGCGCGATGTGCTGATCGCTCAAGGGCGCCCTGCTGCCGTGGCAGACTGGCATTACAGCCTTGTGGTGATCGCGGCGGCCATGGTGGCCTGGCTGTTCCATGCCTCGCTGGGCAAGGGGGCTTTGCCGCTGGTGGTGGCGCTCGATGCGGCGGGACTATCGCTGGCAGCTGTTGCGGGCACGCAAAAGGCGCTGGAGCATCAGGTCCACCCCATCCCGGCGATCTTTCTGGGCACGCTGAGCGGCGTGGGCGGTGGTGCCATGCGCGATCTGGTGCTCAATGAGGTGCCGCGCGTGCTGCGCGCCGATATCTATGCCGTGGCGGCGATGGTCGGCGCGCTGATCGTGGTGTGTGGGCGTTTAACCAAACTCGATCCGCGCATCGTGGCCGTGGCGGGCGGCTGTGCCTGTTTCGCGCTGCGCATGGCCGCCGTGCATTATGGCTGGAATCTGCCGACGGCTTTGAACCGTTAAGTCATCCTCGCCGGTTCATCCTCGGTGCCGGGTTTCCACCAGATCGAGTTCGCGCGTCAGCTTGCGGGCGATCTCGCTGCCGATGCGGCGTTCGCGCAGCAGATCATGCATCAACTGACGCTGCGCCTTCACCGCCACCAGATGCAGCGTGCTGACCAGCCGGGCCCGGTTGCGCAGGGTTTGGGGATTTTCATCGCGCAGGCCCTCGATCCGCTCGCGATAGGCATCCACCACTTGCCCGCCGACCTCGGCATAGAGATCGACCTGTGTGCCGGTGTCGCTCCAGTCCTTCTGCTGGCGCTCGACGGCACGGATGGCGGCTTCGGCCAGAGCAATGCGGGCGCTGTCTTCCTCGGCCTGCTCGGAGGGTTCGGGCGGCAGGTCCAGTCCCTTGAGCGGCACCGGCAGCGCCACGCTGGCCACCAGCATGGACAGCAGGATCACCCCGGCAGAGAGGAAGATCGCCAGATCGCGCGCGGGGAAGGGCGTGCCATCATGCAGGGTCAGCGGCAAGGTCATCACACCGGCCAGCGTGATCGCACCGCGCACTCCCGCGAAGGACATCGCCAGGATCAGCCGGGCCTGCGGCTTGGGACCCGTCACGCCCTGCCGCCGCCGCTTGAGCAGCGTCAGCTTGAGCGACACCACCACCCACAACAGCCGCAGCCCGGCGAGCGCAGCCACGATGATGATGGTGTAAAGCCCCAGCCACCACGGATTGTCGTGCCCGGTGATCGCCACCGTATGGCGCGCATCGCCCAGAATGGCGGGCAATTGCTCACCCAGCAGCACGAAGATCACGCCGTTCAGCGTGAACTGGATCATGTCCCACACCGAATTGCGCCGCATGCGGGTGGCGGCCATAGCCTGCCGCGAGATTTCGGCAAAGGTCATCGTCACCCCGGCGCTGACCGCCGCGAGAATGCCCGAGGCATGGAGGTGTTCGGCCAGCTGATAGGCACCGAAGGGGATCAGCAGGCTGACAAGGATCTGCGCGCCAATGTCCTCACCCCAGCGGCGGGTGAAGCGGCTCATCGCGAAGGAGACGCCCAGCGTGACCGCCGCGCCCGCCGCCAGCCCGATGCCCGCCGTCCACAGAAAGCTGAGGATCGCGCTGCTGGCCGAAAAGCTGCCTGTCAGCGCGGCGGCCACGGCAAAGCGCAGGCACACCAGCCCGGAAGCATCGTTCAGCAGCGATTCCCCCTCCAGAATATGCATCAGCCGCCGGGGAAAAGGCACGCGCGCGGCTATGGCCGAAACCGCAATGGGGTCCGTGGGCGAGATCACCGAAGCCAGCGCCAGCCCCACCGCCAGAGGCATGGCGGGGATCAGCCAATGGGCCAGAAAGCCCACGCCCACCACCGTCATCAGCACCAGCCCGAAGGCCAGTTCGGTGACGGTCGCCACGTCCTTGAACAGCGCGTCCTTGGGAATGCGCCAGCCATCGAGAAACAGCAGCGGCGGCAGGAACAGCAGCAGGAAGAGATCGGGATCAAGCTCGACGCGATGCGCGGCGGAAAGCCCGATCACGGCCCCCAGCACGATCTGCACCAGAGGCGTAGGCACCGAAACCGGCAACATGCGCGAGATCGCGCCGCTCACCACCACGGCGAGCAGGAAAAACAACACGATCGATACGATTTCCAACACTTGTCTCCGTTCGCCGTGCTGCGTGACGGGGTATCTTTAAGGGCAGGCGCAGGCTGGTGGCAAGGATTGGCGGCCTCAGCTCTGGTCCACAGACCGTCTGGCCGAGAACAGTTCGGCCAGAGCGGGGCTGGGGGTGATATCGACCGGCGCAATCTGCTGGGTGCGGCGGCGGGAGAGCGCCTCGGGCATCTCGCGGCGGATGTAATCCATCATGCCTTCGCGCAGGGCGCAGCGCAGATCGAACAGGGTCGGACCATCCTTGGCGCTCATCAGCAGGCGGATTTCGAGGGTCATTTCCTTGCAATCGGTCACCTGAAGCACCTGGGCGCGGCGATCCCACAAGCGATGCGCCTCAATCTGGCGGGTGTATTCGGCGCGCAGCCTGGGCACGTCGATCGTGTGATCGACATAGAGCATCACCGTGCCCAGCAATTGCGAGGTGGTCTTGGTCCAGTTCTGGAAGGTTTCTTCCAGAAAGCGGTTGGTGGGCACCACCAGCCGCCGCTGATCCCACAGCACCACCACGACATAGGTCGTGCGGATTTCCTCGATCCGGCCCCATTCACCATCGAGGATCACCACATCGTCGATCGAGATCGGCTCGGTCAGTGCCATCTGGAAGCCGGCAATCAGCGCTTTCAACGCAGGCTGCGCGGCAGCACCCACCGCCAGAGCGGCCAGACCCGCCGAAGCCATCAGCGTGGCGCCCACCTTGGCCACGCCGGGCACCGAGAACAGCATCAGCGCCACCACCAGAAAGACGATGACGAAGGTGATGATCCGCCCGAAAATGCCCAAACGTGTCCGCCGCCGCCGGGCCTGTCGGTTGTCCTCCACGGTGATGTCCGCGTGAAGGGTCATCGCCTCGACCAGCGCGTTGAGGATGGCGATGGCGATCCAGCCGGTCAGCAGCGGCATCACAAAGCCGGAAATGCTGTCCCAAAAGTCCTTGAGCGCCGGGGCCTGCCGGGCGGCCAGCACGATCCCCAGCGCCACAAAGGCCCAGCGCGTGGGGCGGCGGATATGCCTGACGATGATGTCATCCGACTGGCTGGCGGTGCGCGCGGTGATCCGCTGCAGCACACGGAACATCACCCGGTGGATCGCCAGAGCGACCAGCGCCCCGGCAGCCCCTGCCACCAGAGCGACAAAACCCTGCCGCATCCAATCAGGAAGGCCGTTCAACATGGTGGCGAGATGATCGATCATGCCGGACAAACGTTGCTGCGGCGCAGCAGTTTCCGCCGCGCGACCGGATGAGGCAGAAAGCTGGCGAAATGCAAGGGGATCAAGCCCTTGCCGCCGAACATTACGTTTTGACCCCAAGGGAAAATCCGTAGCGATGTAAAATGTTGTGTTATTTAAAAAATCTTTACCACGGCCGTCCGATAGGGATGCGGACATATCTATCATCCGTGAGATCCCCCTTTCATGCGCTTCCTTATGTGCCTGACGCAGGAGCATAATCTGTGGCTGGTGGCCCTGGCTGCCTTCCTCTGCCTCGTCGGCTCGACCATCACCTTCGGCCTGTTCCGCCGCCTGCGCTATGCCGAGCGCAGCGCCGCTCCGGCCTGGATCTTCATGGGTGGCGTGGCGACGGGCGCCACCATCTGGTGCACCCATTTCGTGGCGATGATGGCCTATCGCCCCGGTGCCGCAGTGACTTACGAACCGCTGCTGACGGGGCTTTCGCTGGTGCTGGCCATTCTGGGCAGCGGGCTGGCGCTGTCGGTCGGCGCGCGTGAGGGGCGCTGGTCGGGAGAGATCGGCGGGGTGATTTTCGGTCTGGCGGTGACGGTGATGCATTACACCGGCATGGCGGCCTTTGCGGTGCGCGGTGCCGTGCTGTGGGATACCGCTGTCCTTGCCGGATCGGTGCTGGGCGCGGTGGTGCTGGGCGCTCTGGCGTTCCGGCAGGCGCGCGCCGCCGGGCGTGAGGGCACGCTTTACGGCGCCGTCGCGCTGATGGTGGCCAGCATTGTCGTGCTGCATTTCACCGGCATGGCGGCCATGACCATCGTGCCTTTTGCGCCGATGGGCGGCCAACTCAATGGCGGCGACGCGACGGTGGTGATGGCCTTTGCCGTGGCCGGGATCGGTCTGCTGATCCTGGGCACGGGTGTTTCCAGCCATGCATTGGACCTGCAATCGCGCGCGGAATCCCGGCGCAGCCTCGATGAGCTGCTTGAGGGCAGTGTCGATGGCATGGTCGTGGTGCGTGAGGGCGTGATCCTGGCCGCCAATGCCGGTTTCGCGGCTCTGGCGGGCGTGCCTCAGGAGGTGATGTTTGGCAATCCGCTGGAAAACTGGCTGCCAGCCATCGATACGGTCTCTGCCAGCAGCCTGACCCAGCTGAGCATGCTCAACGCGCATCAGGCCGAGATCCCTGTCGAGGTGGCGCTGCGCCGGGATGAAAGGCGCAAGCCCGCTCATCTGATCTATGCCGTGCGCGATCTGCGCGCGCGTCTGGCGCAGGAGAAGCGGATCGCCCATCTGGCCCGCAATGACAGCCTGACCGGTCTGCCCAACCGCGCCTCCTTCCTCGACTGGCTTGAGCGGCAGACGGCACCGGGCATTGCTCAGGGCGATCTGGCGCTGCTCTCGATCGATCTCGACCGGTTCAAGGAGGTGAACGATACGCATGGCCATGCCGTGGGCGACCGCCTGCTGATCCATATCGCCGAGCGGATGAAGGCCACGCTGCGCCCCGGCGAATTCGTGGCGCGTCTTGGTGGCGACGAATTTATTGCCCTGATGCCTCTGCCGGAACGCGACGCGGCGCTCGATCTGATCGACCGCCTGCGTGAGGCTGTTACCACGCCGATGGATATGGATGACGGCAAGATCTCCTGCGGGCTCAGCGTCGGCGTGGCGATCTGGCCTCAGGATGCCGAGGAAACCTCGACGCTGATCAACAATGCCGATCTGGCGATGTATCGCGCCAAATCCTCGATCTCCACCGATGTCTGCTTCTATGAGGAGGAGATGGACAAGGCCGTGCGCGACCGCCGCCGCATGGTCAAGGAGCTGCGCGAGGCGCTGGATAACGAAGAGTTCAGCCTGCATTGGCAGGTTCAGGCCTCGGTCCGCACGGGCGAGATCACCGGCTATGAGGCGCTGCTGCGCTGGAACCGGCCTGATGGCACTTCGGTCTCGCCCGACCAGTTCATTCCGCTGGCCGAGCAATGCGGGCTGATCCTGCCGCTGGGCGAATGGGTGCTGCGCACCGCCTGCCGTGAGGCTGCGGCATGGAGCGAGCCGCACAAGATCGCGGTGAACCTCTCGCCGGTGCAGCTGGCGCATGTCGATCTGCCGGGCTTTGTGCTTCAGGTGCTGCTGGAAAGCGGCCTGTCGCCCTCACGGCTGGAGCTGGAGATCACCGAAACCGCGATGATCACCGATCTGGAGCGCACCACCCACATCCTGCGTCAGCTCAAGGGGATGGGGATCGGCGTGGCGATGGATGATTTCGGCACGGGCTATTCATCGCTCTCGACGCTGCGGGCTTTCCCCTTCGACAAGATCAAGCTCGACCGTTCCTTCATGACCGAGCTGGATCAGGCGCCGCAATCGGCGGCCATCGTGCGCGCCGTGCTGGCGCTGGGCGAGAGCCTGAGCATCCCTGTGCTGGCCGAGGGCGTGGAAACCGTGGAGCAACTGGCCTTCCTGCGCGAGCAGGGCTGTCAGGAAGCGCAGGGCTATCTGCTGGGGCGCCCCAGGCGTCTCACCGAAAACACGACTGAGGACAGCAACCGGCTGGCATGGATCGGTCAAGCCGATCTGGCTGAGCAGGCGCCACAGCCCCACACCGCTTGAACGTATAACAGCGCGGGTGGTCGCTCGGCGACGCCCGCGTTATTTTTGCGGGAACAGGCGGTTCCAGCGCGCATCCAGCGCGGCCTGCGCATGATCGGCCTTGACCCGCGACACCAGCGAAACACCGCGCAAGGTCACGCTGTGTCCGCCCAGCCAGCGACCGGCGATGCTGTAGCCGATGTCGTAAATGGCAACATCCTCATGCGGATCGCCATCGACCAGAAAATGGGTGGTGATGACCACGGGCAGGCGTTCGTCGCCCCGGCTGTCATCGGGCATATTCGCTTGCCCACGCGCCGTCTTGAGCGCGCTTTCGAACCATGTCGCCTCGATGCGCGGCTCGCCGGTGGTCTGGGCCTGGGCGACGCTCAGCGCGGTGGGGAAAGCGATCTCCTGGCTTTGCACCGACTGATCCGGCGAGCCGGGTTTCAGCACCAGCTCGCTCTTGCCCGAATTGATCGCGACCAGCAGCAGCGTGCCCGCCCGCGCCGAGGCCTTGGCGGCATCGGCATGTTTGACAGCATCGCTGTCATGCCGCTCGCTCCAATTGTTCCACAAAGTCAGGGCGGAGATGATCACGGCCACCACCGCCAGCACCTCGCCCAGCGTGATCCAGCGCCGCCTGATGGCAGCGGCTTCGGCAGCGCGCACTTCCGCTTTGGCCTCGGCCTTGGCGTGGGGACGGTTTTCAGACGACGAGTCGGAGCGGGGTTGGTCAGTCACGGCGCCGTGAAATCACGCGACGCCTGCCGCGTCAAGCGCCTGTCTGCAAGGCCTGACGCTCAGCCGAAAGAGACGCGGGGCAGAGGGGCCAGCACGGCGCTTTCCACCCGGTTGCGTCCGCGAGCCTTGGCCGCATAAAGCGCGCGATCCGCCGCCGAGAGCAGCGCCGCCAGATCGTCCTCGGCGCGGCTTTCGCTGGTGCGCAGGCCGATCGCCATATCGGCCAGACCGATGCTGACCGTGGCATGCACCGCAAGGCCGTGGGCGGTGATCGAGGCATGGTCGGCGAAATGCTGCACCACGGCCTGACCGATGCGGCGGGCCTGCATGCCGTCGCAATCGGGCAGAAGGGCGGCAAATTCCTCGCCGCCGATGCGGGCGAGAACGGCGTCAGGGCCCAGAAGCTTGCGGGCAATGCGGGCGAAGCTGCGCAGCACCTCATCGCCCGTGGCATGGCCATGGCGGTCATTGATCGCCTTGAAATGGTCCATATCGAAGGCCAGCAGCGAGAGCGAGCGATGCGGCTCGCCCAGCAGACGCGCGCCTTGCTCGAAGAACCACTGGCGGTTGCCGAGGCCGGTCAGATAATCGGTCAGCGAGGCGCGGAGCAGGCGGTCATGGGCTTCCTCGCGGATCAGCGTCAGCAGCGCCATGGGCAGCACCACGGAATAGAGCACGCCGCCATACATCGTCACCGCGCTGGCCATGGCCATAAAACCCGGGCCAAAGGCCTGGGTCAGGAAAGGCAGCAGCAAGGCTCGGCCTGCATAGAGCAAGGCATAGCTGGCCGTGGTGACGACGATAACCCGCCGTGCCCGCAAATGTTTGAGAGGATGGCAGAGCAGGACCTCGCGCATGGTCGCGGCGCTGACCAGCGCGATGGGCAGGGCCGAGACATAGTCCCACACCAGCCCCTGCCAGCGCGTTCCGGCCACGCACCAGGCCACCGCAATGCCGGCCAGCAAGCCGGCGGAAGCGATCCGATGTCGACGGCCGTTCAATGCAGCCACGCCTTCGAGAATCAGCAAATAGCCGGTCATGATGATGAGATTGCTGGTGGCCGCACCGCAAACACCGGGCAGCATATGGCGATCCGTCGCGGCCAGGCAGCCCGCTGCCAGAGCCGTGTAACCCGCCGCCCAAAAGCCCATGGCATCGCGGTGTTCAGGGCGAATTTTACGCTCCCACAGCGTCATGGCCGCGCTGACCAGCAGCGTGCCGATGACGAGAAGATAGAGCGTGGTGAGATCGACGTGCATTGCCTGAGCCGTTGGGGGGATGGCGGTTGAGCCATACCTTGGCGCAGAGAATGAAATTAAGCGTTAAATTCTGACAGCTTTTGCCGTCCGCGCGAAAACGGACCGTTCAAGGCGGTTTGCCTTACGGACAAGTCAGGCCCGGGCGGCCTGTTTCGCGCAATCGCCACGAGGCATCATGCCCCGTGACGATCGATTTTACATGAAATTTTTATTGGCCGGACTGGCTCGACGCGGCGCGATGCTCCGTCTTGGTCACGGTGGTGTGCACGGTGGAACCCGGGGCGGGCTTGGCGGGCGCGGCCACATGCTTCTTCACATGAACCACCTTCACCTTGTTGGTCGAGACATTGCCCGGAACGGTGGTGCTGGTGCGGGTGCTGTGCTGCTCCTGCGTTTCATGCGTGACCTGAGCCGAGGCAGGTGCGGCCATGCCGATGGTGGCGGCCAGAGCCAGACCGGTCAGGGCGGTGGCGGTAAGCTTGCGATCAATCCTCATGGAAAGTCCTTTCGGCTGGAGAGGCAGGAATATCCCCGAGACATTCGAGGCGTGCTTGTGAAAGAACCGAATGGGGCAATTGATCCTTCCGTGCGGGGGAAGCCGATGCCGAGGCATGAGGGTTTTATGCAGAAGATCGTTGTCAGCGTGGCTGAAATTGGGCGTTTTCGTCTTGGTCGCGGGATGACGGTTTCAAGAGGATATGCGAGGGGGCCGGGCATTCCTCTTGAGACATGCAACCAACAAAGCCCCCTTGCATTCTCCCTTCTTCCAGCCCCTTTTACCCCCTCAACAAAGCGCTTTCGAAAGGCGAAAGACTGCCCGGCTCCCGATCCAGCCCGCGCAAGGCATGGGCGAAGGCGGTCTGCAAGCGCGTGGGCAGCCAGCCGCGGCGGGTGATCATCGCCACGCAGCTTTCCGTCTCCAGAGGCCCGAAATCGAGCGCTGCCAGACGGTCCCCCAACTCCTCGGCCAGCAGTAGTTCGGAGCGGGTGAGAACGGCGATCGCATTGCTGTCAGCCAGCAGCGCCATGATCGTCACCAGCGAATGGGTCTCGACCCGGCCAAAGGGGCGGGCCATGCCCGCGAAGAGGTCCTCGAAGGCCTGCCGCCGGATCGCGCCGGGGGCGGAAAGCACCCAGTCATATTGGGCCAGATCGTTGCGGGTGACCTTTTCCTGCGCCAGCAGCGGGTGGCCGCGGCGCACGGCCAGCACGAAGGGATCGGCGGCGATCACCTGCTCCAGCACATTGTCTGTGGCCGGAGGGCGGTTTTGCAGCCCCACCACGAAATCGATCGAGCCGCGCTTCAGGCGATCGAGCAGCATGTCATAGGTGGCATTGGTGACTGAAACCTGCGCCTGCGGATAGGCGCGGGTGAAGCTTTGCAGCACCGAGGTCAGCAGGTGATTGCCCGCCAGCATCATCGCGCCCACCAGAATGCGGCCATTCTCCACGCCGAAACCGGCGTTGACCTCCTCGCGCGCGGCTTCCAGCTCGCGCATGGCCAGACGCATGCGGGAGGCCAGCTGCTTGCCTTGCTGGTTGGTGCTGATGCCATGGGGCTCGCGATCGAAGATCGGCGCGTCGAGTTCGGATTCGAGGCTGCCGACGGCCTTGCGCAGCGTCGCCTCGCGCTGTTGCAGCATCTTGGCGGCATGGACCAGCGAGCCGAATTCATCGATCAGCAGCAGGGTGACGATCAGCGGGCGCGTCAGCCGCCCGGCAAGGGCATCGGCATGGGCGCTGGTCCAGCCGCGCTCGCCGCCGAATTCCAGCAGGGCGCCGCGCATGTCGCAGACATAGCGCTGCACGCGGTGATGCACTATCATGCCCGCCTCGGTCAGGAACAGGCCGCTGCGCTGGCGCAGGAACAGCGGCACACCGAACCAGCTTTCCAGATTGGCGATGGCCTGCGTAACCGCCGGTTGCGAGCGCGCCAGATCGCTCGCCCCGCGCGAGACGCTGCGGGTTTCCGCCACCGAGGCAAAGGCGCGCAATTGCGGAAAGCTGGGAATATTGGCGTAGGGCACCTCGGGCATGCCGGAGGTGGCGGGGTGTGGCGTGGCGCTCGTCTTGCGCGATGGCGCGGAGGTTTCGCGCTGCGGATCGCCGTAGAAGGTGAAAAGAGACGTGGACTGGCCCATATGCCGAGGCTCCTTGTCGAACCGTGCCTTTCGAAGGGAGAATAGGGGGGGCGGCGCGTCAGCCCGGGCCCCTGGTGTTGCCCTCACAATCGACGCATCTTGCCCCTGTGGTCAGCATAGGCGCTCCCGGTCTCCCCCTGAGCGCGTGTCTTCGCGCCCGTTCTTGTTGCGGGGCAGGATGGAGATGGATGGCTCCACCGGCAAATTGAATTTTGGCCAGCACTATAGGAAGGCCTGCGCAGGGCGCCCCGGGGAGGGCGGCCCTGCGGCAGCGGTCACGCCGCTTCGTCGCGGAATTCGATGGGGCAGGCACCCGTCGCGCAATCGAGATGCTCGCGCGCCACGTCCTCGGACAGGGTGGTGCGCTGGATGGCGCGGGCGATACGCTCGAACTCGGCCTTGGCGACGGGCTCCTCGGGCAGATATTCATAGGCCGTCAGATCGTCGGACTGCGGCATCACCGAGCAGGCGCGGACATGGGGCTGATGCTGGCGCAGCATCGCCTCGAACAGCGCGAAGCTGGTCTGGCTAGGGCTATATTTCAGCGTGTAGCTGATCTGGTTGCCATAGGCGGGGGTGGCTTTGCTGCCGTTCTGCCAATCGTGGCCGGTGAAGCCCTCCAGCCAGAATTTCTCGCCCAGTTGCAGCCAGGCGAATTGCTCCTCCATGCTGGCCTCGCTGGCGGTGACCAGATGGGGTTCGATCCCCTCCAGCGTGGTGATCAGCGGGGCGGTGGGGAAGCCGACGATGGTGTGGCCCTTGTAGACCTCCAGCTTGCGCACCGGGTAACCGGCCTTGGCGTAATCTTCGACCAGCGGATCGTCATCGCGATATTGCACCCAGCGCAGGTAGCGCAGCATCGAGGGCAGGTGCCATCCTTCGGTCAGGCCGAACAGTTTCGAGACCGAGCCGGAGGGCTTGATGGTGGTCATGGTGTGGGGCACGGAAACGCCCAGCACATCGGCATAGTCCACGGCTTCGGTATGCACTGCGCGAGAAAGCGAGCCAAGGGTTTCCCAGAAGGCTGCCGCGCGGATGGCGGGTGAGGCTTCTGTCAGATCAGCCTGCGCCGTCTGCCGATAGCCGTCGAAATCCGGGGCGATCAGATCGCGGAAACCCACCTGAAAGAACTTCCACGCGAATTCATGCACACCCGTCAGCCCCACGCCGATGCGGTTGGTGCGGCGCACCTCGGCGGCATAGAGGCTGTCCATCAGATTGACGCGCATCAGGGCGCGGGTGGCGGCGCGCACGGCCTGATGGGCTTCCTCCAGCGTGTCGCAATGGAAGGGGGCGACATCGGCGATGACGCAGAAGGCCCCCAACACGCTCAGCACGATCTCGCCGCAGGGGTTGACGATATAGCCGTTGCTTTTGCTGGCGGTGATGCGGGCCAGACGGGCGAGGTAGAGCCGCGTCTCATCCTGCACGCTGTAGCGGTCAGACCCCACGAAATCGCCGCTACGAAACACGGCGGCATCCAGACCGGCATCGTTCTTCACCAACTGGTCCTCGTTGATGAAGCCGGGCTCTCCGGTGCCGTCGCCATAGGCACATTGCGCGGCGCGGCTGAAGACATGGCGGGCATGGCGGCTGCGCTGGCTGTTGTAGTCCGGGTCATCCTCGGGCATTTCCAACCGACGCCAGAAATCGGCGTCCACGGTGATGCTGTTGTTGCTGGACCACAGGAAGGCCATGGGCGGGAAGGCGCTGCTTTCGCGCACAGCCAGAACCTCTTCCATCGAGAGGCCATCATATTCGATGGGCCGCTTCACCTCGATAAAGTCCACCGCCTCCAGATCGGACCAGTGCTTGGTGGACATGCGCGCCGCGCGGCGGGCGCCGCCCACCAGCACCGGTTCGGCCAGATAATGGTCGATGTAGAGCGTCTGGCGCCAGGGCGAGAGGCCAGCGCCCTTGATCTTGGCGATCTTCTCGAACGCATTCATCAGCGGCACCGGGCCGGAGGAGGGGCGGCCCTGCATGCCCATGATCGGCTCGCCGCGACCGCGCACGGCTGAAAAGTCCAGCACCAGCAGGCTGTCACGGAAGACCTTTTGATAGGTCATGATTTCCAGCTGCTCGACGGCCTGAGCCCAGCCTTCGCGCGTGTCGGGCACGTTGAACCACACCACATTGGCGCCCTTGCCATAGAGATGCCGGGCATCGCGCACCGATGTATGCTGGGAGGGATCGAAATCGGGATGGGCATCATCCAGCACCACGCGGATGGTGGGCATATTATCCCAATTGGTGAGCATCAGATCGTCGTCATAGCAGCGCCCCACGCCCGATCCGTTGAGCAGCAGATAGAACAGCGCGAAGGAGGTCGCTGCGGTGCTGCAATTGGTGAAGACCTCCTGCGGGCGGTCGATCTGCTTTTCGTCGCCCTGCTGGAGGTGGCGGCCCGACATCAGCACGGCGCCCTTGGCGATCAGATCGCGCAATTCCGCCGACTGGGCGTCTCGCGTGGCGGGATCACCCTGCACCAGCGCCAGCAGTGAGGCATTGCCATAAGCCACGCGACCGGCCAGCTCGCCCCAGCTTTCCCAGCGGGTGGGCGGCACCATGCCGCGATGCGCGGCATCGGGGCTCAGGCTGGCGGTAAAGCCGCTGTTGCCCAGCGCCACCAGCCAGGGCTTCAGATCCGGGTCCCTGGGGTTCAGCGCGATCTCGGGGTCGAGCAGGCTGGCCGCCTCATCCGTCAGGATGCGGCGCAGATAGGTCCGCTCGGCCACCGCGACGCCCATGCCCGGATCGAGCGCACGAAAGCTGGGAGCCGGGGTTGGACGCATGGATGATCTCCGTTGATGGGGCGGCAGCTTGAAGGGTAAATGTGATATCCTGATCAATATGTGGATTGGAGGCCTGCATATCAACACAAGATATTGATATATTCCACATCGCGACCAGAATCAAAGCTGCGCCCGCAGATCACCCGATAGGGATTGATCCGGCTGATATGCAGGACATGCGGGACAAGGTGCTCCAACAGAGCGACCAGCCCATCCGGGCCAAACCCGGAAGGCTGGCAATCAGCAGGCGAGGGCAGGGGGCTCCTTGCCTGCTGTTATCGTTCAATAGGTTGGTTTTGCACCATTGGCCGCAGGCGTCACCGGTGGCTGAGGCGCGGCTTGGGTATCGAGCAGGAAGGACAGGCCCGGTGTGTTCAGCTTCTCGACGCTGGTGTGATCGTCGATCACGGTGCGACATTCATCCTTGGGATCGAATTTCACCAGCCGGATGGCTCCACCTTCGGGAACGCCCGTGCTTGCATAGCTGACCACCAGTTTTTGCAGATCCTCCGAGAGCGTCCGGTCAGCCTGACCCCAATCGCGGGTTTTGCGGAAGGCGTTGAACGCATCATAAGTGCCCAGCACATAGGGTACATCGCCCATATGATAGGCGCCCGCCGTGGCGGGATCGAAATCGGAGAAGGTTACCCCCGGCGTAAACGGCTGAACCTTGGTAAAAAGATAAAGGTAAGCAGGCTGCCTGCCATGCGTGGCCTGCAGCCTGGCCCAACTGTAGGCGCCAAGCCCGAAGCCGCTGTCTCGCCCGAGCTGTTCGGTCTGAGCCGCCGCCGATGCATCATCGCGTGCAGGCCAGAGCTTCAGGAACTGCGCGGCTTTCTCGCCATAGGTGGTTTGCGCGGACTGCCGATAGGCGCTCAGGCTGCGGGCGGCGCGGATCGGCACATTGGTGCCAAGGTCATTCGCCATCGATCCAGTCACCACGGGTACGTCGCTCTGCTGCCCGGCCTCAAAGATATGCTGCACCGTATCGGGCAGATACCAGCCGTCGATGTTGGGGCCGATGCGAATGCCGCTCTGCTGGGCCGCTGCCATGATCTTGTCGAAGGAGATCTGGCGCATGGCCGCGATATCGGCGGCCTTGAGCGCCTGCTGGAACTTCTGCCCGGTGCTTTCGGCCTGAGCCAAAGTCGCGCCCATGGCATCGACAGGGCCGCCGCGCGTGGCTGAGCCGCTCAGCCCCAGCACGCGGGTGAACAGCCCCTTGGCCAGCGGACTGGCCTGCAGATTGTTGATCGAGATCGAACCTGCCGATTGCCCCACCAGCGTCACATTGTCCGGATCGCCGCCGAAGGAGGCGATGTTGCGCTTCACCCATTGCAGCGCGGCGACCTGATCGAGGAAGCCCCAATTGCCGCTGGCATGATGTCCGCTTTCCGCCGTCAGTGCGGGATGGGCCATAAAGCCAAGCACGCCAAGGCGATAGTTGGGCGCGACATAGATCACCCCCTTATGCGCCAAAGGCGCTCCGGAATAGATCGGGCTGGAGGCCGACCCCACGGTAAAGGCCCCGCCATAGATCCACACCACCACCGGCATTCTGGCGCCCGGCCTGGCTTGAGCGGGCGCCCAGAGGTTGAGGTAGAGGCAATCCTCCGAAACGCTTTCCTCGCCGAAATAATGGTTGATGCTGGCCGAGCGCATCCCTTGCGGGCACTGCGGTTTGAAGGCGTCAGCATGGTAAACACCCTGCCATGCCGCAACAGGCTGAGGCGCGCGCCAGCGGTTCTCTCGCACCGGAGGCGCGGCGAAAGGCACGCCGAGATAGGCCTTCACCGCGCCATCGATCATCGTGCCGGCCACGGCCCCACTGTCGATGCTGACGGGATCGCCCCCAACCGGTACCGCCACCCCGGCATGAGCCTGAAAGGCCGGAGCCACGGAAGCACAGGCCAGCATGGCAGCGGCGAAACGGCGTTTTGCGGAACATCTCATGCGCTGGTCCTTGAAAGGGTGATCGGGGCGTTCTGTGTCTTGCCCCCATAGAGGAATGTCAGTCTCGCGGCCCCTTGCCGCTGATCATGCCCGGCGCGCCCATGCCGCCACCGCTGGGCAAAGCCGCGGCTTCAGGCTTGTTCGCTGCCAGCCATTCCATGGCTTTGGTGTTGAAGGGTTCGAACTGCCCCTTGCTGGAAAAGCGCATGAAACCATCGCTCTTCGCCGACCATGCGGGCCAGCCCAGTGCCGGTGTCGAGGGATCGCGGTTGGCGGCGAAGGCGACCAGCGCATCGGACATGGTGCCGGCCAGAGCGCGGTCGGTTGCGGTCCAGTCGCGGGTGTGGCGGATGGCGTTGAAGACATCCAGATTGTCGAACCAGTAGATGATGTCGGCATTGTGATAGGCGCCGATGGTGGCCGGGTCCTGATCGCCCACGTGCGCGCCCGGCGCATAGGGATGCTTGCGGTCATACATCGAGATATAGACCGGCGATCTGTTGTATTTCGCCTGAATTACCCCGCACTGGCGCGAGTTGTAGGCAATGGCGGCTTCCCGCGCGATTCTGGCGGCGGTGGGCGCAACCTCGGCATCGCTCCTTACCGGATAGAGTTTGAGGAAAGCATCGGCCTTGTCGCCGTAATATGTCCGGGCGAGGTTGCGGTACTGCTCCACCGTATGGGCGGCATAGAACAGGCCTGCGGATTCCCCGCTGTTGAAATTGGCCAGAACCGGCACGTCGCTCATGGCATGAGTGCTGGCGGCTTCCGGTTTCTGCCGGGTGAAGAAATAGCCGTCGAGGACTGGTGTCGCCTTGACGCCGCCGGTGTTGCTGTAGCCCACCTGCGTTTCGGCCTGCAGGCGGATCAGCTGGTCGGCAGCGATATAGCGCAGATCCTCAAGCGAGTTGGCGCCCAGCCGCTTCTGGATTTCCAGCCCCACTTTCTCGCCATCGGCTAGGCTTGGCAGGGTGCCGGTGCCGATGCTGCAGGTGGATGACATGAAGGCCCCCGAGAACAGCCCCTTCGACAGCGGACTATGCATCTGCGCACTGACCGATCCCGCCCCCGCCGACTGGCCCGCGATGGTGACCCGATCCGCATCCCCGCCGAAACGGGCGATGTTGTCATGCACCCAGCGCAGGGCAAAGCTCTGGTCGAGATAGCCGTAATTGCCCGAATGGCCGCCCTGTTCCTTCGTCAGCTCGGGATGGGCCATCCAGCCCAGAATGCCCAGACGATAGGCGATCGTCACATAGACCACGCCCTTTTTCGCCAGATCGGCACCATCATACATCGGGCTGCCCGCCGAGCCGATGGTCGAGCCGCCGCCATAGATAAAGACCACCACCGGACGCTTGTCGGCGGGCTTGCTGCCCGGAGGCGCCCAGATGTTGAGGTAGAGGCAGTTTTCGGACGATGCTTCCTCGCCGAAGTAATTGTTGATGTCATGCGGGCGCAGAACCTGCATGCATTCGGGCATCTTGCGGTCGGCGTTGTAGACGCCGTTCCAGTGGATCGCTTGAGGCGGTTGCCAGCGCAGATCATAGAGCGGCGGCTTGGCAAAGGGCACGCCCAACCAGGCCTTCACACCGCCCTCCAGCACAGTGCCTGTCACCGCGCCCGATGTGGTGTCGATGGGAGGAACGCTTTCGAGAACCTGCGCCTGAAGCGCGGTGGAAGCGATACACAGCAGCACGCTTGCCGACGTCGCAAGGTATGTGCGATGCCTTGATCCAGTCACCATCCGGTTCATCCTCTCTCCTGTCGCCGGAGCGCTTTTTTCTGCACTCTCAGCGATGATTTATCCGATTTTTGCGCGGATCAAATCTTGAGGGGACTATTTCGTACATAATTTTTCTTGTCAACGCACATATCGATTGCGGCTTTGCGGGCCTGCCATCGGCTGGTGGATAACCCGATGGGCATGGTGGACGCGGCAAGCCCGATAGGTCTAGCGGCGCGCCGATGAGCATCATCGCCACCATCATGAATTCGGCCACGGGCCAACCGATCCAGAAAATGACCTTCGGGCGCATGCCCAAGCCCTGGGTAAGCTTCAACCTCACCAGCGGAGAGCTGGTCACCGCCGACCGGGTGCATGTCGGCAAGCCCGCGCCGGGCAAATTCGTGGCGCCGGTCGAGGTCTGGGTGACGCCGAAGGGCTGAAGCTATGTCGCGCCCTTTAGCCCCTCCAGCAGGGTCTTGAGGGCGCGAAGATCCTTTTCGACCATAGCCGCATCACGCTCGAAAGCGGCATCATCCATGCCCGGCTGGCGGAACAGGGTGAACACCACCAGCGTGCCGCTGCCATTGGCGATCATCCGCAGCGGAATATAAATTTCTGCCTGGCGGGGCAGGGCGACCCAGTGGTCGAGGATACCATAGGGGTTGGGCGGGCTGAACAATACCCGCGCCTCACCCTGAGGGGTTTTGGCCGCCCACGCCGGCCCCTCCTGTCGCAGCGATGAGGCAAAACCCGAAGCCCAGCGCGGGAAATTCTCCGGCTGGCGGGTGAAGCCATAAGCCTCGTCAAACCCGCAAGCGATGATCACCGAGATCGACCGCGCGGGAAGCGGATCAAACAGCGTCGGATCATGATCGATGGGGGCGTGGCGGTTCATGGTTGCTCCATCACAGGTCTGGTGGCGGGCTTGCAGTTTGCTACGTAAAAGGTTGGGAGGAAAGGCTGTTCCCATGCCTTGGCGTTCAGGGATGTGGAATGCTCCCCAGATCAGCCGTGGCGCATAGCTCTCGGAAAAATTTGCTTATCTTCCGGTAACCATGGAACCTTTGGGTAACCGCGCTGTTCTATGCCGGTGGTTCAGGGGAGACCGGGGAGATGATGCGCATAGGCCAGAAAGCGGAAAACCGCATAATTGTGCCCCGCAACAACCCCATGATCTGTTGACGGCAGACAGATCTCCTCCACATATCCCCCGCCTGCCACGCCCCTTTCTGAAAGCCTCCATGACAAACAAGCCTGCGCCCGCCAGCCTCAAGCGCAAATCTCTGGCGGACCCTGTCGTGATGACCGGCCTTGCCGCCGTTCTGCTGTTCTTCCTGATCGTGGGCGGTGTGTCCTGGTACAACATCCGCACGCTGAAAGATGACAATGAGAGGATCATCCATTCGCATGAGGTGATCACCACGCTGGATGAGCTGCTCTCCAGCGTGAAGGATGCCGAGACGGGCCAGCGCGGCTATCTGCTGACCGACAGCGAGCGCTATCTGGAGCCCTATAATGCGGCAGTGCTTTCGCTGAAAACGCAGCTGGGCGATCTCCAGGCCCTGACGAGCGACAATCCCCGCCAGCAGGGGCGCATTGCCGCGCTGCGCGTGCATATCGATGCCAAGCTGGCCGAATTGCGCGAGACCATCGAATTGCGCCGTACAAGGGGCAGTGAGGCCGCTTTGGCCGTGGTGCTGTCAGACCGGGGCAAGGCGGAGATGGACACGATCCGCACCCAGCTTGCGGTGATGAACCAGGAAGAAGCCAGCCTGCGCCAGCAGCGCCTCACTGAAATGGATGGCGCCTATGAGACAGCGCTGGCCAGCGGCATTCTTTCCGGCCTGCTGGGGATGGTGCTGACGGGTGTGGTCGGCATTCTGATGATACGCTCCACGGCAGCGCGGCAGCGGCAGGACTGGTTGCAGTCCGGTCAGGTCGGCCTGTCCGCCGCCATGCAGGGTGACCAGCGGACCGATGAACTGGGCGAGAACATCCTGCAGTTTCTGGCGCGTTATCTCGATGCTCATGCCGGGGCGCTGTTCGTGCGCTCGGGCGGGGAGTATCGCCGGGTGGCCAGCTATGGCGTGCCTGCCGACGCGCCGTTGCCTGAACGCTTCGGCCCGCGCGAGGGGCTGCTGGGGCAGGCCGCTGCCGAGGGGCGGTCCATCGTTATCCGCGATGTGCCTGAAGGCTATCTCACCATCGGTTCGGCGCTGGGGCGTGACCGTCCGCGCGATCTGATCGTTTCCACGGCGGGCTTTGAGGGCGGCGTCAATGCCGTGATCGAGCTGGGCTTTATCCATAAGATGGACGATCTGGCGCTGGCGCTGCTGGATCATGCCGGTGAGGCGATTGGTGTGGCGATCCGCTCCGCCGATTATCGCAGCGAATTGCAGGATCTGGTCGAGGAAACCCAGCGTCAGTCGGAAGAGCTGCAGGTTCAGGCCGAGGAGCTGCGCGTCTCCAACGAGGAACTGGAAGAGCAGAGCCGGGCGCTGAAAGAGTCGCAAGTGCGGCTGGAGCAGCAGCAGGCGGAGCTGGAAACCACCAACGCCCAGCTGGAAGAGCAGACCCAGCAGCTGGAGGTGCAGCGCGACGAGCTGTCACGCACCGCCGCTTCCGTGCAGCTGAAGGCCCGCGAGCTGGAGCAGGCCAGCCAGTACAAGTCCGATTTCCTCGCCAATATGAGCCATGAGCTGCGCACGCCGCTCAATTCGTTGCTGATTCTGGCCAAGCTGCTCTCGGACAATCCGCTGGAGAACCTCACCGCCGAGCAGGTGAAGTTTGCCCGCACCATCCAGTCCTCGGGCAGCGATCTGCTCAATCTGATCAACGATATTCTCGACCTCTCCAAGATCGAGGCCGGGCATGTCGAAATCCGCCCCGAAAGCGTGGCGGTGGAACGGCTGGTCAAGGAGGTGCAGCAGACCTTCGATCCCGTCGCGCGCGAGCGCAAGCTGGAGTTCGCGGTGGAGATCGCGCCCGAATGCCCGCCGCTGATCGAGACCGATGCCCATCGCCTGCAGCAGGTGCTCAAGAACCTGCTGTCGAACGCGTTCAAGTTCACCGAGCAGGGCAAGGTCGATCTGACCATCCGCCGAGCTGCCGAGGGGCGCGTGGCGCTGGCGGTGCGCGATACCGGCATCGGCATGACGCCCGAGCAGCAGCACAGCGTTTTCGACGCTTTCCGTCAGGCCGATGGCACGATCAGCCGCAAATATGGCGGCACCGGGCTGGGGCTCTCGATCTCGCGCGAGCTGGCGCGGCTGCTGGGCGGCACGATCAGCCTGCGCAGCGCGCTGGGGCAGGGCAGCACCTTCACGGTGGAGATCCCCGTGACCTATGATCCGGCAGCGGTTGTGGCCCGGCAGGATCGCCCTGCCGCGCCCGCCGCATTGCCGGTGGCCGAAGAACCCGGCGCGCAGCCGCTGGCGCCCATACCCCTGCCGCGCAAGGTGGAGGACGACCGCGATCATCTCGATGACAGCACACCCGATGCCACCCGCCGCATCCTGCTGGTGATCGAGGATGACGATACCTTCGCCGGCATTCTGCGCGATCTCTCGCGCGAAATGGGTTTCCAGGCGCTGGTGGCCAGCACGGCGGAAGAGGCTCTGGCGCTGGCGCGGCAGCATATGCCCAGCGCCGTGGTGCTGGATGTGGGCTTGCCCGATCAGTCCGGCCTTTCCGTGCTGGACCGGCTGAAGCGCGATGTGGAAACGCGCCATATTCCGATCCATGTCGTCTCCGGCAGCGATCATGCGCAGACGGCGCTCTCGCTGGGCGCGGTGGGCTATATGCTCAAGCCCGTGAAGCGCGAGGATCTGGCCGAGGTGCTGCGCCGGCTGGAGGCCAAGCTCTCCCAGCGCATGCATCGCGTGCTGGTGGTGGAAGACGATGCCGTGCAGCGCGATGCTGTCGAACGCCTGCTGGCCTCTCAGGATGTCGAGACGGTGGCGGCGGGTACGGCGGCGGAGTGTCTGGATCTGCTGAAGGTGCAGACCTTTGACTGCATGGTGCTGGATCTGTCTTTGCCCGATGCCTCGGGCTATTCGCTGCTCGAAACGCTCAGCCGCGAGGAGGCCTATTCCTTCCCGCCGGTGATCGTCTACACCGGGCGCGACCTGTCGGCTGACGATGAACAAAAGCTGCGGCGTTATTCCAAATCGATCATCATCAAGGGTGCCAAATCGCCCGAGCGTCTGCTCGATGAGGTGAGCCTGTTCCTGCATCAGGTCGTTTCGGACCTGTCGGACGAGCAGCAGAAGATGATCCGCAAGGCGGCGCATCGCGATGCCATCCTTGAGGGCCGCCGCATTCTGGTGGTCGAGGATGATATCCGCAACGTCTATGCGCTGACCAACATCCTTGAGCCGCGCGGTGCCATCGTGGAGATCGCGCGCAACGGGCGCGAGGCGCTGGAGATGCTGGACAAGGCCTCGGTTCAGAATGAGCTGGCGGTCGATCTGGTGCTGATGGATGTGATGATGCCGGTGATGGACGGACTTGCCGCCACCCGCGCCATCCGCAGCAATCCGGCGTGGAAGGCGTTGCCGGTGATCACGCTCACCGCCAAGGCCATGCCCGACGATCAGGAGCGCTGCATCGAGGCGGGGGCCAATGACTATATGGCCAAGCCGCTGGATGTGGACAAGCTGCTGTCGCTGGTGCGCGTCTGGATGCCGCGATGAGCGAGGAGCCTGTGAGCACCGGTCTCCTCAGCGAGCGGGTGGAGGATATTGAAATCCACCTTCTGCTCGAAGGGCTGTACCGGCGCTATCACTATGATTTCCGCAATTACGCTCAGGCCTCGATCAAGCGGCGGCTGAGGCAGGCGCGCGAGCAGTTAGGCTATCGCAGCATTTCGGCGCTTCAGCATGATGTGCTGCATGATCCCGATATGCTGCCGCGCCTGCTCTCCTATCTGACGGTGCAGGTCAGCGAGGTCTTTCGCGATCCCTCCTATTTCAAGGCGATCCGCGAGAAGGTGATCCCGCATCTGCGCACCTATCCCAGTCTGCGCATCTGGATCGCGGGTTGCAGCACGGGCGAGGAGCTTTATTCCTTCGTCATCCTCTTTCGTGAGGAAGGACTGGAGCAGCGCACCCTGTTCTACGCCACCGACATCAATCAGGACGCGCTGGCCAAGGCGGAGGCGGGGATCTACGACCTCGATCGCTTCCAGCTCTTCACCGAGAACCACCGCAAATCGGGCGGCAAATCCTCGCTCTCGGACTATTACACTGCCGCCTATGGCAAGGGCGCCTTCGACAAGAGCTTGCGCAACCGCGTGGTCTTTTCCGATCACAGCCTGGTCACCGATGCCGTCTTTGCGGAGATGCATCTGATCTCCTGCCGCAATGTGCTGATCTATTTCGACCGGCCCCTGCAGGATCGCGCGGTGGGGCTGTTCAAGGATTCGCTGGCACGCAAGGGCTTCCTCGGGCTGGGTTCGAAGGAGAGCCTGCGCTTTTCGCAGCATACCGCCAGTTTCAGCGAATTGGCGCCGGGTGACAAGATTTACCAAAGGCTGGATCGGTGAGCGACCGTTCCCATCAGGCCCTCCCCCCTGAAGCCATCGTCATCGGCGCTTCGGCAGGTGCGCTTCAGGCACTGTCCGAGCTGTTGCCCCTGCTGCCCGCCGATTATCCGCTGCCGATCCTGATCGTGGTGCATATCCGCCCCGACCGTGACAGCGTGCTGGCTCACCTGTTCCAGTCCAAATGCGCCATCTCCGTGCGCGAGGCCGAGGACAAGGAGCCTATCCAGCCCGGCACCGCCTATTTCGCGCCTCCCGATTACCATCTGCTGGTCGAGCAGGATCACACATTGTCGCTCTCCAGCGAGGAGCCGGTGTTCTTTTCGCGCCCCTCCATCGATGTGCTGTTCGAGAGCGCCGCCGATGCCTATGGCGAGGGGCTGACCGGCCTCGTGCTGACCGGCGCCAATCAGGATGGCGCTTTGGGCCTCAAGACCATCGTCGATGCGGGTGGAACGGCCATTGTGCAAAATCCCCAAGGTGCCTATGCCACCGCCATGCCTGAGGCTGCCATCGCGCAGTGCCCGCAGGCCAAGATAATGACAATCGAGGATATTTCGGCCTATCTTCTGGATCTGGGCCGCAATCATCCGGGAAGGAACAGTCGCGCATGACCCCCGTCAGCTTTCTTCTGGTGGACGATCTGGAGGAAAACCTCCTCTCGCTCGAAGCCCTGTTGCGGCGCGATGGTCTGGTGCTGCTGAAAGCCCGCTCGGGTGATGAGGCGCTGGAACTGCTTCTGAAGCATGATGTCGCGCTGGCGCTGGTCGATGTGCAGATGCCGGGGCTTTCGGGCTTCGATCTGGCCGAACTGATGCGTGGCAATGAGCGCACGCGCAACGTGCCGATCATCTTCGTCACCGCAGGCAATGCCGACAGCCAGCGCCGTTTTCGCGGCTATGAGGCGGGCGCGGTCGATTTCATTCACAAGCCCATCGAGCCGGACATTTTGCGCAGCAAGGCGGAGGTCTTCTTCGAACTTTACCGCCAGCGCCAGCAGATTGCCGCTCAGCGCGATGAATTGAAAGCCCGCAGTGCCGCTCTGGAAGAGGCGGACCGCCGCAAGGATGAGTTCCTCGCCACGCTGGCGCATGAATTGCGCAACCCGCTGGCCCCGCTGCGGCACGGGCTGGACGTGCTGCGCCGCAATCCTGACAACCAGAGCGCCACGGATATTCGCGCCATGATGGACCGGCAGCTCACGCAGATGGTGCGGTTGATCGACGATCTGCTCGATGTCTCACGCATCAGCCAGGGCAAGATCGAGCTGCGCCGCGAACGCATTCAGGCCGCCGAGATCGTCCGCCTCGCGCTGGAGGCCAGCCGCCCGCTGATCGAAAGCCATGGCCATAGCCTGACGGTGGATCTGCCGCCGCAGGATCTCTGGCTTGATGCCGATCTGACGCGCATGGCGCAGGTTCTGGGCAATCTGCTCAACAATGCCGCCAAATACACGCCGGAAGGCGGCAAGATCGCCGTTTCCCTCACGGCGCAGGGCGGCGAGGCGGTGATCGCCGTCAGCGACAATGGTCTTGGCATCCCCGAAGCCATGCAGTCGCAGATTTTCCAGCTTTTCACCCAGATCGAGGATCACTCGGTCCATGCCAAGGGCGGGCTGGGCATCGGTCTGGCGCTGGCGCGGCAGTTGGTGGAAATGCATGGCGGCTCGATCGAGGCCCGCAGCGACGGGGCCGGGCAGGGCAGCACCTTCACCATCCGCACCCCGCTGGCGGCGGCTTTGCCAGGCGCGGTGCTACCCGATCAGGCCGAACAGAGCGTTGCCGAGCGTCCGCTCAAGGTGCTGGTGGTCGATGACAATGCCATGATCGCCATGAGCATGGGCTGGATGCTTGAGGAAATGGGCCACGATTTTCAGGTGGTCAACGATGGCCGCGATGCGCTGGAAGCCGCGCGCGATTACGAGCCCGATGCCATCCTGCTCGATATCGGCCTGCCGGTGATGGATGGCTATGAGGTCTGCCGCGCCTTCCGTCAGGACCAGCAGTTCCGCGAGACGCTGATCGTGGCGCAGACGGGCTGGGGGCAGGACCGCGATAAGGAACTGGCGGCTCAGGCCGGGTTCGACCATCATCTGGTCAAGCCGGTGGCCTATGATGCGCTGGAACAGCTGCTGATCCAGCATGCTGTCCCGCGTCAAACGCTTCCTTCTTAATGCCCGCCTGAACGCAGCGCCATATCCACCAGCGAGATCACGATCTCGAAGGCGATCAGGGCGATGATGGCCAGCTCCAGCCGATAGGCGCGCTTGTCGCGCACGATATCGAGCAACACCTCAGCCACATCGCCCAGCGCCACGAATTTGCGCTCCAGCACCTCGTGGCGCTCATCCAGCTCATACTCGTCCTCAAGGCGGGCATAGAGGCGGTCCAGCTCGGGATGATCCCAGAGCAGATCGGGCCGGTCATTGGCTTGAGCGCTGCCCATGATGCGATGCCGCGCCGCCAGAGCATTGCCCACCAGCTGCATCGCCTGCTTGATCGGCAGGCGGGCCTGCCCGTTCTCACGCAGATCGCCGACCAGCGGACTGATCCGGTCGAACGCCTCGGCCACCAGAATTTCGTCTCGGGAGAGCATCACGCTGCGGGCCAGCACGATCGCCACCAGCAAAAAACGCTCCGTGCTGGCGTCCAGCAGCTGGATTTGCCCATCGGCGGCGATCTTGTCATTGGCGCCGGGTTTGACGACCAGCGTGGTGATTTCGGTTTCCGGGGTCTGCTCCAAATCCGTCGTATGGGGCAGCAGCAGGCTGTCGGGATGGCCCTGAGCGCTGTCCTCATCGGTGATCGACACCACCACGCCATCGCGAAACACGATGGTCAGCCCCTCGCGTGTCAGCCAGGGCTCGGAAAGGGCCTCTTCGGAGACATGGCGCGTATCGATCCGCTCGCCAAGCAACCGGGCGCTGAGCAGAAAGCGCGAAGCCTCGGGAACCGTCCCCAGCAAAACGAAATCGGGAAGGCTGGCGGTTTTGACGGGGGCCATGAACAGAGTGCTCCGAGTGATCGTGGCCCCGCCCTGCCACCGGCAGGTTGCGCTTGCGCGACACTGACACGTCTGAACTTACCCGTGTTCAGGCCGTCTGCAAGCTCCGCGACAGCTCGGCGCAAACTCCATCCAGCAGGCTTGCCAGTTGCGGGTTGCCCACTTCACGCGCGGCCAGAGCCAGTGGAACCCAGCGCATCCGGCGCGCCTCGCCCGCCGCGACGCCCCCGGTCTGCCCCAGAACCCGCAGGAGATGGACCTCCACGCAATAAAGCGCATCGATCAGCGGCTTGCGATAGCAGAAGGAGCCGATGGACCGCCGATCCACCTCGCCCAGCACGCCCGCTTCCTCCCGCGCCTCGCGCTGGGCGGTATCATGCGATGCCTCGCCGCTTTCGATATGGCCCTTGGGCAACCACCATTCGCCCGTGCCCCGGCTGGCGATCAGCAGAACCTCCGGGCCGCCATGGTCGGCGCTGTGCCGCAGGCAGATCGCGGCGGCTTGGGCGACTTCCGGCTCAGAGGCGATGGGGTTCATGGTTTCCACAAGGTTTCCCTTCCATGCCGGGGCGTTGCGGGAGTCTGTCTGGACCCGGACCATAACAGTTTCATGAAACCTCTGCTCCGTCGATGTCCTTGCGCCAGATCATGTTCGGCGGGCGCCGAAAGCCCCTTGGCCAATCCGCCAAACCGAACTATCGCGGGCATGACGGGATCGGCCCTGCCGGTTCCGCCATCCCGCAACGGTGCCCGCAAGGGCTTAAAATGGGAACGCGGTCAGGATCACCGAGAGGTGACCCTCAAAACCGGGCTGTCCCTGCAACTGTGAGCGGCGAGCGCTTTGCACCTGTGCCCTGCCGGTCAGACAGATGTCGATCGGGCAGAGCACGGCCACTGGGTCAGACGCAAAATCATGCGGGGCCCGGGAAGGCTGTGGAAACGCGCGACGACCCGCAAGCCAGGAGACCTGCCGATGCGGGGTCGCTCTTGCCGCGGCCCAGGGAATGGCCATGGCACGGGTTACCGTCTGGGCGACACATGGCCGGGCCGCAAGGGCATGCACGGGGCGTTGCAGGCGCGCGCCCGGTGGCGTGCCGACCGTCTGAAGGCGGTGGCACGGATCAAGGTTTCGCCCGCGCCGACGGATATTGATCGTGACTGACGTCGTTCTTGAAGGCAGGCCGCAGGCCTCCGCCACACGCCCCGCGCAAACCCCGCTGCGTCGGCGGATCGGGGCGGTTTATGCCTTTTTGCTGGTGGCCAATCTGGGCGTATGGGTCTGGGGCTGGCTGGTGCTGCATCAGGCGCCCGGCATGCTGGGCACCGCGCTGCTGGCCTATACGCTGGGCCTGCGCCATGCGGTCGACGCCGACCATATCGCCGCCATCGACAATGTGACCCGCAAGCTGATGCAGGATGGGCAGCGCCCGGTCGGCACCGGCTTTTTCTTTGCCATCGGCCATTCTGCCGTGGTGCTGGTGGCCACCTTGCTGATCGCCCTGATGGCAGGCGCGGCCAGCGGGATCGAGGGTTTCAAGGCCACCGGGGGGCTGATCTCCACCTGTGTCTCGGCCTTTTTCCTCTTCACCATTGCGGGCATGAATTTGATGATCCTGCGCTCGGTGTATCGCAGCTATCGCCATGTGCTGGCGGGCGGGGTCTATGTCGAGGAGGATCTCGATATGCTGCTGGCAGGGCGCGGGCTGATCGCCCGCCTGCTGCGCCCGCTGTTCCGACTGGTGACGCAGAGCTGGCATATGGCGCCGCTGGGCTTCCTGTTCGGGCTGGGGTTCGATACCGCCACCGAAGTTGGCCTGCTGGGGCTTTCGGCCTCACAGGCGGCGCAGGGCATGTCCTTTGGCGTGGTGCTGCTGTTTCCCGCGCTGTTTGCCGCAGGGATGGCGCTGATTGACACCACCGATGGCATCATGATGCTGGGCGCCTATGAATGGGCATTCGTCAAGCCGATCCGCAAACTCTACTACAATATGACGATCACGCTGGTGGCGGCTCTGGTGGCGATCCTGATCGGCGGGATCGAGACCATGGCGCTGATCGCCGACCATCTGCATTTGAAGGGTGGCTTGTGGGATGTGTTCGGCGATCTGGCGGGGAGTTTCAACCTGCTGGGCTTTGCCATCGTCGGCCTGTTTGCGCTGAGCTGGGCGCTCAGCTGGGCAATCTATCGCTACAAGCGGCTCGATGAGGTCGAGGTGGTGCGGGAGGGTTAATCCCGCCGCAGCAGATAGATATCCATAATCCAGCCGTGGCGTGCGCGTGCCTGCGCCCGCGCCGCCACGATCTTCTCGCCCACATCCGCCAGAGGGCCGGAGAGCAGGATCTGGCTGCTCATGCCAACATAAGCACCCCACCAGATCGTAATACCTTCCGGTGCCAGATGCTGGAACGAACATTCCCCATCCAGCATCACCACCGCCGTATCGACGCCAGCGGGCCAGCCTTCCTCACGCAGCCTGCGCCCGGTGGTGACGACAAAGGGCGCGCCCACCTCATTGAGCGTAATGCCATGCGCGGCGGTCAACACATTGATCGACATCAGCCCCGGCACGACCTGTACCGTCACATCGGGCAGCCGCCGGGCAATGCGCAAGGAACTGTCGTAAAGCGCCGGATCGCCCCAGACGAGCAAGGCCACCCGGCCATCCGTGATATGATCGGCAATGGTCCGCTGCCAGACATCGGCGATGGCATCGTGCCAGTCATCCACCCGGCGCAGATAATCGGGCGTGGCGGGATCGCGCACCGGCAGATCGAATTCGGCAATGCGCGTGGCCGTATTGGTCAGCACCTCCTCGCAGATGGCGCGGCGCAGATCGGCAAGATCGGCCTTGTCTACACCCTTGCGGGGGATCAGGATCAGATCGGCGCTGTTGATGGCCTTCACCGCTGCCAGCGTCAGCTGGTCGAGCCCGCCGGTGCCGATGCCGATCAGAACCAGCTCGATCATGCCGATGCCTGCGCGATCATATGGAAGAAGCTGCCCGTCGCCAGCCCGCGCCGGGACCCGGTTTCCGGCACCGCCGCGCCATTGGCATCCTCCACATGAGCCAGCGGCTGATCGGGTTGAGCAAGGATGGTGGCATAATGGAACTCATGCCCGCGCAGGCGCGTGTCTGCGCCATAGCCGGGGATCGGCGCCTCAAGGCGGGCCAGACGATAGCCCAGATGCATCTTGCGCTTGGCAAAGGAGGTCTCCAGCCCCAACAGCCCGGCCATGCGATGCGGCGTCCCTTTGGCATCCACCAGCACCTGCCCCATCGCCATATAGCCGCCGCACTCGCCATGCACCGGGCGGGTCTGGGCGAAATGGTTCAGACCGGCGCGAAAACTCTCCGCTGCGGCCAGAGGCCCGGCATGGAGTTCAGGATAGCCGCCGGGTAGCCAGCAGACGTCCGCGCTGTCATCCGGGGCCTGATTGGCCAGAGGCGAGAAGGGCAGGATTTCCGCCCCCGCCGCGCGCCAACCTGCCAGCAAATGCGGATAAACGAAGGAAAAGGCCCCGTCCCAAGCCAGCGCCACCCGCTGCCCCGGCGGCGGCACGGCCACGGGCTGCCCCGAAGCAAAACCGCCCGACGCCATGGCCCGCAGGCGCTCCAGATCGACATGGCTCGCCACAAAGCTGCCAAGAGACGCCAGCGTTTCCGCCAAGCCTTCATGTTCGCCAGCCTGCACCAGCCCCAGATGGCGTTCGGGCAGGGTGAGATCGCTGCGACGGGGCAGGGCGCCCAGCACCTCGATTCCCACGCGGGCCATGCCGTCGCGGATCAACGCCTCATGCCGAGGGCTGGCCACCTTGTTCAGGATCACGCCTGCCAGACGCACATCCTGCGCCATCCGTGCAAAGCCCAAAGCCACCGCCGCCGCCGACTGCGCCTGCCCGGAAACATCGAGCACCAGCACCACCGGCCATCCGGCTCGCGCCGCCAGTTCGGCGCTGGCGCCATTGCCCAGCTCCCCGGCGCTGGCGACGCCATCGAACAGTCCCATCGAGCCTTCGGCCAGCACCAGATCAGCCCCCTGCGCGAAGGAAGCAAGGCCTGCCAGTCGCGCCTCCCCCATCGCCCAGCTGTCGAGGTTGTAGGACGGCCTCCCGGCGGCAGCGGCATGAAAGGCCGGGTCGATATAATCGGGCCCGTTCTTGAAAGGCTGCACCGCAAGCCCGGCGGCGCGAAACGCGGCCAAAAGCCCCAGCGTCACCATCGTCTTGCCCGCGCCCGAGGCTGGAGCGGAAATGATCAGGCCGGGCGCCATCATGCGCTCTCTGGGAAGCGGGGGTTGGTGCCGGTGGGGCGATAGCGCCGGTCGTATTCCTTGGCGTAAAGCTGGCTTTCGGCGAAATCCTCGCTGCCGATGGCATGGCCGACAAGAATCAACGCGGTGCGCTCCATGCTGCCGTCAACCGCGCTTTCCAGCGTGGCGAGCGTGGCGCGCACGATCCGCTGATCGGGCCAACTGGCGCGCCAGACCACGGCGACAGGGCAGTCAGCGCCGTAATGCGGGGTCAATTCGGCCACCACCTTGTCAAGCAGATGGATCGAAAGATGCAGCGCCAAAGTCGCCCCCGTGGCGCCGAAAGCGGCCAAAGTCTCGCCCTCGGGCATCTGGGTCGCTCGGCCCTGCGTGCGGGTCAGCACCACGGATTGCGCCACGCCGGGCAGGGTAAGTTCCGCCTCAAGCGCGGCGGCAGCGGCGGCGAAAGCGGGCACGCCGGGCGTCACATCATAGGGAATGCCCAGAGCGCGCAGCCGCCGCATCTGCTCGCCCATCGCCGACCAGACCGAAAGATCGCCCGAATGCAGCCGCGCCACATCATGGCCCTCGGCATGGGCCGCCGCGATCTCTTCCATGATCTGGTCCAGCGAGAGCGGCGCCGTGTTCACGATCCGGGCATCGGGCGGGCAATGCGCCAGCACGCCTTCGGGCACCAGCGATCCGGCATAGAGGCAGACCGGGCATTCGCTGATCAGCCTTGCCGCGCGCAGGGTCAACAGGTCGGGCGCGCCGGGGCCGGCGCCGATGAAATGGACGGTCATGAAAGGTCCCGAATGGCGATGGCGGCGCTGACCGATCCATCGGTGGAAATCTGGCGCGTCACCGCGATATGGGCGGGCGCAGCGATGGCGGCCAGAGCGACCGCCTCTGCCACCGAACCGGTCCCAAAGCTGGCGAGGATGCGCGCCGATTGCGTGGGGGTTACGGTGCCTGCGATGGCCTCACGTTCGATGGCGATCAGGGGCAAGCCGGTTTCCTGCGCCAGATCGCGCAGGGCGGGAAGATCGGCCCGACCGCTCAAAGTGGCCAGTGCATCGATGCTATGGCCGGATGAAACCTGCGCCAGAGCTTCACGCAAGGCGCTGAGCGTCACATCAGCGCGACAGCCCATTGCGGCCACGCAGGAGATCATCGCACCACGCTCCACTGCACCACCGGCCGGGCAGGCTGCCAGCCACGCATCGAACCCAGCGGCGCCACCTGTGCCAGTTCGATCCGCAGCAGATCGCCGCCAAGCCTCGCCTGAATGCCCAGCAGCAGTGCCTCGCTCTCCAGCGTGACGCTATGGGCCACCAGACGGGTGCCCGGCGTTAACCTTGCCCAAAGGCGCTCGATCAGCCCCTGATCCATGCCGCCGCCGATAAAGACCGCGTCCGGCAGAAGGCCGTCCGGCAGGTCGGCATGGCTGGTTTCTGCTACGGTGAGGCGGTGCGTAAGCCCGAAAGCCTCGGCATTGGCGCGGATGTTGGCGGCGCGTTCGGGTTTGCGCTCGATGGCCAGAGCGCGCCCACCGGCCAGACACCATTCGACGCTGATCGAGCCGGAGCCCGCGCCCAGATCCCACAGCAGTTCGCCAGCCCGGGGGGCCAAGGCTGACAAGGCAAGCGCCCGCACCGGGCGTTTGGTGATCTGGCCGTCATGGAGGAACAGATCGTCAACCAGACCGCTGGCGCGCGACAGGGCAGGCGGCCCATCGAAAGCGATCCCCATCGCCACGGGCGCGCAGACATCGCCGAGGGTGAAATCGCTCGCTATGGTGGTGCGTAGCCGTTCATCGGGTCCGCCAAGCGCCTCCAGCACATGACACAAGCTGGCGCCGAAGCCCCGCCCGGTTAACCATGTCGCGAGGGAAGCCGCCGCCGCACCGTCACGCAGCAGGCAGATCGCGCGCTGCCCATGGCCCATCACCGGCACCAGTCGCTCGAAGGGCGCGGCATGCAGGCCAAGACATGCGGTATCCTCGATGGGCCAGCCCAGCCTTGCCGTCGCCCAACTGAAGGCGGAGGGCGCAGGATAGGCCTGCCATTCATGCGGCTCCAGATGGCGCGTCACGCTGGTGCCGCCGCCGAACCAGAAGGGATCGCCGGACACCAGCATCGCCACGTTCCGCCCCCGCAAACCCAGCACGGGTTCGATGGAGAAGGGCACCGGCCATGCCTGCGCACGGGGATCACCCTCCAGCCCGGCCAGCGCCAGATGGCGCGGCGCGCCCAGCACATGATCGGCCTGCGCCAGCGCCTTGCGGCTTGCAGGAGGAAGGGCCTCTGCCCTATCCTCGCCGATGCCGATGATCGACAACCATGCCTTTTCCCCCTCAGCCACAAGACGCATCCTGCTGCTGGGCGGCACCAGCGAGGCCAGCGCGATGGCGCGGGCTCTGGCCGAAGCGGGGGCAGAGGCGGTGTTCTCCTATGCCGGGCGCACGGCGAGCCCGATTGCTCAGCCTTTGCCGATGCGCGTCGGTGGTTTCGGCGGGGTGGAAGGTTTGTCGCGCTACATCCAGGAGCAGGGCATCACGCATGTCGTGGATGCGACCCATCCCTTTGCCGCCCGGATGAGCACCCATGCGGTGGTGGCCTGCGCACAGACCGGTGCCGCGCTGGCCGCGCTGGAACGTCAGCCATGGGCGCCTCAACAGGGCGATGACTGGCGTATCGTCCCCGATCTGGATACCGCCGTAAAGGCCTTGCCTGACGATCCCGCGCGGGTCTTTCTGGCCATTGGTCGCCAAAATCTGGCGCTGTTTGCCGGGCAGCCGCATCATTACCTGCTGCGCCTTGTCGATCCCGCGCCTCAGCCTCTGGCCAATGCCACGGTGGTGGTGGATCGCGGGCCCTTTGGCGTCGAGGGGGATCTGGCTCTGCTGCGCGAGCATGCCATCACCCATATCGTCGCCAAGAACGCGGGTGGCAGCGGGGCCAGCGCCAAGCTGGACGCGGCGCGACAGCTTGGCCTGCCGGTGATCCTGATCGACCGGCCCTTTGTGCCCCCCCGTCTGGTCTATGGTGGGGTGGGAGAGGTGATGGACTGGCTTCATGGCAGCGTGCCTGAAGAACGGGGCGTATAGACCCACTCACCCACGCGGCGGGTGGCGCTGTTGCCAAGGATTACCACGGTGCGCATATCGGCCATCTCCGGCGTTGCTTCGGCCAGAGTGACGGTGCGGATGGTCTGCTGCGGCGTGGAGACCGCGCGGGCGAAGAGGATCAGGCGCTGCGGCTCGCACTCCTCGCGCAGGATCTCCAGCACGCGGGCGAATTGATGCGGGCGGCTGGCGCTGCGCGGATTGTAGAAGCCCATGGCGAAATCGCCGCGCGCCGCCATGCGCAGGCGATGCTCCACCAGAGCGAAGGGTTTCAGATTGTCCGACAGGTTGATGGCGCAGAAATCATGGCCCAGCGGCGCTCCGGCGGCGGCGGCGGCGGCCAGCATGGCGGTGATGCCGGGCAGGATGGCGATCTGCACGCCCAGATGATGCGGCGCAGCTTCCAAGGCCTCGAACAGGGCAGAAGCCATGGCAAAGACCCCCGGATCGCCCGAGGAGACGATCACGGCCTGCCGCCCCTGCGCGGCCAGATCCAGAGCATGGGCGGCGCGGGCCAGTTCCTCGCGATTGTCGCTGGGATGCAGGGTGAGCCCATCGCGCGGGGCGATCCGTGCCACGTAAGGCGTGTAGCCCAGAATATCGGTGGCGCGGGCGAGAGCTTGGGTTACCTCAGGGGTAACCATGGCCTCATCGCCGGGACCGAGGCCAACCACGGTGACCGAGCCCTTCACTCTGCCGCCTCCGGACGGCGGCCTTGGCCATGCACCAGCACGATGGCGAAGTAAGGGCAGTCATCGAGTTCGGTCTCGGCCAGACGGATCACGCGCTGGCCCGGCATGGTGCCGCGTTCGACCAGCCAAGCCTCATCCAGCCGGCCTGCCGTGGCCAGAGCGCGGCGCACCTTGGGCAGATTGCGCCCGGTCTTCATGATCGCCAGCGCATGGGCTTGCCGCATATGGCCGACCAGATCCTCCTCGGGCAGCGTGCCCATCAGCACGCTGAGCACATCGTCGCCCCAGGTGATGGGCACGCCTGTGGCATGCCAGCAGCCGGTCATGCCGGTGATGCCGGGGACGACCTCGACTTCGCACAGCCCCTGAAGTCTTGTGTGCAAATGCATGAAAGAGCCGTAGAAAAATGGATCCCCTTCACACAGAACGATCACCTCATGGCTGGCCGCCAGATCCGCCAGACGCTGTGTCCAGTCATCGTAGAAGGCTGACAATAGCGTGTTGTAATCGGCGCTGTCGAAGGCGATTTCGGTGGTGACGGGATATTCCATCGCATGCTCGATGGCATCCTCACGCAGCATGCCGGCCACGATGCGCCTTGCCTGCCCGGGGCGCCCGGCCTTGCGGAAATAGGCGACATGCGCCGCGCCGCGCACCAGCCTGTCGGCCTTGACACTCATCAGATCGGGATCGCCGGGGCCGAGGCCCACGCAGATGATCTTGCCCATCATTCCGCCCTGCTGGCCAGAGCATTGACCGCCGCCACGGTGATCGCCGAGCCGCCGAGCCGCCCGCGCACCACCATGGCGGGGCAGGGCAGCGCCTCCATCAGCGCTTCCTTGGATTCCATCGCGCCGACAAAGCCCACCGGGCAGCCGATGATCGCGGCGGGGCGAGGACAGGCCGGGTCCTCCAGCATGTTGAGCAGATGGAACAGCGCCGTCGGCGCATTGCCGATGGCCACCACGGCGCCCTCCAGATGCGGGCGCCACAGCTCCAGCGCGGCGGCGGAGCGGGTGTTGCCCATGGTGCGGGCGAGGTCCGGCACTTGCGGATCATGCAGCGTGCAGATCACCGCATTCCCGGCAGGAAGGCGCGCGCGGGTGATCCCTTCGGAGACCATGCGGGCATCGCACAGGATCGGGGCGCCTGCCTCCAGAGCAGCGCGCGCCGCCTCGGCCATGCCCTCGGAGAAAGCGACATGCGCCTCCAGGCCGACAAGCCCGGCGGCATGGATCATCCGCACCACCACGGGTTCCTGAGCCGGGGTGAAACGGGCCAGATCGGCCTCGGCGCGGATCGTGGCGAAGGACTGGCGGTAGATGGCGGCGCCATCCATTTCATAGGTGTAGGGCATCAGGTCCGGATCGTCAGCAAGGTTGGGTCGGCGAGCAGTTGCGCCGGGGTGTGGATCGAGTGGTTGGCGTCCCGAGCCTGGCAATTGTATCCAAGAACGAAATCCTCCCCCCGCGCCACCATTGTGATCTTGGCGGTTCCGGGATGGGCACAGCCCTTGGAACAGCCCGACACATGAAGCATCCCGCCCGATGGCACAGACGGCGCCAGTTGGCGAGCCAGATCGCGCACCGGCCCCAGCGCCTGAGAGCAACCGGGCGCGCCCGTGCAGGCAACCACGCGCAGCAGCGGATCGTTGGGAGCGGTGATCAGGCCCGGCAGGACAGGGGCGTGATCGCATCCTTCCAGCAGCAGCATCCGCCATGGCGTGAGGCGCAGCGGTGCGAGATCGGCCAGAGCAGCAAGGGCTTCGGCATGGATCTGCCCGAATTCCAGCGCCACCATGTGACCTGCAGGGGTGATGCCGGGGGCGGGGGCAAAGGCAGGAACCCGTGCTGCCGGTTGCGCGAAACCGGCAGGCAATGGCACAGCTTCCGCGAGATGAGCGCGCATACGCCCGCGTCCATTTGCAGCGCCGCCCGTCTCGATGAACCAGCGGGCCAGATCGAGGGCTGTTGCGATGACGTTGCTTTGCGTGGCCGAGGCGACCTGCGAAGCGCCGTCGGCAAGCACATGGTAAGCATCACCGGCCCGCTCGATCCGGATATCGGCGGAAGCTTCGCGCAGAACGGGGCTTTTGCCGGTATCCAGCGCGAAGCCGAATTTGCCGGGCAAAGGCAGATCACCGTGCGCCAGCGTTTCCGCCAGTTCCTGCGCCAGCGTCTGCGTGCCGTCACCCGCTTGCCAGAAAGGTGTGACCAGAATGTTGCGCCGGGCCTCGCTTGCCTGATCCGCATCGATCAAGCCCAGCATGGTCAATTCCGCGACCACCGCCGCATGGTCACAAATCCCGCGCAATTGCAGATTGGCGCGGGCTGAAAGGTCGATCAGCCCATTGCCATGGCGGATCGCCAGATCGGCCAGCCCGCGTGCCTGCTCCCGAGACAGTCGCCCGCCATGCGCGCGCACCCGTACCACCAGACCATCGCCGGATTCCATGGGGCGCAGCGCTCCGGGGCACCAGCCCTTGATCAGCGGTGCGCTCACGACTGATCCGCCATGCGAGCCGCGATGGAGTTGCTGAGCGTGGACCACAGCCCGGCCTCGGCCAGAGCGGCGAAACGGGCCTTGAGCTGTTCCAGCGCTTGCGGGTTGGCCTGTGCCATAAAATCGGTGACATCGTCGCGGCCCAGCGTGGCTTCGAAGCACAGGTCGAAGAGATGGGCTGGGACCTGCCGCGTCAGCTGAGCAAAGGCGGCCAGATTGTCCACCGTGGCGGTGATTTCGGCGGCGCCGCGAAAGCCGTGGCGCATCATGCCCTGCGCCCAGCGCGGATTGGCGGCGCGGGCGCGTACCACGCGAGCCACTTCCTCGGCCAGCGTGCGGGCGTGAGGGGTTTCGGGCCTTGTCGCGTCCAGATGGTAGAGTGCGGGGGCGGGGCGGCCCAAAGCTTCCATGGCGGCGGCGAAGCCTCCCTCATGGGCGGCATAGTCGCGGGCCAGCAGTAGGTCGGTTTCGGGCAGGTCCTGCAGATGGGCGAAGGCATCGGCCCCGGCCAGTCGCGCTTCCAGAGCGTCGCGGTCATGGGTGATGCCGCCTTGTGCATCCAGCGCCCATGCCGAGGCTGCGAGCCATGCCTCTCCAGCGGCATGGCGGGCCTCATCGCCCAGATGCTGGGCGGGGTCTTCCATGGAGAGGCCGTAAAGGCCGGGCTTGGGGCCAAAGACCCGCGGCGTGGCGGTGAGGTACGGGTTTTCCTCAAGCCCTTCGTGATCGCGCTCGGCCAAGGCAGAGGCAGCAGCCTCGAAGAGTTGTGCAAGCCCCGGGAACACGTCGCGGAACAGGCCCGAGACGCGCAGAGTGACATCGATGCGCGGGCGGCCCAGCATAACGGGCGGCAGGATTTCGAAACCGCTGACCCTTTCGCTGTCCTGATCCCAGCGCGGGGCGAGGCCTGCCAGATGCAGCGCCATGGCGAATTCCTCGCCCGCCGTGCGCATGGTGGCCGATCCCCACAGGTCGATGACGAGGCCTTTGGGCCAATCGCCATGGTCCTGAAGGTGGCGGCGCAGCAGCTCCTCGGCCAGCTTCACGCCCTGCGCATGGGCGATGCGGCTTGGGACGGCGCGCGGATCGACACTATAAAGATTGCGCCCGGTGGGCAGCACGTCGGCGCGCCCGCGTGAAGGGGAGCCCGAGGGGCCAGAGGCCACACGGCGCCCGGACAGGGCTGTTAGCAATCCTTCGGTTTCGCCGGGGGCCTTACCGTAGATATGCAGCCCGTCGCCGAACTGGCTTTCCTTGATATCGCAGACGAAACGGTCAATGCGGACCATGGCCTCGGCGGCGCTGGCACCGGGGGTAAGGCCAAGATCTCGGGTGACGCCGGTGGCTTCGGCCTCATCGCGGATCTGGGTGATCAGCCGGTCCCGGCGCGAGGGATCGAGGCCTTCGGCGGTGGAATATTCATCCAGCAGCCGTTCGAGGCGCAGCAGGCCTTCAGGCACGGCGCTGGCGGCCATGGGGGGCGGGATATGGCCCAGTGTCAGCGCTCCGATGCGGCGCTTGGCTTGGGCGGCTTCGCCGGGATCGTTGACGATGAAGGGATAGATCACCGGCAGGGGGCCGATCAGTGCCTCGGGCCAGCAGCTTTGCGAAAGGGCGACTGCCTTGCCGGGGAGCCATTCCAGCGTGCCATGCGCGCCGATATGGATCAGAGCATGGATGCTTTGCGCCCGCAGCCACAGATAAAAAGCGACATAGGCGTGGCGGGGGATGCGCGAGACATCGTGATAATCGTCGTCGCGCCGGGCGGGCTCGCCGCGCTCGGGCTGGAGAGCGATCAGGGCGTTGCCGCGCCGGACGGCGGTGAAATGGAAGGCGCCATCGATCAGCGCGGGATCGCTTTCGGGCGGGCCCCATGCCTGCATCAGATCATCGCGCAGAGCGGCGGGCAGGGCCTGCAGGGCTGCAAGATAATCGGTGAGCGGCCATGTGAGGGTTTCAGTCTGCAAATCCTCAGCCAGCACCTTGTCGGCCTCGATGTCATATCCGGCCTCAACGAAGGTCTCTAGCATGGCCTCGGCGCTGGCCAGCGCATCGAGCCCGACGGCATGGGCCATCTGGTCAGACCGCCCCGGGTAGGTCGAGAGGATCAGCGCCAGTTGGCGATCCGCCGTAGGGGTGAGGGCCAGAGTGTGCCATGCCGCCACCTTGTCCGCGATGGCCTCGATCCGCTCGGGGGCGGGGCGGTGCAGGGTGCGGGCGCATTGCAGATCAGGATCCATTACCCCGGCGGTCTTGAAGCTGGCGACACCGGCCAGTAGCCGCCCATCGACCTCGGGCAGCACGACATGCATGGCCAGATCGGCAGGCGAGAGGCCCCGTTCGGCCTGAGCCCATGCCGTTTCATCGGCAGTGGAGAGCGCGATCTGGAACACCGGGCAACCGGGACCGTCGAGCGGGGATTGGCCGCTGTCATCGCGCCCGGAAAAGGCGGTGGCGTTAACGATGGCGGCAGGTGTGTGGCGTTCCAGCGCCGCGCCGATCCATGCTGCCGCTCCGGGAGCTTTCAGTGAAGGCGCGAAGAGCCCGATGGCGCGAAAACCTCGGCGGGACAGCGCTTCGATCAGCGCATCGACGGGGCCGGTGTCGCCGCTGGTCAGGTAAGAACGGTAGAAGCTGACGACCACCAAAGGCGCATTACCGGGCGACGGGGCGTTAACCACGCCGACGCCGGGGGAATACCAGCCGCAGGAGGGAACAGCAGTGGCGCCCTGTGCTTCGGGCGCGGGCAATCCGGCGGCGCGGGCCAGTTCGGCCAGAGCTTCCTGAGCGGCGATGGCTCCGCCCGCCTCGCACAGGTCGGAGAGGTGACGCAGCACAGGGATCGGCAGCGTGGAGGCGGCGTCCAGCGTGGGGTCTGGGCGCCCGTCGCCGGGCAGGACCGCCAGCGCGATCTGCTCGCGCCGGGCCAGATCGGTGAGTTGCGCCAGCCCATAGGACCAGTAGCCCGTGCCGCCGATCAACCGCACCAGCACGGCTTTCGCGCCGGACAGTGTGCGTTCGATATAGGTGTCGACCGAGAGCGGATGCTTCAGCGCCGCCAGATTGGCGAGGCGCAGTTCGGGCAGTCCCGCCCGCGCGGCATGCCATCCCGCCGCGAAAGCCCCCAGATCGCTGTCCGAAAAGGACAGGACGATCAGGGGCGCGGGCGATTGGCCAAGATCGGTAGCGACCTCGACCTCATCCAGCCCACGGCTTTCGCGGAAGATAACATGCATCGGCTGGCGTTAGGCGGGGGCCAGCACCGTGTCCAGCACGGCACGGACGGCGGCAGGATCGAGGTGGTCATGCTCGGCGATCACCACCAGCTGGGTGACGCGCGGGCGCTGGCCCCAGGGCTGGTCGTACTGGTGGCGCACACGCTCGCCCACGGCCTGCACCAGCAGGCGCATCGGCTTGCCCTGCACCGCCACGAAGCCCTTCACGCGCAGGATCGCCTGCTCGCGGGCGAGGCGCTGGATGGCCTGCGTCAGGGCTTCGGGGTCGCTGACTTCGGGCAGGGTGATGATGGTGCTGTCGAAATCCTCGTGTTCGTGGTCGTCCTCGCCATCGTGGTGGCTGGGGCGGGCGGCCAGATCGTCCTCGGCAGCGGCGTTGAGGCCGAGGATCACGGCAGGATCGATCACGCCATCGGTGACGGGCAGCATGGGCAGCGGGCGCGGGGCCTCGGCGGCGATGACGGCGCGGGCGGCGTCCAGCGTGGCGGCGTCGACCAGATCGGCCTTGGTCAGCAGCACGATGTCGGCGCAGGCCAGCTGATCCTCGAACACTTCCGAGAGCGGGGTTTCATGGTCAAGACTGTCGTCAGCTGCACGCTGCGCGTCTACCGCCGCCACATCGGGGGCGAAGCGGCCAGCGGCCACAGCCTCGGCATCGGCCAGCGCGATCACGCCATCCACCGTGATGCGGCTGCGGATCGCGGGCCAGTCGAAGGCTTTTAGCAGCGGCTTGGGCAGCGCGAGGCCGGAGGTCTCGATCAGGATATGGTCGGGCTTCTGGGGCAGGGCCAGCAGCTTTTCGACCGTCGGGATGAAATCATCGGCCACGGTGCAGCAGATGCAGCCATTGGCCAGTTCGAGGATCGCGCTTTCGGGGCAGTTCTCGTCGGCGCAGGCCTTCAGGATTTCACCATCGACGCCCACCGTGCCAAACTCATTGACCAGCACCGCTAGGCGGCGTCCGCCCGGGTTCTGAAGCAGGTGACGGATCAGCGTGGTCTTGCCCGAGCCCAGAAAGCCGGTGACGATGGTGACGGGGATTTTTTCGAGCGACATGGGGTCAGACCTCCAGCGGGGGAATGCGGGCGATGGATTGCTTGCGGAAGATGATCGGGCGTTCGCGCCATGGCACGATGCCGTCGGGGCTCTGCGCATAGGCGCTGGCACCGGCGAGGATTTCGGGCACATCGGCGTCCGACAGGCGGCCATAGACATAGGTCCAGCTGCCGGGCCGGGTCAGCGCGATGGAGCAGCCATTGGTGCAGGCCGAAAGGCATTCGGTGGGGCGCACTTCAACATCGCCATCCGCATTGGCGGCAGTCAGCGCCTGCGCCAGCAGAGCGCCGGGCACGGTTTCGCCCTCGCCAAGCGTCTGGCCCGCGCGGCAGGTGGTGCAGACAAAAAGGACGGTATTCTGGCCCACGACGCTTCCATTCCCGAATGCGGGGCGCCTGCACAGACCATCGGGCATCGAACCTTATGCCCGACACCAGATCGACCGGCCACAGCGCACCCCGGCTGTCCGTATTCTCTTGCTGGCAGGTCTCCCGGCTGGCGGATCGGGGGCTGCTTCCAGCCCTGCGCCTGCTTCGCCTTCCCGAGCCTTGCGGCCAGTGGCATCGAAGCGGACTCATCCGTTGACGGTCGCGGGGGCGGCTGTGCTTGAGGCATTCGAAACGCCCTGTCACATTCCCTCTTCGCCTTGTGGTGGAGATGCTCCGCCGCAAGGAACCAACGCGGCGGGGATTGCGGGATTGCGGCGGGGCTGTCAAGGAATGCCGCGATCAGGAGAGTGCCATGACCGCCGACGCCACCACCCAGACGCCCGACGCCGACTTTGACCGCCACAACGCCAAGATGGCCAAGAAAAAGGCTTCTCGCGACAAGATCATGGCCAGCAAGCAGGGCGAAAAAGGGCTGGTGATCGTTCATACGGGGACAGGGAAGGGCAAGTCTTCTTCCGGTTTCGGCATGATCCTGCGCTGTATCGCGCATGGCATGCCCAGCGCGGTGGTGCAGTTCATCAAAGGCGCGTGGGACACCGGTGAGCGTCGTCTGATCGAGCAAAATTTCCCCGATCTGTGCCAATTCCACGCCATGGGCGAGGGCTTTACCTGGGAAACGCAGGACAAGGCTCGCGATATCGCCGCCGCGCGCAAGGGCTGGGAGAAGGCCAAGGAGCTGATCCGCAATCCCGAAATCCGCATGGTGCTGCTCGACGAAATCAACATCGCCCTGCGCTATGAGTATCTGCCGCTGGAGGAAGTGCTGACCTTCCTGCGCGAGGAAAAGCCCGAGATGACCCATGTGGTGCTGACGGGCCGCAATGCCGCGCCCGAGCTGATCGAGCAGGCCGATCTGGTCACCGAGATGACGCTGGTGAAGCACCCCTTCCGCGGCGGCATCAAGGCCCAGGCCGGGGTGGAATTCTAAGCCCTTTATGCCCGCGCTGATGATCCAGGGGACGGGGTCCAATGTCGGCAAGTCCCTGCTGGTGGCGGGGCTGTGCCGGGCGGCGCGTCGGCGAGGGCTAAGTGTTGCGCCTTTCAAGCCGCAGAACATGTCTAACAATGCTGCCGTGACCGCCGATGGTGGCGAGATCGGGCGGGCTCAGGCGTTACAGGCATTGGCCTGCGGGCTGGCGGCACATACCGATATGAACCCGGTGTTGCTCAAGCCTGAGACGGATGTCGGCAGTCAGGTGGTGGTGCAGGGCAAGCGCATCGCCACGGTGAAAGCGCGGGAGTATGCCGCTCTGAAGCCGCAACTGATGGCTCCGGTGCTGGAAAGCTTTCAGCGCCTGAAGGCCGCGCATGATCTGGTCATCGTGGAGGGCGCGGGCAGCCCGGCGGAGGTCAATCTGCGCGGCGGAGACATCGCCAATATGGGCTTTGCCTGCGCGGCACAGGTACCGGTGGTGCTGGCAGGCGATATCGACCGGGGCGGGGTGATTGCCCAGCTTATTGGCACGCAGGCCGTGTTGTCGCCAGGGGATGCGGCGATGGTCCGCGGCTTCCTCATCAACAAGTTTCGTGGCGATCCCTCGCTGTTCGACGATGGCTATCGGCTGATCGAGCAACGCACCGGCTGGCGTGGTTTTGGCGTGCTGCCGTGGTTCACTCAGGCCCATCTGCTGCCTGCCGAGGACGCGCTCGATCTGGGGCATGTCCCTTCGGGTGGACGGGTGAAGGTGGCGGCGCTGGCGCTTTCCCGCATCGCCAATTTCGATGATCTGGACCCGCTGGCTCAGGAGCCGGACATCGATCTCGTGATGATCCGCCCCGGCGAGGCGATCCCCGGCGATACGAAGCTGGTGATCTTGCCCGGCAGCAAAAGCACACGCGGCGATCTGGCGTTTCTGCGCGCTCAGGGCTGGGATGTGGATCTGGCGGCGCATGTGCGGCGCGGCGGGCATGTGCTGGGCATTTGCGGTGGCTATCAGATGCTTGGGCGCTCGATCAGCGATCCGCAAGGGCTGGAAGGCCCGGCCGGAGACATGCCCGGGCTGGGCCTGCTGGATGTGGAGACCACCATGCAGGGCGACAAGCATCTGACGCAGGTTCAGGCCATCCATCACGCCTCCGGGCTGGGCGTGGAAGGCTATGAAATCCATATCGGCGTCACCCAAGGCCCTGACCGGGCCAATCCCTTCGCCAGAATCGCGGGCCGCCCGGAGGGTGCCGTCTCTGCCGACGGGCGGATCATGGGCAGCTATCTCCACGGGCTTTTCGCTCAGGATGCCTTTCGTGCGCGTTTTATCGCGGGTCTGGGCGCGAAACCGTCCAACCTTGCCTATGGCGCGGGGGTGGAAGCCACTCTGGATGCCCTTGCCGATCATCTCGAAGCCCATGCCGATGTGACCGGGCTGCTGGCACTGGCGGAATAGAGTTTAACGCCGCAGCCATTCATGGCTGTGGTTTTCCTGCCAGCCCGCACGGTGCAGCAGCGGCGTGTCGTCGGTAAATTCCGGATGGCCGACGCAGAGATAAGCCGAAAAGGCCCAGTCCTCGGGAACCTCCAGCAAGCGCTCGATCGCCAGAGGGTCGAGGATGGAAACCATCCCCAGCCCCAGATTGTCCGCCCGTGCCGCCAGCCACAGCGTATGGATCGCCATCGCTGTCGAGGCCTGCAAGGTGGCGGGCATGCTGCTGCGGCCCAACCCATGGCCCTCTGCCGGATCGTTCACCGTGAACACGGCCAGTTGCAGCGGCGCCTTGTCCAGCCCCGCCAGCTTGAGGCGATTGTACTCGGACAGGCGCTCACCCTCATAGCCTTGCGCGGCCAGAGCATTACTCTCCAGAAAATTGTCATGGACGGCGTGGCGCAGCCCGGCATCCTCCACCCGGATCACCCGCCAGGGGCGCGCATTGCCCACAGATGGCGCCAGATCCATCGCCTGCTGCAAGCGCTCGATCTGAGCCTCATCCAGCGCATCCTCGCGGAAATGGCGCACGTCGCGACGCCAGCGCATGATGCGCTCCAGCGTGACGGCATCCTCCTTGGTGAAATCCATGCGTTTTCTATCGTTCGAGTGCGGCGGCAAGACGCAGCCACTCACACTCCATGCCCGGCAGACCCAGACGGATCAAGCGGGGAGACCAGGGAAAGATACGACTCCAGATGCGATGATCAGCCAGATGCTCCTGAGCAGCGGCGGCATCGGGCGTTTCATACAGGCGGAACAGATGCGTGCCGCCCGCCAGCGCCCAGCCATAAGCCTGCGCCATGGCATCGATGCGGGGCACCTCTTGCGACAGCCGCTCGGTGGTGGCCTGAGCCCATGCAGCATCGCCCAGCGCGGCGGCACCGATCTCCAGCGCGGGCCCCGCCACCGGCCAGGGACCGGCCATGGCCGTCAAACGCGCGATGATGGCCGCATCGCCAAGCGCAAAACCCAGCCGCACGCCCGCCAGCCCGAAGAACTTGCCGAAGGAGCGCAGCACCACCAGCCCGGGCTCCCCGGCATGGGGTGCCAGCGAGAGATCGGGCAGGGGATCGGCAAAGCTCTCATCCACCACCAGCAGGCCGACCTGTTTGCGCAAGGCCAGAAGGTCGGCGGGAGGGATCAGGCGGCCATCGGGGTTGTTGGGGTTGACCACGATGGCAATCGACGCCCCCACCAGCGCCGCCGGATCATCGACCGGCTCCACGGTGAAACCGGCGGTGCTGAAACAGGCGGCATGTTCATTGTACGTCGGCGAAAGGATACGCACCGTTCTGCCAGCCTCACCCAGCACCAGAGGCAGCATCTGGATCGCGGCCTGCGCGCCTGCCAGCGCCACCATGGGCGCCTGTGTGCGATAGGCCCGCGCGGCGGCCTGCAAAAGGCGATCGCGCGCATTGGCGGTGGGCAGAGCGGTCCATGCTTCGGGCGCAAGAGCAGGCACGGGGTATGGCACGCGGTTGATGCCGGTCGAGAGGTCGATCCAGTCATCGCCGCCGCGTTTGGCGCGGGCTCTGTCCAGATCGCCGCCATGGTCACGCTGCATAGGCTTGGAACTTCCACAAGGCGATCACGCAGGGCGTGGCCGCGCAGAGTGCTGCCAGCACCACAACACGGCGATAGAGTTTCAGCCCCGAAAGCAGATTGGCAGGCTGGGGATCGGGGGCTTTGCCATTGAGCCAGGCATCCTCGCTCGGCCCCTCGGCATAGAGGCGAGGGCCCGAGAGGCGAATGCCCAGGGCTCCGGCAAAGGCGGCCTCGGGCCAGCCGGCATTGGGCGAGCGATGGTTGCGCGCATCGGAGAGCATCACCCGCAGGGCGGTGGCGGGCCGATTGCTGGCCAGCACATAGAGCAGTCCCGTCAGCCGTGCGGGGACCCAGTTGGCGATATCGTCGATCTTTGCGGCGGTGCGGCCAAAGAACAGGTGGCGCGCGGTGCGATAGGCGATCATCGAATCCAGCGTGTTGATCGCCTTATAGGCCGCGATCCCGGGCAGCCCCAGCAGCACGCCCCAGAACAGCGGGGCAATCACGCCATCAGAGGTGTTTTCCGCCAGACTTTCGGCGGCAGCCCGCGTGATGGCGGCCTTGTCGAGCTTTTCAGGAGAGCGTCCGACGATCATCGAGACCGCTTTGCGCGCACGCAGCACATCTCCTGCGGCCAGAGGCTCGGCCACGGCGGCGACATGGTCATGCAGCGAGCGCGCCGCCAGCAGCGGCCAGGCCAGAATGCCGCCCACCACCGCGCCCGTCCAGTCACGCACCAGCAGCAGGGAGAGCGCCATGGCCACGCCTCCGGCCAGCAGGATGATGCCCAGCGCCAGCATGGTGCCTCTGGACTGGCGCGTGTCGTCATCCTCGCTTTCATCGTTCCAGTGCCGGTCGCCCAGAGCGATCAGGTGGCCCAGCCAGCTGACCGGATGGCCGATCAGGCGATAGAGGACCATCGGCCAGCCCAGCATGGCCTCCAGCGCCAGTCCGATCAGCATCTGCGCGGCATGCAGGGCCATCATGGGCAGGCTTTCTGATTGACGCCACCGATGGCCCATTGCTGGCCGCAAGGGATCAGCCGCGTGATCGACAAAGGATCGATGCTGAACGCCAGAGCAGGCCCCATGGTTCCCCCCATGGTTCCCAATGCCATGGCCAGAGCGGCGCGGATCGTGCCGGCATGGGCGATGATGGCGGTGCGGCCCGGCAGGGTGGCAATTTCTGTCAGCGCCGGGGCGAGACGCAGGCACAGATCGGCAAAGCTCTCGCCACCGGGTGGGGCAAGCAAGGCCAGCTCTGCAGGAGACAGAGCGCCTTGGTCGGGAATCTCCGCGAAGGGCAGGCCCTCCCATGCCCCGAAATCCTGTTCCCACAGGCGGGTATCTTCGGGCATCACGGTGTCTGCCCACATGGCCTGCGCCGTCTGGCGGCAACGCAGAGCGGGGCTGGTTATGACCTGATCCACCGGCCCCAGATGCGCGCGCAACGCCGCCACCGCCTGCCCATCGCCCAGATCGGCGGGCACGTCGCGCCGCCCTGCCAGTCGGCCCCCGTTCAGGGCGGGGGCATGGCGGATCAACAGCAATTCGTGAGCGGGCGCGGATGCCAAAAGGCATATCTCCTCTTGAGTTGGCGGTGCTTCTGGTTTCTGTGCAGGCGATTCGGCAAGCGATTGATGAAAGGCTGGGCCTTATGGCGCGGATAATTCTGGTGACCGGTGGCGCCCGCTCCGGTAAAAGCGCCATCGCGGAAGGCCATGCCCTGGGCTTTACCGGCCATGCCACCTATATCGCCACGGCTCAGGCTTTCGACGCGGAAATGGAGCAGCGTATCGCCGCCCATCAGGCGCGGCGCGGGGCCGAATGGAGCAATCTGCACGCCCCTTTCGATCTGGCCGAAGCCTTGCGAAACAGCGATCATGCGCCTTGTCTGGTCGATTGCCTTACGCTGTGGTTAACCAACATGATGCTGGCCGAACGTGATTGGCGAGAGCAAGGCTTGCTGGAGGCTTTGGGCGCCCGCACGTCTCCGGTGGTGCTGGTCACCAATGAGGTGGGCGGCGGCATCGTGCCCGATAATGCTCTGGCCCGCGCCTTTCGTGATGAGGCGGGCTTGCTCAACCAGCGCGTCGCGGCCATGGCCGATGAGGTCGTTCTGGCGGTCTGCGGACTGCCCATGAAGGTGAAGTGATGTTTTCCCATCTTGCCGAAGTTGCCGATTTCGCCCGTAATGCCCCCCGTTTCGACGAGGCTGCCGCTCAGGCCGCCCGCGTGCGGCAGAACAGCCTGACCAAGCCTCCCGGCTCGCTGGGGCGTCTGGAAGAGATCGCGGAATTTATGGCCGGTTGGCGCGGCACGGCGCGTCCGGTGATTAACCATGCTCAGGCGCTGGTGTTTGCGGGCAATCATGGGGTCTGCGTCCATGGCGTCAGCCCCTATCCCAGCGAGGTGACCGTGCAGATGGTCGCCAATTTCGAGCATGGCGGGGCGGCGATTAACCAATTGTGCCGGGCTTCGGGCGCCGATCTTTCGGTGATCGCCCTCGATCTGGACCGCCCGACCGCGGACTTCACCCAAGGTCCCGCCATGAGCGAGGCTGATACGCTGTCCGCCATGGCGCGGGGTGCGGAGGCGGTGAACCCAGCGGCGGATGTTCTGGTGCTGGGCGAGATGGGCATCGGCAACTCGACCATTGCTGCTGCACTGGCCTGCTCTCTGTTCGGCGGCGAACCGGCGGATTGGGTTGGCCCCGGCACCGGCGCTGACAGCGCAGGCATGCAACGCAAAGCTCAGGTGATCGCGCAAGGGTTGGCACGCCATGGCGATGCGCGGGGCATGCAGCGTCTGGCGGCGCTAGGCGGGCGCGAGCAGGCGGCAATCTGTGGCGCGGTGCTGGCAGCGCGCGCCAAGCGTATCCCGGTGATCCTCGACGGCTTTATCTGCACGGCGGCGGCGGCGGTGCTGCATGGCGTGTCGCCTGACCTGCTCGACCATTGCCTGATCGGCCATGCCAGTGCTGAGCCAGGCCATCGGCGCCTGCTCTCGGCGCTGAACAAGCGCGCGGTGCTGGAGTTCGATATGCGTCTGGGTGAGGGCTCTGGCGCCGCGCTGGCGCTGGGCATCGTGCGCGCGGCGCTGGAATGCCACAATGGCATGGCCACCTTCGGCGAGGCCGGGGTGAGCGAGGCGTGAGCCTTTTGCGCCGCCGCTGGTCCGAAGCGCAGGTGGCGCTGATGCTGCTGACGCGCCTGCCAGCCGGTCGGCTGCGCGGAGATGTGCCCACGCTGGCTCAGGCGGCATGGGCCTTTCCGCTGGCCGGGCTGGGGGGGGGGGCAATTGTCGGCGGCATCTTCGCCTTGGGGCAAGCGTTGGGCTGGCCTGCTTCAGTGGCGGCGGGCGTGGCTCTGGTGGCTGGACTGCTGGTCACGGGTGGGCTGCATGAGGACGGGCTGGGCGATGTTGCCGATGGCTTCGGCGGCGGCCAGACCCGTGAGCGCAAGCTAGAAATCATGAAGGACAGCCGCCTCGGCAGCTATGGCGCGATTGCTCTGGTGATGGCGCTGGGGCTGCGGTGGCTGCTGTTGGCGCAATTGGGCGATGTCTGGCGGATCGTGGCTATTGCCGTGGCCAGCCGCTCTTTGCTGGTGGGCGCTTTGGCGGTGATGCCGGTGGCGCGGGCCGATGGGCTGGGGCGTTCGGCCTCTGGTGTCGGTGCGGTACGGCTTGTGGTTGGGCTGGTGTTGGGAGGGCTGGCTCTGGTTGCCGGGCTGGAGTTTATGCCCGGTCTGATCGTCGGGCTGGTGATGACCGGCGCAGTGACTGCGACCGGCCTGATCGCATGGCGCCAGATCGGCGGGCAGACCGGCGATGTGCTGGGCACCATGCAGGTGGTGGGCGAAATTGCGGGCTGGCTGGCCCTGCTGTCGATACCCGCCTGAACCCTCATTGACCGTCAGCGCGCAGGGTCAGCACCTCGACGCCTGAACTCGTCACCGCCACGGTGTGCTCGAACTGGGCCGAGAGCTTGTTGTCTCTGGTCACCACCGTCCAGCCGTCGTCCTCGGTTTCGACCATGCGGCTGCCCTGATTAACCATGGGCTCGATGGTGAAGACCATGCCTTCCTTCAGCTTCTGACCCGTGCCCGGGCGGCCGTAGTTAAGGATATTGGGCTCCTCATGCATCTCGCGCCCGATGCCGTGGCCGCAATATTCGCGCACCACCGTATAGCCGTGCTTTTTGGCATGTCGCTCGATAGCATGGCCGATATCGCCCAGCGTGGCGCCGGGGCGAACCTGACGGATGCCTTGCCACATCGCCTCCTGCGCCACACGCACCAGACGGCGCGCGGCCGGGTTGACCTCGCCCACCATATAGGTCTTGCTGGAATCGGCGATAAAGCCGTTCTTTTCCAGCGTGATGTCGAGGTTTATGATGTCACCGTCGCGGATGATCGCCTCTTCGTCGGGCACGCCATGGCAGACCACATGGTTGATCGAGCAGTTCAGCACATATTTGAAGCCATATTGCCCCTTGCTGGCCGGGCGCGACTCCAGATCGACGGTGATAAAGTGTTCGACCAGATCGTTGACCTCCATGGTGGAGCGACCCGCCAGATCCAGCGTATCGAGCATCTCGAAAACGCGGGCCAGCAGGCGGCCAGAGATCCGCATCAGCGCCAATTCTTCCGCAGTCTTGACCATGGTCAGGCCGCCACTGCATCCGGGGAGGGCAGAGTGATGTTTGCCTGTTCCAACTGGATCTTGACGATGTCCTGAAACGTGAGGGTAGGGTGGGCCTCCGCCAGCATCCCCATCTTCATCCAGAATTCCGCCTGCGCATTGATCGAGCGGCACATCACCGCGCTGGCGCGGCGGATGTCCTCGTGAAGCTGGTCGTCGATCTTGACTATGCCCATGGGGGCCTCCGGTTGCTATAATATGTGGAACATATACGTTTCGTATATTCGCGTCAATCTGGCGGGCCAGCGCATCGGCTGATCGCGGGCAGATTGACAGGCCTCACGCCCGCCATGAGCCTTGCTTTCAAAGGGGATGCCATGATCGACAATGCCCATACGCCGCGCCTGTCTGACCTGAGACTCTCCGACCTGACCCTGGGCTCGGTCTGCCGGATCGGGATCACGCTGAGCAGTTGTTTCTGGCTTCCGGCCTCGGTGCTGATGGGGCTGGCTGTGGCAAGCGGGGTGCTGCCCGATCTTGGAGCAGGGGCCAATCAATCGGGGCTGATTGGCTTTGCCAGCGGTTTTCTGCAAGGGATTGGCTGTTCGATCGCCAATGACGTCGTCGTGGTGCTGGGCGCGCTGGGCTTTTCTGTGATGCGCGGCTTCGGAGCTGGGCCAAATGTCGTATTGAGACAGAAAACGCCTGAAAAAGCGGCGTGAAACGCGGGATGCTGCGCCGCACAAAGGGGCTTGCGGCCCAGGCTCATCTGTGAAAGGATTATCGGGTTCGTTAGTGCGATGACGCCTGACGGAGTTTCCGCCCTGCAAAGGGCCTGATTGACGATATGGCAACGACGCCATCGATCCAGCCCAAGGGCTGCGTTCGGTGGCGTTTTTTGTGTTTGGGGCCCACCGTGACTGTCGAAACCGCGACGATCAAGGCAGACACCGCAAGGCAGGTGAAGAGCGTCTGCCCCTATTGCGGCGTGGGTTGCGGCATCGTCATGCAGGTCGAGCAGGGGCGGATCACCAAGATCTCGGGCGACAAGAGTCACCCCGCCAATTTCGGGCGGCTCTGCACCAAGGGCAGCTCCTGCAATGTGCCCGTCACCGCGCCGGGCCGGGCCGACAAGGCCTATGCCCGTCTCGCCGCTGGCAGCGATCAGGGCGCGATCCCGATGGACGAGGCCATCGCCCGCACCGCCCAGGGCCTGCGCACCATCATCGACCGCGACGGGCCTGATGCAGTGTCCTTCTATGTCTCGGGCCAGATGTCGCTGGAGGCGCAGTACCTCGCCAACAAGCTGTGCAAGGGCTTTATCGGCACCAACAACATTGAGAGCAATTCGCGCCTCTGTATGGCCAGCGCGGCCAGCGGTTACAAGCTTTCCATTGGGGCAGATGGCCCTCCGGGATCGTATCAGGATTTCGACAAGGCCGATCTGTTCTTCGTGATCGGCGCCAATATGGCCGATTGCCACCCGATCCTGTTCCTGCGGATGATGGACCGGGTGAAGGCGGGGGCGAAACTGATCGTTGTCGACCCGCGGCGCAACACCACGGCGGAGAAGGCCGATCTGTTCCTTCAGGTAAAGCCCGGCAGCGATCTGGCGCTGATGAACGGACTGCTGCACCTGCTGCATGAGGCAGGCCATACCGACCCGGATTTCATCGCCAGCTACACCGAAGGCTGGGAGGCGATGCCGGAGTTTCTGGCCGATTACCCGCCCGCCAAGGTCGCGCAGATCACCGGCATTGCCGAGGAAGACCTGCGTCAAGCCGCCGCCATGATCGGCGCCGCGCCCAACTGGATGAGCTGCTGGACCATGGGCCTCAACCAGAGCACCCATGGCACCTGGAACACCAATGCCATCTGCAACCTCCATCTGGCGACGGGCGCGATCTGCCGCCCCGGCGCCGGGCCTTTCTCGCTGACGGGCCAGCCCAATGCGATGGGCGGGCGGGAGATGGGCTATATGGGGCCGGGCCTGCCGGGACAGCGGGCCACGCTCAGCGCCGATGATCGCGCCTTTGTAGAACAGGCATGGGGGATCGCTCCGGGCACGCTGAAGCAGGAAGCGGGCAAGGGCACCATCGCCCTGTTCGAGGATATGGCGGCGGGCAAGGTCAAGGCCTGCTGGATCATCTGCACCAATCCGGTGGCCAGTGTCTCCAACCGCAAGACCGTGATCGCCGGGCTGGAGAAGGCCGAACTGGTGATCGCTCAGGACGCTTTCGTCGACACCGAGACCAACCGCTATGCCGATATCATTCTGCCCGGCGCTCTATGGGCTGAGGCGGAAGGGGTGATGATCAACTCCGAACGTAATATGACGCTGATGCAGCAGGCGGTGGCCCCTCCCGGAGAGGCTATGGCCGATTGGCAGATCATCGCGCGGGTTGCCTGCGCGATGGGGTATGAGCAGGGCTTCACCTATGCCGATGCCTCGCAGGTTTTCGAGGAAATCCGCCAGTTCTGGAACCCTAAGACCGGCTATGACATTCGCGGCGCCAGCTATGATCGCCTGCGCGAAACGCCGCTGCAATGGCCCTGCGCCCCCGAAGCGGAGCAAGACCGCAACCCGGTCCGCTACCTCAATGACGGGATCAGCCAGAAGCTGCGCAAGGGCGAGGATGGCGTGGCCCCTGCCATCGCCTTCCCCACCGAGCGGGGCAAGGCCTTCTTCCTGCCGCGCCCGCATATGGACGCGGCGGAGATGCCCGATGCCACCTTCCCGCTGATCCTCAACACCGGGCGCCTGCAGCACCAGTGGCATACGCTGACCAAGACCGGCAAGGTGCCCACGCTCAACAAGCTGAACCCCGGCCCCTTTATCGAACTCCACCCCGAGGACGCCAATGCGCTGGGCATCGCCGAAAAGGACCGTGTGGAAATCCGCTCACGCCGGGGCCGGGCGGTGCTGCCCGCCGTGGTGACGGATCGGGTGAGGCCGGGCAATGCGTTTGCGCCCTTCCACTGGAACGATGTGTTTGGTGAGGATCTGGCGATCAATGCGGTCACCAGCGATGCCATCGATCCGATCTCGATGCAGCCGGAGTTCAAATTCTCCGCCGTGGCGCTGACCCGGCTTTCCGGCCCTGCCGAGGCCGAGCCAGACACAGCGCCCGCCAAGACAGCCATCCCTGAAGCCACCTCACGGGACTTTACCCTTATGCCTCATGCCCTTGCCGATGCGCTTGTCGATGTTCTGGGGCTGCCCCGGTCGATCCCCGATTTTTCGGTGGAGGAGCAGCATTATCTCTCCGGCTTTACGGCGGGATTGAGGATGCCGGGCGCCGCCGCGCCGGGCAGCATGCCGGTGGTGCCGGCCACGGCGCCGATTGCCGGAGCGAAGTTGAATTTCGTCAATGGGCTGCTGGCGGGGATGGTGTCTCGGGCGGGGACGATGCCCCAGTCGATGGCAGGTGAGGCTGGCGGGGCGGTGGTGGAGGCTCCGCTTGGCACTCCCTTGAAGGAGGTGCTGGTGCTTTGGGCCTCTCAAACCGGGAATGCCGAGGCTTTCGCGGAAAAGGCAGCGGCGTTTCTGGGCAATCAGGGGCTGGCTCCCAAGCTGGTAGCCATGGATGAGGTTAAGCCCGGCGATCTGGCGGAAACAAGCCATGCTCTGCTGCTGGCCAGCACCTTCGGCGACGGCGATGCGCCCGACAATGGCAGCGCCTTCTGGGACGCCTTGAGCGAGGATGCTGCCCCCCGCTTGGAGGCCCTGTCCTTCGCAGTGCTGGCCTTTGGCGATTCCAGCTATGATCAGTTCTGCGGCTTCGGTCGCAAGCTGGATGCGCGGCTGGAAGCGCTGGGCGCGCGTCGTCTGGTTGAGCGCGTCGATTGCGAACCCGATGGCGAGGATGCAGCCCAAGGCTGGTTGGAAAAGGTAGCGGCCCGCCTGACCGGCGGCGGCGAGCCGGACAAAGGGCCTGAGGTCGCCCCTCCACAGCCTGTCGCCCCTGAACCGGAAGATCTGGGCGGCATGCTGACCGTGATGGAACGACCTGCCGCTGCCGTCGCCGCGCCCAAATCCGATCAGGCAATCTATGATCGCAAGGCACCGCTTTCCACACGGCTGATTACCAACCGGCGCCTGAGCGGATCGTCCTCACAGAAGGATGTACGGCAGTTCGGCTTCGATCTGGTGGGCAGCGGGCTGACCTATGAGGCCGGCGATGCGCTGGGGGTTTGGCCGGTGAATTGCTCGGATCTGATCGCGGAGGTGCTGCTGCGGCTGGAACTGGATGCCATGGCCTCCGTGATCCTGCCGGGCAAGGGCGAGATGCCGCTCGGCTGGGCGCTGGCCTATCATCTGGACATCACCAAGGTCACGCGGCCCCTGCTGGAGCTGGTGGCGCAGAGCGATCCGCAGGCCGATGTCGTGCCTCTGCTGGCGGGGGACAAGGCCCAGCTCGACAACTGGCTGTGGGGCCGTCAATGGGCCGATGTGCTGCATGGCGCGGCGATAAAGCTCTCGGCGCAGGAACTGGTCGATGCCCTGAAGCCGCTGCAACCCCGGCTCTATTCGATTTCCTCCAGCCCGCGCGTTCAGCCCGACGAGGTGCAGCTGACCGTCTCTGTGGTGCGCTGGATGCAGGATCTGCGCACGCGGATGGGGGTCTGCTCCAGCTTTCTGGCCGACCGCGCGGAAGGCGAGGAATGCCGGATCTTCCTGCAGCCCTCGGCGCATTTCCGCCCGCCTGTCGATCCCGAGGCGCCTGCTATCATGATCGGGCCGGGCACGGGCATCGCGCCGTTCCGCGGCTTTCTGCATGACCGTCAGGCCAGCGGTGCGCGCGGCAGGAACTGGCTGTTCTTTGGCGAGCAGCATGAAGCCAGCGACTATTACTACCGCGAGGAGATCGAAAGCTGGATCCGCAGCGGCCATCTCTCGCGCCTGAGCCTGGCCTTCTCGCGCGATCAGGCGGAAAAGATCTATGTTCAGACCCGCATGATCGAGGAGGGCGCGCAACTGTGGCGCTGGCTGGATGAGGGCGGCCATGTCTATGTTTGCGGTGACGCCTCGCGCATGGCCAAGGATGTCGACAAGGCGCTGCGCCAGATCATCGCCCAGCATGGCGGCATGAGCGACACCAGTGCCCGCGATTACCTTGCCGCCATGCAGAAGTCGAAACGCTATCTGCGCGATGTCTATTGATTTGTTTCTGAAAAACGCGAGCCTTCAAATGTAAACTTGCGTAAAGCCGGTCAGAGGCCTTTGGATCGCGCCGCGATCCTGCTAGATGCTCGTCATGACCGTTCTTGCGCTTGCATTTTTCGGCGTCGCCAGCACCAGCCTGCTTCTCGCCATCGCGCTTATTGCCGCTTTTCAGCGCTTTGGACGTGTGCGTCATGCCACCTACTGGGCCTGTGCCTTCGCCCTGATCGCGCTGGACCACACGCTGATGGCGATGCGGCTGCTGACCTCCGGCAGCCATACCGTGGCCAATCTGGTCTCCTGCACCGCCTCGCTGACGGGGGCGACGCTGGTCGCGCTGGGCTTTCGCGAACGCAGCGGGTTGCGGGACAAGCGCTGGCTGCTGGGCACTCTGGCAATCATGGTGGTTGGCTGCGGCGTGCTGGTGGTGCTGTATCCGGCCAAGCCTGTGCATCATCCCGTGGTTACGACCTATGCGGTGGCGATGCTGTTCTTTTCCATCCGCGCCCTGCGCCGGGGGCCGGAGCGGGAACTGGCGCAAGGCCGCACCACATTGGCGATGATGAGCCTGTTCATGGCCTTCTTCGGCGCGCTCACCATTCTGGGCCTGATGACCGACCCGTGGGGGACGCTCAGCACCGATCTTTACCACGCTGTCTATGTGCTGGGCGTCCCCGCCAGTCTAACCGGGATCGGCCTGTTCGCCCTGTTCCTGCTGGCCGAGGACCTTGCCCATGGCATGCGCCATCTGGCGATTGTCGACCCGCTGACAGGCCTGCTCAACCGCCGCGGGTTCGAGGAAGCGGCAAGGCGGGTTAAAGCGCAATGCCGCCGCAGTGGCACGCCGGTCTGTGTGGCGGTGGTGGACCTCGACCACTTCAAGTCGATCAACGATCGGTTTGGCCATGCTGCGGGCGATCTGGCGCTCAGCGAATTTGCCCGCCGCCTGCAATCCGGGCTGCGTCAGGGCGATCTGGTCTCCCGCGCGGGGGGCGAGGAATTCGTGCTGCTGCTGCCGGGCGTGAATGTAAGGGAGGTCAGCGATCTGCTGAACCGCCTGCGTGTCACCCTCTCTGCCGATCAGGAGGATGAAGCGCTTGGCTTCCCCATGCCGACTGCCAGCTTCGGCGCGGTGGAAATCGGCCCGCGCGATCTGCTCGCCACCTGTATCGAGCGGGCCGATCTGGCGCTCTACCGCGCCAAGCGCGATGGGCGCGATTGCGTTCGGGTTGATCTGGAACAGGCTGTGCCCGCATAGCAAAAGGGCGCCGGTTGCCCGACGCCCTTTTTCCTGTCCAGCGTGACGCCTTCAGCTTGCCGGAGCGAACTCGCCGCTCTCTTCGTCCAGCACATGCAGCACACCATCGGAAATGGCGAAGAAGGCGCCGCGCAGCTTCAGTTCGCCGCTCTTTTCCTTGTTCCGCACGCAGGGGAAGCTGCGCAAATTCTCAAGGCTGACCTTCACCCCGGCCAGTTCCATCGCGCGCTCGGCCTCGCGACCCTTGGTGCCGTACTTTTCCACGACAGGCCCGCGGGCCTCATCCAGCAGCGAAATCCAGTTGGCGATAAAGCCGCCTTCGCCCGGTTCGGTGCCGTGCAGATCCTGAGACAGCGCCGCCTTGCAGCCGCCGCACAGGCCGTGGCCCAGCACCAAAACCTCTTTCACCTTCAGCACCTGCACCGCGAATTCCAGCGCGGCGGAAACGCCATGCAGGCCCGGCGTCGTCTCGAAAGGCGGCACCATGGCGGCCACATTGCGCACCACGAAGATCTCGCCCGGATCGACATCGAAAATCTGCGAGGGATCGACCCGGCTGTCCGAACAGGCGATCACCATCACCTCGGGCTGCTGGCCTTCGCCAAGCTGCTGCCAGCGATCGCGATGCGGGTTCCAGCCCGATTCGCGAAAACGGCGGTATCCGGCCAGAAGGCGGTCGAGTGGGGGGGTAGCGTCCGTGCTCATGGGCGCTTTTTATCCATCAGAACGGCCCCCATGCAAGAGGTGGCTTGGGATCAGTGCCCTTTGGTGCAAGCAGGCTTGCGTTGCGTGCAAGTCTTAAGACGCTTTTCCTCTGGCAAGCTGGCCGCCATGCGCCTATCTGGCACACATGAACGACCTCTCGACCGCGCCTCAGCCCGCCGAACAGAACCCTGAACGCCCCGCCATCCAGCGCAAGCCTGACTGGATTCGCGTGAAGGCGCCGGTCAGCAAGGAATATGGCAAGACCCGCGACCTGATGCGCGAGCTGAGCCTGAACACGGTCTGCGAAGAGGCCGCTTGCCCCAACATCGGCGAATGCTGGACCAAGAAGCACGCCACGGTGATGATCCTGGGCGATGTCTGCACCCGCGCCTGTGCCTTCTGCAATGTGAAGACCGGCATGCCGCGCAAGGTCGATCCGCTGGAGCCCGCCCATGTGGCCGAGGCTGCCGCCAAGCTGGGGCTGGAGCATATCGTCATCACCTCGGTCGACCGTGACGATCTGCCGGACGGCGGCGCGGGCCAGTTCGTGAAGGTGATCAACGAGCTGCGCAAGAATACGCCGGGCACCACCATCGAGATCCTGACGCCGGACTTCCGCAACAAGATGCTGCCCGCGATCGAGGCCATCGTGGCGGCAGGGCCGGACGTGTACAACCACAACCTTGAGACGGTGCCCCGCCTCTATCCCACCATCCGCCCCGGCGCGCGTTACTATGCCTCGCTGCGTCTGCTGGAGGAGGTGAAGCGCCACAATCCGATGATCTTCACCAAGAGCGGCATCATGCTGGGTCTGGGTGAGGAGCGTCTGGAGGTCCATCAGGTGATGGATGACATGCGCAGCGCGGGCATCGATTTCCTGACCATGGGCCAGTATCTGCGCCCCACGCCCAAGCATGCCGAGGTGAAGGAGTTCGTCACTCCCAAGGCTTTCGCCGCCTATGGCGCGATTGCCCGGGCCAAGGGCTTCCTGCAGGTGGCGGCCAGCCCGCTGACCCGTTCGTCCTACCATGCCGGTGAGGACTTCGCCGAAATGCGCGCTGCGCGTGAGGCGCAACTGGCCAAGAAGGCGGCTCAGGCCGCGCTGGCGGGCAGCAAGTAACATGCCGGGCATTCATGAAGTGCGGCGCATGCCTTACAGCGCCCAGCAGATGTTCGATCTGGTTGCCGATGTCGCGCGTTATGGGGAGTTTCTGCCCTGGGTGGTCGCCACCCGCGTGCGCAGCGACGATGGCCATGAGATGATCGCCGACATGCTGGTCGGCTTCAAGATGCTGCGCGAGAAGTTCACCAGCAAGGTGCTGAAGGAACGCCCCAACACCATCACCGTGCATTATGTTGACGGGCCGATGCGCGATCTGGACAACCGCTGGGAGTTCCGTGACGTGGACGGCGGCTGCGAGCTGGATTTCAACGTGACCTTCAGCTTTCGCAACGCTCTGTTCGAAAGCATTGCGGGCCAGTATTTCGACCGCGCTTTCCGCAAGATGGTCGAGGCTTTCGAGGCGCGCGCCGCCGATCTTTACGGCGCTCCAGCAGTCTGAGGGATGTGCGGGGCGCTGAACTTGCGGCGCCCCATCCCCAACCGGCCACGCGAGTCGGGCTTTTTCAGCGTTGAACTGTGAAAGCGGAGGTCCTGATGGGCTTCCGGTCGGCTTGCCCTGCTGTTAGGTCCTGCGGCAGACGATCATTGTCACAGACGGAGAGCCTTATGACGCCGCAAGAAAAGAAGTTACGCATCATCCGCCAGATCGCGATCTTCGGGACCGTGCTGGCCGTGTTTCTGATCTATAACGCCTATAAACTTAAGACCGGCCATTTCGGCTGATCATAGATCGTCTGACGATGTTCATCCATCCAGAATGGCCGCAAGCCAGCCATTCCGGATCGAGCTTCAGATATTATAGTCGCCACCCGTTTCCACGGTAGCTTCAGCGCCGTTGGGCAGCAGCAGCTCAAGCGCCACCTTCACCGCATCGGCGCGCACACTGGCGCGGCTTGTCGGCGCGAAATGACGCTCTTCGGCGACAACATCGGTCGCCCCGCGCTCGGCCTTGGCGAAGACCACCAGACCCACCGGCTTTTGCGGCGTGCCGCCATCGGGCCCCGCGATGCCGCTGATCGCCACCGCCACATCGGCGTCCGAATGCTTGAGCGCGCCCTGAGCCATCGCCCAAGCACAGGCCACAGAGACCGCGCCGAAGGTGTCGATGATATCATGCGGCACGCCCAGCTGACGATGCTTGGCCGCGTTGGAATAGGTGACGAAGCCACCCTCGACCACCGCCGAGGAGCCCGCGATTTCCGTCAGGGCTCCGCAAACGAGGCCCCCGGTGCAGCTTTCGGCCAGCGCCACCTTACGGCCCGCGGCGATATTTTCATCGATCACACGCTGAGCCAGCGCGACGATCTCGGGCGGAAGGAGAGAGGTGTCGGTCATGGTTTGCAGATCTGGATCTTGCCGACCCGCGCCGCCCCGGCCTCAGAACCGAGACCGATGGCGAGGCCGATGATGTCTGCCGCGCTCTGGGCGGGCAGGGGGGAGAGCAGGCGCAGCATGTTATCGAGGCTGCTGCACCGCTCGGCGGGAATTTTCTCGACGACGAGGCCCTGAATAAAGGCATCGGCCATCTGCTGAAGCTGGGGATCGGGCATGTTGCGAAGCATGTCGCCGACCGGGCCCTGCTGGCCCGAGGACAGCTTCAGGAACACATTGCGCGCATCCGGCCATGCGCCGGGCTTGGCGGCGGCATAGCGGGCAATCATCCCCGGGCCGCCGGTGCGCAGGAACGCATCGGGCGGCAGGCTGGCCGAGCAGCGCTGCGCCGTGGCGCTCAGCGCATTGGGCAGGGCATAGGTGGCCAGCGAGTTGAACTCATGCGGAGTGAGGCAAGGCGGCTCGGCAGCGCGGGCCAGACCCGGCACCAGCACCAGCAGCGCGGCGGAGAGGGCGCAGAAGGGGCGCCTGCTGACCCGCCGAACCGTCACGCCCGCACCACCACGGCAGCGGCCTGACAGGCGATGCCTTCGCCGCGCCCGGTAAAGCCCAGCTTTTCGGTGGTGGTGGCCTTCACGCTCACCAGTGCCTCGGGCACTTCCATGATCTGCGCCAGACGCACCTGCATGGCATCGCGGTACGGGCCGATCTTGGGGGCTTCGCAGATGATCGTCACATCGACATTGCCGAGCTGGTAACCAGCTTCGCGCACCAGCTTCATCGCATGGGCAAGGAACTGGTCCGACGAGGCCCCCTTCCACTGCATGTCGCTGGGCGGGAAATGCTTGCCGATATCGCCCAGCGCCACCGCGCCCAACAAAGCATCAACCAGCGCATGGATCGCCACATCGGCATCGCTATGGCCCGAGAGGCCCTGATGATGCTCGATCTTCACGCCGCAGAGCCACAGCTCCTCGCCATCTTCCAGACGGTGGACGTCATAGCCGGTGCCCATGCGGACGGGCGGACGAGTCTCGCCGCCTCCGAAATCGCTGGCATAGGTCAGTTTGTGCAAGACTTCATCTCCATCGACCAGCGCCACGTCGAGCCCATGGGCCTGCGCCACCTGAGCATCGTCGCCGGCGATGGGCGTCTCCGCCCAAGCCTGATGCGCCGCAAGAATGTCATTATAGTTAAAGGCCTGTGGAGTCTGCACCCGGCGCAAGGCTTCGCGCCGGGCGGGAGCGCCCATTTTCACGCCGCGCGGATCACTTTCGGCATGGCACAGGCTGTCCACCACAGGCAGAACCGGGATCGCGCCGGGGAAGCTTTCCAGCGCCGCCACCAAGCGATCAATCACCGCACGGGGCAGGATCGGGCGGGCGGCATCATGGATCAGCACCAGTCGCGGGCCGTCGCCCTGCATCGCTTCCAGCCCCAAACGCACCGATTGCTGGCGGGTCTCGCCCCCGGTGATAAAGCGCACGCCATCGATCCCGGCCACGCAGGCGCGGGCGATCTCTTCGGCGCCTTCGGGGATGGCCACGATGATCGGGGTGATACCCGCAGCCGCCAGGGCTTCCACCGAATGCCGCAGAACCGGTTTGCCGCGCCATGGCGCGAATTGTTTGGGCACAGGCTGCCCGGCGCGCAACCCTTGTCCGGCTGCAACCACCAGAGCCGCTACTCCTGAGAGATTCGCTTCGCTCGTCATCGGGCGGGCCGGTAAACGCTTGCTGCTTGCCGCGCAATCCACTATGCGCTGCCTGTTTTTTAGGCAAAGCCCGGTTTATGAGCAGCACACCCATTCCGCCCGTCCTCAAGCCGATCCATATCGGCCCCGTTCAGATCGACTGCCCGGTCGTTCTGGCACCGATGACGGCGGTGACCGATCTGCCGATGCGCCGTCTGGTGCGCCGCTATGGCAGCGGGCTGAACGTGACCGAGATGATCGCCAGCCCGGCTGCCATCCGCGAAACGCGCCAGTCGATCCAGAAGGCGGCATGGGACCCGGCGGAGGAGCCGGTCTCGATGCAGCTCGTCGGCTGCGAGCCCGAGCAGATGGGCGAGGCGGCGAAACTGTCGGCGGACAAGGGCGCGGCGATCATCGACATCAACATGGGCTGCCCTGTGAAAAAGGTGGTGAACGGTGACGCTGGTTCCGCGCTGATGCGCGACCTGCCGCTGGCCACCCGCCTGATCGAGGCGACGGTGAAGGCCGTCGACGTGCCGGTCACGGTCAAGATGCGCATGGGTTGGTGCCATGATAGCCTGAATGCGCCCGAACTGGCGCGTATCGCTCAGGATCTGGGCGCCAAGATGATCACGGTGCATGGCCGCACCCGCAACCAGATGTATCGCGGTGAGGCTGACTGGGCCTTCGTGCGCAATGTGGTGGAAGCGGTGGACATCCCCGTCATCGTCAATGGCGATATCTGCACCATTGACGATGTGGCCAAGGCTGTCGAGCAGTCGGGCGCGGATGGCGTGATGATCGGGCGCGGGGCCTATGGCCGCCCGTGGCTGCTGGGGCAGGTGATGCACTGGCTCTCCACCGGCGAGCGCAAGGATGCCCCGGATCTCGCCGAGCAATACGCCGTGCTTTGCGAGCATTACGAACTGATGTTGGAGCATTACGGCACCGTCACCGGCGTCAATCTGGCCCGCAAGCATCTGGGCTGGTACACCAAGGGCCTGCATGGCTCGGCGGAGTTCCGCAACCGGGTCAACTTCTTCGACGATCCGGATATGGTGAAAGCGGCGCTGGAAGAATTCTACATGCCGCTCATCGAGCAGGGCCATCAGCCGGCGCAGGCCGCATAAACGTGGTCGCAGCCGGGGAGGGGCCCGATCACCGCAAGCTGATGCTCAGCCTGCCCATGGCGGTGGTGGTGTTGGCGCCCGAGCAAATGATCGCTCAGGTCAATCCCGCTGCAGAGCAGTTTTTCGGCCAATCGAGCCGTCGTCTGGTCGGCAAGGCTCTGGGGGCGCTGATCGATGTGGGCGAGCCGCGCCTGGCGCGCCGTCTGGCCGAGGGCGATGCCCCGGTTTCCGCGCGACAGATCGATGTGCAGCTTGTCGGCCATGGCGTGCGGCGGCTGGATATCACGGCGGCTCCGGTGGCGGATTTCCCCGGTTGGCTGGTGATGACGCTGCATGATTCCTTTGCTGCCGATGCCATGCGTGAAAATGGCTCGGGCAATGAGGAAGGCGTGCTTCGCGCGCCCGAAATTCTTGCGCACGAAATCAAAAACCCGCTGGCCGGCATCAAGGGTGCCGCGCAATTGCTGGGCCGCAAGGTGGAAGGCGCCGATCGCGCCATGACCTTGCTGATCGCCGACGAAGTCGACCGCATCGCCAAGCTGATCGACCAGATGCAGACGCTCAGCCGCCGCACCACCGAGCCTGTGGCGCCCTGCAATCTGCATGAGGCGATCCGCCGCGCCGCCGCCATTCTCTCCGCCGCCACCGAGGCTCCGCCGCGCATCGAGGAGGAGTTCGATCCCTCGCTGCCATCGGTGCTGGGCAGCGCGCATGGGCTGGTGCAGGTGCTGATCAACCTGCTTTCCAATGCGCGCGATGCCTGCCGCAAGACCGAAGGTGCGCGGATCATCGTGCGCACACGTTTTGCCAGCGGCTTGCAGCTGCATTCGGCGGGGCAGGGTTCTCCGGTGCGCCTGCCCATCGAGGTGCGCGTCTCCGACAATGGCCCGGGCATCGATCCGACCATGCGTGACCATATTTTCGAGCCCTTCGTCAGCAGCAAGAAAAGCGGGCAGGGGCTGGGGCTGGCGCTGGTGCGCAAGCTGGTGCGCGATATGAACGGCCGCATCACCCATGACCGCGACGAGGCGGGAGGCTGGACTCATTTCCGCCTGCATCTGCCCGTCGCCATCGATGACACGCCAAACCCCGGAAAATGGCGCTTTTTCAAAAGGCAGGGCATAGGTTGATGAACGTTCTGCTGGTCGAGGACGATGAATCCATCGCCATCGTGATCACCGCCGCGCTGGAGGCGGACGGCTTTGCCGTATCGCGCAGCGACAGCATCGCCGGGCGCGACCGCCTGCTGGCCGAGCGCCGCTTTGCCGCGCTGGTCACCGATGTGATGCTGACAGATGGCGATGGCATCGAGTCGCTGGACCGGGTGCGCGCCTTGCGCCCCGATATGCCGATCATCATCCTCTCTGCACAGAACACGCTGGATACGGCGGTGCGCGCCAGCGACACCGACGCCTTCGAATATTTCCCCAAGCCTTTCGATATCGACGAGCTGGTGCGCACGGTGCGTCAGGCAGCGGCAGCGGGTTCCTCGCAAGGGCTGCTGGAGGAAGAGAACGCCGGGCAGGGCCTGCCTCTGGTGGGGCGCAGCGCCTCGATGCAGGCGGTCTACCGCATGATTACGCGTGTGCTGCGCAATGATCTGACCGTGCTGATCCTTGGCGAGTCGGGCACCGGCAAGGAGCTGGTGGCCGAGGCGATCCATCAGCTGGGTCACCGCCGCGCCGGGCCTTTCGTGGCGGTGAACACCGCCGCCATCCCTGCCGAGCTGATCGAAAGCGAGCTGTTCGGTCATGAGAAGGGGGCCTTCACCGGCGCCGTCGCCCGCAACATCGGCAAGTTCGAGCAGGCCGAGGGCGGAACGCTGTTCCTCGACGAGATCGGCGATATGCCGATGCAGGCCCAGACCCGCCTGCTGCGCGCGCTGCAATCGGGCATGATCCGCCGCGTGGGCGGGCGCGACGAGGTGCGGATCGACACGCGCATCATCGCCGCCACCAACCGCGACCTGATGCCAATGATCACGGCGGGGCAGTTCCGCGAGGATCTGTTTTATCGCCTGAACGTGGTGCCCATCAACCTGCCGCCGCTGCGCGAACGCGCTGACGATGTGGAGGCTCTCGCCCGCCATTTCCTGACTTTGGCGGCCACGGAAGGGTTGCCGCGCCGCCAGTTGGCGCCTGACGCTGTCGATCTGCTGGCCCGCCAGCCCTGGCGCGGCAATGTCCGCGAGCTGCGCAATTTCATCTATCGTCTGGCGCTGCTGGCTCGCGAGGATGTGATCGATGCCGCCGCTCTGGCGCCTTTGCTGACAGCACCTGCGCGCACGGAAGAGGACGTTGCCACGGCGCCTTCGCCCAGTCGCGCTCTGGATCTGGAAACCTGTGTGCCGCAATGGCTGGCCCGGGAAAATCCCGAACCCGGCACGATTTACGATACGGCTCTGGCCGCTTTCGAGCGCCCGCTCTTCATCGAAATCCTGCGCGCCACCGGTGGCAACCAGCTGCGCGCGGCGCAATTGCTGGGCATCAACCGGAACACCCTGCGCAAGCGTCTGGGCGAGCTGGCCATCGATGCCGAGGCGGTCGGGCGCCGTGGTTAAGCCGTGTTTGTGACGAAATCTTCTTGCAAGCGCGCTACAGCAGTGTTGTAAGCGCGCAACGATGTCACAGAATATGACCCTTTCCACGCGCCGATGGCCGCCCCGCTGGTGGCGCAGGGCGCAGGTCTATCTGCGGCGCGTGAACATCTTCCCATGGCTGGAAGGCATCGCGCTGGCCTCGTTCCTGGCCGCGACGCTTTCCGCCTATCTGGTTCTTTCCGATCAGGCGGACAAGGGCCAGCTGCTGAACTCCGCGCTGACGGCCACGCTGCTGGTCGGCATGCTGGTGCCCGCCATGGCGATCCTGATGCTGATCGGGCGGCGCATGGCGCTGCGCCGCGCGGCGGAAAGCATCGGTTCCAAGGGGCGGCTGCATGTGCAGCTGGTGTTCCTCTTCTCGATGATTGCGGCAGTGCCCACGCTGCTGGTGGTGGTCTGCGCTTCGTGGCTGTTCCAGTCGACCGGCGAGTTCTGGTTCTCCGACAATTCGCGCGGCATGCTGGAAAACGCCAACAAGCTGGCGCAAGGCTATTATGAGCAGAGCCAGCGCGACGTTTCCGACAACACCGTAGCCATGGCCTATGACGTGCGCGATGCGCTCACCCACACGCCGATCGTCAGCCGCGAGTTCAAGGAAGGCTTTGCTTATCAGGTCGTGCAGCGCAAGCTGGATGAGGTGGCGATCCTGCAGAAGGGCGCCAATGGCGCGCTGAACACCGCCGCTTTTATCGATCCCAGCAACAAGCCGCATGATTGGGTCAACCCCGAGGTGGTGCGGCGCATCGATGCCGGCGAGAACATCGTCGTCAAGTCCAATGCTGACCGGATCGAGGCCGTGACGCCCATTGACCGTCGCTCCGGCATCTATCTCTTCACCGCGCGCCGTTCGGACTTGTTGGCGATCAGCCAGGGCCGCCGCGCCGAAAACATCGTGCGTGCCTATCAGGTGCTCACGCAGAAAGCGCGCCTGCTGCAATTGCGCTTCAACGTGGCGCTGTTCATCGCCTCGCTGGCGCTGGTGGGCCTGTCCGTCTGGTTTGCGCTGCGTTTTGCCGATCAGCAGGTGCAGCCGCTGGCCGAGCTGGTGGCTGCCGCGCGGCGCGTCGGCGCGGGCGATTTCGCCCAGCGTGTGCAGGGGCGGGCAGGGTCTGATGAAATCGGCCTGCTCAACCGCGCCTTCAACCGCATGACCGGCCAGATCGAGCGGCAGACGCTGGCCCTTGTCGGCGCCAACCAGCAGATTGGCGAGCGCCGCGCCTTTATCGAAGCTGTGCTGGAATCGGTGACGGCAGGTGTGATCTCGCTGGATGGCGAAGGGCGGGTGCTGCTGATGAACCCTTCGGCGCAGAAACTGCTGCGCCCTGCCGACGCCGGCCCGCCCGAGGGTCGCCCTCTCGCCGAGATCGCGCCTCAGCTGGCCGGGCTGGTGGGGCCTGCCGCCAATGAAGGCATCGTGCAATATGCCAAGGGCAGCGAATTGCTGACTTTGGCGGTGAAGGTCACCGGCAATCTTTCGGGCGCGGTGCTGACCTTCGAAGATATCACGCGCCAACTGCTCGATCAGCGCCAGGCGGCGTGGTCCGACGTGGCGCGGCGCATCGCGCATGAGATCAAGAACCCGCTCACCCCGATCCAGCTGGCCACGGAACGCCTGAAGCGCCGCTATCGCCGCCAGATCGTGGACGATGGCGAATTGTTCGAGGAACTGACCCAGACGATCATCCGGCAGGTGGGCGATCTGCGCAAGATGGTGGATGAATTCTCCTCCTTCGCGCGTCTGCCCAAGCCGGTGTTCCGCACGGAGGACCCCGCCGATCTGGCGCGTCAGGCCATGTTCCTTCAGGAGGTCGCGCGGCCCGATATCAGCTTTGCCTTTACGGCGGGCGAGGATGTCGATCGCATCGCCTGCGATCGGCATCAGTTCGGTCAGGCCATGACCAATGTGCTGAAAAACGCCACCGAAGCCGTCGAGGCTCAGGCGAAGAACGCTGGCGAAGACTATCGCGGACGCATCACCCTGGGGCTGACCGGCGCCGAGGACAGCGTGACCGTCACCATCACCGACAATGGCATCGGCCTGCCTCAGGACCGGGAGCGCATTGTCGAACCCTATGTCACCACGCGTGAAAAGGGCACGGGCCTGGGGTTGGCCATTGTGAAGAAGATCATCGAGGAACATGGGGGCGAAATGGCCTTCGCCTCGGTGGAAACGGGGGGCACCCAAGTCACCATGCGCTTTGCGCGCGATCCGCTGGACGACAAGCCTGCCGCTGACAGGCGCGTCGGCGAGGCGGCAGAGTAGTAAGGAACGGACATCTCCATGGCACTCGATATCCTGGTCGTCGACGATGAGAAGGACATTCGCGATCTCGTCGCGGGTGTGCTCTCCGACGAGGGCTATGACTGCAGGACGGCAGGCGACAGCCGCGCCGCTCTGGAGGCGGTGGACAAACGGCGCCCCTCGCTGGTGCTGCTCGACGTGTGGTTGCACGGCAGCCCGATGGACGGGCTTGAGGTGCTGGACGCCATCAAGGCGCGTGAGCCCGATCTGCCGGTGATCATCTTTTCGGGCCATGGCAACATCGATACGGCCGTGGCCGCGATCGGCCGCGGCGCGATGGATTTCATCGAAAAGCCCTTCGAGACCGAGCGCCTTTTGCATCTGGTCGAGCGCGCCACCGAGACCGAGCGCCTGCGCCGCGAGAACGCCCGGCTGAAGCTGGATATGACACAAGGCGAGGAGTTCACCGGCAACTCCAGCGCCATCAACCATGTGCGCGCGACCTTGAAGCGCGTGGCCAATACCGGCAGCCGCCTGCTGATCTCGGGCCCTTCGGGTGCGGGCAAGGAGGTGGCGGCGCGCCTGCTCCACAGCTGGAGCCCGCGTGCGACGAACCCCTTCGTCAGCGTCAATTCGGCCCGCATCACACCTGAGCGCTTCGAGGAAGAGCTGTTCGGCGAGGAGCAAAACGGCAAGCTGATCCGCGCTGGCTTGCTGGAGATGGCCGATGGCGGCACGCTTTACCTCGATGAGGTGGGCGATATGCCTTTGTCCACGCAGGCGCGTATTTTGCGGGTGCTGACCGATCAGGCCTTTGCCCGTGTCGGCGGGGCGCGGCAGCTGCGGGTGGATGTGCGCGTGGTTTCCTCCACCAGCCGCAATCTGGAGAAGGAAATCGCGGAGAAGCGCTTCCGCGAGGATCTGTTCTACCGCCTGAACGTGGTGCCGGTGCATGTGCCGCCGCTTTCCGAGCGCCGTGATGACGTACCCGCGCTGGTCAGCCATTTCTTCGCTCGTTACGCCAACGATCAGGGCCTGCCGCCGCCAGACATCAGCCTTGAGGCGATGGCCGCGCTGCAGGCCTATGAATGGCCGGGCAATGTGCGCCAGCTGCGCAATGTGGTGGAGCGTACCGTGATCCTCGCCCCGCGCGAGCGTCTCGGCACAATCGAGCCGGATATGCTGCCCGGCGAGATCGTCAGCGGGCGTCTGGCGGGCGATGGCGGCATGTCGGCGCTGATGGGCGTGCCGCTGCGCGAGGCGCGCGAGAACTTCGAGCGGGAATATCTGCGCGTCCAGATCCGCCGTTTTTCGGGCAACATCTCCAAGACGGCCAGCTTTATCGGCATGGAGCGCTCGGCGCTGCACCGCAAGCTCAAGCTGCTGGGCATGGGCGAGCGCCGCGAGGATGAAGAAGAGGAGTAAGCGCCTCTTTTTCATCGCCAGGACAAATTTGACCATTTACGCTGCAAGCGCGAAACATTATTCACTCAAGACAGACGTCGGTAACCCGAGAATCGGGTGCCAGATCGCGGGTGGCCCCACCGCCCGCCAAAAACAGGAGCAAAAACATGACAGAAGCTACCGAAACCTCGGAAACCCCAGAGGTCGTCAAGCCCGCGCGCAAGCTGACGGCGCGCCCCAAGCTCAAGGCTCCCACGCCGCCTCCCGCCCCCGAGGTTGAGGCAGCACCGGCGCCCGCCGCCGCCCCTGCGACTGCCACGGCAGCCCCGTCCGGCGTTTCTGCTGGAAAAGGCGGCCAGAACCTTCAGGACCAGTTCCTCAACCACCTGCGCAAGAACAAGACCCCGGTGACGATGTTCCTCGTCAAGGGTGTGAAATTGCAGGGTATTGTCACCTGGTTCGACAATTTCTCGATCCTGCTGCGCCGCGATGGCCAGTCGCAGCTGGTCTACAAGCATGCCGTTTCCACGATCATGCCCTCCACCCCGATCGACACCCGTCTTTTCGGCACCGCCGAGGGCAACAAGAAGGCCCGCCTGCTGCAGGACGTGTTCCTCTCCAGCATCCGTGCCGCTGCTGTGCAGGTCACGATGTTCCTGGTGAACGGCGTGATGCTTCAGGGCCGCGTGGCCGCTTATGATCTGTTCTGCATGCTGCTGGAGCGTGAAGGTTACGTCCAGCTGGCCTATAAACATGCCGTTTCCACCATCCAGCCGGTAACCCCGGTCGATCTGACGGGTGAGTGGGACGGCGAAGAGGATGCTGACGCCTGACTTTCCATATCGATGACTCGAAGGGCGAGGTAACGCGCGGCGCGCGTGCCCTCGTCGTATGCCCGGATATCCGTGGGCGGGCCGCCACCACAAGCGACCCCGCCGCGCGGATCGAGGAGGCCAAGGGCCTGGCGCTGGCCATCGGGCTGGAGATCGCCGAGGCCTTCGCCGTGCCCATCCGCGAGGCACGCCCCGGTACGCTGTTCGGCGAAGGCCAGATCGACAACATCCTTGTGCAGTGCAACCTGCATGAGGCCGAACTGGTGATCGTCGATGGCTCGCTTTCGGCGGTGCAGCAGCGCAATCTTGAGGAAAAACTCAAGCGCAAGGTGATCGACCGCACCGGTCTGATCCTCGAAATCTTCGGTGAGCGCGCGGCGACGGCCGAAGGGCGTTTGCAGGTCGAACTGGCGCATCTGGACTATCAGGCGGGCCGTCTGGTCCGGTCCTGGACTCACCTTGAGCGTCAGCGCGGCGGCTTCGGCTTCCTTGGCGGCCCCGGCGAGACCCAGATCGAGGCTGACCGCCGCATGATCCGCGACCGCATGGCGCGCATCCGCCGCGAGCTGGAGCAGGTGCGCCGCACGCGCGGCCTGCATCGCGAAAGGCGCGGTAAGGCGCCCTGGCCGGTGCTGGCGCTGGTGGGCTACACCAATGCGGGCAAATCGACTTTGTTCAACCAGCTGACCGGGGCAGGCGTGATGGCGCAGGATCTGCTCTTCGCCACGCTGGACCCGACGATGCGTGCGATCCGTCTGGCGGGCGTCGACAAGGCGATCCTCTCGGACACGGTGGGCTTCATTTCGGACCTGCCGACGCAGTTGGTCGCCGCTTTCCGCGCCACGCTGGAAGAGGTTACCGCCGCCGATGTGGTGATCCATGTGCGCGACATCGCCAATCCGGAAACGGCCTCGCAAAAGGCGCATGTGCTGGATGTGCTGGCCGATCTGGGACTGATGGAGGAGGGCGGTTTCGCTCCCAAGGTTCCCATCATCGAGGTCTGGAACAAGTGGGACTTGCTGCCCGCCGAACAGGTGGCTGAGCTGCTGCGCGCCGCGCGCCAGCAGAGCGAGGATGAAGACCAGCTGATCGTGCCGCTTTCGGCGCTGACGGGTGAGGGCTGTGAGGAGCTGCTCGAAGCAGCAGGCCGCCTGCTGACGGGTGATGCGCGCGAGCATCTGCTGACGCTGGAAGCGGGCGATGGCCAGCGTCTGGCGTGGCTGCACGCGCATGGCGATGTGTTGGAGGATGTCGATGCGGGTGAGGGCGAAGATCATCGCCGCCGCTTGCGGGTGCGCCTCACGCCGCGCGAATGGGGCCGTTATTGCCGCTTGAGCGAAGATCTGGAAGGCTGATCGTTGGCGATCCAGGCTGCTTGGGTCGCCAACATCTGAAGTCCATCCACCACGCTTTGCGGGCCAGCGGGTTTTGGCTTTCGGCCCGGAACGGGTTCAGACTTTCTCGCCCCGCTTGACCTCCTGCCACAGGGCTTCCTGCTCATCGAGCGACAGCGCCGCAAAATCCTGCCCCTGCCGATCAGCGATTGCTTCCATGCCGCGATAACGACGCTCGAATTTGGCATTGGCGGCGCGCAGGGCCTCTTCCGGCGCCACACCATAGGCCCGCGTCACATTGACGGCAGCGAACAGCAGATCGCCTGCTTCTTCGATACGCTCGGCCTCACTGGTGGCTTCGGCCAGTTCCTGCACTTCCTCGGCCAGCTTGGCGACGGGGCCTTCGGTATCGGGCCAATCAAAGCCCTGCCGGACCGCCCGCTTCTGCAGCTTTTCCGCCCGCATCAGCGCGGGCAGCGCCTGAGCCACGCCATCCATCGCGCTGGTCGCGCCCTTGGCCTCGCGCTCGCTGGCCTTCTGAGCTTCCCAGCGGGTCTCACGCGACCAGTCCTGCCCGGCCTCATCGCCGAAGATATGCGGGTGGCGCTTTTCCATCTTGGCCGCGATCCCGGCGGCGACATCATCGAAGCTGAAATGCCCGGCTTCCTCGGCCATACGGGCGTGGAACACCACCTGAAGCAGCAGATCGCCCAGTTCCTCGCGCAGATCGGCCATATCATCACGCTCGATGGCGTCGGCGACCTCATAGGCCTCTTCGATGGTGTAGGGCGCGATGGTGGTGAAGGTCTGCGCCACATCCCATTCGCAGCCCGTCTTCGGATCGCGCAACCGGGCCATGATGGCGAGCAGTCGGGCCAATGATGGACTGGAGGGGGAGGGGCTGGCGGTCATCGAAAAACCTCGCATGGCAGAGGGAAGGGTGCCTTGTCCTCTGCCACGGAGCATCCGGCTTTGCCAACAGGCCTTTACGCCTGATCGACAACCTTGCGGCCAAGCGCCGGATCGTCGGTGAAGAAACCGTCGAGTTGCAGGGTCTTCAGGTAATGGCTGATTTCGGCCAGACTGCCCTCGACATTGCGAGCGCCATCGCCCGCACCATTCTGGAAATCACCGGCGAGGAAGTGGTTCTCGGGACGGAAGGTCCATGTCCCAACCAGCATGCCGGCCTTGCGCGCGGCGATATGCAGCCCGGTGGGCGCGGCCATCTTGCCGTCCTTGCCCAGCGGGATGTACATGCGCGTGGGCGGCGCGAACCAGTCGGCGTAGCTGGCCATATCTGCCATGGCGGCCGGGGTGAACAGGTCCTTCCAGACCCTTTTGTCACCCTTGGCCACGAAATCGGCGGGGCTCTCATCGGGCGCGCCGATCAGCTGCATCAGCTGCACATTGGGCTTGTCAGCCAACACAGGGCGCAAGGCACGCAGATTGGCGGTCTCGAAACTCTGCACGATCACCGGCGCGGTCTTGAGATAGCGACTGGCGTTCAGCCGCTCCAGAAACCGCCCTTCCTGAGGCAGGCCGATCCCGGCGAAATAGGTGGAATGCTTGATCTCTGGAATGATGCCGATGATCCGGCCTCGCGCCGCGCTTTCCGCCGCCACGAAGTCGATCATCTCTTCCAGCGTCACGATCTGGAATTCGCCATCATAGGAATGGCTTTCGCTGCGCATCCCTTCAAGGCGCTCCTTGGCGCGCAGCGTTTTCAGCTCGGCAAGGGTAAAGTCCTCGGTGAACCAGCCCGTCAGCTTTTCGCCATCGACGGTCTTGGTGGTCTTGCGGGATGCGAATTCAGGATGTGCTGCAACATCTGTGGTTTCAGCGATGTTGTTCTCATGGCGTATCACCAGAACGCCATCCCTGGTGCTCACCAGATCGGGCTCGACAAAATCGGCCCCATCCTGGATCGCCTTGGCATAGGAACCCAGCGTATGCTCGGGACGCAAGGCGGAGCAGCCACGATGCCCCATCACAACCGGCTTGGCAGGACGCTGGCGCATGGGAACGGCTCCGTTAACCAAAGAGGAAAGGGGGCCGACCCCCATGGCCATGCCTGTTGCAGCAGTATAGCCCATCAGGCGTCGGCGGGAAATCGGCCCCATCATCATTCTCCAAAAGCATCGTGCGAAAAAGTGGGTACCGGTTTTTCGCAAAAACGATGCGATAACAAAAACTAGAACCCCAGCGAAAGCGTGCCGAACACCATGCGCGGCGCGATCGGATAGGCCGAGAAGCTGCTCGACGTATTGACAGACACCGTGGACCAGCCGGTCGTGTTGAACAGATTGGTCACATTCATGCTGATCTCCGCCTTGCGGGCGTGGATCCAGCGCTCGGGGATCTTGGCGGCGATCCGGGCCGAAACCAGGAAGTAGCTGCCCACCGCGCCATCATTGACATAGGTGGCGTAGCGCTTGCCCACATAGTCACCGAAGAGCTGAACCTGGAACGGCCCATTGTCCAGCGTGATGACGGTCTTGTTCATCCACTTGGGGCTGCCGGGCACCTGCTTGCCGCCGGTGGGCACAACATTGTTGACGGTGGCAAAGCCGCCGATGCTGCTGCCGGTGGCGGCGCCCGTCGCGGTGGAGTAGTCGCTCTGATAGACCGAGTTGTTGTAGCTGATGGCGTTGTAGATCGAGGCGATCGAGCCAAAGCGCAGCGTGGCGCCCGCGTCCACACCATCGGTCTTCACATTGCCCACGTTGAACAGCGAGGTGGTGCCGCCGGTGATCGAGCCACCCGCGATGCCGCCCGGCGCCGCGCTGACCGAAAGCAGGCGGTTGCTGAAATCGACGTGGTAATAGTTGATCTGGCCCTCGATGCTGGTGACCGCGCTGTTGGTGAAGCTGTGCTTCGAGCGCAGACCCACTTCATAGGTCCAGCTGCTTTCGGGGTGACCATTGGCCTTGATGTAGTTGAAGGCCTGCTGGTTGCCCACCGACCACGGATCGGCGCTGCCGCCGCCGCCGTATGCCTGATATTGGCGCATGTTCTTCTGGATGTTGGCGTAGAATTCCTCGTGGCCGTTCACATCCCACTTGGCGCCCACGGTCGGCAGGAACCAGTTTTCGGTGTTGATGCGGCCCGAGGGCAGGCTGTCACCGGCGACCAGACCGGCATAGGAACCGACCTTGGGCTGGGCGATGAAGAAGCCGTTGGCATATTGCGCGCTGGTCTTGATGCCCGCCTCGACGGTCAGGCGGTTGGTGGCCTTCCACGTGTCCTGCAGATGCAGCTGGAGCGTGTTCACGCGCATTTCGGCGGCATATTGTGTGAACAGCGGGTTGGTCGGCGTGGTGTAGGGCGTCGAGCTGTCCGGATTGCTGGCATCCAGAGCATACCAGCGGCGCCAGGCATGCGAGCTGTTGTACTGATACCAGACGCCAGCCTCGATCGAGTGATTGCCCAGATCGGCGTTCAGCGTCGAGATGATGCCCTTGCGCATGATGCGATATTCGGTGGTACGGGTCACATAGCCCGAACCGCCCGTCGCCGCGACCAGATAGGAAGAGGTGTTGGCGTTGCTCTTCTGCGCGGTGGCGGTGGTGTAGCCCGGGGTCAGATAGGCATCGACCACGGTGATCGACTGGCCCAGAGGACCGGCCACCACGCCTTCACCATTGTTGTGGTGATAATAGACCTGGTTCGACCACTTCAGATGCTCGCCCAGGTTCAGATCATACTTGAGGTAGCCAAGATAATCCGCACGGTGAGCGTCAGAATAGTAGTTGTGATAATTTGAACCGTCCGAGGCAGGCGTGTTGCCATAAGCATCGACATAGCTGCGTGCGGCGGCAAAATTGGGATAGGTATAGGGGCGGGTGTAAGGCACATTGGCCTGCACCGCCGTGGTGGGGTTGGTGTAGATGACCGAGGCGTCTTCGTTGGGCTCGGTCTTGTCCGACCAGTCGAAATAGGCGGTCAGCTTGCCGATGTGATCCTCATGGACGAATTTGGCATTGGCCTGCCAGCCGCCCTGAATACCGGCGAAATCCCACGAGCGCGCGCGCTGACGCGTGGCCGAGAGATAGAACTTGTTGCCACCGGCAAACTCGCCGCTGTCGATGCGGGCATAGGTGCGCGAGGTGCCGTACATGCCCGCCGTCTGGTTGGCCTGAACGCCCATGCGGCTTTCGGGATCGCTGCTGTAGACCTGAACCGCGCCGCCCAGATTGCTGGTCGAGGCAATGCCCAGCTCGCCAGCGCCGGTGGCGACGACGGTGCGACCGACGTTCTCGCTGATCAGCGCGCGCTGGGGCGACAGGCCGTTGAAATTGCCGTAATTCTGGTCGCCCAGCGGCACGCCGTCCATCACATAGCCGAGCTGGCTGATCGAGAAGCCGTGGATGAAGAGCTGAGCGTTCTGCTCATTGTTACCCCAGGGGTCCGAGGTGATGTAGAGCACGCCGGGCAGGGTCTGCATCGCCTTGAAGGGCGAAGCGCCGGGCAGGATCTTCTGAATCTCGGCGCCAGCCACCGAGGTGCTGGAACGCGTGGCCTTGGCGGTGACCGTGATGGTTTCGGCGGTTTCTTCATTGTCCGGCGCCTGGGCCGCGGCCGGCGTGGCGGCCGTATCATCGGCATGGGCCAGTGCAGGCGCCAATGCGAGGGCGGCAACGCCCGGCAGCATTAACGGGTTGACGATTTTTCTAAAGCTCATGGCGTGCCCCTCTAACATCGCGCTGCGATTGCGAAGCCGCTAGAGGGTGGAGATGACGGGATGTTGACTGTTTCGCGTCAGAATAAAGACATCGATGTCAGGACTATGGCCGGAGTGCCATGATACCGCTCACGAGCCGTCTTTTTTAGATTACGCCATGATTGCGATAATCGATATTATGTTAAGAGATGCGTGATGCAGTGCGGCATTCGCGATCAGAGTTCGATGGTCAAACCATCATAACCAACCTGCACATGGCTCGGGATTTCCTCCGAAACCTCGCGGTAGTCCATGCTCTTGTCCAGATGGGTCAGCACGGCACGGTCGGCGCGCGTGGCTTCCACCAGTTCCAGCGCCATGCCCAGATGCGCATGGGTCGGATGCGGCTCACGCCTCAGGCAGTCGGTGACCAGCAGATCGACGCCATGGAACAGATTGACCATCTCTCCGGTGATCGCGCTGAAATCGGTGGCGTAGCCGATGGACTTGCCGTCGCAATCAAAACGGAATGCCGTGCTCTGTGCCGGACCATGCGGCATCTGGCACCAGCCCACACCAAAGCCCGCGAACATCCGCAAACGATCGAGCGATTCCAGTTCGACCAGCGTGTGATAGCCATGCTGTCCGGCGAAGACATAGCCGAAGCGATTGCGCAGCCGCCGCACCGTCTCGTCATTGGCAAAGCCCGCCAGAGGCCCGGCACGACCATAACGGAACGGACGCAGATCATCAATGCCGTGGCAATGGTCGGCATGGTCATGCGTCCAGAACACGGCGTCGAGGCGATGGATGCTGTTGGCCAGCAACTGCTGACGCAGATCGGTTGAGGTATCGACCAGAAGGCGCGAACCCTCGGCGCTTTCAACCATGATCGAGGCGCGGGTGCGGCGGTTCTTGGGGTCAGCGGGATCGCACTGGCCCCAGTCCTCGCCCAGTTCGCCTGCCACACGCGGCACGCCCGTGGAGGTGCCCGAACCGAGCATCACCAGCTTCATGCGGCAAGCCCCGCCTTGGCGAACAGCTTGCGGAAATTGGCACTGGTGGTGGCAGCCAGATCCTCAAGGCTGACATCACGCAGATTGGCCACGAAACGCGCCGTATCGGCGGTATAGGCCGGTTCGCAGACCTTGCCGCGATGGGGGATCGGCGCGAGGAAAGGCGAATCCGTCTCCACCAGCAAGCGATCCTGCGGAATGGTGGCGACAAAGGCCTGAAGATCCTTGGCGTTTTTGAAGGTCACAATGCCCGAGATCGATATGGTTAATCCCAGATTGAGCACCTTTTCGCCAAAATCGGCCGAAGCGGTGAAGCAATGGATCAGCGCGGGGAAAGCCCCCTGCTCCATCTCCTCGGTCAGGATGCGCGCCGTATCCTCTTCCGCCTCGCGGGTGTGAATGATCAGCGGCAGACCGGTTTCACGCGCCACGCGGATATGGGTGCGGAACAGATCCTGCTGCACCGCGCGGTCCGAATGGTCGTAATAGTAATCCAGCCCCGTTTCGCCGATGCCGATCACACGCGGGTGCTTGGTGGCCTCAAGCAGGGCCCCCTCGCCCAGATCGGCATGCTGATCGGCCTCATGCGGATGGATGCCGACGGTTGCCCAGACATCGCTTTCGCGCTCTGCCGTGGCGACCACATCGGCCCATTCGCTCTGCCTTGTCGAGATGTTGAGAAAAGCGCCGATCCCCGCTGCCCGCGCGCGCGCCAGCACCTCGCCCTGTTGCTCGATCAGGCCTTTGTAATTGAGGTGGCAGTGGGAATCGATGAGCATCAGGCGTCCTCGTCCGCAGGCAGTTCGAGACGCGGGAAAACGCCGCTGGGCTGCTGCAGGGTGAAGCCGGCAGTGGCGAGAGCGGCCAGCCAGCCCTTGTTTTCCAGAGCCGCGAAGTTGCGAGCATCTTCGGCAATGCCCATCTGATCGAACAGTCTGTCGATGGCGGTCGGCACGACGGGGCGCAGGGCGATGGCCAGATCACGCACCACGCGCAGCAGCACCATCAGCACGGCTTCCATCCGCTCCGGGTCGCTCTTACGGAGCTTCCATGGCTCCTGAGCATCAACATAAGCGTTGCAGGCAAAGACACCGCGCATCCAGGCATCGAGCCCGTCGGAGAAGTCCAGCTTGCCAAAGGCTTCGCGCATGGCGGCGATGCTTTCGGCCACAGTAGCCAGCAGCGCATCGTCGGCATCCGAAAGCGGAAGATCAGCTTTAAGAACACCATCCATGTTTTTGAAAATCATGGAAAGACTGCGCTGGGCCAGATTGCCGAAGCTGTTGGCCAGCTCGGCATTGCAGCGCGTGACGATGGCTTCCGCCGAATAGCTGCCGTCATTGCCGAAGCTGACTTCGCGCATCAGGAAATAGCGCAGGCTGTCCACGCCGAAACGCTCGGCCAGTTCCAGCGGATCGACCACATTGCCCAGCGACTTCGACATCTTCTCCCCGCGATGCAGCAGAAAGCCATGGCCGAAAACCTGCCTGGGCAGAGGCAGCTTGGCGCTCATCAGGAAGGCGGGCCAATAGACGGTGTGGAAGCGGACGATGTCCTTGCCGATCAGATGGATGTCGGCAGGCCACCAGCGCTCCATCTCCGGGGTCTTCTCGGGATAGCCCAGACCCGTCAGATAGTTGGTCAGCGCATCGACCCAGACATACATCACATGCCCCGGCGAACCGGGCACCGGCACGCCCCAATCGAAGCTGGTGCGCGAGACCGAGAGATCACGCAGCCCGCCCTCGACGAATTTCACCACCTCATTGCGGCGGCTGTCGGGGCTGATGAAGTCAGGCTGGCTGTTGTAAAGCGCCAGCAGCGGTTCCTGATAGGCGGAAAGGCGGAAGAACCAGCTTTCCTCGACGGTCCATTCCACCGGCGTGCCCTGCGGCGACAGCTTCTCGCCACCCTCGCCCGCGACCAGCTCGCTTTCATCGTAGAAAGCCTCGTCGCGCACCGAATACCAGCCCTCATAGCGATCCAGATAGAGATCGCCATTGGCTTCCATCGCCTGCCAGATCGCCTGGCTGGCCTTGTAATGCGCCTCATCCGTGGTGCGCTGGAACACATCATAGGAAATGTTCAAAGCGTCGCACATCGCACGGAAATGTCCGGACATTTCATCGCACAGCGCGCGCGGGGTGATGCCCAGATCGCGCGCCTTCTGCGCCATCTTCAGCCCATGCTCATCGGTGCCGGTCTGGAAGCGCACGTCGCGGCCCTCGGCGCGCTGGTGGCGGGCGATGACGTCGGCGGCGATCGCCTCATAGGCATGGCCGATGTGGGGCTTGCCGTTGGGATAGGCGATGGCGGTGGTGATGTAGAAAGGATCGGCCATGGGCCCGTGCTTACCTGACTTGCGAGAGGGTTATCGGTTGCCAGCCTCTGTAGGCACGGCGGACGATGCCAGCAAGGCCCCGATTTCCATTGCCAGCAGACCGGGGTCGTAATTGTAGATCGGCGCCTCGCGCGCCAGCTTGACCATGGCGCCATGCGCCTCGATCAGCCGGGCCTGACGCCGGGGCGTGGCAGAACGCAGATCGGCGGCCAGTACGGCGCGGGCCAGATCGAGCACAGCGCTCAGGCGTTCACGCTTGGGACGGGCGCCCAGTTCTTCGGCCAGCAGGCCACGCAGCATCATGCCTGCGTCGCCCTCGGCCAGAATGCGGCCCATCAGTTGGTGAGCGGCGGCCAGCTCCTCATGCACGAAATCCAGCGCCACGCCGGGCGAGCCCTGCGCGGCAGTCACGGCGGCGGCGCGCGTTGGCCCATCGGCCTGCGGGGCCTGAGCCTTCAGAATGCCATCCACCGCCCCATCGGACAAAGGCGCGAAACGCAGGATGCGGCAGCGCGAGCGAATTGTGGGCAGCAAGCGCCCAAGGCGATGCGTCACCAGCAGGAAGTATGTGCCCGCCGGGGGCTCCTCCAGACTTTTGAGCAGCGCATTGACGGCGCTGGTCTCCAGATCGTCCGCCGGATCGAGGATGATCGCGCGGCGGCTGCCCAAAGTGGGCCGCGTCGTCAGGCGGCGCTGCAGAGCGCGGATCTCATCCACCGGGATCGAGCGTTTGACGTTATGCGGCAGGCCTTCGTCGCGCTTTTTCTCATCCTCCTTGGTGGCGGGGGGATGGCGCGGGATCAGAATATCGGGATGCACTTCGATCTCGGGCTGAGGCACGCCCGGCTCGGCCACCAGCTGCGCGGCGGCGGCATAGGCAAAGCTTGCCTTCCCAACGCCCTTGGGGCCGGTCAGAATCCACGCATGATGCATGCGGGGCGAGGCCTGCGCCGCGCGCCACTCCCGCCACGGGGCGCTGTGGCCCTCAAGAATGGTCAAGGCACCATCCCCGCGACGGCATCCATGATCCGGCGATGGATGACTTCAGGCTCGCCCAGCCCATCGATGCGCGCGAAGCGTTCCGGCTCTGCCTCCGCATAACCGGCGAAAGCGGCGCTGACGCGGGCATGATAGGCTTCCCCGCGCCCACCGATGCGGTCCGGCCCGTCCAGATCGCGCGCAGCCAGACGACGCGCGGTTTCCTGAGGCGGCACCTCGATCAGCAGGGTGAGATCGGGGAGCAGACCCTCACTGCCGATCCGGTGCAGCGTCAGCAGATCCTCTTCGGAAAGGCCGCCGCCGCCGCCCTGATAAGCGCGGGTGGAATCGATAAAGCGATCACAGACGACCCATGCGCCGCGTGCCAGCGCCGGGCGGATCAGGCGCTCGACATGGTCGGCGCGAGCGGCGGCGAACAGCAGAGCCTCAGCGCGGGCGCCCCAACCTTCGCCCTCTACGCCCAGCAACAGGGCGCGGATCGCTTCGGCGCCAGCGGTGCCGCCCGGCTCGCGGGTCTGCACCACCTCATGGCCCGATGCGCGCAAGGCTTCGGCCAGCAGGCGGGACTGGGTGGACTTGCCGGTGCCCTCCCCGCCTTCAAGCGCAATGAAACGGCCCGAACTCAAGACACCATCCTCCGGAAACCGACGCGCAGCCGATCGGCGAAACCGCCCTTGGCCACATCAGAGGCCGCCACCAGCGGCATCACCGTGGGCGCATCATGCCCGATCGTCACTTCCAGCTTCGCCACTTCCTGTCCCTTGGCGATCGGTGCTTTCAGCGGGCCATCATAGGTGACCCGCATGGACACAGTCTCCCGCTGCCCGCGTGGTACAGTGGCGAACAGCTTGCGCGGCGTCAGCAGATCGACGCTTTCCGCCGAGCCGCCCTGCACCTTGGCCGTCGCCAGCTTCTGGCCCTGCTGGAACAGGGCGCTGGCATCCCATTGGTCGAAACCCCATTCCATCAGGGCGCGGGCGGCTTTCACGCGCTCATTGGGGCGCTCCACCCCGGCCAGCACCATCAGCAGGCGGCGGCCATTGCGCTCGGCGGAACCGAGGTAATTGTAATGCGCCTCGCCGGTGAAACCGGTCTTGATGCCATCGGCGCCGGGGAACTTGCCCAGCAGCGGATCGTGGTTGTTCTGTGCCACATTGTTGAACACCAGCCCCGGCCTGCCGACATAGCGGTGATAAAGGTCCGGGTGGCGCTGGATCATCGCTGTGGCCAGCTTGATCAGATCGCGCGCGCTGACATAGGTCTGGCCGCCATCCATATAGCCGTTGGGCGTGTTGAAATGGCTGTCGGTCATGCCGATTTCATGCGCCTTGGCGTTCATCAGCGCGGTCCAGTTGGGCACGCTGCCCGCATAGCCCTCGCCCAGCACCACGGCGCCATCATTGGCCGAAACGGTCATGATGCCGGTCAGCAACTGGTCCACGGTGACGGGCTGGCCTTCGTTGAGGAACATGCGCGATCCGGTCATATGCCAGTTGCGATAGGCCTCATGGCTTTCGGCATAGACATCCGAAAGCTTCATCTTGCCCTGAGAGATCAGCTCGAAGGCCAGAAAGGTGGTCATCGTCTTGGTGACCGAGGCGGGCAGGAAGGGATGCGCCACTTCCTTGGCATAGAGCACCCGGCCCGAGCCCATATCGACCAGCATCGCCACCGGAGCCACATCCACCTCGGCAGGCGGCTGCGGATGGCCCAGTGGCACGGGCGGCACCGGGCCCAGCACCAAAGGCTCGACCCGTGACAGGGTTTGAGAGTTATCCCCATGTTCTGTCGGGGAAGAGGGCGCCGAGCGCAAACCGGTGGCGGCCAGAGCGGCCAGAACCAGTGCGCCGGGCACCAACAAGCTCTTGAACGAGGGGATCAACGCGACTCCATTATGCCTGTCAGGCGGCAAGAGCCCTGTTGAGTCACTCGCCGCGCTGGATTCGGGCGTCGCTATAGCCCGCGGATTTGACCTTCGCCAAGGCCGCCTCTGCCGAGGCGTGCGCGGAAAACGGCCCGACGCGCACCCGCCACAGCTTGCCCGCCGCGCTGACCGTGCCGCCGATCTTGTCAGCCACGGCCTGAGCGCGCTTCTGGTCGGAATAGGCGCCTGCCTGGATCACGAAAGATCCGGCGTGGGCAGGCTTGTCCTCGGCAGGTTTCGGCGCTTCGGCGGGCTTGGTGGCGAGTGCCGGTTTGGCAGCGTCCCCTGAAGGCGCTTTGGCAGGATCGGGAGCGGCCACGCTGGCTTTGGGCAGGCTCTGATGCCGCGAGCGTTGGGGCTTCTCGGCGGGTTGAGCCGCAGGCGCGGGCACCGAGGGCACATAGCCCATCGGCGGCGCTGCCGGGGCGTCAGCCTTGGCGATGGCTTCCGGCTTGAGCTTGGGTGATTTGGCGGGCTTTTCCGGTTTGGCGGTCTGCACAACCGGCTTGGAGACCAATGTTGGCGCCGGTGTGGGTTTTGCCGAAAGCTGGGTCGCGGGCTTGGCGGGAACCGGATCGCGATCCTCGGCATCCAGCGTGCGCTGGGCCAGAGCCGGATCGAGCTTGCGCTGAAGCACATCGAGCAGCGGCTTGGGCGTCGCCATCCGTTCAGGCGCGGGATTGCCGGAGCGCAGCAGGGCGCGCTCTTGCTCTGGCGGGTTGACGCGGCGCACGCGCACGCCCGCATTGCTGCCTGCTGTGATGCCCAGTTGCGCGGCTGCGCCCGGAGAAAGTTCGATGGCATGATTGCTGTCGCCGGGGCCGCGCCGCTCAACACGGACCAGAATGGTGCGTCCGGTCTTGAGATCGGTCACTTCGGCATAGGAGGGCAAAGGCAGCGTGTGATGGGCCGCCGAAATGGTCGAGCCCCCCTCCTGCCCCACCGCAGCATAGCCCACCGAATCGAAATTCATCGAATCGCTGGGGACAAAGGTCACGCCGTCGATCTGGTAAGGCGCGCCCACCACCACGGGAAAATCGGCTTGCGGGCCATTGGCGGCGGGGGCGGATGGCGCCCCGGCCATGGCAGCGCTGGCGGCCATTACGGCGGTGATTGCGATCCCGCTCAACAGGGTCTTACGGGTTCCCGGCAATTTCATCGGCAAGCCATCCTACGCTCAGGGCATAATAGTTCGAGCAATTGTAATCGAGGATAACCCGATAATTACCGGTTAAAAGGAAAGCGGTTTTTCCCGGCCCGTCCGGTTCGATCAGGCTGGCCATCACATTGTCGCCGATGCGGCCCTGAGCGATCACCCCCATCTGGCGCCATTCGCCCACCGTGCGCCAACGCGCCTGCCGGGCATGGACGCGCGAGCAACTGGGAGCGGTCAGCAGGCTCTGATTGGCTGCGCGGTTGAAGTCGGCCGGCACGGTGGCGCGCACGCCCCAGGGCTGGCCGGGCCGCCATCCGGCATCGCGGAAGTAGCTGGCGATGGAGGCGAGCGTGTCCGCCTTGCTGCTCCAGATATCGCGGGAGCCATCGCCGTCGCCATCCTGAGCCACACGCAGATAGACGCTGGGCAGGAATTGTGGATTGCCGAAGGCCCCGGCCCAACTGCCCGTCAGGCGTGAGCGCGGCACGCCCTGATCGACCATTTTGATCAGCGCGATCAACTCGCCCTCGAAGAGCGCGCGGCGGCGGCCATCATAGGCCAACGTCGCCAGCGAGCGGGGCAGATCGAAATTGCCCATATAGCTGCCGAAATTGGTCTCATTGCCCCAGATCGCCAGCAGAATGGGCGCGGGCACGCCGTAACGCGCCTCGATCCGCGAAGCATCGCTGGCGACGGAACCGTATATGGCCCTGCCCTTCGCGATCAGCGCGGCATTGATATGCGAGAGGCGATAGGGCGTGAAATCAGGCGGCGTGGCATTGCTGGTCGGCGAGCCGCCGGGCTGTGCGCGGTCCAGCGCCACCACGCGCGGATTGTAGGTGAGCCCGGTCAGCACGGAGCGGATGGCGGCTTCGCGAATGCCCTGCGCGCGCGCTTTAGCGGCCACGGTCTGGAGATAGGCCTGAAAGGCGGCGTCCTGAGGATCGGGCGCAGCCAGGGAGGACGCGTCGCCATCCTGCATCATCGAAGCAGATTGCGCGGCATCAGCGCCTGTCATCACCAGCGTGCCGAGGACGGCCATCAAGAAGGATCGTTTCATGTCAGCAGCTTTCGCACATCGCGGAGCTCAAGGGAATGGTGGGGCGGCCACAGGTGAGCGCGCGCAGAGCGGCAATCGCCGCTTGCGTGCGCGCCCTCTTGCACCTTTCGCCGCATCGTCTATGGGGCGGGAGCATAAGGACAGGTGGCCGAGTGGTTTAAGGCAGCGGTCTTGAAAACCGCCGTGGGTGGAAGCTCACCGTGGGTTCGAATCCCACCCTGTCCGCCACATTGAAGTCTACAGGGGTCCACAGCGGTCTACCCTGATTGACGTTTTTCCCCTTAAATCCGAGCCTTAGAGGGCCAGAGCGTCCACAGCAGTCTACACGCGTCTACAAGCGCGCGTGGTGGCATACGTGGAGTCGGCGTTGGAAAAACGTGGAAGCGGAGACGCCCCCAATGTTGAACGATGCAAAAATCCGCGCGGCAAAGCCCCGGGAAAAATCATACAAACTGACCGACGGCCATCGCCTTTACCTGCTGGTATCGCCCGCCGGATCAAAAGTATGGCAATGGAGCTACAGGTACAACGACATCCAGAGGACCATGCATCTGGGTCGTTACCCGATGGTTTCCCTTCTGGCCGCCCGGGCCGAGCGGGACCAGGCCAACCTTATCCTCAGGGAGGGAAAAGACCCGATCGTCGAGAGGAAGATCAAGGTCGAGGTTAACCTCAACGACGGCCGGTATACCTTCGAGCGAGCCGCACGCGAATATCATGAGGCGCTTCGCAGCCAGTGGGCGAAGCGGCACGGCCAGGACGTTCTAAGGAGCCTCGAGCGCGATGTCTTCCCGATGATCGGCAATCTGCCGATTTCCAAGCTTACCTCGCCAGCCATTCTCGAAGTGCTCAGGGCAATCGAAGCGCGCGGTGCCATTGAAACCGCCAAACGCGTTCGCCAGCGAATCTCGATGGTTTTCATTTATGCCATGGCAAACGGCCGGGCTGACAGAGATCCGGCAGAGAAGCTCGGCCCGATCCTCAAGCCTTTGCGTAAGGGGCGTCAACCGGCCATCATCGATATCGACCGGCTTCGCACGATGATCAACGACGCGGAATCCGATTTTGCCAGGCCTGTGACCCGGTTGGCCTTGCGCCTGCTTGCCTTGACGGCTGTTCGACCCAATGAGTTGCGAGGGGCAAGGTGGGATGAATTCGAGAACCTGAACGGCGCGGAACCGCTCTGGCGCATTCCGGCAGCGCGAATGAAAGGGTCCTTCGATCGCAAGGAGGAGATCGGCGGCGATCATCTGGTGCCTCTCGTCCCGCAGTGCGTGTTGGTCCTTCGGGCGCTTTGGCCGCTTACCGGTGAGGGTGAACTCGTTTTTCCCAGCATCAGAAACGGGCGGAAGCCGATGAGCGAGAACACGATCGGCTACCTTCTCCACCGCGCCGGCTATCATGGCCACCATGTTCCCCACGGTTTCCGCGCGGCATTCTCAACCATTATGAATGAGTGGGCGCAGGATCATGGTGAAAAGGGCGATCGCGCGATCATCGATCTCATGCTTGCCCATGTTCCCGCCAACAAGGTCGAGGGCGCGTACAATCGGGCCCGGTACATGAAGCGGAGGCGTGAGATCGCGACTGTCTGGGCAGACATGCTGACAAGCACTCTTCCTTCGCCTGGAACCTTGCTCGCTGGTCCCGCCAGGGAAGAAGGCTCAGGATCGTGGCGCAAGATTGCAACGCCGCTTCCAAGGAAAGTCCTCTGTGGATGGCTCCCGCGTTGCAAGCACTTTTTGAAATTCTGACGATCGGTCGGGTGCAGTCGTCTGTCCGGCCTGTTGATGCAGTCGTTTCGGACTGCTGGCCCTGATGGGGTCCGAAAAACAGAGTTCCTATCGCCTTCACAGGCTGTTGCGCCTAAGACTTTCCACGGGTTGTCCCTGTTCCCGGTCTGACCGGTGTCGCCATCATTTCTCTTTGCGCTCACAACTCCGTTCGGCCGATCACCTCAGCCGGATTGCGTACTCATGCGGCCAATCCGGGCACATGGTGTGATTGATAGACCTGACCGCGTGTCATGACCGCCCACGCGATCCGCGCTATCTTGTTGGCCATGGCGACGCTGGCCACGCGGGCAGATTTTCTAGCCAGTATCCCAACGAGAAACGGGTGAACCGTTGCAGGGCCCTCCTTGGCGCGGCGTAGCAGGGAGGTCGCCCCGATGACCAACAGCTGCCGTAGATATTTATCGCCCATCTTGGTGATCCGGCCAAGGCGCTCCTTGCCGCCACTCGACTGCTGACGCGGTGTCAGGCCAAGCCATGCGGCAAACTGGCGGCCAGACCTGAACTGGTGCGGGTCGGTAACCGATGCTGCCAGCGCGGTTGCGCCAATCGAACCAATGCCCGGGATCGTCGCCAACCGACGCGCCATGTCATCGCTTCGCCGGAGAGCTTCCAGGCGCAAATCAAGTTCATGAAGCCGGGCATGAAGCTTGAGCACCAGCTCGCACAGCATGCCGATCACCTGCGCCGCTTGTGGTGGCAGATCAATCGCGGCCTCGCCATCTTCGATCTGTTGCGCCAGATGCAGCGCCCGCCCAAGTCCGATCGGAATGGCGATACCAAACTCTGCTAACTGGCAGCGCATCATGTTGACCAACTGTGTACGTTGACCAGTCAAAAGAGAGCGCACCCGGTGAAGTGACAGGGCCGCCTGCTGCTCACGAGACTTGATCGCCACGAACCGCATCGTCGGACGTGTCACCGCCTCGCAGATGGCCTCGGCATCAGCAGCATCGTTCTTGCCGCGTTTTACATAGGGCTTCACGTAGCATGGCGGCATCAGTCGCACCTCGTGACCAAGGTTTTGCAGTTCCCGCGCCCAATGATGCGATGTCCCGCAAGCCTCGATGCCGACAAGGCAGGGCGATAGCCTTGCAAAGAAGGGCAACATTTGCGCTCGGCGCAACGCCTTGCGCACAATGACGGTGCCCTCTTTGTCGACACCGTGAACCTGGAAGACATTTTTGGCCAGATCGAGGCCGATCGTGCTAATTTCCATGGCGGATGGCTCCTTGCGTGGGTTTGCCTGACGGCAACCTCATCATGACATTCAAATGTCGTGAGCGGGAGCCATCCACCTCATCCCTTTCCCGGAGACAAAGAAAATCCGGGAGGAGCCCCGCCGCAAAAGCGGCACAAGGCGCATACGCAGGGTATCAGCCGTCGCCTGACAAAGTGATCGCGTAGACAGGGCGGCGCCGACCTACGACGCCGCCCTAAAATCTATTTGAGGCAGTTGCTTGGCAGGATCGAGCGGCTACGGCCCCGTTGCTTGTCCTACGGCAATATGCCCGGTATGAGCGACCATTCGAGATAAAAAGGCGCTAAAATATAACCTGCGATATTGGTGGGGTTGGCCGCTCCAGATTATAGATCGCTTCTCGACATTGAAGAAGGTAGCAGATGTCTCATCAGCTTGCGGGCCGCCGCGTGCTCATCGTCGAAGACTCGCCCCTTATCGCGGCAGAATTATGGGAAGAACTGGAGGCGGCCGGCGTTTCGGTGGTCGGGCCTGCTGCGCATCTTGAACGAGCTCTGGATCTGGCGGCTCGACACAGGATCGATGCGGCAGTCCTCGATGTCGATCTGGGCGATGCGATGTCGTTTCCCGTCGCGGACCTGCTTTTCGAGCGCAACGTGCCCATCGTCTTTACGACCGGGTTTGACGATGGCGCGGTGCCAGAAACCTATGGCGATGCTCTGACGCTCATCAAACCGGCGCCTGCCCGCGACGTGATCGCGGTTCTGACCGACCTTCTGGTAGCGGACAGATCTGCAGCCTAGGTGAGTGCAGGCGTCAGCGGACAGGCCTCAGGCTGTCTGGTCCTCGGCCCAGGATGTGAATGCCGGGGTTTCGGCCAGTTGCCTGATGAGGGTGTAATTCATCATTCCATGGTCGGTGATAATGTCGAAGAGCCAGTGATCTTCCCTTGGCTGGGCAACCACATGAGCCACTGCTTCACCAAGCGTCGGATTTGGGACAGCCGCATCGCCGCCAAGGCGCATAAGAAGCGCCGGTCTGGTGAAGCAATGCGCGCCCGTAAACAAAATTGATCCCCCGAGCCGATCGCTTCGTTACTAGGCATAATTACTGTATGGCTATTCGGTTCCCGCCTTGGCGGAATTTCATGGAGGGGTCTAGATGCTTTAGAAATTCTTGAGATGAATCAACGCAAAATCTCAATGAAATTCAAGAAATCTAAAGGCCATATCAATCCAAAATTGCCGATTTCGTCGTCTCGATGGCTTTTCATGTCCTGAAATGGGACACTTTCAGTGCACACTCGCTTCACGCAGGCGCCTGTATTGGCCTCCCGTGAAAGGCCGTTTCTGCTGAAACGATATCGGCATCCATTTCAAAGCGGAAGATCATGCAGCTCTAAGCGATCACATACCCGCTCAATCGGAAACGCAAACCCTCCGGAGCAAATTCCATATTCCCTTTGCCCCGGAAATAGGGTGCGATGGCTTGCTCGATCAGCCGCGAGCCGAGGCCGCGATCGGAAGGCTCTTTTACAGCCGGTCCGCCACTCTCGATCCAGGTCAGATTGAATGCACCATCAATCCAGCTCCAGTCGAGTGCGACGCGCCCTTCTTCGTTTGAAAGGGCACCATATTTGGTGGCGTTCGTGGCAAGCTCGTAGAGGGCCATCGAGATCCCCTGGACCTGATCCGCGTTGAGAGGAACAGCGGGGCCCTGGATAGAAATTCGCTGACCATCACGCCTGTGGGCCGCCAAAGCCGCCTCGACGACCTGCCGGATGTCGGCCTCTTTCCAGGAGGCCTCGGTAAGCATGTCATGGGCCCGTCCGAGCGCCGCCAGCCGTGCGTCGATCGCTGAGCGGCCAGCTTTCAGATCACCTGCCCGGCGCAAGGTCTGGCTGACAATGGCCTGCACCACGCTCAGGGCGTTCTTCATGCGATGGCCAAGCTCGCGGTTGAGGGTTTCCTGCTGCTCCTTCGCTTGCAATTGAGCCAAGGCAAGTTGCGTCCTGTCGGCCACCTGCTTCACAAATTGAATATCGGCTTCCGACAGCTCGCGCAGGGTGTCCATATGAACGAAGGCGACCAGGACGAACTGGTCATGCTCGATGACCGGGAAATTGAGGAGGACACGGATGCCCAGCGCTTCCATCGCCGCAGCGTTTGGTCTGGTCCTTGGATCTTCGCGGACATCGGCGACGATCACGGTTTCACCGCGCTTCAGATCGTCGATGAAACTGCCATATTCCCGAAAACGGTAAGTGCCTTCGACCGGGGTCGCCCCGGCCGCACACCAGTTCGAGTGCATGATGACCGTTTCATGCTCGGCATCGACGGTCCCAAAGCCTGCGCGGGTAGCGCCGAGCGCTTCGGCCATAATGCGGGCCGCAGCATGAGTGATGTCTCCGCGATCGTCGATGACCCGCAATTGTTCGCCCAGGTCTGTCAGCGCGGCCTGGCGCCGGGTTTGCAGAACATGATCGGTGACATCGTAACCAATGACCACGATGCCATTCGTGCCGTCATTGCCGGCGACAGGTTGATAGAGGAAATCGAGAAAACGTTCCGGGGCCGCCTCGCCATTCTCATCGCGCGACGTAAAGCGAGCGCCCCGCATCGAGAAGGGCTCGCCGGTGGCATAGACCTTGTCCAGAATATCGACAAAGCCCTGCTCGGCGGCTTCAGGCAGTGCTTCGGCAACGGTTCGTCCGATGACCTCGCGCCCACCGATGAGGTCTCGATAAGCCGGATTGGCCGACACAAAGCGATGCTCAGGGCCGTCGAGAACAGCCATGAAACTTGGCGCATGATCGAAGAGGACGCTAACCCGCTCCAACTCACCGACGGCATTGTCGCGTGCCGTCTGCAACTCAGCGATCAGCCGCTCCCGCTCATGTGCCATCGCGCGGATGGTGGCGACCTGCCGCGATGCCATCAGATGCTGAGCAATCAGATCTGCAAAGATCGCGAAAGCGGAGGTCACTTCCTTATTGGCAAGCGAACGCGGTTGAGGATCAATTGCGCACAAGGTGCCGAAAAATGTACCATCCGGCAGGGTGATCGGGACCGAGATGTAACTGCCAAGGCCGTAAATGCGAGGTGTATGATGCTCGCGGTAGGTTGGGTCGGCCGCCACATCATCGATGATGACTGCCTGACGGTGCTGGCGGATCTCGTGACAGATCGTTGTTTCAAGCGGCAGCTCGCCGCCTGCGGCAAGACCGAAGCCGATCTCGTCTCGCGTAGCGCAAGCGATCCAGCGAGTTTCAGTGACGCGAGCAACAGCGGCAAAACCTGAGGAGGTAACCCGGCAGACGGCCTCGAGGATCGAGGGCAAAAGTTCGATGCCATCGATTGTCTCAAGATCACCCTGGTGATCGTGCTGTGGTTGCGTTTCCCTCATACGGCGTCGCTCATACCGACCGGCATGGGGCATGTCTTCCGGCAAATTACCCGTTTTTCACCGAGGAGATGCTGAGGCTGGTCGTCACTCACCCCAGGTTTGATGTGTCGTCGAGGCCAAGACCGCTTGGCAGAATGGTCACCTCGTCCATCAGGTCGCGCAAACGTTGCGCAAAAATGAAGATATATCTTGCAAGCTCTGGTTCATCGGTTTGCGTCGCCAGAAAGCTGACCATGCGAATTTCCTCTGCAAGCGAGGGCAGAGCCGGAGGGACGGCTGTCCGGTCGAGAAATCTCTCAGGCAAGTCAGTCGACCAGCCGGTGCATGAGTTGCGCCAGTTTGTCATGGTCGTAGGGCTTCGGGATGAAGACCCCGCCCGCAGGCACCGGGAGTTCTCCAGGTGCAACCTCCCCGGAGGTGACGATAACGTCGATCAGGGGGCATCGGTCGTGAACCAGATTAGCCAACCGCATGCCATCGACGTTCCCCGGCATCTGGACATCCGTGAACACCAGCCTGATGTCATCACGTTCTCTCAGCATGGCCAGGGCTTCCTCGGCATCGGGCGCTTCAAGGGCCGTGAGGCCGCTGTCCTCGACCATATCGACTGCGGCCAGGCGCAGGTTCGGTTCATCCTCGACAACAAGGATCACGGGTGAGGCTGATGCCATTTTTTCGCTCCATGGCGATCAATCCGGCACCCTCCCCCACACGCCAATGCAGCCAGGAGAGCTATGGATCGGGATCTTATAGAAGCGACCACGCAGGCCGAGTGTTCCGCATAGATACATAAGTATCTGATAAACCATAGCATGGGATCGCCGGCTGGGGGCGCTGGGTCAGCACTCACGGTATCCAGCCTGGTTAACTTAGGGTGACCGCGGTTTGCCTTAAGCGTACAGCCAGCTTTTCAGGCAAGACTGGACGGGTCAGACAATCCTTTGAGCTGCCCTGACTGGCTAGAGAGATCGTCTATCGCGGCAGAAACATGATGAACAGCCTGCTTCATGCCGGAGTTCAACAAATGCATTCTTAAAGTGACTAGGCGCCCAATGCACTCGTCAATAACCCGCTCGTCCATGGTCCATCCCCTGGAAGATCGCCATCAGGTCACGGGGCAGAAGCTGTCTTGAAAGCTCCTCTCCATGCCAGATTTTCTGACGATCACATTTTTTTCTATTCCCACACGAAGTAACATCGATGGATGGATGGCGGTTCCCGCCTGACGCGAATTTGGTGAACGTTCAAATAGGGAAATTTGGAGTGTGGCTGAAAGGCGGGCGCCCCCTTGCAGACGGGGGGTGGTGAAAGCAAGGGCGCGCCCGCGGCGCTTTTTTTGATTGCGACCCGCAATCCAGCGCCTTGTGATGGTAAATTCGGACGGCTCAGAATGGTTCCGCAACCCGCGCTAACCAGGTCGGACAGTTTTTAAATCATCAAATCAGGAACCTGACGCGGGCGAAGCAATTCGGCTGGGCTCTGAAAGTCGGACGTTTTTTCCGAATTTATAGAGGAGGCCGGAGTTTTGAATGGCCTAACGGAGCGCCGTTCGAGGCCATCTCGCTTTTCGGACTAGTGCCAGTGGATAGCGTTCGCCATCAGGCCGAGCGGACCCATCCCTCCAACGAGACATTCGGACAATACGCGGTGCGACTGCCTTCTATGACAGAAAGGGGCGTTCGCCGCCGCCCAGGCAGAGTATGCGATCCTGCCGAGGCTCTAGCGGGTTCTCAGAGACACAGCCCGCAGATCGGAGGTGATGTGGGCCAAGTAGAACGACAAGATACGTCGAAAGGATCACGGTCGACGTTGTTCGCGGCGCTCGGCGCAAATGCCGGTATTGCCATCGCGAAGTTCTGTGGGGCAGCCTTTACCGGCTCCTCCGCCATGGCGTCTGAAGGCATCCATAGCCTTGTCGACACCGGAAATCAGTTCCTCCTGCTTTACGGCATGAAGGAAGCGAGCCGCCCCGCAGATGCACCCCATCCGTTCGGCTATGGCTTGCGGCTCTATTTTTGGGGTTTTGTGGTCGCGCTTGCGATTTTTGCGTTGGGCTCCGGTATCACGATCCATGAGGGGATCGGCAAAGTCCAGCGACCGACCCCAATTGAGCACGCTTGGGTCAACCTGATAATCCTGTGCGTCAGCATCGCACTGGAGGGCTACTCACTCTCGGTCGCGTTGAAGGAGGTGAGGCAGGAGGCACGCGAGCACGGATGGGATATCCTTCAAGCCCTACGCAGCCACCGCGATCCAACGGTTTTTGCCGTTGTTTATGAAGATACCGCAGCGATTGCAGGTCTTCTGGTGGCGTTGGTCGGCACAATTCTAACCGTCTGGCTTGATCAGCCGGCAATCGATGGTTGGACCTCGATCGCCATCGGCATCATTCTGGCTCTTGCCGCGATCAGTCTGGCCAAACGATGCTATACGCTTCTCACCGGCCAGGCAGCGGATCCTGCCATCGAAGGCCGTTTGCGGGAAATCCTTGGCGAATTCGACGTGATTGATCGCGTAAATGAGGTCCGCACGATGCATTTTGGACCTGAAGAGGTGCTGTTGATCGTGTCTGCGGATTTTCACGACAACACCCGGGCCAGTTCCGTGAAACGTATCGTTTCCGATGTCGAAGATCGGCTTCGCGACGAATTTTCAGATGTGCGCCGCGTCTATATCGAGGCCCAATCGATCGACAGGCACCTGGAGGCACTCGACGAAATCGGGGAAGACGCTGACGCGCTGGCCAGGGGCGAGCCGCATCCGGGCTAACACTCCTTACGGCGACGTAGACACCGATCAGCGGAAGCGGGAAGCGCCAGGTGACCGGCCAGTTCAACTCTGACCCTCCGTAGCGCTTCACGTGCGGGAAAAGCGGAGACCTTCGATTGCTCACCAGAATTTTCGGCGCTTGCCTTCGAAGCCATCTCTTACATCCGCAATCCACGCGACGACGGCTCTCTCGCTCCATCGAGACGCCCCCGGCGAGACTTTGAAGGGCCTCGGAAATTTTTCTCTGGAGATCAGCCGGTAAATCATTGCCTTGCACAGACCCACGCGCCTGGACACTTCGGCTATCCGCAAGAGCCTGTCAGGAGGCTCCTCGAAAGGAGCCTCCTGTGCTTCACACTCTGCCATTGCTTGCCCCGTTCCTGGCTTTGGTGGCCTGAGCTTTGGCAAAGGCGCGGTCGGTCTCGAGGAACGCCGACAACATTGCCGGTATCAAGTCTGCCAATGGCTCTTCCTGCCCATAAGCATCGGCATAGGCAGCTGCGTAATCGAGCAGCCTTCGGTTAAGGTCCGGAAGCACGCTGATGGTCAGCTTGACCGGCACACGTTCGGGCAGCTTGCCCAGCTTCAGCTCCACCATCACGGTCTCCCTTGTTGGCCCCAGGGCCGCATCACGATGTCCTTGTGAACCACCACCCGCAGCGGCCAGCCTGGCCGGACGGTGATGGTCGGCTGTACGTTGAGGGCGCGGGTGACGATCTGATCGCCCGCGCGCCCGGCGCTTTGCTGCGTCGATTCGCGGATGGCTCGCAGCAGGTCGCTCTCATTGCTACCAAAGCTGAGCTGCGTGCTGACGCCCAGCAGGCTGGAGAGCACCACGCCCTTGATCAGCTGCCAGCTGTGGAAGTCGACCTTATCGGCAAGTCCGGCGAAGCCAGAGGCATCCGAGGCCGGGACATTGTCGATCCGCACCGATGAACCGTCGGGCAGGATAATCCGCTGCCAGACCAGCAAAGCCCGCTTCTGCCCATAGGCCACAACGCTGTCGTAACTGCCGATCAGGCGTGAGCCTTGCGGCAGAAGGAGATAGCGCCCCGTCGCGCTGTCATAGGCATTCTGCGTCACCTGAGCACTCACGAGCCCCGGAAGATCCGAGTTGATGCCCGTGATGAGACTGGCGGAGATCACTGTGCCGGCACTCAAGGTGTAGGGCGAGGTCGGCTCGGTCAGCGCATGAGGATTGATGTCCCCCTTCGTATCGAGGTTCGACACGAAATCGGCCTTGCGCTGTTGTTGCCCCGGATCGTGATCGGGATCGAGGGCCATGCGAGCCGTGGGCTGCGCCTGTGCAGGATCGGCTCCTGCTCCAGATGCCGAGGCTGGCGTGACCGTTGCAACGCCCTGCCCTGTCTTATCGCCGCCAACGATCTGGACCATCACCCCCGACTCGCGTGCGGCCCTCGCCTCCTCGCTCCGCCGCTGGTGCTCCGCCGCCAGCGTCTGATCAGCTTGCGGTGGAGGAGACGACATTGCGACCGTGGTGGTGCCTTGCTGATGCGCCAGGATTGCTGGCCCAAGATCGCCTGGCAGTGGCGGACCCAGCTTGGCATCGCCGTAGTTTTTAGGGGCGTTGGCCAGGACCTCGCTATTGGGCTTTGCTCCATTGGCCGTATCGTCGCTGGCCGCGACATTGATGTGCGGCATGCTGGGGCTCAGCGCGAACCAGGTCACGCCACCAACGATCATCGTGGCGGCCGCGACCATGCCGATGATCACCTCACGCCGGAAGCGCACCGCCCTGCGCGGTTTCCCGCGCAGCACCAGCGTTTCAGGATCGACACGGGGAGACGGAGCTGCTTGCGGGGACGGCGCCTCAGCCTCCTCCGGGGTGGGTGATGGAGAAGGCGCTTCCTTTGGGGTCGATGCCGGAGTTGCCTTCGGGTGGGCTTCTGGCGACTGAGTCGCTGGTGGGTTCGCCGCTGGAGCAGCCTTCGAGTTGGATTCTGGGGACGGAGCTGCTTTTGGGGATCGGCCCGAAGCTGAACTCGGGCTTGGCGTTGGAGTTGGGGCTACCTGCGGAGCCTGTACCGGAGCTTCCTTCGGGCTCGGTTCTGGAGACGGAGCCGTTTGCACGGTCGGCGCAGGAGCCGGGGCCGGTTCAGCCTTTTGTTCCGGGAGCGGCAGAGCGCCTTGCTCCGAAGGTTCCTGCTCCGGGGTTGCGTTGGGGCTATCGGTCATGATGCCCTCCGATCGCTATGCCGATCCTTGTCGGCAGTGGCGCCACGGGTGATCCGCACCACGGCCTGCTGCTTACCGCCGAGCCGCAACTCCGCCGCTGCAAAGAGCCTGTCGACCACGTAATACCGACCCGACATCCGGTAGTTCACCAGCTCGGTGGCTCCCTTGGCACCGAGCACGAAAAGCGGAGGCGCCTCGCCAACGGCGATGCTGGGCGGAAACTCGATGAAGGTCTGGCGGCCATCATCGAAGGCGCGCAGCGGTCGCCACGCGGGCGTGTCACCGCTGATGGCGTAGGCAAAGGTCAGGCTTTGGACATCCAGCCCCGCCGCAACCGGCCTGATGGCTTGAGCCTCGGCCTCCTTGTGCTTCACCGCCAGCAGTTCGTCGGCGGGGTAGCTCCAGGAAATGCCCGCCATGGCAGTGCCGACCGTGCTGGTGAGTTGAAGATGATAGGTCCGGCGATCCGTCGCGATGACAAGGTTCGTCGAGAGCCCGGCGGAGAAAGGCTTGACCAGGACATGGACCCGCTTGGCCTCGCCGCTGCCGCTGCTGGTATCGCCAATTGTCCAGCGGGCGGTGTCGCCGGCGGCGATCGAGGTGATCGCCTCGCCCGGTTGCAGGATCAGATCGCTGACCCGGCCCGGCGCGGCCAGCAGATGGTAGATCACTCCCTCGCCCCAGTTGTAGACCTGCAAGGCGTTCATAAAGCCCTGAACCTGCGGATCTTGCGTCGCGCCCTGATTGGCGGCCCGCACGCTGATTTCCGCCGAGGTAAGATGCGGCCTGACCCGGTGATGGCGATGCCAGGCTTTCACCGGCACCACAGGCAGGGGCGTGATGGTCGGCCCCGATCCGGGCTTTGCCGAGGCCGGCGCAGTCGGCGCTGCTACATGGGTGGGAGCGGGTGCGTTCTGCTGCGGGGTAGCCGTAACAGGAGCCGGCGTGGCGGCTGCAGCGGCAGCTGCGACAATCAGGCCGGTCAGATAGAACAGAGCACTCATGGGCGATTCTCCGGTTGGATGGACATGGGTTGCCCCTGATCGGGCGCCGCATTGGCGGCCGCGGAGATCGGCGGCGCCAAAGGCGCGGCCGGGCTGACGTTGGGAGTGGCTAGGGCGGTGGCGGGCCGATCAGCCGCGCTTTCCAGCTCGCGGGCCCAGTCGATGCCATCGACGTAGAGACCCAGCGGATTCTTACGCAGGACATCAGCGCTCTTCGGCGGTTTGAGGGAGACCGAGACCATGGCGGTCCAGCGCGTGGTGCCGACAAGGCTCCCCCGGTCGTAAACCGTCTCGGTCCATTTGAGCTGGAAGGAGCGATCCGAGGCCCGCACCACGCTGGTCACCTCGACCGAGACGGTCTTCTCCCCCGCCTGGGCAAAGGGATCATTGCCGCGCGCATATTCGCCCAGAAACAGTGCGCCGCGCGGCGACACGAAGTCATAGGCCTGAAGCCAGTCGCCCCGCATCAGCACCGGATCGAGCGAGCGCGACCGGACATCCTTGATAAAGCGGGACAGGAACCAGGCGATTTGCGGATCGGTCGGCTGGTAGGCAGCCTCGGCGGGTGTGACGGCGCGTGCCTCGCCGAGATGATCGACTTCGACCACATAGGGCGTGACCCGGCTCTGCAGCGATTGCCAGACCAGCGCGGCAGCCAGGCCGGTGGCCAGCGCCAGCGTGCCAAAGGCCATCAGGCGCCAATTGGTCGCCTGCACCCGGGCCGTGCCAATGCGCTCATCCCAGAGCTGGCCCGCCCGCTGATAGGGCGTCTCGGGCGGCGGTGTCTGTCCGTAACGCTGGACCGCGCGTTTGAAATGCATGGGATCAATCCTCCTTTTCATCGATGTCGGGATTGGCGCCAGCACCGCCCTGATCTCCCGACTGCACGGTGTGCGTGATCATCTGCTGGCGATGACGGGCGTTCTGTTCGGATTGGAGTTTGCGGGCCCAGGGTGGTGCGGCATCGGCAGTGCCCTCCCCAGCATCCGGGGGTGCGGACCTTCCGCCCTCGCCGCTCGGCGCGGCGGTCGTTGGCCCGCTCGCCTTCTCTGGGCCGGTGCCTGAAGCAGCCTCCCTGCCCTTGGCGGCGCTTTCGGCCATTTTGCTGCGCGCAGCATTGTAGATGCCGGCCATGCCGGCGCTGACGGTGCTGGCTCCCGCATCGGCCTGACCGGCGCGATAGGCCTTGAAGGCTGCTGGCCCCATTGAGGTGCCAGCACGAATGGCACCGAGGCCTGCACCGCCGACAGAACTTGCCACAGCCATGCCGCCACCGGCGACAGCGGCAGCACCGCCAGCCACCAGCGCACCGGTCGCTGCGACGGAGCCCGCGCCAAGCTGGGGGGCGCCCGCGACGAGGCCGCTGGCGATCGTCGGGCCGAAAATCCCAAGCCCCAGCAGTGCGAGGCTCGCCAGCACCAGGCTCATGGCCTGCCCGATGTCGGGCTCCTGGCCCTGAAGGGCAGCAGTGAACTGACCGAAATAGGTCGATCCGATGCCGACGATGACGGCCAGCACCATGACCTTTATCCCTGAGGTCACCACATTGCCCAGCACGCGTTCGGCCAGGAAGTTGGTGCGGTTCCACAGCGCAAAGGGGACCAGGATAAAACCGGCCAGCCCGGTGAGCTTGAACTCCAGGATGGTGATGAAGAGCTGAACCGCGAGGATAAAGAAGGAGATGATGACGATGATCCAGGCGGTCAGCAGCACCGATATCGTCAGGAAATTCTGGAAGAAGTTGCTGAAGCCCAGCGACTTGCTCGCCTGCACCAGCAGGGGCCACGCGGCCGTGAACCCCGTTCCAGCGAGGCGCCCGGGTTTGAGGAGCTGGTCGGCGGTGATGGTCCCGCCGCCGGCAGTCAGTCCTGCCTGCGAGAAGCTCTTGAAAATGATCGTCGAGAGCGCGGCGTAATTGCCGATAATATAGGCGAAGGCGCCCACATAGAGGATCTTGCGGATGAATTTGGCGAGCACATCGTCCTCACCGCCGAGCGTCCAGAACAGGCCGGCCAGCGTCACATCGATGCCGATCAGGATGCTGCCCAGCGCATGGACGTCACCGCCCAGCAGGCCGAGCCCGCTGTCGAGATAGGTCGAGAAGGTGCTCAGAAAATCATCGATGATGTTGAGGTTTTCCATGGGCCTTGTCCTGCGCGAGGGGGCGGCGGCGCTGGCGCGCTCGACAATCCGCTGCGAAAAAAGGCCGCGAGGTCCGGGGAGGCGCGGATCCAGACCCCGCGGCAGGTTGACGGCGGCGACACCATGAACGCCGCCGCTCATCGGCAGGGCCTCAGGGGTTATAGGCCTTGCCGGAACCGAGGAATTTGATGGTGGCGTCCTGCCCATCGGTCACGGACTGGGTTTGTCCGGCCTGATAAAGCGCCTCGGCGCGATACTGGGCGGCCATCATGGTCTGGAGCTGGAGCTGCTGCTTGGCGATGAGGGCCAGAAGCTGGTTGGTGGCCTGCTGCGCCTGAAGCGAACCCTGGGCGCTCTGGCTGCGGTTGGAGAGAGAGGCCAGATTGTTGGTGTCGGCGGTGATGTTTTCGGTGATCTGCGCCTGCACCGTCATGGTCTGCTGGAACGCCGACATCTGGCTGCTGAGCCGCGTGCGTGCCGCTGCCACCTGCTGGCTCCCGGTCAGCGCCTGGTTGAAGCTGGTCGGGAAGAGCGTCTTGAACTGGCTGTCGAGATTGGCGACCTTGAACTCGATGCTCTGCGCCTGCCCCATCAGCTGGTTCACCTGATTGATGGTCTGGCTGATCGCGGACAGTTCGGGAAACGCGACGGTGGTGAGGTTCTTGGCCTGATTGATCAGGCTTTGGGCCTGGTTTTGCAGCATGGTGATCTGGTTGTTGATCTGCTGCAGGGTGCGGGCTGCGGTCAGGATGTTCTGGCTGTAATTGGAGGGATCGAAGACCGTGCTCACGAACTGGGCGTGAGCGGGGCTGGCGATCAGCATGGAGGTGGCAGCGAGGGCCAGTGCGGCGCCAAGGCGATGATGCCGGCGAGACGAAGCAGAAAACATGAAACTTCTCCTTCAGCGTGAGTGGTTGTGGGATCAGGCGCCGGAGTGCTTCTCCAGCAGGGCAGCCGCCCAGGGCAGGCCGCGTTCGGCAAGGAAGTCGGCGGCAAAGCTGCTGGAGGGCGGACCGGCCTGCAGGCGGTCGATCATGCGCTGGATCTCGGGATCGGCAGATCCGACCAGCGCCAGGGTGACTGGGCCGAGGCCCAGCTCGAACAGACGATTGCCGCGTGAGGACTGGAGATAATAATGCCGCTTGGGGCTGGCCCGGCTGATCAGCTCGATCTGGCGGCTGTTGAGGCCGAAGCGCTCATAGCTTGCCCGGCTCTGGGGCTCGATCGCACGGTCGTTGGGGAGCAGGATGCGCTGCGGGCAGCTCTCGATGATCGCAGGGGCGATGGTGCTCTGCGCGATATCGGCCAGGCTCTGGGTCGCGAAGACGACCGAGACATTCTTCTTGCGCAGCACCTTCAGCCATTCGCGGATGCGGGCAGCAAAGAGCGGATGGTCGAGAAAGACCCATGCCTCATCGAGAATGAGCAAGGTGGGCCGTCCGGTGAAGCGGGCCTCCAGCCTGTGGAACAAGTAAGTCAGCACAGGCGCAATCACGCCCGCCTGCCCCATCAGGGCTTCGGTCTCGAAGCACTGGATATCCGATAGGGCGAGGTCATCGCGTGCAGCGTCGAGCAAGGCCCCGAATGGCCCGTCCAGCGTATAGGGCGCCAGGGCGGAGCGTAGCACGGTGGACTGAAGCAGCATGGTGAGCCCGGTCATCGTCCGCTCGGGAGCGGGCGCCGTGGCAAGGCTCGTCAGCGCCGACCAGACCATCTCCTTGATCTCGGGGGTGACCAGCACCTTCTCATGGGCCAGCAGCGCGCCGATCCATTCGGCCGCCCACGCCCGCTCATCGGGCCGGGTGATATGGCGCAGGGGCTGAAAGGCGATGGTGCCCTCCTCTCCCCCGCCCAGCCCGAGGGCGTGATGCGACCCGCCGCAGGCCAGCACAGCGGCGCGCGCGGACAGGCCCTTGTCGAAGATATAGATCTGACTGTCGGGATAGCGTCGAAACTGCAGGGCGATCAGGCCGAGCAGCACCGATTTGCCTGCGCCGGTCGGGCCGGCGATCATCATATGGCCGACATCACCGACATGGGTGGAGAGGCGGAAGGGCGTCGATCCGCTGGTGCGGGCCTGCAGCAGCGCCGGCCCGTCGAGGTGATCGTTGCGGGCAGGTCCGGCCCAGACCGAGGAGAGCGGCATGAGATGGGCGAGGTTGAGCGTATGGACCAGCGGCTGGCGGACATTGGCATAGACCTGACCCGGCAGGCTCGAGAGCCAGGCCTCCACAGCGTTGAGCGTCTCGCGGATGCAGGTGAAGCCCAGGCCGTTGACGACGCGCTCCACGGCGCGGACCTTGTCCTCGACCCGCTTACGGTCGGCATCCATCACGGTGATGGTGGTGGTGAGATAGCCGAAAGCGACATGATCCCCGCCCAGCGCTTGAAGCGCCAGATCGGCATCGACCGTCTTGTTGTCGGCATCACTGTCCATCAGCTGGACCGGCTGGTTGTACATCACCTCGCGCAGCATGGCGGTGACCGACTTGCGCTTGTTGAACCATTGCCGCCGCAGTTTGGTCAGCGCCCTGGTCGCTTCGGTCTTGTCGAGCGCGATAAAGCGCGTGACCCAGCGATAGGTGAAATCCTGATGGTTGAGCGCGTCCAGCATGCCGGGCTGGCTGCTGCCAGGAAATCCAAGAATGGTGATGCTGCGCAGATGCTGCGCGCCCAGCATGGGTTCGAGCCCGCCGATCAGCGGCGTATCGACCAGCAGCCCGTCGAGATACATCGGCATCTCGGGCACAGCGATGCGATGCGGCCGGGTCGAGATGGTGGAGTGCAGATAGGTCAGCGTCTGCTCATCATCGAGCGGGGCAATCTCGGGCATAAAGCCGCCCAGCAGATCCAGCACGCGGCTGCACTCGACTTCGAACAGCGCGAGAGCTTGGCGCCAGTCGCGCCCCACGACCTCATCGGGGCGCTCAAGCAGCGCCTGCCCTGCCCGCTCGGTCTGATCCGGTGCCGGCAGGAACGTCAGCGTCAGATAGGTCTGGCTCTCGAAATGATTGCCCTCGGCCTCGAACTCCCCTCGTCGCTCCTCATCGACCAGCCAGGAAGCGGGATCGGGAAAGCTGCTCGCGGGATAGGACAGCGCGTCACGGCGCTGGGCCTCAATATGGAGCGCCCAGCCGGAACCGAAGCGACGCAGCACATTGTTGGCGCGGGCGCTGATCGACACCAGTTCGGCCTGCGTCGCGGACTCCAGGTCGGGGCCCCGGAACCGCAGGGTCTTCTGAAAACTGCCATCCTTGTTGAGCACGACCCCCGGCGCCACCAGCGCGGCCCAGGGTAGATGATCGGCCAGCCGGTCAGCACGGCTGCGATATTCACGCAAATTCAGCATGTGAAATATCCTCGTTGGCGCAGGTGGCGCATCAGCACCGGCGCGAAATCGGGATCACGGCGGGCGGCAAAGACCGCCAACGTGTGCCCGATCGCCCAGGCCGCGAGCCCTGCGATCCATTGCTGGAGCCCGAGCCCCAACGCGGCGGCCAACGTCCCGTTGACGATGGCCAGACCGCGAGGGGCTCCTCCCAGCAGAATGGCTTCGGTAAGCGACCGATGGATCGGCGCCTCGAAGCCTTCGAGAGAGGAGCCATTGTCGTTCACGCGACGAGGGCTCCACCGCCGAAGCTGAAGAAGGAGAGGAAGAAGCTCGACGCGGCAAAGGCGATCGAGAGGCCGAAGACAATCTGGATCAGGCGGCGGAACCCGCCCGCCGTCTCGCCGAAGGCCAGGGTCAACCCTGTGGTGATGATGATGATCACCGCGATGATCTTGGCCACAGGCCCCTGCACGGATTCCAGAATATTATTGAGCGGCGTCTCCCACGGCATGCCGGTGCCCGAGGCGGATGCCGCGCCGGACAATGCCAGCGACAGCGCGATGGCGACGCCCGTAAGCGTGACGGGATCACGGCGGCGCAGAGCAAAGGTGGTCTTCAGTTTGGTCATGACTGATGTCCTTGGTTGTGAGCTGACGGTTCAGGCGGGGTGTCTCGCGCGCGAGCGACGAGGTCGTAGGCGCCGTCAGCCCGAAGGCCGTTGACGCGCAGGACGGTTTCGACACGGCGGGCATGGCCGCGACCGGCGATGAAGACGATGAGGTCGATCGCCTCGGCGATGAGGGCGCGCGGCACGGTGGCGACGCTCTCCTGCACCAGCTGTTCGATGCGATGGAGTGCAGAGGCAGCGCTGTTGGCATGCACCGTGGCGATGCCACCGGGATGGCCTGTGTTCCAGGCCTTGAGCATATCGAGAGCCTCGGCGCCCCGGATCTCGCCCACTACGATGCGGTCTGGCCGCAGGCGCAAGGTCGAGCGCACCAGATCGGCCATGGTGACACCGGCTCCATCCCTGCCGCCAGGACGCGTCCGCAGGGCTACGGTGTCGGGCGCGGCGCATTGCAGCTCGCGCGTGTCCTCAATCAGGATGACCCGCTCTTCGAGGTGGGCCATCTCTGCCAGGAGCGCATTGGCCAGCGTGGTCTTGCCCGAGCTGGTTCCGCCTACCACCAGGATGTTGCTGCGCGCGCCGACCGCCTCGGCCAGCGTCTGCGCCATAGCCTCATCCATGATCCCGTCACGGACATAATCGGCGAGGCGATGGATGCGCGACGCAGGTTTGCGGATGGCAAAGCAGGGCGCGCGGGTGACGGGGGGCAGCAGTCCTTCGAACCGTTCCCCCGCCCCTTCCCCATGCGGCGGCAGCTCTGCCGAGATGATCGGTGCATCGGCATGGGCCTCCCCGCGTGCATGGCTGGCGACCAGGCGAATGATCCGCTCGGTCTGCGCCGCCTCGCAGAGCATGCCGGTATCGACACGCCCCTGCCCCAAGCGGTCGAGCCAGAGCCGCCCATCGGGGTTGACCATAATCTCCACCACCAGCGGATCGGCCAGCGCGTCGGCGATGTCAGAGCCCATGGCGCTGCGCAGCATGGCCCGGCGGCGTTCTGCCGAGGTGTCGGGTTGCCCTTCCCTCATGACCGCTCTCCATCCGGAGATTTAGGCGCCAGGGTGCGGGCATTGCCGGCCATCTGGCGGCCGACCTGAGCCACAAAGGCCTCGAAGCGATCGCGGCCAATGGCGCGCCCGGCAGCATCCGCCTCGGGCAAAGGCGAAGTCACGGTCAACTGGTAGCGGATGAACAAAGCCAGGCTCTCCAGCACCACATCGATGTCACGGCGGGCACCCGCGATCTCACGGGACATGCGGTCGAGCCGGGGTTTGAGAAGATCGTCGATCTCCTTCGTTGCCCGGCGCCCGAGCCAGTCCCGCAGCGCGTCATTGACGATCTTGCTCTTGTTGCCGCCCTCACCCTTGGCCAGGGCGTTGAGCGCATCACTGACCTGCTGGTCGAGATAGAGGTTGTGGCGCTGGATCATGGCCGCTTCAAAGCCCAAGGACTTGGGCATCCGGGCTGCTCTCATCGAGGGCATATCCGCGCGATACGGGGTTCAACTGTTGAGCCTGCTCCATGGCACGCTTGTCTGCGGGGACGTTGTCATCTTCGGCCTGGCTGACAACCTCGACAGGTTCGACATCGGGCTGCTCGGGCACCGCCTGTTCGGGAAGATCGGCCTGGGGCTGCTGCTGCATGCCGCCATCCTCGTCGTCCTCTTCGCCTGTCTCGGAATACAGTCGGGCGTCCGCTCCCCGCACCAGACCGGCCCAGTCGTCAGGGCGCGCAGCGGAACGATCGGCATATGGCCCGGGCTGCGGGCGCGGCGCAGGCAGGACGCGCTCGATGAAATTGGGATCGAGGAAATAGCGCAGCTTTTCCGCGCGGACCGGTGGCAGGCCGGAGACCAACACCAGCTCTTCGTCGGCCGGCAGCTGCATAACCTCACCGGGGGTCAGTAGCTGGCGGGCGGTTTCCTGCCGACTGACCATGACGTGGGCCAGCCAGGGCGCGAGGCGGTGCCCGGCATAGTTGCGCATGGCGCGCTGCTCGGTCGTCGTGCCCAGCGTGTCGGACAGGCGTTTGGCCGTCCGGTCGTCATTGGTCGCAAAGGCAATACGGACATGGCAATTGTCGAGAATGGAATTGTGATCGCCATAAGCCTTCTCGATCTGGTTGAGGCTCTGGGCGATCAGGAAGGCGCGGATGCCGTAGCCGGCCATAAAGGCGAGGCTGGTCTCGAAGAAATCCAGGCGGCCCAGCGCCGGAAACTCGTCGAGCATCATCAGGAGCTTGTGACGCATCGCGACCCCCTACTGTTCGAGCTTTTCGGTCAGGCGGCGACCGATCTGGTTGAGGATCAGGCGGATCAGCGGCTTGGTGCGGCTGATGTCCGAGGGAGGAATGACAAGGTAGAGCGAGACAGGGCGCTCCCCTTCCATCAGATCGGCAATGCGCCAGTCGCACCGGGAGGTGACGGCGGCGACAGTGGGATCACGGTACAGCCCGAGGAAGGACATGGCCGTCGACAGCACGCCGGATCGTTCATTCGGGCTTTTGTTCAGGGTCTCGCGGGCCGCCGAGGCGACAACCGGGTGAACCATCGGGCGCTCTGCGTCGCCCAGATGATTGGTGGTCATCATCCGCTGCAGCGTTGAGACGAAATTCCGCTGGGGGTCAGACAGGAAGGTGGCGACGCGGGCGAGCGTCTTCTCCTCCTCCGCGTAAAGGACATGGAGGATGGTGCCCACCAGCAGCGAATGGCTGGTCTTCTCCCAATGGTTCCGGCGTTCCAGCGCTCCCTCGGGGTCGACGAGGATGTCCGCGATGTTCTGGACGTCGCGTACCTCATTGATGCCGCGGCGGACCTCCAGCAGCGGATTGTAATGGGCAGAGGCCGGATCCGTGGGGTTGAACAGCAGGCAGTGGGAGAATTGGGCGCGCCATCCGGCAGTTAGCGTCCAGTTCTCACCCTTGATGTCATGAACGACTGTGGAGCCAGTCCAGGTGAGCAGTGTCGGGATGACCAGGCCCACGCCCTTGCCCGAGCGGGTCGGGGCAAATGCCATGACATGCTCTGGCCCGTCATGGCGCAGATAGTTGTCGGCTCGCTGCCCCAGCATAAGGCCATGGTCGCCAAAGAGGCCTGCCTTCTGGATATCGCGGTTGGTCGCCCAGCGCGCGGAGCCAAAGGTCGTGACCCGTTTGGCTTGCCGGGCCCGCCAGAGCGAACCGAAGACCGCAGCCAGAAACCCGAAGATGCCAGTGGCGCCGGCCAGCATGCCAGCCTTCGAGAAGACATGTGGTGCATAGGCATCGAAATGATACCACCACGGGAAGAGCGACCACGGATGATAGACGGGCAGATGGTGAAGGAAGAACCACGGCGGCCCCAGTTCGGGCTGATAGGCCAGCATCCGCGCGGCCCATTGGGTTGCGCACCAGACGCCCGCGATCACGATCGCGAACACAACAAGGATCTGGCCGAGCAGCAGCTTGGTCGGGGTCATGGTGAGCCTCCCTCCCGCCGAACGGGATCGGCGAGGACGGGCTCAGACTCTGCGAAACGCTCCTAGGAATGAACGTGCCAGATGTGGTCAAATGCGGACAAATCGGAACGTATAACCGGACGCACCGCTTTTTCGGGAAGGTTAGCGAGCTAGAAACAAGAGCTCAGAGCCCGGCATCCTTTCGCAGGATTTCGAGTCGTTCTTTGGAGACTAGCTCTACGATATCGCGGAGGTCATGCACGGTTTTCGCAAGGGCCTCGACATCATCTAAACAGATCTCATAGCTGTCCACGTAACGAGCTTCGACATAGGCGCGCTTCAGCAACTCGAAGCGACGGCGGTCGATCCGCTCAGTCCGTGGCCATACCTCGATCAGGCGAGGATCGTTATCTTCCGCGATAGAGCGCAGAAACTTGATGTTGTGGGAGCGAGGGAAATAGAGCGTCCGGACCAGCAGAAAGCACGCATAGGCAGTCTCAGCAGCCTGATGCAGATTGAAGGCAGCATTTAAGAGCCAATCAGGATCATCATCTTGTTCGGCCATCGCAACGCTGGCCAACTTTAGAAGCCGGTTGGTGGCGGCCAACTTCTTGCGGAAATATTTTCCCGCCATTTCATATGCATCTGCGGCGGTTGCTGGCTTCGGAGGCAACAAAGCATTTCCAGGTAAGTCATACAGCACGACGCCGTCGCGAGCGATGTCCACCCAGAAATACTCGCCACGCACCAAGCCTTGATTCACCTCCTCCAGGGTATGCACGATGATATTCACCGGGCGACCGATCGCCTCATCCCGAAGGATCTTGTCCTCCGCGATGTACCAGTAGTCCGCGATATCGGTGAGCTTGGGGTGGCTGACGATGATCAGCAGGTCGAAATCTGACTGATAGCCGTTTTCTGGCTCGTCGACCCAATCGGTGCGCGCATAGCTGCCGAATAAAATTATTTTGAGGACGCGCCCGCTCTTCCGCCACGGCTGACTTCCGCCGTCGATAGATTTGGCAAACTCGGACATCAGAATTTGCTTTGTCCGGTCCAGTTCGTCTTGCTGAACTGTGGGCAGGTGGCCGATATCGTTACGCATTCTGGGATTCTTGCTCGAAATCGCGCCGTTGGCAAGCACGATCAAGTTGAGTGGTGGGTGTCACACACCTTTGACGTTGCCACCATACGAGGACTTATGTCCGCCCGCTAAGAGCGGCCCCCTCCCTGAGGCAAAATTCAAAGGCTACATCGAAGGTTCACTTACGAATCCTTGATCCGTATGGTGATCGTCACGAAGTTATTGGAAGACGATCACGCAGGCAGCCCGCACCAAGGCTACTGACCTTAAAATTACGACCTTACCGGCGCGTAAAGCGCAAGTCCCACCAGCAAACCGCCATTAGCGATCATGAGCAGAGGTGATAAAGCTCTCGACCCGCATGGCGGCTATCACGATGTTCACCCGAAAAAAAAGGCAGATAGGCCTGGGGCATTTCAGCCCGAAGTCCGCTCGGTCAGGATGAGACTGATGTTGTCCGAACCGTCAAGGTGCAGCGCTTCGCTCAGCAAGGCATCCGCAGCTGCCCGAATGTCAGTGTCCAGCGTGAAACCTTGCGCATTAAGCATGCGCGTCAAGCCATCGGAGCATAGAAGGATACAATCACCCAAGCTTACAATGCGCGTCTCCTGCGCAATATCGATCTCCTGCGTGATCCCCAATGCCCGGGTGATGATATGCGCCTTGGGATGCCGGCGCGCCTGATCGCCATCGATCAGCCCGGCATCCACCAGCTCTTGCACCACGCTATGGTCGCGCGTCACCTGCACCCATGCGCCTTGAGTGCGGTGATAGGCGCGGCTGTCGCCCGCCCAAAACAAGGTGCCCTGATCGCCCGCGAGATGCAGCACAACCACGGTGGAACCGATGGTGCAGCCCACGTCATGCCCGCGCGCCAGGATCGCGGCATTGGCCTTGTGCAGGGCCTCCAGGATCATCGGCTCCGTAATGGTGTCAGGCTGACGGACCAGCTGGCGCAAGGCACCGATCACCAATTCGGCGGCGACATCGCCGCCATGAAGGCCGCCCATCCCGTCGGCCACGGCCCACAAGCCGCGCTCCGGGCAATCAAGCAGCCGATCCTCGTTGATCTTGCGGACATGCCCCACATGACTGCGCGCCGCGGAGGCGCAGGCGGGTCTAGCCTGCGCCTCGGGCCGGGCGAACGTTTCGCTCATCAACTCTGCTCCGCCGCCGCATAGGCGTTGACGAAAGCGCGTTCGAGCGAGCCTTCGGCGCCATCGAGCTGGCGGCGCAGATCGGCGTGGCGCTCCTGCACCTCGCGCATCTGCAGCACCTGCTGGCTCTTGAGCAGGCCGCCCTTGCCTTCGGTCGCCGCCGCCACGGCGTGGGGATCGAAGGTATCGACCGCCTCATGTAGCGAGGCCTGCAACCCCGCGAAGGTGGCGATCAGATGCCGCTTCACATCCTGCAACGAATTGGCAATCGCCTCGGGCCCGGAGAGGAAGCTGCCGATCTCCGAGAGCAGCAGATCGACCGCCAGCCGCTGCGTCGGCGCCCATTTGAAGGGATTGTTGCCCGAACCGCTGATGGTGGTGCGCGCCAGATTGTAGCGCCGCCGCGCCTGCTCGCGCTCACGCATCAGATCGGCGATGCTCAGCACCATCTGGCGATAGATCGCCCCGGCGCGCTCCATCACCAGCGCCGGATCGTCGCCGGACAGCATCGAGGCATCGAGCCCCGCGCCCCGGCAAAAGGCCTCCATCAGCGATTCGCTCTGGCTGGCCAGCGAGAAAGAGGCGTCCTCCCAATCGGTCGGCACGGCGGCGGACATGCCGATGGGCGGGGTCAGCACCATGGTGCGGTCCTCCACCTGATCCTGGTCAGTCAATAGCGCGTGGGTGGCTGCCAGACGAAAGCCGCCGATCCGCAAGGTGGCGGGCACGGCCACCGGCACATCGACCAGATCGGGAAGCCGCTCGCCGGTGGCATCGTCGAAGACGCCATTGGCGCCGGTGGTGCGCAGCATCAACCCATGGGGCAGCGCGGAAAGCTCGCAATGCTCACGCGAGAGGGCGCGTTCCGGATCGTTGATCGGCCAATCGCAGGTCGCGCCGCGGCCGATGGTGATGGTGCCATCACGCAGCAGCCGCGCATCGACCGGCTCAATGGCGCTGTCCTCGGTGAAGAGCTGCAACATATACATCGCCCGCGTTCCTTACGCCGCCTGACGGGGGGGAAGCTGGATGCAGGTCGCATCGAGCGCGGGCGCCGCAACATCGGGCAGACCGCCCAATTGTGGCTCGATGGTCTCGGCCAAGTGGTTGAACGCGGTGAAGGCCGCGCCGAACTCATCACGGCGATTGTGCGAAATGCGCAGGGCAAAGCCTGTTTCGCCCGCCTCCTGCAGCGCCTGCTGCAGGCGTCGTAGGGGCCGCGCCACCAGAGCGCCGCTCAGATAGCCGACCGCCAGCACCACCGCCAGCACGACACCGGCCAGAGCGATCAGCAGCATGCGCGCATTGGCCACCGCCTCATCCAGCGCGGTGCGCGGCACCAGCATGTCGATCTTGCCGAAATCGGCCCCCGCATAATGGATCGAGCGAATAAAGCGCAGCGATCCGCGCCCGGGTACATCGGTGACCGCCGCATGGCCCGATGACTCCAGCGCCATCTCGCCCGTCACCGGGCGATAGTGCTGGCCCACCAGCCCGGCCTGACTGGCCGCACGCACCATGCCTTGCGCATCGACCACCACAATGTCCTTCACGCCACCTTCCTGACCGGCTGCGGCAACGAAAGCCTGAAGCGGCGCCCAATCCTGCTGATCGGCGGGCAATCCGGCATTGTCTGCCAGCAGCACGGCGGCATTCTTGCTGACGAAGGTGGCGATCGTCTCACCCGAAGTCACCGCCATATGCTCAAGAGCATGCTGCTGCCGACTGAGCATCGCCGAAATGCACAACAGCAGCGCGGCCAGCGTAATGCCCACAAGCGCTAGCGGCAGCTTGATGCGGATCGACAGGCCCTTCCGCACAGTGCCCTCGTCGGCCTGAAGCGCTGCGATCTCGCGGCGCAGGGCCTGAGCCAGCTGGGCGCCATCGGCAAAGCGCTGCTCGGGCTTTTTCGCCAGCAGCTTGTCGACGATCTGGCGCAGGCCAAGCGGGCAATCGGCAGCGCTGCGCTCGATCGGCGCGATCTTGTCCTGCGAGATCTGAATCGCCAGCGTGGCCAACCCCGTGGCATCGAAGGCCACCGTGCCCGCCACCATCTCGTAAAGCACCGCGCCCAGCGAGAAGAGATCAGCGCGCTGGTCCACCGGCAGGCCCAGACACTGCTCGGGGCTCATGTAGCGCGGGGTGCCGATGATCTGCCCGGCCATGGTGCGGGCCAGCAGGCGATCCTGACCGGTGCCATCGCCCTCATCCATTCGGGCCACGCCGAAGTCGAGCAGCTTGGCGGTCAGCCCATCGCTGGAAATCAAAATGTTCGAAGGCTTCACATCGCGGTGGACGATGCCGCGCGCATGGGCAAAAGCCAGTGCCTCGGCCAGTTGCAGCCCCAACGTCAGCACACGCTCGAAGGGCATGCGGCCCTGCGCCTGCAGCACAGCGTCGAGCGGTTTGCCTTCCACCAGCTCCATGGCGATGTAGGGAATGCCGTCGATCTCGCCGACATCGAAGATCGTGGCGATATGGGGATGGGTCAGCGCCCCGGCGGCGCGGGCTTCGCGCAGGAAGCGTGCGCTCAGTTCCGGATCGCGCCGGTAGTCGGACTTCAGCGCCTTGATCGCAACCATGCGCCCGATGTCGGGATCGAACGCCCGGAAGACGTCCGCCATCGCGCCTTCGCCCAGGCGCCCTGCAATCTGATAACGGCCAAGTTGCTGCATATGCCCTCCGGCCCCCCGTCGACCGTCAGCGTCCTAAGGGAAAGGACTTAACAAAATTTAGCATGTGTCTATTTTTTGGCGCTGGCGCGCACGGTGGCGGCAATCCGCTCGGCCCGGCCCAGATCGCGCGCGATCAGCGCATTGCCGGGATCGAGCGCCCTAGCCTTGCGCAACAGGCCCACCGCCTCGCCCACCGCACCACGGTTGAGCGCGGCAAGCCCCTGCGCGCGCAGATGCTGCGCGGCACCGGGATTGACGACGGGCTTAACAGGCGCGGGCGCCGCCGGTTTCGCCATAGGAGCCGGGCGGCGGGGCCTTTCGGGCGCGGGTGGCGCGGGCTGAGGCTTGGCCACTGGCAGTTCGCCGGGAATGCGCAGCACCTGCCCCGGCGTCAGTGCCACGGGTGTTGCCAACTGGTTGTAGCGCGCCAGCTGATAGGCCTTCAGGCGGTTGCCGAGTAGACGCTCAGCAATATCGGTGATCGTTTCATCCGGCTGGACCGTGTAAGGATAGCTTTTGGGGCCCAGCAACTCCTGCGGATCCTTGTCGAGCGAATCAGCCAACAGCTGCAGCTTGGGGTTCATCGGCTCGAGCTTCAGAAGCGCCTTGAGCAGCTTTTCGGCCCCTTTCCGGTCCCCCGCCAGCAGGCTTGTCTGGATGGCATCGATCCGCTCGGGCGTGACGGTCAGCGCAGGGACGGCCACAGGCTTGGGCCTTGTGTCATGCGAACAGCCCGCCACCGAAAGGGCCAGAAGAAATGCCGCTGCGCCTTGGCCAGCCAATCGCCGGATCATGAACCAAACCTTTGTAAAATCTTCTGTTGAGACTGCCGGGGATCGACAGCCAGCTTCGCAGTAAGCCCGGCGCTATTGCGCAGGAAATCGGCGAAATCGGGCCCAGCCAGCGGCCGGGAAAAATAGAAGCCCTGAAATTCGTGGCAGCCGTGATGCAGCAGCCAGCGATATTCCTCGGCGCGCTCGACACCTTCGGCAATCACGCGGATGCCAAGGCCGCGCGCCAAGGCGATCATGCTCTGGCAAATGGCCTGACTGTCACGCCGCTGCTCTACGTCTGTCACGAATTCGCGGTCGATCTTGATCTTGTCAAAATCAAGCTTGCGCAGCGCCGAAAAGCTGGAAAATCCCGTGCCGAAATCATCGATGGCGATCTTCACGCCCAGCGCGCGCAGCGGCGTGAACTGCCGCTCGGCACGATTGGGGTCAGCGACGGCCTGCGATTCGGTCAGCTCAATCTCCAGCGCCTGAGGCGCCAGCCCCTGCGCTTCGAGCGTGCGGCGCACACGCGCATGAAAGGTGGCATCCTCCAGCTGTTGCGGTGCGACATTGACCGCGACCGACAGGCTACCCAGCTCCAGCGCCTGCCATTGCCGGGCCATGCGGCAGGCGGCGTTGAGCACCCAGAGGCCGACCTCCTCGATCAACCCAAGCTGCTCCAGCAAGGGGATAAAGCGCATCGGCGAGACCATGCCATGCACCGGGCTGCGCCAGCGCAGCAGCGCTTCCGCGCCCGCGACCCGGCCCTTTCTGGCGTCGATCTGGGGCTGATAGCACAGCTCCAACTCGCCGCGCGTCAGGGCATGGCGCAGATCCTGTTCCAGCGCGAATTGCTCGCGATCGTTTGAAACAGCGGCATCATTCACACGGTGAACCATGCCGCCACGCCCCGGCCGCGAATTGACCACCGCCAGCAGGCGGGCCAAAGCATTTTGCGGCGTTTCCACCGCATGGTCGAAGGTGGCATGATGGACAGTCAGTTGCCCGGCGAAGGACATTTCCTCGTCCAGCGGTGCATGAAGTGCGTAGCTGATCGCCTCCAACTGTCCATGGGCATCGCAGACGGCAACATCCGGCCCCAACCAGATCGCAAGCCGCGCCCGGTCGACCTGCGCCACCATGCGCCGCCCCCCTGTCATGCGCAACAAACGCAAAGCGAGTGTTTTGAGCATGTCATCGGCCTTTTCGGGGTCGAGCGCGCAGAGCCGATCGAAATCTTCGAGGGCTATAATGCCCAGCGTGCCACTGCCATCCTCCGCCATCAGCAAAAGAAGCGGCTCGCGCGTCGGCAAATCTGATACCGGATGACGCTGCGGCGAACGCCGGCCCAGCGCCCGCAACTCATTCTCGATATGGGTGGCGCGGGCCAAGACGCTGCCCCACCCTCGCCCCGGCTCGCAACCCAGGTGGTCGGCAAGAGCAGCAAGCAGACGGTGTTCCCGCACCTGCCAAGCCATTATGCCAGCAAGGGTGGCAAGACAGATGCCTGCGATTGCCTGAACGGATGGATGCTTCGTCACGGTCAGGAAAGCAGCGGCGAGGAATGCCACGCAAGGCGCGAAACGCGCACATTTCTGCAAATTTCCTATCTGTCGCCCGGGCATTCTTGGGAGTTAGCGGTCAAAACGATACAAATAGGTAAATGCCGCTTTTGATTTTGATGTGGTCATGCATTTCCGTGACAGGGCACAAAAAGGCCGCCCACACCTCACCTACCCTGGCGATCCCTACTAAAAAGATGTCATCGAGGAACGGGCACCATTTGGTCTGGCTGATACCGCTCTCATATCCAACGACACTGCAAGACAATAACAGTTCACAGGGCATGGGATTGAAAAGAAATTGCTGGATCAGAGGTACCCTAGGCTTGGGCGCTTTCAGGACCGCTCCCACCTATCATTGGCCTGAACCGATCCTTTAAAATTTGCTTCGGCTTCGCTCGAACCAGAGGTTGTTGATTGGACTGATGCGGTGGATGCCCCCTTCAGCCGGCATTGTATGATGCTGGTCGGCGCCATGGTGGCGCACGAAGGAGGAAGAGATGGCGGACGCATATATGCTGGCAATCGACCTCGCAAAGCGAAGCTTTCAGGTTTGCGCAACGGATCGCACAGGGTCGTGTGTGGATGCCCCCAGTTTTGCAAGGGGATTTTCTGACTTTCTTCGGCATGGCACTTCAATCGGTCGTGTGTCAGGCCTCTTGGTGTGGCTTGACGCCACGGGTCGCTACGCTGTTCGAACGAAGTGGGCCACATCGGTTCAGCGAGCTTTGACGCTCTCGCGCCGGGACTGGTTGACCACATCGTGAACTTGAAGTTCTTGCCGCATAATTGTCAGTCGATCTCTTTGCCGGGGCCGAGGCCCCAAGCGCTCACGACATCCCCGTCTAATTGACGGACAAGCCGATCACGCCAACTTATAATTCTCCTCTCGCGTCATGATCGCCCAGACGATGCGGGCCATTTTGTTGGCCAGAGCGACGGCGGCCACCATGCGCGGCTTGCGCCCCATCAACCGGCCCAGCCAGTTGTCTGGCAACACACCTTTGCGCACGATCCATCGTATCCTGCTCATAGCACCGACGACGAGAAGTTTGCGGATATCGCTTTGCCCCATCTTGCTCATGGATCCCAGCTTGGCTTTGCCGCCTGTTGATCTTTGCCGGGGAACCAGGCCGAGCCATGCTGCAAAGTTTCTGCCGTTGGCAAAGGTGCGCAGGTCTGGCGCAAAGGCCATAATAGCTCCGGCTGTCACAAGACCGACGCCGGGCACAGTGCATAGACGCCGCATCTCGGCGTTGACCTGCATAGCTTCGCGCAGCTTGAGCAGGAGCTGGTCTATATGCGCTGTCAGCACATCGATGTGATCCAGGTACAAGCGAGCCACGTCTCGAACGCTGTCAGGCAGGTTGGTCGCTTCATCCTGAATAGCAGTCTGGATGTCTTTAAGGTGCGGCGTCCCTTGGGCGAAGATCAGCCCAAACTCGGCAAGATGCCCACGCAAGGCATTGATCGTCTGCGTCCGCTGGCTCACGAAACATTGATGGGTGCGGTATGCCACAGCGCGCGCCTGATGTTCTGCACTCTTCACGGCCACACAGTGCAGGTCAGGCCGCCGGGCCGCTTCCGCAATCGCAGCTGCGTCAGATGCGTCATTTTTCTGCCGCTTCACGAACGGCTTGACGTAAATTGGCGGGATCAATCGAACTTCGTGACCTGCCGCTTGTGCTGTACGCCCCCAGAAATGGCCCGTGGCGCAAGCCTCCATCGCCACGATACAATGGCTATGCTCGGTTAGTAGCGCCTCCAGCTTTGCGCGAGACATCGCTCGATTGTATAGAACCGACCCTGTGCGATCCGTTGCGCAAACCTGAAAGCTTCGCTTTGCGAGGTCGATTGCCAGCATATATGCGTCCGCCATCTCTTCCTCCTTCGTGCGCCACCATGGCGCCGACCAGCATCATACAATGCCGGGTGAAGGGGGCATCCACCGCATCAGTTCAATACCGTATAGATACGGTATTATTCAGAGCGCAGACAGCTAGACTGCGCCATAGGTTTTAATCATGAGCCCGATCACACCGGGAATGGGTCATGCTGTAGCGTGTTCGATAACCATGCAATCTATCTCGTGGATAGCGACGCAGCCTATCGACGAAGGCTTGCTCTGGACCTGCGCAATCAAGGGATGGAGATCCGGACGTTTGTGTCGGAGAGGGAGTTGATCCAAGCGGTGGAGGGCCTTCCTGCCGGTTGCATCCTCTTGGCCATTCGTACGCAAGAACCAGGCGATCAGGACGTCATACGCACGCTTTTGGCGCGGCGGTCCGACATGCCGATCATCGTCATGCGCGTTGAGCCAAGCATTCAGGAGGCTGTGCAAGCACTAAGAATCGGAGCAGTGGATTGTCTCGCCATTCCCTGCTCCATGCCCAAAATGCGCGCGGCGCTGGATTACGCCTTCCAACTTTTGCCCACAAAGATTGCTGATCGCGAGTCCGTCGCCGAGGCTATCGGCTTGCGCGCCCATTTGACCCGTAGGGAAGAAGACGTCCTGAGAGGGATTGTCGCTGGCATGACCAATCGGGCGATCGCTCAGCATCTGAGCATCGGCGTAAGGACAGTCGAAATGCATCGTGCAAATATGATGCAGAAATTGCGCGTGGATAATCTCGCTTCATTGTTACGATTTGCGGCACTGGCCGGAATTATGATCTCTGGCGAAGACGCCGCCTGAAAGGCGAACGGCACTCTCTCATGCAAAACCCGCTCCCACACCACCCCAATCTCGATTACTGGCTTTACGCCAGTCATTGCGCACTTCCTTCAGCATGGGCCCTAAAAGCGGTGGAGGACATCGTTGCGAAATCCATTCAACGCAATGCATCACTCCAGGTGACGGGCGCGCTGCTGTTTAACGGCACCCGCTTTGTTCAATTCCTCGAAGGGCCTGCAGACGGGGTTGCCGCAATACGCCAGAGCATCCTTGCAGATTCGCGGCATCGCAATGTCACGACCTTTATGACGGAACAGCAAAGCTGCCGCATTTTCAGCAATTGGTCTCTGGCTTACGTAGGCCCTTCCGTTTTCATATCGGACAAGATCGAGAGCATGGTCCGTAATATTCCTTCCGCACCCTCTGAAGTTGTTTCCATGTTACGATCTTTTGTAATTTAGAAATTCGATCTTTGGCAGCTGAAGAGTTGCTTATGACAGAAATTGCCTATGATGCTTGGGAAATCGGAACGGCCAGCATATCCGTTCGAACAGAAATGCACAGCTGCAAGTTCAGATTGGGCCGCATTACCTCCGGAAAGCAAAAGGTTCTGCAGGGTTTCTTTATCGCGCTAACCTTGCCTAACGGTGATATCGTGCGTGGCGAAGATCGCCGCAGCCTGAGAAAAGCTCTGTTTCAGGCCGCTGAAATCTTGAGCGAAAAGGGGATGATTCTTTGCGCAGTTGGCCTTTCCAATCGCTTTTCGGAGAATGAGGAAAGCCGCAACACCGGCATGGGGTTCGTTCCTGCCAGCGATCGAGCAGTGCATATGCTGAGTTTTCGATTAGGCGGGTCTGAAAATGACTAACGGTCAAGGGGTGCGAGATAAAACGCACGAAGATGACTAGATACATATTCTAATTATTCTGCAGCATTGCCTCACGAGCCCAATATGGGCCAAACCGACGCGCGGCTGAGCGCGTGTCCTGACATCTCGTGAGAAGGCGAAGTTTTCAATTCTTTACTTTTGTTGCGGAGGCATTGCAGGAATAAATAGGCTCTCTCGCTCCTGCCATGGAGCTTATGATATGGTGCCTTCATAATGAATCTATAAGCGAGGAGGGGACAATGGTACCGTTAAGCAAGCGACTGTTTGCCGAGGCATTCGGCACATTCTGGCTCGTTTTCGGGGGATGCGGTAGCGCCGTGCTCGCAGCCGCATTTCCCGCGCTCGGCATCGGTTTCACAGGGGTCGCATTGGCCTTCGGCCTCACCGTCTTGACCATGGCCTATTCAATCGGCCATGTATCAGGCTGCCATCTAAACCCTGCGGTCACACTCGGCCTGTGGGCGGGTAAACGCTTTCCAGCACGCGACATCTTACCCTATTGGGTCGCTCAGGTCATTGGAGCAACTGTCGCGGCAGCCTTTCTCCTCAGCATCGCCAACGGTAAACCTGGTTTCGAACTCTCGCCCAGCGGACTGGCCGTGAATGGTTATGGCCCGCTTTCACCTGGCGGGTATAGCCTCTACGCCGGTTTTCTGATTGAGATTGTACTGACAGCAGGCTTCCTGATCGTAATTCTGGGCTCAACCGACGACCGTTCTCCTTCTGGCTTTGCTCCGATCGCCATCGGCCTTGCGTTGACACTGATCCACCTCATCAGCATTCCGGTGACCAATACCTCGGTCAATCCTGCACGATCGACTGGCCCTGCCTTGCTGGTTGGCGGGCTGGCCTTACAGCAAGTCTGGCTGTTCTGGGCCGCCCCCCTATTGGGCGGCTCGGTTGGAGGCATCGTCTATCGTCTCGTTGCCGGCGATCCTCCCGCACCACCCGTGGTCGGCGAAGATCTGACACGCTGACAAACCTAGGGCGCTGCACCAAGCGGCGCCCGTTAGCTTCCTATTTAGTCTTTAGCGAAAGGTCGAGGTATGCATTTCATCATTGCACTCATCATGGGCGGGATCATCGGCTGGCTTGCCGGCATGATCATGCGCGAAGCCGGCGGCATCCTCTGGAATGTACTTGTCGGCTGTGTTGGATCAGTAGTCGGCCGCTTCCTGCTCGGTACCTTTTCGGGTCAAGGCCACTTGACCGAAAATCCCTTCGATCCAAGAACCCTGCTCGTAGCATTGGCCGGTGCTATCATCCTGCTTGCAATCTATAATCTGGCCAAGCGCGGTACGACGCGATAACAGATCAACCCTGCCCATCGCTTCCTGCGCGTCTAAGGACTTGGCCTGATGCGCCCCTCGTCCCGTTCGCCTGTGCAACAACGATCAAAGGCGCTTCAGTCCCTAGGTGTTTAGTCCTGAGCCTAGGCCGGCTATCGCTGACAGACCGGTCGTTGGCGCCTCAAGTAGGGCTTGTGGAAAGCTGCCTTAAGTTCATGAGTCTTCCAGCGTTCGGCTTTGTCCGAGCCCGGGGCACACGCTGGTACAGCTCATGCTTCACATAGCTTGATACCAAATGGGTATGACGAGGCCCTGTAAGGTAGAAAGGCCCTGACCACCTTCTGATAAAAGCCACGGCAGCCAATGACCGGGAACATCCTCACATCCTTTCCGGGCCGTCGGTAACCTTGCGCGCGAAGGCGGTCATGTCTTCCAGCACATTGGCATGGCCGCGCAGAGGCTTTGCTACAGCTGTGATAAGCCCGACATGACCAACCCCCGGATAGCGCCGTCGCTCGACTAAGACGTCGTGTGATCTCAGTCCCTCCGCCAGTGCATCGCTGTTGCGCGGCAGCACCAGCGTGTCCTTGTCCCCGGTGGCGAGAAACGCTGGGGGATCGCCCCGATGCGCGTAATGCACCGGCTGCGTTGCGACCGGATCTGCCACACCGGCAAATGCCTTCTCTACGACCGGGCCCTTGAAGGGAAGAAAATCATAGGGCCCGGCCAAACCGATCAGCCCCTTCACAGCCCGGCGATCCTGCCCCAGCCAGTGCGGATCGAGCGCCAGCATGGCCGCATTATAAGCTCCAGCCGAATGACCCGCGAGAATGAGGCGGTCCGGATCACCGCCCCATTCGCTCACATGGCTGCGTATCCAGCGCACAGCCTCGGCATTGTCCTGAAGGAAAGCCGGATAGCGCACCTGCGGCACCAGCCTGTAATCAGGGATCACCACCAGAAACCCGCGCGCCGCCAGAGCCCGGCCAAGGAAGCTGTAGCCCTCCTTCGTCCCCGAATTCCATGATCCGCCGTAGAAAAACACGATGACCGCCAATTGCCCCGCCCCATGCACGCGCGGCGCATAGACATCCAGCGTCTGCCTTTTGTCCGGGCCGAAGGGCATGCCATGCGCAACGCGCGTCGCGCCCGCATCCTTGGGCATCACCGTGTTGAAGATCCGCAGAGGGGAGCAGGCCGAGGCCATCGTTGCGAGAAGAACGGCCAAAACGGCCCGTCGCGCTTTCATATCATGCGCCTCTCGCTTACCTTCATCTTGCCCGTCGCTCCACCTTGCCAAGCGCGAAGGCTCCTCTACTGTGCCTTGCAAGAGCGATACGTCCCGCAGGTCAGAATGGATGCACAGCGCCGATGTTTTCGGAAAATGATCACGCCACTCTGGTTCTGATGCTCAAACGTGTGTCCACCGGCGACCGCGCTGCCTTCGAGGAAATCTATCGCCGCACCAGCGTGAAGCTTTTTGGCGTGTGTCTGCGTATCTTGCCTGTCAGGCAGGAAGCGGAGGACGTGTTGCAGGAGGCCTATCTCTCGGTATGGCAAAAAGCCGGCTCGTTCGACGCCGAGCGGGGAAGCGCGATGACCTGGCTCATCACGCTGACGCGCAACCGCGCGATCGACCGCCTGCGCGCCAAGGGGAGGATTACCACCGCTCCGGTCGAACTGGCCGTTGATGTCGCCGACCCGCAGCCCGATGCGCCGAGCCTGATCGAGGCTAGCCAGGATGAGCGCCGTCTGGCCCACTGCCTCGGCACGCTGGAGGGCGGCGATGCGGTCCTGATCCGCACAGCCTTCTTCAGCGGCTCGACCTATGCCGATCTGGCCGAACGGGCCAGCCTGCCGCTCGGCACGATCAAGAGCCGCATCCGCCGCGCGCTGCTCAAGCTGCGGGCGTGCCTGTCATGAGCGCCCACATGCTGCCAGAGGACGACGAACTGCTCGCCGCCGAACTCGCCTTCGGCCTGATCGACGGCGCCGAGCGTGACGCGGCGCAGGCGCGTTTGATCCGGGACGATGCTTTCGCTGCGGCCCATGCTCGGTGGCAGGATTATGCGGCGGCGATGTTCCATGATGCGGGCGAGGCCCCCCGCCCCTCGGTCTGGACCGCAATCGAGGCTCGCCTGCCCGTTAATGATGACGTTCGTCCCGCTGTGTCCCGCGCCACGCTGCGCTGGTGGCAGGCCGGTACCATGGCGGCTAGTGCGGCGGCGCTGGTGCTTGGTGTGCTGGTGATGCAGAAACCGGCGCAGGTCATCGTGCGTGTGCCCGTCGGTGAGGCCCCCACCGCGCCGATGGTCGCGGTGTTGACCGGCAAACAGGGCTTGGTCACGGTCAGCTTCGATTCGGCCAGCGGACGGATGACCTCGGCCGCCAATGGGCTCGATCTGGGCGATCATGCGGCTGAATTGTGGGTCATTCCGGCCGATGGCAAGCCGCGTTCAATGGGCGTGATGAACGCCTCGGCGCCGGGATGGGCCAGAGTGCCCCAACCGGCAATTTCTGCGCTCTCGGCAGGGGTGACGCTGGCGGTCTCGGTCGAACCCATCGGCGGGTCGCCGACCGGCCTGCCCACCGGCCCGGTGATCCTGAGCGGCAAGATGGCGACAACCAGCTAAACGCTTAGCCCTGCCGCTCGTAACGAACCGGAGCGCCCCCCTTCACGAAGGACAAGCCCGCCCAGCCCTGTCGGTCATCGTAGAACATATCGAGCTTCACATCGCCCGTCAGCGCATAGCGGCGCGCATGCAATGTGGCGCCCCCAGCGGCGGGAATACTCTCGATCCCCTGCGCGGCGACATGCGGGCGCAGGATCTTGCCATCCTGGGTATTGATCCAGGGGCCGTCCAGTTCGCGCCGGTTCCAGTGCGTGGCAGGCAGGGCATCGGCGGGCGCAGCATAGCGGGCCAGCTTGTCGGCCTCCACCATCAGCACATTGCCCTCGCGCCGCGCGGTGACGCGATGGGCGGTGCCATTATCGTCGGTCTGCGTGTCGAGCGCCACGACGCGCTCGCCCTCCCAGCGTTCGATTGCTTCGTGGCGATAGTGATAGAGCGTGATCCCGGCTATTTTGAAGGCCAGTTCGACCATCACCCGGACCGTCAACGTTCCGTTGCCGGGCTCGAAGGTGAGAATATGCGTGCCCAGCTTCTTGCCCGAGCGTAAAATGTCGAAACCCAGCCGGTTGGCCAGTGGCACTTGCAAGGCGGCACGCAGCGTCTGTGGCACGATAGTCAAGGCGGCAGCCCCAGCCAGCATGCCGCGGCGATCGATCACGGCGCCGGTCATGGTTGGGCCTCCAGTGCATAAAGGCCGACGTCGATGGTGCCGGTGCGAAAGCCCGCCTCGCAATAGGCAAGGTAGTATTCCCACAGCCGCTGGAAGGCAGGTTCGAAGCCCAGCGCCTGAATGCGCGGCCACGCGGCATTGAAACGCAACCGCCATTGAGCCAGTGTCTCGGCATAGCCCGCGCCAAACATCTCGCGCGCCGTGATCGTCAACCCCGCCCGCTCGGCCTGCAGCGCCAGAAGATTCGGCGTGGGCAGCATGCCGCCCGGGAAAACGTAGCGCTGGATGAAATCGGGATTGCGCTTGTAAGCCGGGAAGCGATCCTCGCGGATGGTGATCGCCTGAAGCACGATCCGTCCGCCGGGGCGCAGGCAGGCGCGCAGTTTCTCGAAATAGACGGGCCAATAGGCCTCGCCCACGGCTTCGAGCATCTCGATCGAGACGATGCGGTCGAAACGCTCATCGACGGCGCGATAGTCCTGCAATCTCAGATCGATCTTGTGCGACAGGTCACCGGCCTCCACCTGCACGCACGCATGGTCCAACTGCTCGCGCGAGAGGGTGAGGCCGATGACCCGGCGGCAGGCCGGTGCCAGATGCCGGGCCAGCGCGCCCCAGCCGCAGCCCACTTCCAGTACCTCCTCGCCGCCCGAAAGATCCAGCAGCATCGCGATACGGTCCAGCTTTTCGCGCTGTGCCGCCTCCAGCGTGGTCCCGCGCGGGATGGCAATGGCCGAGGAATAGGTCATGCTCTCATCGAGCCACAGCCGGTAGAAATCATTGCCCAGATCGTAATGGAAGGCGATGTTGCGCCGGCTGCCCCGCGTCGAATTGCGATGCAGCAGATGTCCCAGTTTCCGCCACATTCGTACCGGCCAGAAGCCCTCCAGCGTGCTGTCGAGCCGAGCCACATTATGCGCGGCCAGCGCAATCAGTTGCGGCAGGTCCGGGCTGCTCCAGTCGCCCGCGATATAGCCCTCGGCAAAACCGACATCGCCGCGCGTCAACAGCCGCCGGAAAGCCCGGTTGCTGTGTAGTTCCATCACGCCATGCGGGCCCGCCATCGCCCCGGCATGGTCGATCCGCGCGCCTGAAGGCAGGATGATCGTCAATCGCCCGCAATGCAGATGGCGAAGCGCGCGGCGGATCAGCCAGGGCGCCTCCTGTTGCGGCTCCGCTCTGGGCAGGGTGATGTCGGCCTGTGCCTCATGGTTCAGATACATGCGCCCTCGCGTGGCTGGCTGGGGATGGTAACGGAATGATCGGGCGGCGCGGGGCAATCGTGCACCGGCACGCGTTTGACCCACAGGCGAGCGGCCTCCGAGAGAATGCCGCCCACGACTTTCAGCGTCAGCAGCGGATGGGTGACGAACACCCGCAACAGGGCCGCATCGTTCAGCGGTCTACGCTTTGCCTCCTGCGAGGCGAGCAGCACGGGTCCAAGCGAGTCGCACACCGCAATGCCGATCGACAACTGGTCGACAGGCGGCTTCACCAGAAAATCGTAGCGCATGTCCATCCCCATGAAGGGCGAGACATGGAAGGCCTTGGCGCAGCTCTGCCGGATCTGTCCGGCTTGGGGCGCTGCCTGTTCGCAGTCGACTGGCAGCAGATAGCTGTGGCGTTGGCCGAAGGTGTTGTTCACCTCATAAAGGATGGCCCGCAACGCGCCATCGCGACCATGGCAGAAGAAGACGCTCAACGGGTTGAATGCAAATCCGAGAATGCGCGGCATGGTCAGCAGGCGGATCGCTCCGCCATCGGGCACGATGCGCGCGGCCCACATATGGCGCTCGACCTGCGTGCGCAGGGGCTGATCGCTGCCATCGCCATAATCGCGGTCATGGAAGGAAAAAAGGTTGAAGCGCCCCCGCGAGAAGACCCTCAGCCTTTGGCCCAACGCATCGATCTCATCGAGATCCAGCAGCAGCGAAAACACGCCATAGCGCAGGGCATGACGACGCGGCCGCAGCCGACGATGCATAACGTGACCGACATAGAGGCCGCTGTTTCCGCTCATGCCGGCTGCCCCTGCGAGAGGGTGATGCGGCCGGATTCATTTTTCACGGCCCATGGCCGGCGCAGGCCGCCCAACTGCTCGGCGACCGCCAACCCGGCCTGCAAGCCATCCTCGTGGAAGCCTGCTCCGAAATAGGCACCGGCGAACCAGCTGTTGCGCTCGCCCTGCAGTGACCACAGATCGCCTTGTGCTCGCCCGGCTTTGCTGTCGAAGATGGGGTGGTGATAGATCTCGCGCCGATGCACCAGCGCGGGCTCGGGCTCGACCAGCGGGTTGAGCGTTACAAACAGCGGCAGACTGTCGGGCAGCCCCTGCAGGCGATTCATCCAATAGGTAACGGACAGGCCGGGATCGCCCTCCCCCACTTGCGAGGCATAGTTCCAGCTCGACCAGACGCGGCGGCGACGGGGCATCACGCGCGGATCGGAATGCAGCACCGCTTCATTGCGGCGATAAGCAAAGGCACCCAGCATGCGCCGCTCGGCCCCATCGGCATCCTCTAGCAGCTTCAGCGCCTGATCGGCATGGGTGGCGATCACCACATGGTCGAAGCGCTGCATGCTATCCCCTGCATGGATCATCACGCCCCGGTCATCGCGGCGGATTTTTCGGACCGGGCGGTTCGTGATGATCCTGTCGGTAAAGGGTGCAGTCAGCCGTTCGACATAGGCGCGGCTGCCTCCGGTCACCGTGCGCCATTGGGGACGGCGCCCCAGCTTGAGCAACCCATGGTTTTCGCAAAAACGGATGAAGGCGGCGGCGGGATAATAGGGAATGTCCCAGACCGGAGTCGACCAGATCGCGGCGGCCATGGGATAGAGATGGTCCTGACGGAAAGCCTCGCCGCAGCCCAGCAGATCGAGATAGGCGCCCAAGGGTGTATCACCCAGCGCGCGGAGATCGCGCGGGGCGCGGCGATAGAAGCGCTCCAGATCGCGCAGCATTGACCAGAAGCGGGGAGACACCAGATTACGCTTCTGGGCAAAGAGCCCGCCCAGATCGGTGCCCGCATACTCCAGCCTACCATGGTCGAGCGAGACGGCAAAGCTCATCTCCGCAGGCTGGGTCGGTACCTTGAGATGAGCGAACATCGCGGTGAGATTGGGATAGGTCGCCTCATTGTAGACGATGAAGCCGGTGTCGACCGGCGTATCCCCCAACATCACCGTATGGCTGTGGCCGCCTATGCGCCCATTGGCCTCGAACAGGGTGACGCGGTGGCGGCGGGCCAGCAACCACGCTGCCGACAGGCCGGAAATGCCGCTGCCCACCACCGCGATATCAAGGGTCGCATCCTGTTTCATGGGCGCTTGCGTGCCTTCTTCCCGGGCAAGCCCTCTTGCCTGTCGCTGTGCAGCTACGGGGGCGAGTGGGCTGCGGATGCCTGGGGGATGAGAAAATATTTGCATCGACGCATCCAGGCAGCGTTGAGCGCCGTAGCTGGGGGCATGACGATGACCCTTCTTTCCGCCCTTTGCGGCGGCGCCTTATCGATCATCATGGCCGGAGCCTGGTGCATCGCACGCCATCCGGGGCGCTCGGGCTGGATCGATGTGATCTGGTCGCTGGCGGTCGGCCTGGTGGGAGCCGTCGCGGCGCTGCTCCCTTCGCCGGATACGATACCGCTGCGGCAAGGTCTGGTGGCGGGCATGGTGGCACTATGGGCACTGCGGCTGGGCGGCCATATCGCCTTGCGCACGGCGGGGCACGGCGACGATCCGCGTTATGCCGAACTGCGGCGGGAATGGGGGGAACGGTTTGCGCTTCGCCTGTTCCTGTTTCTGCAAATTCAGGCCGTCGCAGGCTGGTTGCTGGTGGTCTGCGTCATGCTGGCGGCCCATCGCCCCGGCATTGTCCCGGTGTGGAGCGACGGCGTGGGTGCAATCTTGCTGTTGCTGGCGGTGATCGGCGAAGGCGTGGCCGATGCCCAATTGCGCGCCTTCCGCAAGGCCCCCGACAATCGGAGGCGGATTTGCGAAAGCGGCTTATGGGGCCTGTCGCGCCACCCCAATTACTTCTTCGAATGGCTGGGGTGGATCGCCTATGCGCTGATCGCCATAGGGCCGGACGGCCATTGGGCAGAAGGCTGGCTGGCGCTGATCGGGCCTGTGTTCATGTACTGGCTGCTCGTCCATGTCTCGGGCATTCCGCCGCTGGAGGCGCATATGCTGCGCTCACGCGGGGATGCTTTTCGCGCGCACCAAAGGCACGTGCGCCCTTTCTGGCCGATCCCCCGATCTCATCCCACAGGAGAATCCTGATGAACGCTGTCGCCACACTTATCCGCGCCGCCGAGACCGCTCCGTTGCCTGATCGCCTGACCCGCGCCGGGATCGAACTGCTGGTCCGCATGCGGCGTCGCAGCCTGACGGACCCAGACGAGCACGATGCCGACTTTGCCCGCACTATGGCGCAGCATCCCATCGCCGAACATACCGACACCGCCAACGAGCAACATTATGAACTGCCCCCGCGCTTTTTCGAGCTGACGCTGGGACCGCGCCGGAAATATTCCTGTTGCCTGTTCCCCACCGGCAAAGAGACGCTGGTTGAGGCAGAGGTCGCTGCACTGGAAGCCACGCTGGCGCATGCCGGGCTGGTCGATGGCCAAAGCATTCTGGAACTGGGCTGCGGCTGGGGCTCGCTCTCGCTTTTCATGGCGCAGCGCCTGCCGATGGCGCGGATCGTGGCAGTGTCGAACTCCGCCCCGCAGCGCCATTTTATCGAGCAGCAGGCGACGGCCCTCGGCCTGACCAACCTCACCGTCATCACCTGCGACATGAACCACTTTGCCCCTGAAGGCCGGTTCGACCGCGTCGTCTCGATCGAAATGTTCGAGCATATGGCCAACTGGCAGAAACTTCTGGCCCGTGCACGCAGCTGGCTGATGCCTGAGGGCCGCCTGTTCCTCCATGTCTTCAGTCATCGCAGCCAGCCCTATCGCTTCGATACCGCTGACAAGACGGACTGGATCGCCCAGCACTTCTTCACCGGCGGCATCATGCCCAGCCATGGCCTGATCGAGCATTTTCCGGAGAGTTTCACCTTGGAACAGTCCTGGCGCTGGAGCGGACGGCATTACCAGCGCACCGCCGATCTCTGGCTGGAAAATTTCGATGCCAACCGGCCTGCCATCGATCTCGTGCTCGCCTCGGTCTATGGTGAGAAGGCCGCTTTGTGGGCGCGGCGCTGGCGGCTGTTCTATCTGGCCACCGCCGGGCTGTTCGGTCACAATGGGGGTGAGGAGTGGGGCGTCAGCCATTATCTCCTGCGCCCTGCCCCGTGAGCCTGCCAGCACGTCTGCGCGCCTATGCCGCCCATCCCGATGCCCTGACGGCTGGCTGCAACCGTATTGCCCTGCTCGTCGCCTCCAGCCAGCCGACCTATCCGCTGTATGTCGCATGGCTGGCGGGCGGCAGCTGGTGGGTGGCTTGCGTCACCTTTCTTTCCACTCCTTGCTTTATCGCCGTGCCTGCACTGGCGCGACGGCACGCCACAGCCGGGCGAGCGCTGCTGGTTGTGACCGGGGTGGGCAATGCCATGCTGGCCAGCATGGCGCTGGGGGTCGGATCAGGCGTGGAACTGTTCCTGATCCCGACCCTTCTGATCACGCTGCTCGCTTTTCGCAAAGCGCCGCGTGTGATGATTGCGCTGATTGCCCTGCACGCGGTAGTTGGTCTGATGCACGGGCACTATGGCTTAGCATGGGCCGCCATCCCCAAACCCGGGCGCGGGCCGCTCTTGCACCTGAATGCATCAAGCGCCGCCATCCTGTCTCTCATCATTGCCTCGACGCTTATTACGCCATCCAGCGCGCGACGATAAACCCGACTGTGGCTGCCAGAGCCGTCAGCACGGTGCCCCAGCACAGATCCGCCAGGGTGATCGTCAGCGGCCAGTTGCGTAGCGTCGCCTGATTGGTGAGGTCATAGGTGGCATAGGCCACAAGGCCGAGGAAAGCGCCGCGCCAGGCTGCTGTGCCCCATGATCCCGCTGCGCGGGCTGGATCAATCGCGAACACCATGATGCCCGCGATGTAGATGGCGTAAAAGGCCAGGGCCGGTGCCGGCGCAAAATCGGCCTGGAGCAGATCACCCAGATGCGGGCGATAGAGCCTGCTGGCCATCACGCTCAGCCAAACGGCGTCACAACCCAGAAAGGCCAGAGCGGTGGCGACATAGGTGATGATCAAGCTGCGCATCGGGAGCCTTGTGTGTAGGGAACAGGCCATGGTGTAACACATCCCAGCCCCTTACGATCCGCCCTGCCCTTTATTTCAAGAGCGGTACGGCCATGGATTGGCGTTGGTTGAGCAGGCCCTATTCGATTGGAGACTGCGCCTTCATGGATGCGGGCTCCGATCTTTTCCAAGTGCTGCCGGGCATCAGAGATGCATCCAAAACGCCCACCTCGACGTAAGAGGGGTAGAGGAGATCAATCATGTCCCTTCCCTTCAAACGCCTGATCCCTGTCGCCCTGTTCACGATGCTGGGTGCGGGGATTGTGGCCGCCCTGCCCGGAACCCCCGCAAGGGCTGCTTTGCCGCAAGGCGCTGCAGCTCCCGATTTTCAGACACAGGCGGTTCTGGCGGGCAAACCTTTTGGCTTTCATCTGGCCGATGCGCTCAAAAAGGGCCCGGTGGTTCTCTATTTTTTCCCTGCCGCTTTCACCAGCGGCTGTACCATCGAAGCCCATGATTTTTCCGACGCCACAGAGGCCTTCCGTGCTTCAGGGGCAACGGTGATCGGCCTGTCGCATGATCCGCTCGACAAGCTCAGCCGCTTTTCTGTGACCGAATGCCGCAACAAATTCGCCGTCGGGGTCGCCAGCAGTAAAGTGATTTCCGCCTACAAGGTCAAACTGCCGCTGCTTTCAATGTCCAATCGGACCAGCTACGTTATCGCTCCAGACGGAAAAATCCTGATGATGTATTCCGCTTTCAGTCCGCAAGATCATGTTGCCAAAGCACTTGCTGCCGTTCAGGCATGGCATCGCACCCATCCTGCTTCTTGAGCTTATCGCCAAACCCATATGGGGTCGCTGACAAAACTGCCCTCCAACATCCAGCTCGCCCTCTTTAGCGGTCACTCATTCATTTCCTGAAAACCGAGATCGGACGAGCGCGGGCTTGCCCGTAACCGACTGATGGATTATGTCTCTTGGCATCGGGATCAAGCAACCTCCCGATCAGGCGTCAGCCCAAGTGTTGCCTTTCACGCTTCCGCACTTTTGCGGAGCGAAAGGCATATGGGTCCATGACGTTTTCCCAAGACAGTGAAGTTGGTCGCCCTCCTGATTTTGCCGAGCTGTTGCGTGTTTCCGCTCGCGTCGGCTGCCTGAGCTTTGGCGGTCCTGCCGGCCAGATCGCGCTGATGCATCGCGAACTGGTCGAGGAACGTCGCTGGATTAGCGAGGAACAGTTCCTCCACGCGCTCAATTTCTGCCATCTTCTGCCCGGCCCGGAAGCCCAACAACTCGCGATATGGATCGGTTGGAAGCTGCACGGGATACGCGGCGGTCTGGTCGCTGGGCTGCTGTTCGTCATCCCAGGCGCGATTGTCATTCTTGCACTATCGGTTCTCTATGGGCTGGCAGCCCATCTGGCATGGTTTGCCGCGCTGTTCCTGGGCATCAAGGCGGCCGTGCTGGCCATCGTCGTGCAGGCCGTGCTGCGCATTGCGGGGAAAGCACTGACTACGCCGTTTCGCAAGGGCGCGGCGGTGGTCGCGTTTATTGCGCTATTCCTCTTCAATGCTCCATTCCCGGTGGTGGTGCTGGCGGCGGGCGCGATCGGCATTCTTGTAGCCCGTATGCGCCCCGCACTGCTGGGACTCAAGGATGGTACCGGACCGACAACAGGAATGCCTCGCCCATGGCGGCACAGCTTATGGTCGATCATCATCGGCTTGGCTGCCTGGGCCGCGCCCATGCTCGCCGTTCTTGCGCTGCTGGGTCGGGATCATGTGCTCTGGCGAATCGGCCTGTTCTTCTCGAAGCTCGCCGTGGTCACCTTTGGTGGCGCCTATGCTGTGCTGGCCTATATGGCGCAGCAGGCCGTTTCCACCCAGCACTGGTTGAGCGCCACCGAGATGGCCGATGGCCTCGGCCTTGCCGAGACCACTCCCGGCCCGCTGATCATGGTCACGCAATTCGTCGGCTATCTGGCCGCATTCAGGGCTCCCGCCCCTTTTACCCCGATCGCCTCAGGCATTCTGGCTGCGCTGCTCACGACATGGGTGACCTTTGCCCCCTGCTTCCTCTGGGTCTTCGCACTGGCCCCATGGATTGAGCGGCTTGAGCATGCGCGGCTGCTCAAGGGCGCCCTGGCACTGGTAACCTCGGCCATCGTCGGGGTGATCGCCAACCTGAGCGTCTGGTTTGCTCTGCAGGTGCTGTTCCATAACTTCCAGCCGATCACCATGGGACCAATGGCGCTTAGCCTGCCGATCCCGAGCAGCTTCGACTGGCGGGCGGGCCTCATCGCTGCGGCCTGTGTCTGGGCGATCATCAGCGCCCGCAAACCCGTCATTCCCGTGCTCATCCTCGCCGCCGCCAGCGGCAGTCTCCTGTCCCTGATCCCGTGATTGGAACTCTTGCCATGAACGAGTTTTCTCGCCGCAACGCCCTTGGCACCATCGCCCTCGGCATGGCCGCTGCTGCGGCGCCCATTGAGGCTGCTGCCCAGAGCGCTGCACCCGCTCCCAGTCCAGCCTTCGCCGGTGCCCACCAGCCCAAGCCGCTCCCCTTCGACCCGACCAAACTGCCCCGCCTGTCGGAAAAGCTGATCCGCTCGCATTGGGAGAACAATTATCAGGGCTCGGTCAAAGCGCTCAACATGGTGGAAGGGCGCCTTGCCAACGCCATGGCCGACAAGGACCTGCCCCCCATGATCTATGGCGACCTCAAACGCGAGGAGTTGCATCGCACCGGTTCGGTCATCCTGCATGAACTCTATTTCGAGCAATTGGGCGGCAACGGAATGGCCAGCGGCACCATACGCGAGGCTCTGGCCCGTAGCCATGGCAGCTTCGAAGCCTGGGAGGCCGAGTTCCGCCGCACCGCCATGGCGCTGGCGGGCGGCTCGGGCTGGTGCATCCTGGCCTGGAATCACTACACGAAGTCGCTCCACAACTACTGGGCCTGGGACCACACCAATGGCCCTGTGACCAGCGCGCCCCTGCTGGTGCTCGATATGTATGAGCATGCTTTCGCACTCGATTACGGCGCAGCTGCCGCCAAATATGTCGATGCTTTCATGCACAACGTGGATTGGGCCGTCGTCGATGCGCGCTACAAGAGCGCAACCCACAGTTAAGCGAGAGACCTGCCATGGCCGCACTCAATGCCATCAGCCCTGCCAAGCTCATGCGCCTGATCGGTACGCCAAGGTGCCCGGTCCTCATCGACCTGCGCATGCCGGAGGATACCGGTGGACGCCTCTTCCCCGCCGCGATCTTTCGCAATGGGGCGGAGGTGGCCGATTGGGGCGCCGCCTACGCCCGTCGCGAGGTTGTCGTGCTCTGCCATAACGGCAGGGCGATTAGCCCCGGCGTTGCGGCCTGGCTCCGACACCACGGCGCCGATGCCCAGATCCTGGAGGGCGGCATGGTGGACTGGCAGGCCGAGCGGATGGCGGTGATCAACGCAGAGGCATTGCCCGAACGGGACACTCAGGGGCGCACACTCTGGGTGACCCGGGCCCGCCCCAAGGTCGATCGCATCGCCTGCCCATGGCTGATCCGTCGCTTTGTCGATCCCCATGCGATCTTCCTCTTCGCGGCTCCCGCCGAGATCGAATCCGTGGCATTGGCCTTCGGCGCCACGCCCTTCGATGTCGACAGCGACGGGCTGCGTTGGAAACATCGTGGCGAGCTTTGCACCTTCGACGCCATGATGCGGGACTTCGGCCTTGCGGATCTGCCCGCGCTGGACCGCCTGTCAACCATCGTGCGCGGCGCCGATACGGACCGACTGAGTCTGGCTCCCGAGGCACCTGGATTGCTGGCCTTGTCGCTTGGCCTGTCGCGCATGTTCGATGATGACCACCAGCAGCTTGAGGCTGGCATGCTGATCTATGACGCACTCTATCGCTGGAGCCGGGACGCAACCGACGAAACGCATGGCTGGGCGTCGCACAGATCAAAGAAGCGGGAGACCGCGTGAGGGCCGCCCCTTCGCGCAAGGCTTGAACAGACCACCTGCTGCTGCAGGCGATGGAGCATAGTGTGATGTCATGGAATCCCTTGGCTGCTGCCCGCAAGCACTGGCTGATCCTCAGCGCCGCTGTTCTGTTCACCCTTGCGCTCGCGGGCTTTCAATGGGTTCTGCCGGGCTTGTCGGTGGCGCGGCAGGAGCCACCCAGCCTTGAAACCGTGACCGCCACCTGGCTTCTGCATCACAGCGTCCCAGCTTCGGCCAAGGCAGCGAAGAACCCGCTGAGCGAGCATCCCGATCCAGCGGCGGTCGCTGCCGGACATGATCTTTTCGCGGCGAAATGCGCGTCCTGCCATGCCTATGATGGAGGCGGAAAGACGGAGATGGGGGCCGGAGAATATCCCCGCCCGCCAGCGCTCCACGCGCTGCTTCCCTCGCTGAGTGATGGAGAGGTGTTCTACCACATCCGTAACGGCATCCGTAACACCGCCATGCCTGCCTGGAACATGCCCGATGACCAGATCTGGCGTCTGGTGGCCTATCTGCGCAGCCTTCCTCCCGTTGCCATGCTCGGCGGGCCACCAGTCTCGGGCGCCATCGCGCCGCAGCAGGAAGCGGCGGTGCGCGACGCCCATTATGTAGGGTCCGCGACCTGCCAGACCTGCCATCAGGAGATCTATGCGCGATGGGCCAAGACCCGCATGGCCAACGTGGTGCGCGATCCCAAACAGCACCCCGATGCCATCATCCCCGATTTTTCGAAGCCCGATGCGCTGGTGAAGTTCAAGGTCAGCGATGTTGCGCTGGTCTACGGTAGCCACTGGAAGCAGCGCTATTTCAAGAAATCCGGAGACACCTACACGCCCTTCCCGGTGCAGTGGGACATCATCAACAAGAAATGGCTCCCCTATCACGTGCCCGACAAGGGGGGCGACTGGTGGGCTTCGCACTATCCCGACAAGGGCGATAACAGCAATCGCCCCACCGGTCCGCTCTGCGATGGCTGCCATTCGGTGAATTACAACATCGCCACCAAGGCGGTGGCCGAATGGAATGTCGGCTGCGAGATGTGCCATGGCGCGGGCAGCGCCCATGTGGGCAATCCCGTGATGGTCAACATCCTCAACCCGGCCCGGCAAGGCTATGTGAAGGCGAACGACACCTGCATTCAGTGCCATTCGCAGGGGCAACCGCTCAAGAACCCGATTGGCGGAAGATATTACGACTGGCCAGTGGGCTACCATGCCGGACTGAAGCTATCGGATTTCTGGAAGCTGGAGGATCACAAGCTGGGCGAGATGAGCTTCACCCACTTCCCCGACGGCACGGCCCACAAGAATCGCATGCAGGGCAATGATTTTGTGCAGAGCCTGATGTATGCCCGGGGTGTCACCTGCTTCAGCTGCCATGATCCGCATGGTAGCAAAAATGAGGCGATGCTGCGCAAGCCGGTGACCGAAGTTTGCCTGTCCTGCCACGGCCCCAACACCCAGAACGGGCCACATGCTGACACCATCGAGGCCCATACGCATCACCTGCCGGGCAGTCCAGGCAGTCAGTGCGTGGCCTGCCATATGCCCAAGATCGCGCAGACTGTGGGCAAGGTGAACGTGGCCAGCCATACATTCCGCTTCGTCATGCCATCGCAGACTGAAAAGCTCGGTATCCCCAATGCTTGCAACGCCTGTCACAAGGACAAGACACCGGCATGGGCCACCGCTGCGATCAAGGGATGGGCGGATAGCTCGCCGTGGAGAGTTGATCAGTAGCCGCCTTAGGGTCAGACACTGGCCGATGGGCGGGTCGGCCACGCATGATAAGCAAATGGCGGCTTTCTAGGGTTTTGGTCCGGAAACCGCCGTTCGATGGCCGAGGTGCGCCCGTTAGAAGCGCCTTCCGTTCATCCAGAAACCGAGACAGCTGCAGCCTCAGGCAAAGCCAGCCCGGTTTACACTTGGCAGCAAGCCGGGCTACATAGTTACCCCGGTTGATCAGCTAGCTTGTGCCAGGCACCCGATGAAAGCACTGGCTCTTTCAGATTCCGTTGGGCTGCGGCACGCCATCATGGTAGGTTACGCTATCGCCGTATGAACGCCTGCAGGCTTCGGTGACCGAGAGATTCTATGTGCTCCCGCTTGCAACCGGAGGAGCACATTATGTTCGGATCTCAATAATCAAAATCGCAGCCTTTCCGCGACCGGCTTTCCGACCAGTCCGAGCCTTGCTGGGTTGGATGCTTTGTCGCGCTCGACCTGCCAGCTCAGAAGAGCCGGTCTGGCGTCGATCCCGACGCCCAACGACAAGGAAAGACCATGTCGGACTCTCTCCAAGGTAAAGCCATCCTGCTGGCGGAAAGTGCCTGCTTCATCGGTGCTGAGCTGGCCGAAGACCTGATTGCACGCGGCGGGGTGCCCATCGGCCCAGTGGCCGATCTGGCCGCAGCCCTTTTGCTTGTAGAGCATGAACAGCTTGATGCGGCCGTCATCAGCCTGACGCTCAAAGACCAATCATCTCAGCCCGTTGCCGACTGCCTGAATGAGCGAGGCATTCCATATGTGATCCTCACCGCTCATAACCGTCGCGATGCCGGGTCAGACCATGGGGGCGCTCCGGTGCTGAGTAAGCCAATCTCGACCGAGCGTGTTTTTGCAGAAATGGAACGCCTTCTAATCGAGGGCGCTTCCTGAGGTCGGCAGATTTCTCAATGGGATGAGACTGCATTCAAGTCCCTCGATTGGGACAGAGCGCTAAAAGAGGCATCGAGCCAATCGTCTCATGCCAAATTTGCCGCCAATAGGTCAGACACGTCAGCAGTGCCTTGCGGTTCACGGGGCAATGGCAATAAAGGGTGTTCACTGAAAGGGGGAAATCGAAGTTTGGCAATGCAATGTGCTGCAATTCCCTACCGCAAAGCGAATCATGGCGGATTTGACATTCTGCTGGTGACCTCGCGCGGTAAGGGGAACTGGATCCTGCCCAAGGGCAAGGTCAAGCTGGGAAAGACGCCGGCAGTCTCTGCTCAGGAGGAGGTCTATGAAGAGGCCGGCGCTCGAGGCACGATCGATCAGGCGCTCGTAGCTCGGGTGGATCTGCCGGCGCCGGAGAAAAACCTCGCCGGCCCGAGCGATCACATGCAAATTTTTGCCATGGAGGTCGTTGACCTCGTGATGATCTGGCCAGAGATGTTCCAGCGCCAACGCCGCTGGGTTCACCTTGAAGAGGCGATCAGGATGGTTAAGCCGCCACATTTCCGCGCTGCCTTGAAGACCTTTGCTACCATTGTGGCGCCAATCACTTGAGCCAAGGCGTCCATGGCGGGTAAGACGCTCGCGACTTTTCCTGGCGATCTGGCTTATCCGGCGGCTTTGGACGATTTTGGCGCGTTGTTGAGCGGTTTTTGATCCTCGTGCAGGTGATCATCGTTGCCTTCGTGTGAGGTGCTGCTTTCGTCCTCACCTCCGCCCGCAAGTTCCGGTTTCTTTTTGCCGCGCACATTGTCGCCGCTATCCGGTCGGCCACTAGTCTCAACCATATCGAATTCCTCAAGATATGAGATTGCAAGCGCCAGCTTCTTCGACCCCGTGAAGGCGAACCAACCATTCACAAGATCGCAGCAGACGGAGGACAGGGATGGCGCCCTTCGAAATAGTAACTGACCTGAGAATAAATTGATCCCAATGACAATTGAGCAGCTTCGTGATGACCTCTTTGTTTCGCTAGATTTTGCAAAAATAAAAATGGAAACAACCCGCGCCTCGCTGCAATAGGAAACAAAAAGGTTTTTTCGTCAAAGACGTATCGCCGTCGCGGCAACAGCGGAGCGTGAATTCCATCAACTGTGTTAGAAAACTGATCGGTATCCGAAATGAACGAGATGATGCTGCAAAATCGCCCTGCACTAACCGTCGTCGATTAAGTATGGGCCGTCCACCTGCATCAGCGCCCAAGCGGCGAGTCAGCGTAACCCTCAAGCAGGGCTGCGGCATCATCGTAAATCCCGATGGCACCGGCATTCCACAACGCGTCGTCAGAGAACTTGCCCGATCTGAGCCCAACGGCTGCGATCCCCGCCTTGTTGGCCGCCTGCATGTCATAAGGCGTATCGCCCACTACCATCGCCTCCTCGGCGCTGACATTTGACAGCTTGGCGAGTGCCTCGGCGAAGATGTCGGGAGCAGGCTTGGTGTGTTTCACATCATCGCTGGTTGTCGTGGCATCCACGAGGTCGCGAACATCCAGCAAGTCGAGATAGTGATCGAGTTCGGCCTCCGAGGCAGACGAAGCCAGCACGATCTGCTGGCCCGATCCATGGGCATGCGCGAGCAAGGCGCGGGCCTGGGCGAACGGTTTCACGGCCTCAAGGAAATGCGTTTTGAAGACTGCTCCGTGAACCTCACCGAGCCTCTTTTGCGCAGCTTCATCGAGGTCAGGCAACAGGGTCGGCACGAGCATGTCCGTCCCCTTGCCGATCTGATCGTGGATCATCTGGCGATCAAACGTTTCGCCGACGCTGGCGAATGCTGCTTCCCAGGCGATGACGTGGAAGTCATTGCTGTCGACCAGCGTCCCGTCGATGTCGAACAAAACCGCCTTGATCCGCATGGCTTTGCTCCAAAGATGTGTGGCGCGGTCAATCCCGCCTAACTCGGGTAGCGATGATATGGCCTGTATCGGAGCGGTCATGCCTGCGATCCAGCCGCAGACTGCACGGGCGCAGCAGCAGCCGGCGTTGGTGACGCCGCATCGGCGCCGGTCGCCGGTGTGACATCTCCAGCCGGCATGACGTCCCCCCCGGCGTTTTCGATCTGCTTTTCCACCGAAGCGACCAATTCGTTCCAGCTCTGGACGAACGCAGCAACACCGTCACGCTCGAGCGTCTGCGCCACATCCTCCAGATCGATACCGGTCGCTGCGAGATTCTTGGCGATGATCCGGGCTGCCTCGAAGCTGCCCGACACCCGGTCGACAATCGGTTGGTCGAATGTGCCGACTGCACCCAGCGTTGCTTCCGGCATTGTGTTGACCGTATCGGGCGCGACGAGCTCGGTAACATAGCGGGTTGCCGGAAATGCCTTGTCCTTCACCCCGGTCGAGGCCCACAACAAGCGCTGCAACGACCCGCCCTTGGCCGCCAACGCTTGCCAGCGCTCGGAAACCTTGGCCTCCTCATACATCTCATAGGCCAGCCTTGCGTTGGCAATGGCAGCCTGGCCGTGCAGTTTTTCGGCTCTCGCCTTCGCTTCCGCATTGCCAGCCTGGGCGACAGCGTCCAGCCGTTTGTCCACTTCGGTGTCGACCCGGCTGATGAAGAACGATGCGACGCTCTCGATCCCGTCCAGAGTCTCGCCGCGACCGGCACGCTGCTCAAGTCCCTTCATGAAGGCGTCGAGGACTGCCTCGTACCGGCTAAGGGAGAAGATCAAGGTGACGTTGACGCGGATGCCTTCCGCGATGGCGGCGGTAATCGCCGGCAGGGCCGCCTGCGTGGCGGGGATTTTGATGAAGAGGTTTGGCCGATCGATCAGCCACCACAACCCCCTTGCTTCGGCTTTCGTTCGCTCAGCGTCGGCGGAAATGCGCGGATCGACCTCGATCGACACACGTCCGTCGCGGCCCTGGGGTCGCATCGAAAGTTGGCCTCAGAATATCGCATTCTGCGCGCACGTCCCATCCCGTCAGCAAGCGCAACGTCTCGCCAATGGCCGTCCCGCGCAGCGCAAGCTCCTTGACCTGCTCTTCGTAACCGGATCCGGCGCTGATCGATTTCGCAAAGATTGTAGGGTTGGTGGTGACACCGACGATATCACCGGCGCTGACACGGCGAGCAAGGTCACCGGACAGGATTCTGGAGCGGCTGAGATCGTCGAGCCAGAGGGCAACGCCCGCCTGAGCCAGGCTTGGATAGGGTGAAGTCATGGATCGTCCGATCCGGCATATGCCGCTTGAGCTTCGACCACTTCCAGCCAAACACTCTATGATTTCCCGGGCGGCAAACGACTTTCAACCACCGTCAGGCATAGTGTCTAACGTCCCAAAAGGCAGAATGGCGCCGGACTGCTCAAATCTTTTATCCTGATGCCGCCTGGCTGCCTCGTTTCGTCAGGTCCTCACCAATGGCAGCTATCGCAATTCTGGAGATCAAAACCGGACCTTCCGGTCTCCACGACCGCCCGGTCGTCAAAGGCATAGTTCGGCACGAGGCAACGCCCCGGCCACCCTCGCTGACAAACCCGCCGTTCGCGGCCCGGATTGACCTCGCCGAAAGCTGCCGGTCGTTCACCCCGCCATGAAGGGTTCTGATCGACCGGCCTTGGGACTCTCCTGCCCTTATCAGGTCACGCGTCGAGCGGCAGGTAGATGTCCAGTCCTTTTCCGACCGGCAATAAGAGCGTGACTGGGCGTGAGCGGGTTGCAGACGAGAGACTTTCAGCAGCGATGGCGCTGGACGACTGACCGGTTGACGCCGGTAGGATCATGCGTAGGAGCTGAAGCCTTCCTTGCTCAAAGCTCTGGCTCATCAGTTGACCGGCCTCGGTGACAAGAAAGCGTTCGAGCGCCAGCGTCTCGTCGCGGCGGCCGGTGCTTACGACTGCAGACAATGTTGGACACTGACATTGTTAGAGCTTTTGCGCTATTGAACTCATCTTTTATCCGGTGATCTAGTGCGATGGGCTGGCGTGCCACGCCGAGGACCTGGCGGTCATTACTCGACGCAGAAGTCTCCTGGGCGTTCGAGGCGATCGTAGGGCCTACGCAGCATTCGGCGGGGGCGCTGGCGAACCCAAATTGGGGCCCAACTCGGTTTCCATCCCCTCTAGCATCGCCACCACCTGGTCGAAGTCCCCCGGCAAGGCGAATTGATCAGGTCGCCCGTAGCGCAACCAGTGCTTCCGATACGGGTCGTGGAGGAGTTTCGCGATATCCGCGAGATATGGCGCCGTTGAAGTGAAACCGCGCTTTTCCGCCTCACTGATCGCCTTGAGCAGATCATGGCCGATCTTGTCACGCAGAAATGTCTCATCAGCGCCGGCATCGTTCATGACCACAGCCGCTTTCAGCATGAGCTCCATTCCGAGCCCGAGCAGGTGCATGATCGAAAGCGAATTCTGGCCGTTAAAGACATGATCGACGGGGTCCGCGAGGTCCTCGACCGATGCATGCTGAACGGCCGCCGCGTAAAGCAGGCATGCCGCGGCGGCGTGGGCACGGCCTGTTCGATAGAGCGTTCCGGCGAGATCGCCTGTCATGTTCTTCTCCTCCTTGCGAATGACAAGCGCAGCAGAATGCCGTGCGACCGTTGTTGTAGTTCAGCCCGGTGGTAAAAACTTCGCAGCCGCGACCAGCTCGTCGATCAGATGATTAATGCCAGGATAATTCGCGAATAATTTATGAAGCAAATCGCTATGGCTCGCGACCCAACGGCCCAAGATTTCGATGCTTTTAACCGCAGTTGCCAGAGCCCCTGCCCCAGCCACGATGCCTGAGGCAATTTTACCCCTGTTTCGCAAAATGGAGGAGAAGACAGCCAGCGGAAGGTTCTTGACGGTCTCGAAATAGCGTTGCGCACGGCGAGTGTCGAGCGCCGCGGTATCATCAAGCCCTTCGGCCATCTCCTCTACAATCCCAGCCGCCTTGGAGGAAAGCACCCCGTCCTCAACTGAGTCTCGGATCACGCTGCCCAGCTCGCCAATGGTGGGCGAAGGATCAGGTTGAAATGACTTTTCGCTGAGGTCTCGCAACCGCTGCTCAAGCCTGGGATCGGCGTGAACCATCGCCCAGTAGGCCGTCGGGATGGCTTCGAGAACAACCACGATTTCCCGTGTCACGTTTGGGAGACGCGACAGATCCTCGGCACTGCGAAGTTCAATCGCCATGGCTTCGGCCAGTTTGATGCCGCGTTCAGCGCGCTGCATAAAGCGTCCGATCCGAAGATCAACCGGGGCTGCCCCCATCAACTCCTTGATTTGAGAAAGGATAGGGATCAGTGAGGTTGCCTGATTATGTCCCACACACAGCCTGATTGCGTCATCGAGGGTGTCCTTGAGCTCGTCATGGCTATCCCGTGCCTCGCGGGTAGTGCTCAGTGAGCTGGCGCCGGCCAGTTCATCAATCTCGAAAGCACCATCGGCGCCCTGCTTAAAGGTGAGCCCCACCTCGCTCTGAGGAATGACTTCCAACGAAGATGACACAGGCATACCACTGCCCGGCCTGTCGTCGGCCAGTTCGCCCGCCTCGGGGGGAACGCGCCGCAATTCTTCTATCCACCCACCGATCTCGGCGTTGATCTGTTCAACAGGAGCGCGCCACCATGCGGGTGGCTGCGCGAAAAACCGGCGATGAAATTCCAAATCGGCTTCTTGCGAAGGGAAATCGAAACTGGTTGGTTTTCCAGCGAGGCGCCTGTCATACCAGGCTGTCCAGAGACCATGCCCATACTCGCCCTCCTCAAGCGGAGCCCGCACACCCCTCCAAAGCTTGAGAGACCACTCAGGTTGAGTGCTCCACCACAATGGACTGTCAATCAGGGCATCAACGGCCATGCCGTCGGAGAGGGCTTTCAGATCTGCATCGACCTGGCCCCACAGTTGAACCCTGACCATCTCAGCCCGGATATCTTTCAGCGCTTCCGAAAACCGGTACACGACAGCGGAAAAGCCGGGATTGTGAGCAAGCTCTCCAGCAGCAATGAGCTTAAATTCATCGATCGCTGAAGTGAAGACTGCGACGGCTGCTTCGCAGGCCTTTGCTGCGTCGCGCAAGGCATCTGCCTCATACGAAGCACGCATCGCATCGGCAACATGCTCAAAGGCCTCAAACACCCCATTACCCTGCCAGGTCATCTGGTCCTTATGCAGAATCGCGGCCTTGAGCCCTCCAAGCGAAACGCCATCTATGTCGTAACGGATCAGCGCGCTCATCAGCAGGCCGGCAGGGAAGATTGGCCATGCGATCCCAAACGTCAGCGGCCTATTCTCCCGCAATGGGATCGAAATAAGACCCAGAGGCAGGCTGCGAAGCACCATGCGCAAAGCTATGGCATCACGCCAGGCACGCGGCTTTCCGGCGACCCGTTCAATCAACCTTGCCGACGGAGCTTTGTCTCTCTCCTCCTTTTCGCTGGTAACTGGTGGTGCCTGCGCTGACTGAACGCCTCCCTCGACCTCATCGAGGCTGAGGCTGAGGCTTTCAGTGTCCCTGGCATAGATATCTTCGGCTGCCTCTGCCTGGAGGTCCACGCCCCATTCCATGATAGCATCGTTCACGCGCTTGAGGCCACCGCGCTCAACCTGCCAGAAGTCGTCATCAGCTGCGATAAGCCGCGCAATCATTTGTCGGTCAAGGCCAGGTGGCAGTCCCCATTCGTTCGGTTGGCCGTCGAGCCGCCAGTCATACCAATGGTTCCAGCACGACCAACTGTCGGGTCCGGCAAGCCAAAAGCCATATAGGCCTCCAAGCGAGGCTTCAAACCAGCCCGGGCGCGGCGTCGCCCACAATGGTCGATTGAGTAGTCCCAGAGCATCATCGCCGTGCGCGTCGCACCAGCGACAGTCATCAGTGACAGCTTCAAACATGCCCTCGAGGTCGAGTACGGATCGGGCCGCACTCAGAGCGATCAGGCTAGCGTTGGTGCGGCCTTCGATGGCCGCGTCGGCAGCCTGCAAGGCAAAGCGACTGGCCTGAAAGACTTTGCGATTGGGATGGAAATCGTGCTGATCATTCAGCGCTCGTTGGACAGCGTCACGAGCTGCTTTGGGATCGGGCGATCTCAGGGCCGCACGGACGATCGCCTGGTGACGCAGGCGGGCAAACAGCATCTGCTGCGTGCGCTCGTCGTCAGAATCATTGGGAAACCCTAAAAGACTATAGGGGACGAGACGCAGCGACATTCGCGAGACAATCGCGGCTGCAAGCCAGGGATGCTTGTCGGAGAGCCAGTCATGAAATGCCGTCAGATCAAATTGTTTAGCCACACCACATCCCCATCGGCTCTTGTACGGCAGACGGCCGCGAAAGGAGGCGCTTCCGCGGCGCCCAATTCATTGAGGCAGGCTCTTGCGGCATGCAGCTGGCACGGCAGCTAATCAGGCCTCTTCGCTCCAGTGTGCCTCCCAATAGGGTGAGAGCCTTATAGCCTGCATCAAGCGGTTGACGATCAGCATCAGTTCGAGAAATTGAACGGGATCGATTTTGCGAGCATGCATTACCGGCCGGCGCCAGACATTGAGGCGCTCCAGATCGACCTTGAAACCTTCCTTGCTCACAAAAATGGGCTCGAACAGCCGCCAGTTGTTGTTGCTGGTCACAATCGTAATCAGATCGCCCAGGTCGATAAAAGTAATGAGATCGCTGGAGGCCTCACCACCAGCGATGGCTTCCGATCGTCGCTTGCGGGCACGCCTAAGAACGTCACCATTGACGCGTTGCTTGAACCAATGGGCTGGATCGAGCCCGTCATTGACATGGGCAGCCTGCAACACGCTCGCGACAAGTTCGCGCATGGCGTTTTCGAACACCGAGAGAACGCGATAAGCGCCGACATTGGGGTAAGAGGCCGAGAGGCGAATATTGAGATTACCGACCTCGATGATGGCTGCTGGTGCGGATGCACCGATAGCGGCCTCGGCGAGGCCGCTTTCGACCATCACTTCGACGACATCAGTATGACGCGCCTCGATCAGGCCGGGATCGACCTGTGCGTCCCGGTAATAGTCGCTGCGGACGGACTGCCGACGCCAAAAGCGTTCAGGCAGATCAGCACGCGTCGTCCATTCACCGAGCAAGGTACCTGCAGCCGCAAAGCCAGCGGCACTGTGCGGTCCGATGACGTCGAGCGATCCGGCCAGCACCGACATTTTCGACAAGGTCAGTTCAAGCGCCGGCTTGCGCTGCATAAGCAGGGCCAGGCGGGGTGAGATCGCCGCATTGGTGAGCCCGAGCTTGGAAAAGGCAGAAAGGCTGTTGGTCAGGCTGGAAAGTTCACTGCCGAGCGAACGACGCAGGGCATCGGAGCCGAAGATCAGGTCCAGGCGGGAACGCTCGCTGAGCTGGTATGTCCATCGGCTGCTGCGGGACAGTTGGCTCACAAGCCCCAAGTCGAAAGCCGGCTTGTGGCCGAACATGCGCAAAGCAGAAGAAGCGCTGTCGGTGAGGAGGCCACGGGGGAGGAGGTGCTGGTTGCGGAGCATCTTGCCAACCGCGCCCAGCGCCTCTGGATCGGTCTGCCAGCTGCGCATCATAGACTGAAGCGCAGGGGATCGGGCAAGAGCGTTCTGGTCATACAGCAAGGAGCCGAGCGTAGTGCCTGGGAGCATTGCGCCAAGTTTTCGGCCGAGCGCCTCCCGCTCAACGGGCTCAACCGTCTCGGCGGGAGTTGCCGAGACCGGCAGACCATGGCTCACAGATGCTGCGTCAGCATCGAGGCCATTATCGGCATCTAACTGGGCCTCACTCGCATCGAAAGGAGGCGTAGGCGCCTCGGGCGTGTCCGACCTTTCATCCCCGCTTTTCAATGCGTACCTCCCCCCTTGGCAAAATCACATAGTGTGCTCCGCGAGCCCATCTAATCGCTCAGCGCCTCCTATTGCAAGGCGCGAAAATCAGAGACTTGGCGGAGAGATTAACCACATCATCGCCATGCCTCATTCTTTGAAAAGCGGAGTTCCGGAATGGGGACGGATGTCGATTGCACTCGACCCGATGCACATAGGAAACCACCACGCTCGGGATCTCCCCAAGCGGGCTCCTGCCGGTTTTCAAGCAGCCCGAGATCGCACCCAACGGCACGTTTAGCGAAGGAGGATGACTCGTCTAGCGGATAAGCTTGATCCGATCCTGCAGCGCGAGGGCATTTCGGAAGCTTTTGCCAGCCAATTCTGCTGCAATCGAGATCACCGCATCGCGAACAGTCTGGTTTTGCTGCAACTCGGCGCCGTTTTCGTTAATTGTAGTGTCAAGCAAATCAATCAGAGCTGGGCCGGCCCGCTCGCGATAAAAGCGGCTCAAGAGGGGCGCCTTCGCCACGGCAGCCGCGATCCACACGATGCCCTCCAACCGGAGCGATGCTGCGAACTCCCCGCGAAGGAAATCTGCGAAGCCGGCAAGATTGTCCTCTTCCAGACTTAAATGGATCTCAGCCCATAGCTTGTAGACATCCTTCAGCCCCTCCAGCGTCTGCAATCGCTCCTGGAGCTTCGCCAGAGAGCCGTTGCCGAACCCAAGCAGCAACCGCAAATAGCCCTCTCCATAAAACCAGCGGTCGCGCTCGTGCCAACCCTGGGCAAGGGCGAACACGATCATGTCTCGCCACACGCTTCGAAATCTCTGGTCATCACAGGTGCCCGCCAAACGCATGAAGGCGTTGATGAACTGCTCAACTGCCACATGAGCGTCATTGCCCAGCGCGAAGACCGCTTCCCACAGGTCCGGGGCTTTCTCGACCGGGCCGACCAGAAGCAACGATGCAAATTTGGAAAGGAGACTGTAGCCTAGGTCGCTCGGGAGCGGATATTCTCCCTTCTCGTTCCGACGCGACTTCATCTCCCTGACCTCAGCACCCCAAAGGTCCAAGCAAAGACGAAATTCCGTCGCCACCTCATTGGGCCCAAGTGGGTGCTCGCGGTCCAGGAGCCATTGGAAAAGGGTGTTGAGGAAATGTCTTTCGACCCCTGCCGACACCCGGTCTTCAGGCGCGCGGTAACGCCGGCTGGTCTCTTTCGATGCGACCGCCTTTCGCCACCCGTCTGCCTCGAGACGTTCATAGCCTTCGATGACCCGGGACACTTTAATCGCATGCGCAGAAGCTGGGACGCCGCGGATTTTCATCCGACGGAACCGAGCGAGCCATTGGTTCCAGACAGCAGCGCCAATGCCATCGTCGGCTTCGCGGGGAGCAAGCATTATGAGTGCAGACCAGAACAGTCCAACTTGCATCAAGCGCCACCAGGCATCGCCCAGCGAGGAGCGATGCTGAAAGGCCGCGTCACGGACAATGCGTATTGCCCGATCCTCGCCGCTCGACAGAAACCTGACGACCAGAGGCTCCCAGATATCGAGATTCTCCTCGTCGTGCAGCCATAGCTGCATAATCGCCGAGCCCCACAGAACCATGTCCTCGTCAAATGTGCCTATTCGATAGCGACGTACGCCATTCGCATCATCAGGCAGTGAAAGGGCCGCCTCCTTCACCACATCGCAAACTTGCCTGAAAGCCTCGGCTTGCCTCGATATCCACTGATAGCAGCAGCAGATAAGGACCGAGGACAGGGCAATCACATTGCGAGCCTTGATGCTCTCATCGAGCCCTGTCCCGGCCTGAACATTTGCCAGATGGTTTGCTAGAGTCGTAGCGCTCTGATCATCAAACTTGACCCCATTCTCGATCGAAGAGCGACACTTATAGGGCAGTATAGCCGCGCCCCTATCGGTGTCGTCGTCCGTGCTTTGACGTTCATATTCCTGGAGCAGGATTTCGGGGCATTCGAACACCAACTCGGCCTCGCCGTCCGTGGTGGGCTCCGATAAACGATAGTTGTCCCGGTCGAGCGATGCCTGCAAGATGCTGAGGTCCAGCGCGCGTGCCGGAACATCAGGGATTTCCCATGCGGATGTCGAACCTTTGAGATCGGATGCGAAGGCGGGATCCGCTTTCAGGCGTGCGACCGCGACATCGTTCAACGTAAGCTTGCGATGCGCAGCAAACGCCCATCCCTTGGCAAGTTCGAAAACAGCGTCACCAAACTTCGCCCAGTTCCACCCGATGAAATTTTCATCAATCACCCTCACCCGGTAGTCATCCCACATATAGATCGTGGGATTTGAGAGCACAGGCGCGAGCGCTCCGGACAGCAGCTTCGGCTCGAATTTTGCAACATTGACGAGGACACCGAGAACGGCGGTCGACCGCCCCTCTCTCAACAAACGCTCGATATAGGCGGTGCAATCACGCCCATTCGTCAATCTTACCGTCAGCCAGCGTTCTAGTGCATCCAGCGCTGAAAACAGCGTGCCGTTATGCATGGAATTTGTCTGGCCCCACCTGAACATCCCGCCGTCGCCGCGATAGGTGATCGTCGTGTTACCGGCAGATAGCTCGATGCCAGCTCTTGGAAAATCAGGATCATGGCGCGGGCCGGCCACCCAGCGCTCGACCGCGAAATTGACCAGATCGATGAGCGCGCCAAGCGCCCCGTCCGGCGATATCTCAAGGAAAGAGAAGAATGGGCTTTTCCAGAATGCAGTAGGATAGGCATCCCTCTGATAGGAAAAGCCCAATTCAGGCTCAAGCTGGAGCGCGGAGTTACGATCCTCGTGTGGATTATCATCCAGGTGAAGGGCTGTGATCACCTCAGCGGCCGCAGCTGGATTGACCCGCATCAGCGGCCAGAGGGCCTCGCTCTTGAAGTTCAGCGCTTCAAAGTCGTGATCAACCCTGCGCTGCGGGCCAAGTGGCCATGCGGGGCGGGATCGGCGCATCGAGATCGACATCGGGGCCCTGGCAGCATGTCTTCTCTCCTGCCCCGCCCTATAGACAGGGTCAGTACGCATGCGTTCCTCTCGCTCCTCCGCCTTCCGGCGCCGCACCTCGATGACGCGATCGCTCACGAAATCGGAGATGTCCCGGCGCCCTGCCATTTCGAGAGCCCATTGCGCCACCTCATCGGGAAGGTCAGGCGCTCCTGCCAGAGCCGCCGAAAAGAATGGCGGATCTTCACCGATATGGATCGTCCCGCTTGCCCGGTCTGCCTGGACCACCCGTGCTGTCCTGAGCGCAAGCTGTGCAAAATCCCGACGAAAGGGGGTGGCGATGCTGCCGATGTGAGTTGGTACACCATTCAGCCATGTGGCGCAGACATCGGAAACGGACGGAAGCATGAGATCAGCGACACGATCTTCATGCCGCGCTAAAAACATTGCCACTCCAGGCCATAAGCCGGCTACCACCGTCCGGTAGTTGGCATCGAAAAAGAGGCCTCCAGGAACCGTGGCGCCAAAAAACGCGGGCGCTTGGCTCGGCACCGTGGCAACATGCTGGAACCGGCGAAGGAATTTGTTGAGCCATTGCCCCCGGTTGGCCAGGAGGAACTCGGCACGCTCCTCCAGTAAGTGCTCTGCCTCCGGGTCCAGGCACAGCGCATCGAGCAGGACATCCAGTGCGAGAGGGGGTTTTCCCTCCCACACCAAACGAAAGGCTTGGTCCCATGCTGTTTCCTCGCCCCGTGGTTCCCGCAAGAGATGTTGCCCAAGCATGCGTAGGGCGCCTGCCCAAAGAGGATTGGACGCATATGCAGCCCATGCCGGGACATCCTCGGAAATTTCCTTGAGATATTGAAACCTTGCCCAATCGGCGGCCAGATCGTGCTCGAATGCGATCCGATTGTGCCTCACGGTCAACGGCAATTGTGAGGGCCTGCTTTGCAGGATGGTCGCGTCAGCCCCCTCAAGCTGTGATATCGCGAAACTGCGTTCGAACGAGGCTTCTCGTTTGGCCAGCCGCATCATCACCCCTTGCAGATCGATCCGGCCGGCCGTCCAGAAGTGCCAGAGATGATCGGCAACCGCAGCATGGGAAGCCGGGGCGTCTGTGTTGCTGCCCAATGTATCGGCTGCGCTCATGAACCAGAACAGGGTTCGAAGGTTACTGAGGGCCGCAACCGTCTGATCATAGGCGACAAGCCAGCGCAAAGATGGGTTAGAGCAGATTGCCTCCCTCACCTGCTGGTTATCGAGCGGATCGAGAGGAAGCGCTTCTGGCGGAGTTTGCCCAAACAGCTGCCGGCATGTTGCCGACCAGCTTTGCGGCTGACTGGTCAGGACAATGCTCCAGCTTGATGCAGTGCCGGCATCCCGAGGAACGAGAAGATCGATCAACTGCTTCGCCGCAGGCAGGTCGGCCGCAGTGAAGCGTTCAGCAGAGTCCAGCACCAGCACATTGCGCGGATGGCCGGTGGCGTTCAGAATTTCGGGTAGTGGATGGGAAAGCGGCAGCAACGATCGCTTTGCGGCACTCAGTGCCGTGTTGAGTTCTTCCGGGCCAAGCCAGACCTGGTGCCAGTCCGGGAAGCGGTCGTCGAGGGCCTGCTTGACAAGAGCAGATTTGCCGACACCTGAATCTGCCAGGACGACTGCAACGTGCGCCTGCTTTAAAACCCTTTCCAACTCTGCATAGCGTTCAGATCGATCGACCCTATACCCGGTTGGAAGAGTTGTCTGGATGTCAGCCCGATAATCACACGTGAGGTTTTCCAGGGTGGTCCAGGACGCCGCATAATCAGGATGCGCCTGGAGGGCATAGCTGCTCCTGAGCTGGTGCCAGAGATCCGAAAGCAACAAAGTGCCCGAACCCAGCCGTGTATCTCGGGCTGCACCGATGATCGCCCGCCAAAGCGTGAGTGCCTCGGCCCGATCACGATTGGCCAACAAATGCCGGCACTGATTGATCGCGTGGGATGCATCCTTCGATTGCGCCAGCTGGAAATCGAAAGGCAAAATGTGAAGATGCCGGATGATTTCGACAGCTTCTTCCTCAGAAGCAGTAGCATGATCCGGCGCGTTACGCAGGCTGTCAAACACTCTCTGGTGCTTGCCAGAGGCATTGATCCGCCTGAGAACAAGGGCTAGGTCGCGACCTTCACACCATAGCTTAATGTCGGCCCAAGCCGTTTCGAACTGGGCATTCGAGCCTCGTGTCGCCAATGCGAGCTGATCGGTCTCGCGATCGAACGGCCCGGTTTGCTCACGCCATTGCTTTAAAATGAGGCCGGCGAAGTCAGGCGGAAAGCCGTTGCGCGACACCTGCATATTGCTCTTGCAGGAGATTGCGAGACTGCGCTCTTTTCCTGCGCAAGTGGTGGTCACAAGAAGATCATCGATCGCCCAGCCCAACGCCCCGACTTGCGACTGAATTTGGAGTCCTTTGCCTTCAAGAGCCGGCAGGGTTTCCCCGGAGAGCATCCAAAGCAAGGCCCAGGCTGCCACCTGATCTTCGAAATCAAACCCCGGGCCAGCAGTTGAGCGGGTGGTGGCAACTCGCTTGCGCACGGAGCCAGCGGTGTCACGCTTCAACAATTTCTGCTTCGAGCCTGCGCCGGTCGTTTTCTTTGCCATCTCCATCTTCGTACACGAGCCCGCTCACTATGCCAATTGCCCGGCTTCAATTGCTTGCACTCTCGTAAGCGTGGTCCGGGAACCGCCCTTCATATCGCTCTACGACAGGTAGAAGTTGGGCGATGTTCGGTGGACTATGCACTGCATCTCCCATCAAGGACCTGTCACGACCCATGGTGACTCGGATGATCCCTCGATTCGCATGATCTAGGCGAAGCCAAGTGAACGATCGGAAGCTGTCTTTCCGGAGTGTGCAACGAAGCTGCCGTGTAGCGAACTGAACCAACGGCAGCTTGAGCGCTCTTCGCCCCTGAAAGCCGTACTTCCGGATCGTTGTCTAATTGATATTCTCATGGGCATTCCTTTTCCCGGTGCCAACGGTTGTCTTCGAGGTCATCGAACAGCGTTTGATAGCAATGTGTCCAAGCCTTCATGGTCGCGGCCAGGCGAAAGGGGGGACGTCTCTGGGTCCAACTCGAGGTTGCACCTCTACGGTCCGGGCGAGATCGTCCAGGCATGGCTGACCGGGAAGAAGGACGCTGGTTTCATGCCCAGCGAAACTCCGTCTCGTTCAGCCAAAGCGAATGAAGCAGTACAGCCAGCTTGCGGGCAACCGCAATCTTGGCGCGCTTATTGCCTTTGATTTCCGCAAGATTTTGCCCCCATTGCTGGAGCGCAAAAGGCCTTTTCACCCTGGACAGCATTATATTTGCCGCCTCATAGAGAGATCGCCTCAGCATCGGATCGCCGGCTTTGGAAATATGCCCCAGCACATCACGGTCACCCGATTGGCTTCGGCGCGGCGCCAGGCCTGCATAAGCGCCGACATCTTCGCTTCGGGCAAAGCGATGCGGATCTTCCACGCTGGCTGTGTATGTCAGGGCCGTGATTGGGCCAACGCCAGGGACGCTCATCAGCCGCACGCACACCGGATCCGCCGCCGCTCGCCCCTCCAGCAGGCGATTAGAAGCGCGCAGCTGCTCCTCCATGACCTCGATGCTGGCGATAAGCGGCGCAAAAAGGTCTGCGAGATCGGGGCGCTGCCGGAAAAGAGCCGCCAGACGTTCGGTGCGTTTTCCGGAGGTGGTGACCTTGCCCATCCGCAAGCCGAACAACTTCAGTAACCCGCGTAATTGGTTAGCCATCGCCACGCGCGTGGTGACCAGCTGCGCACGGATCCGCAGCGCAGCCCGGTCGATATGCGTTGCGGATGCTTTCATATGAACGCGCTTAAACCAGCCAGTGCGGGCGAGCTGCGCCAATCCCTCTGCATCATGCACATCGCTTTTGTTGACCCGCGCGGACAGCACGCCCTTGGCATGGCGGGCACAAATACACGCGACGGGCACTTCGCGTTCGGCCAGACCGTGGTACAGAAAGGTCGATAAGGGACCCGTTTCCAGGACCACCCGCGCTAGATCAGGACAATGCTTATTGAGCCATTTGGCCAACGCATCGGGATCGCTGGCCACGACATCGCGTTTCAACACCGCACCATCGGTGTCGACGATACAAACGTGCGTGGTCTTGTCACTCACATCCAATCCGGCATAGATCGACATCGGTCACCCTCCTGCATTGAAGCGTTCATGCGACTTCGTAACATCCAGGCAGGGTGGCTACATCAATTACGCGGGGTCCAACGCAGCGGACATTGACATGACCTAATCAGCAGCGAAACTATGCCGATGTGCAACCTCTATCGCCTCCGCACCGGCAAGGCCGAGATCGCCCATATTTTCGGGGCCGAGGTGCCTGTGGGAACGAATATCCCCGCTGAAGAAGTCTTGCCGAACTACCCCGGCCTGGTGACCAATGGCACAGACTTTAGGGTGATGAACTGGGGTTTCCCCAGGGTTGGACGGGGAGCGCAGGACCAAAAGCTGGCGCCCACACCAACCAACAACGCTCGTGACGACAAGCTGCACACCGATTTTTGGCGCGAGAGCTTCGAGCAGCGTCGCTGCCTGATCCCGCTCACCCAGTGGGCTGAGCCTCAAGGACGGAACAAGCGCATGACCCGCACATGGCATAGCCTGCCGGGCGGCGAGCCCTTCGCCGTTGGCGGGATCTGGCGAAACACCGATCTCTGGGGGAACTGCTACTCGATGGTCATGGTGGAGGGCTCTCCCCAGATGGCTGAAGTGCATGACCGAATGCCGGTGATCCTGCACCGCGAGCAATGGGAAACTTGGCTGCATGCACCGCCTGCCGATGCCTTTGCCCTGTGCAAGACCTGGCTCGGCAAGCTGGTGATCGAACAGACCAACGACCGCTGGGTCGATGGCACGCCCAGACCGACCTATGCGGAAGAGATCGCGGAGCTTCCCCTTTTCGGGGGACAAAAATCCTAACTCCCTCAATCGAGCCATTTCATCGCGCTTGACGAATCTCGGCCACAGACGGAACATAAAGGGAACTAAAGAGTCGTTTTCCTATGCCCCAGCCTGCCGCCCTCCCTGCCGTCTCGCGTAAGAAGCTCGCCACCCTGCGTGCCGAGCTGGCGGGCGTGCGCAGCCTGCGCGGACCGGTGCTGCCCTTCGACGTGCCCATGCTCGACGACCGGATGGCGGCGGGCGGCGTTGACGGCGCAGGCCTTCACGAGATCGTTGCCGCCTCGTCCCGCCTTGGCGACGACGCCGCTGCATCGCTGTTCGCCGCAGGGATCGCCGCACGCTTCGCCAGCAAGCCCGGCTTTACTGTGCTCTGGGCCCTGTCCCGCTTCGATCTCTACGCCCCTGGCCTGGAACAGGTCGGCCTCGGACCGAGCCAGCTCCTTTATGCCCAGGGCAAGAACGACCAGGAGGTGCTGGCGGTCACCGAGGACGCTTTGCGCGACGGCTCGCTCGCCTGCGTGATCGCCGAGGTCAAGGCGGCCGACACGACCGCCACGCGCCGGCTCCAGCTGGCGGCCAGCGATGGCAAGACACCCATGCTGCTCTACCGCCGGCACCGTTCGCGCGATCAGTGCCCGCTCACCACCAATTCCTCGGCCATGACGCGCTGGCGCATCGGCTGCGTGCCATCCCTGCCGCCGCTGCATCCCGGCGTCGGCCGCCCGCGCTGGTCGGTCGAGCTCGTCCGCCAGCGCGGCGGCAATCCCTTTTCCCTCGATCTGGACGCCTGCGATGACAAGGGTAGCCTGTCTAACCCTTCCCTTTCTGTCGATCGAACGGCTGCGCCGACTGGAGCAGCCAGCCGGGCGGCTTGAGCCGCTGCTGGCCCCCTCGACCGCCATCGAACCTATCGACGATGATCCCGGCGCCTGCTCGGTTCCACGCGGCGGTGGCTGGCGCCCCGGTGCGCGCTGGGCCCGCGACGGCGCGCTTGGAGGGCGGGCACCCTCGCAGGCCGAGCTTGACGCCCTGCCCGCCCATCAGCGGCCGACCATGCGCGAGATGGGCCGACGTAGCGAGCATGCCGACCATCCCTTCAGGACGCTGCCGGGCGACGACGGCGGGCGCGCGCCGCCTGCCAGGGCCACCTCCAGCTCTCCAATGCAGGACCAGCGCCTGACCTGGGCCAACCTGTGGGGCAGTCCCATGGTGCTGATCGCCCGCACCGGCCAGAAGGAGGTGATCGCCGCTGCCTGTCCCGTCGCCATCAGCCTGGGCCTGCATCCCGGCATGGCCGCCGCCCATGCCCGCGCGCTGGTGGCGGATCTCGATGTGCGCGACGCCCAGCCCGAGGCCGATCAGGCCTGGCTCGACCGTCTGGCGCTCCATGCCGTTGGGCACTGGACGCCCACCGCTGCAACCTCGGGGCAGGACGGGCTCTGGCTTGACCTGACCGGCAGCAGCCATCTCTTCGGCGGGGAGGAACGCTTCTGTCGCCGCCTCCTGCGTTTCCTCGCACGCCTCGGCTTCTCGGCGCGCATCGCCATCGCTGGCACGCCGGGCGCGGCCCATGCGCTGGCGCGTTACGGCGGCGAGGCCATCACACTGGTCGAACAGGGCCGGGAGGCCCAGGCCATCGCCGGCCTGCCGGTCGCGGCGCTCAGGCTGGCGCCCTCGGCACTGGAGGCAGCCGCCCGCTTCGGGTTGGAGCGGGTGCGCGACCTCTATGGTATAGCGCGCGGCCCCCTCGCCCGCCGTCTGGGCCTCGCCACTGTCCAGCGCCTCGATCAGGCGCGGGGCGTCGTGGCCGAACCCATCATTCCGGTGGTGCCCTTCGAGCAGCCGCAAGCCGAACTCCGCCTGCTCGAACCCATCGGCACCGCCGAGACGATCAATCAGGTGATCGGCGATCTGGTCAATGATCTGGTCGCCCAGCTCCAGGAGCGCAGGCTGGGCCTGCGCGCCGCCGTGCTCACCTGTCTCGTCGTCGATGGCGGCGAGCAGCGGATCGGCATCGGCACGGCGCGGGCCAGCCGGGATGCCAGGCACCTCAAGCGCATGCTGGCCATGCGGGTCGACCGCATCGATCCGGGCCTCGGCATCGAGGCGATGACGCTGTCGGCCCAGCGGGTGGAAGACCTGCAGCCCGAGGCCATGCGCGCCGATCTCGGCACCGGGGACAGCACCCCCGATCTGGCGCCGCTGGTGGATCAGCTCACCGGCCGGATCGACAGTCAGGGCCTGTTCCGCATGGGACTCAAGGAGAGCGATGTGCCCGAGCGCGCCACGCGGCGTCTCGAACCTCTGGCGACCCCGAGCGGCTGGCCTGGCTGGAAGCGCCCCGCTCGGCTGCTCGCCCGGCCCGAACCGCTCGACCGCGTGGTGGCCCTGCTGCCGGACCACCCGCCACGCCGCTTCGTCTGGCGCGGGAGCACCTATCAGGTGACTTCGGGCGAAGGCCCCGAACGCATCCATGGCGAGTGGTGGAGGAGCGCCCGCGAAATGTGGGCGGTGCGCGACTATTTCATGGTCGAGGCCCATACCGGGGAGCGTTTCTGGCTGTTCCGTCGGGGCGACGGGGTGCAGGCCGATACCGGCGATCTCAGCTGGTATCTCCACGGATTGTTCGGCTGATGGCGACCTATGTCGAACTTCAGGTGACCAGCCACTTCTCCTTCCTGCGCGGCGCGTCGGCACCCGAGGAGCTGTTTTCCATGGCCATGGCACAGGGCCATACGGCGCTGGGTCTGGCCGACCGCAGCAGTGTCGCCGGCGTGGTGCGTGGCTGGGCCGGGCAAAAGGACACCGGCGTGCGGATGATCCCGGGCGCAAGGGTCGATCTCACCGATGGCCGTGCTCTCCTGCTCTATCCCATGGACCGCGAGGCCTGGTCCCGCCTTACCCGCCTGCTCTCGGTCGGCAAGGCACGCGGTGGCAAGGGCCGCTGCCTGCTCGACTGGGGCGATGTGAAAAGCCACGCCGAGGGCATGATCGCGATCCTCGTTCCCGATGCGCCGGACGATCGGACCACCGCAGACCTCACCGCCCTGGAGGCACTGTTCGGGCAGCGCGGCTATTGCGCCCTCTCCTTCCGCCGCCGCCCGGGCGATCTCGCGCGGCTTCACCAGCTCAACGCCCTCGCCCGCAAGGCGGGGTTGCGCAGCGTAGCGACGGGCGATGTCCTCTATCACACCCCGGAACTGCGCCCACTACAGGATGTGCTGACCGCCATCCGCGAGCACACCACCATCGACGCGCTGGGCTACCGCCGCGAGCGCTTTATGGATCGCAACCTCAAATCCCCCGAGGAGATGGAGCGACGCTTTGCCGCCTTCCCCGATGCCATCCAGGCCAGCGCCGATATCGCCGCGCAATGCCGCTTCGATCTGGGCGAGATCCAGTACCAGTATCCCTATGAGCAGGTGATGGAAGGACGCAGTGCGCAGGAGGCGCTGGCCGACCTCACCGAGGCGGCAGGGCTCCGGATGTTCCCGGGGGGCCTGCCTCCTGCCTATCGCGCCCAGATCGATCATGAGCTGAAGCTGATCGGCCAGCTCGGCTACGCGCCCTATTTCCTGACGGTCAACTCGATCGTGGCCGAGAGCCGGCGGCGGGGGATCCTTTGCCAGGGGCGCGGGAGTGCGGCCAACAGCTGTGTCTGCTATCTCCTGGGCATCACTTCCATCGATCCCATCCAGCATGAACTGCTCTTCGAGCGCTTCGTCTCGGGCGAGCGCAAGGAGCCGCCCGACATCGACGTTGATTTCGAGCATGAGCGCCGGGAAGAAATCATCCAGTGGATCTATGAGACCTATGGTCGCCACCGCTCGGCGCTCACCGCCGTCGTCACCCGCTACCGCACGCGCGGCGCCGTGGCTGAGGTTGGTAAAGCGCTGGGCCTGCCACGCGATCTGACCAAGATGCTCACCGGTCTGGTCTGGGGCTGGTCGGTCGACGGCATCTCCGATGAGCAGATCGAGAGCCTCAACCTCAATGCGAACGATCACCGCCTGCGCCTCTGCCTCGACCTGTCGCGGCAGCTCATCGGCACCCCCCGCCATCTCTCCCAGCACCCCGGGGGCTTCGTGCTGACGCAGGACCGGCTCGATGATCTGGTGCCAATCGAGCCTGCCCGCATGGAAGATCGGCAGATCATTGAATGGGGTAAGGATGACATCGACGCCCTCAAATTCATGAAGGTGGACGTGCTCGGGCTGGGCATGCTCGGCTGCATGAACAGGGCCTTCAACATGCTGGCCGATATGAAGGGCATCGCCATAGGGATGGCTGATCTGCAGAAGGACGATCCCGCAGTCTATGCCATGATCCAGAAGGCCGACACGCTGGGCGTCTTCCAGATCGAGAGCCGCGCGCAGATGTCGATGCTGCCCCGGATCAAGCCCGCCAAGTTCTATGACCTCGTGATCGAGGTCGCCATCGTGCGCCCCGGGCCGATCCAGGGCGATATGGTCCATCCCTATCTGCGGCGCCGTGAAGGCAAGGAAAAGCCGGAGTATCCCAAGCCCGAGTTGCAGGCGGTGCTAGAAAAGACGCTCGGTGTGCCGCTCTTTCAGGAGCAGGCCATGAAGGTGGCCATCGTCGGCGCCGGTTTCACACCCGCCGAGGCCGACCAGTTGCGCCGCGCCATGGCCACCTTCAAGATGACCGGCGGTGTCTCCCATTTCTACGACAAGCTGGTCAATGGCATGGTCGCCCGGGGCTATCCCCGCGATTTCGCCGAGCGCACCTTCAAGCAGATCGAGGGTTTCGGCTCCTATGGCTTCCCGGAGAGCCATGCCGCCAGCTTCGCCAAGATCGCCTATGCCTCTTGCTGGATGAAGCACCATCATCCCGATGTCTTCTGCGCTTCCTTGCTGAACGCCCAGCCCATGGGCTTCTACGCCCCGGCCCAGATCGTGGCCGATGCACGCAAGCATGGGGTCGAGGTGCGACCAGTTTCCATCAACGAAAGCCACTGGGACTGCACGCTCGAGTACACCAACCGCCGACATCTCGCCGTCCGGCTCGGCTTCCGGCAGGTGCGCGGCCTCGCCAATCTTCACGGCGCCCGCATCGTCGCGGCGCGGGGCAACGCTCCCTATGGCAGCGTCGAGGAGGTCTGGCGCCGGGCGGGCGTGCCCCGCGCCGCCATCGAGCGTCTGGCGGAGGCCGATGCCTTCGCCGCCGTCGCCCAGGATCGGCGTCAGGGCCTGTGGAAGGTCAAGGGCTTGGGGGAAGCGCCCCTTCCCCTGTTCGCTGCCGCCGATGCCCGCGAAGACCAGTTCTCACCGGAGGGCATCGAGCCGACCGTCAGCCTGAAGGCGCTGACCGAAGGCCGCGAGGTGGTCGAGGACTATCGCTCGATCCAGCTCTCCCTGCGCGCCCACCCGGTCAGCTTCCTGCGCGAGGAACTGGCCGCCATGAAGGTCGTGACCTGCGCGGATCTCCAGACCATCCGCGACGGGCGCAACATCGAGGTCGCAGGCATCGTGCTGGTGCGCCAGCGCCCAGGGTCGGCAAAGGGCGTGCTCTTCGTCACCATCGAGGACGAGACCGGGGTGGCCAACGCCATCCTCTGGCCCGACCGCTTCGAGATCTACCGCCGCCAGATTATGTCCTCATCGATGATCGCGGTACGCGGTCGCCTGCAGAAGGAAGGCGAGATCATCCATGTCATCACCGACCGGATCACCAGCCTTGATGATATGCTGCGCTCGATCGGGCGCGCGGATTTGAAGCTCGCGCCGGGACGCGGCGACGGCGCTGCTCATGGCGGTGGACCCGATCCACGCGATCCAGGCTTTCCCAAGGGGCGGGTTCTGGCCGCACCGACCTTTCGAACTGACGGCAAGCAGGACGAGATCCTGCCCATCCGCAGTCACGATTTCCATTGAAGCGGCCTCAGGCCGCCAGCATGCCAATTGGCGCAGCACAGAGGTGAATGGCTTACATGGACACGATCAGCATTGCACAGGCGCGTCGTATCGCTCTTGCTGCGCAAGGATTTGGAGCACGTCGCCCGGAGGCCGTCGGCCCCAACCAGATGACCAAACTGCTCGATCGCATCCAGCTTCACCAGATCGACAGTGTCAATGTCGTGTCCCGCGCCCATTACCTGCCCGCTTTCTCGCGGCTCGGACCTTATGATCGGCAAGACCTCGACAGGCTCGCCTGGGGGCCTCGCCCCAAAAGGAAGCTTTTTGAATATTGGGCGCATGAGGCCTCGCTGCTACCCTTCGATCTTCAGCCTCTGTTGCGATGGCGCATGGAGCAGGCGGATCGCGGCGATGCGGGCTGGAACGGGATGCGGGATTTCGCGACAAGCCGGCGAGCGGAGCCCATGGCTCTGCTGGAGAAAATCCGGCAAGAGGGCCCCCTTTCGGTCTCCGACTTCGAAACCCACAAGGGGCAGTCCGGATGGTGGGAGTGGAGCGATACCAAACGCGCGCTGGAATGGCTGTTCTGGGCGGGGCATATCACGACCGCAACGCGGCGAGGAAACTTCGAGCGGGTCTATGACCTTCCCGAGCGTGTGATCCCGGCCCGCATTCTCGATCTGTCGACGCCGAGCGAAGAGGATGCTCACCGGGCCCTGATCGAGCGAGCCGCGCGGGCGCATGGCATCGCCACCGACAAGGAACTCAGGGATTATTTCCGCCAGCCACCGGCCGAGGCAAGAGCTGCCATCCTGTCACTTGCCGAAGAGGGCGTCCTCCTGCCGGTTTCGGTGCCGGGATGGCGCCACGCCTGGCTCCATCGCGATGCGCGGCGGCCACGCCGGATCGAGGTCCAGGCGCTGCTGGTTCCCTTCGATCCGCTGATTTGGGAACGCGATCGGGTCGAGCGCCTGTTCGGCTTTCGCTACCGCATCGAGATTTACGTGCCGGCCGAGAAGCGCGAATATGGCTATTATGTCCTGCCCTTCCTGCTGGGCGACAGGCTGGTTGCCAGAGTGGACCTCAAGGCCGATCGCGCAAACAGCCGTCTGCTGGTGAAATCCGCGCATTTCGAGCCTGACGCCCCGGCGGAAAGCCGGGAGCAGCTTGGCATCGAACTCGATAGTCTCGCCGGATTTCTCGGGCTGGATGGCGTTGAATTCGCCAGCGGATAGGCAGCGCATTTGCTCTGCCTATCCATGCGTTCAGCTCGATTTAGCAAGCTCGCACTTAATGGCATCGACAAGCAGCGGGTCATCGGGGCCGACGACCGGAGCAAAACGGGCCGCCACTTTTCCATCCCGACCGACGAGGAATTTCTCGAAATTCCAGAGCACCTCGGGGTCCTCGTTGGGCGTAATGCCATAGCCCTTCAGACTGGTGCGAAACTCGTCCACGGGGCCCTGCTTGGCGGGCGCGGCCGCTGTCAGGGCGGCATAGAGCGGCTGCTTGCCTTCCCCCGACACCGGAGCCTTGGCAAAAAGCGGGAAGCTCACGCCGTAGTTCACCTTGCAGAACGCGCTGATCTCTTCAGCCGATCCGGGCTCCTGATTGCCGAAATCATTGGCGGGAAAGCCCAGCACCTCGAAGCCCTGGTCGCGATAGCTCGCGTAGAGTGCCTCGAGCCCCTCGTACTGCGGCGTGAGCCCGCATTGCGAGGCTACGTTGACGATCAGCAGCACCTTGCCGGCACGATCGGCAAGACTGTCCCTGGAACCGTCCAGCCGGGTCAGTGCAAGAGAAGCCAGATCATCTGCCATGGAGCACGCCTTTCGTGGAGGGATATGAGGCTGATAGCCTCGATTTATCCCGTGTTAAAGGGTAGTCCTGTCGATTGCATTCGAGAACGAAGTCAAAGCATCGTGAGGCCAGCCATGGGACCGTCCAATCTCCTCGACCTCGGCGCGGCGAACAGCAGTGCCGGTAGCGCTGAGGAACTCTTCGAGGATCTGCTTGCCCGCCCCGGATTGCGGATCGAACGCATCGTCTCGCGCGGTCACACCACCCCATCCGAACAGCCCTATGTCCAGAGCTGGGACGAATGGGTGCTGGTGCTGCAGGGCAAGGCGCGCCTGCAGATGACAGGTCGCGATGAGACGCTGCTCGCGGCCGGCGAGCACCTGCTGATCCCTGCCGGAACGCCCCATTGGGTGACCTATACCGAAGATCCGACAATCTGGCTCGCGATCCATATCGGCGAGACCTGAGCACCTTCCGAGCTTATAACTCATGGCGCACCTGCGCATGAGCAAGCACCGCGAAGAGCCCCGTGCCGCCAATCACATTGCCGATAAAGGTCGGTAGCATGACGCCCAGCAGTGCGTGGAGAAGCGTGGTCTTACCGCCAACGCCAGCAGCCAGGCCTCGCCCGAGCCTGCGACCACATGGGCAAAGCCGCCCAGCGAGATGAGATAGGTGAGCGTCACGATCACCCAGAACTCCTGCCCCTTTGAGGACGGCAACATCCAGGGCACCGCCGCGATCAGAAAGCCGGCGGGAATGCCCATGCGCAGCGTCTGCAGAAACGACCGATCCAGCAGGTGCCCGGATAGATCCAGCATCGCCTGATGCTGATGGCCGGTGATGATCCATTCCTGATCGAAGGTGATCGCAATCATCAGTGTTCCCGCCAGATTGGCGCCCAGCACCAGAAACCAGAAGCGCAGAAGGCGGATCACATTGGCCCTTGTGGGATGGGTGGCCACCGGGATCACCGCTGAGAGCGTGCTCTCGGTGAAAAGCTGCAAATGGCCCAGGATGACGATGAGGAAACCAACCGTATAGCCAAAGCTGGCCACCAGCGGACGCCAGGCTTCATCGGGGAGCAGCATCTCGAGCTGCGCCTGCGCAAGGATCGAGGCGCAGATGCCGATGCCCCCAGCCAGTCCAGAGAACAGCAGCGACAGAGCCGGACGCTCCATTTCCTCGTCGCCGTGGCGGCGCACCACCTCGTGAATGATCCTTGTGTTGGCGGCCTGCTTCTCAACGACGACAGCCCGCTCTTCTTCGGTGAGCGCGATATCACGCTCGCGCGCTTCGATGTCCTGACCGGCTGCATCGGCGACCAGCTCGGGAGCAGCCGGATTGTTTGTGGTCTTTTTGCCTGATGGCGGGCTCGTCATGCGGTGCTCCCTGCGCACTCACCATGAAGCGCCGAACCATCCAATGCGCGAGACGCTGTTTTGCTGCACCGCGTTGGCAAGGCTGTGGCGTTTGTCTCTTCCACCCGCCTTGCGGTCTAGACCCCAGTCTGGCTCCCGGAACGCCCGCCAAACTGATCCGGCGCGATCTCGGGACGACCGGGATCGGGAATGTCGATGTCGGGCAATACAGGTGCCACGCCCGGCACATCGACATCGGGCGCTTCGATGGGCTCAGGCAGAACCGGAAATTCAGGGGGCGACTGCGGTTCGATGCGATCGGGATCAGGTCGACTTGCCACGGCTTTCTCCTCTGTCAGGAAGGGAAGTTCCCCCTCCACCTCAAGTTCCGATCGAGGAGGCGTATCTGAAGGCGCAGGAATACGAACGTGACGCACAGCATCCTGTGACACCCGACGGGCGTTATTTCGTTGTGCGCGGCAGGCTGTGGCGCTGCAGCGATCCATCCTTGCCGGAAGATCAGCGAAAGCGTCTTGTCCATGAGTTGATGGATGCCCGCCGCGCCGTGCGTGATGCCGGGCGCGCCAAAGACGAGCTGCTCAAAGAGCAAGCTCGCCAGCGAGTGCATGCTGCCAAGCTTGCTCTGGGCGAGCGCGGCGCCGTCTGGTGGGAGGGCGGCGCGCCCGATTACAACCGGCACATGGCGAAAAACACACCTTACGCCACGTGGTTCTCCGCACTCCAGCCATGACCCGGCCATCCCGCAAGGGTCACGGCCCGCCGCGCCTTGCTCTCGACACGGGAACGCCCGGATCACCTTTCGCTTCCGCCTTTGTTCGAGAAGGGAGCAGATCATGAGCCAGACATTAAAAAAGGGGCAGAAGGTCAGCTGGAACAGCCATGCCGGCAGGGCCCATGGCAAGGTTGTCAAAACGATCACGAGCCCAACGCGCATCAAGAGCCACAAGGTCGCAGCCTCGCCCGACAACCCCGAAGTGATTGTCGAGACCGAAGAGGGAAAGCGCGCTGCGCACAAGCCCGCCGCGCTGACATCCGACAATCGGTCGAAGCAATAACGCCTTCACCGCAACGTATGACGCTTTTGCGCTCTGGCCATTGGTCATCCTGTTGGGGCAAAGCTGCCCAAAGTCGGTTCGTTACCTGTCGGCAGGATGCAGGACCAGACCGGGCTTGTTTCCCCGGCATGAAGAGCTGCCCTCTTCATCTCTGCTATCGTCTGCTCTAAACTCATCTCGGCCCAGCCAATAGCGCCTATGGAGAAAGTATGAAGACCGTCTCCTTCCCCGATGGCACCAGTGTCCCGGCTCTTGGTCTGGGCACCTGGATGATGGCCGAGAAGCCGCATCTGCGCGCCCAGGAAATCGCCGCGCTGCGCGAAGGCATAGACCTTGGCATGACGCTCATCGACACCGCCGAAATGTACGGCGAAGGCGAAGCCGAGAGCCTCGTCGGCGAAGCAATCGCCGGCCGACGCCACAAGGTCTTTCTGGTGAGCAAGGCCTATCCCCACAATGCCTCGGCGCATCGCCTTCGGCGTTCCTGTGAAGCCAGCCTTCGCCGCCTCGGCACCGATCATCTCGATCTCTATCTGCTGCACTGGCGCGGCAATGTGCCTCTCGCGGAAACGGTCGAAGCCATGGAGCAGTTGGTCGAGGCGGGCCTGATCGCTCGCTGGGGCGTCAGCAATCTCGATACGGATGATATGGGGGAACTGTTTGACGCAGGCGGCGAGGCCTGCGCCACCAACCAGATCCTCTACAATCTGACCCGCCGCGGCCCGGAGTTCGACCTCCTGCCCTGGCTGAAGCGGTGCTCCATTCCGGTGATGGCCTATAGCCCGATCGAGCAGGGGCGCCTCCTCGGGCGCCGCGCGATTGTCGACATCGCAGAGCTTCACAATGCCAGCCCGGCACAGGTCGCACTGGCCTGGCTGCTGCAACGGGACGGTGTGCTGCCGATCCCCAAGGCGGGAAGTGTGGAGCATGTGCGGGACAATCGCGCTGCCGCCGACCTCGTCCTTACCCCCCAGGATCTGGCCGAACTGGACCGTCGCTTTCTCAAACCAACCAGGCATCACCCTCTGGAGATGCTGTAAACGCGAACGATCAGGAGATGCTTGGGCCGCCACGCCCGCGCCCGACCGACCAGTTGACCTCGTCGCCGCGCATCAGGCCGGACACGGCCTGCCCTGCCTTGCGCTCCAGCATCGGCTTCCACGGCACCAGCGTGAAATCATGCGCACGTTCGATCAGCGCGAAACGCCCGCTCACCAGATCGACCGGGCGGCGATAGATCCCTTCGATCCGTCCACCCTGCTTCGCCTCCTCAAAAGGCAGGTCCAGCTCAGTCGCCAGCTGCCTTGCCGCGCGCAACAAATCCCGCCGCTCCAGCGCCTGAATCATGCCCTTGGGGAAGAGGCCGGTTTCCTCGTCCTGAGCAAAACCCTGAGCCATGAGCCACTGGCGCCTGCGCGCCATGACCTCACGCAGATCGCGCCCGAAGCCGGCATCACGCAAGGAACCTGCTCCGATCTCAGGATCAGCACCAGCAACCGGCTCCAAAGATTCCCGTCCGCCTTGGTCCAGTCCTTTCCCACCAGCCCCGCGCTGCCCCTGTCCTGCCAGTCTGCGATCAATCCAGCTTGCCGCCTCGACATCGACCAGCTTTTCCAGCGGGAGGGTCGAAAGGCCGGTGATCGCCACCGGGCGATCGCGCAGCTGCTTCTCCTCCCAAGCCATAACCCGGTCGAGGTGATCGGGCGCGATCACCCATTGCCCGGACCGTTCACGCGTCACCGCGCCACCGCCGCGCCGCATGGCTTCAAGCCGCCGCACATGGGTCTGAGCAAAGGCCTCGCTGGCGCCGGGATCATGCCGCAAATGCAGATCGACATCATACCGCCCGCCATTCTCCGCCGCGACTTCGGCAATCACCCGGTCCGAGGGCCGGACCGTAGCCTTCAAAGGCTCGATATGGACCACCGATCCAGGCGAGAGCTGATAGTTGTCGAGCGGCAGGCCGCGCGCGCTTCCGACATCAAGATAATGGCTCCGCCCATCGGCCGCATCGACGATCAGATAATGCCGGTCCGCATGCTCGTCCGACAGGCCGTGGGCCAACACGCGTCCGACCATCGGTCGAGCCACTGTGGCGCCCGGCTCGTGGATCACCTGATCGCTCACGGCCCGCTCGACACCCGCGCTGGTAATCTCGCGCTGCATGGTGCGGATGATATCGCCGCGCTCGCCCATCCGCCGCAGCGTCTCTTCCAGCCCCTCGGCCAGTCGGTAGCGCGTGCCCTCCACCGGTTCGGCCATCCCCAACCGGGCAAGCTTGACCAGGCGTCCCGCGCGCAGCGTCTGATCGAAGGCATCACGACCCGATGCATCGACCTCCCGCTGAGCGTCCGCCGTCTTGAGCAGGGAACGGTCGATCGAGGTTAGCCTTTCCGCCTCCACTTCCGCCCGCAAGGTGGTCTCGACTTCGCGCTCGCTGCGTGGCCCCAGATCGAGATCGACCAGTTCGATAGCCCGCTCACGGAGCCCCTTCGTCATATAGTCTTTGGCGATGACCAGATCCGCACCGCGATCATCCTTGCCGCGCACCACGATATGGGTGTGGGGATGGCCGGTGTTGTAGTGATCGACCGCCACCCAATCGAGCTTGGTTCCCAGATCCTGTTCCATGCGATCCATCAGCCGCCGGGTCAGCGGTTTGAGGTCGTCATACTGATCGCCATCTTCCGGCGAGACGATAAAGCGAAACTGATGGCCATCACCGGCGCCGCGCTCCTGAAAAGCCTTGCCATCCGCCTCATTGTCAAAACGACTGTAAAGCGTCCCACGCTCACCCTCTCTGGTGGTGCCGTCCCGCTGCAGATAACGTAGATGCGCAGCGGCGGCCGCGGCGCCCTTACCGGCCAGCCGCACGATGCTGGCCTTGACGATGACGCGGCGGCTGTGAGCACCGCCATATTTGCCCCGGCTCCCCAGCACCCGACCGACGCCGCTGCCCCGACCGATCCGGCTCCCCGAGAAGCCACTTTTGCCGGCTCGTCCAGCACCACCACGGGCGAGATTGGCCGCCGCCAGCACGCGCCCGAGGAAGCGCTTCCCCGAACCCCTGCCTTTGTTGCCGATGCGCCCGAGGCGCGGATGGAAATCGTCATCCTGCGCCATGGTCGACCGCCCTGTCACTCGAGTGGCCGAAACCGGCCCCATCCGGCACCCAGCGCCCCATGGTGCCATCGAAACCCGCAGAAATCCGCCATTTCAGCACACCATGGCACCATCGCTGCAGGCATGGTGCCATAAGAACACCCAAAAAAGATGTGCAGACAATGGGTTATGACGACGCAGTGCCATAGCTTTATCTTGCCTTACGCGCCCTCCCTTTGTCCCGGCCCCTCCAGCACCGATCCTCCCTCCCCGACCCTGCTGCCCGCCAAGTGGATCAGCACCAGGCCGAGCCAGCCCACGCAGTCTCCCGCCACCGACGAAAAACGGCTGATTTCCCGCGATCATGGCGCTTTCCTCAACACAAACATGGGGTCTTTCGTGGGCACTTCCGGTGCTGAGTCGCCCGCCAATTCTGCCTGTTTCGCGTGACCGGCCAGCACCACGAACATGCCGCTTTCGCGCGGCAATTCGCGCGGAATTTCGGGAGAATTTATGGCATTTCGCGCGGTCGCTGCCTTCGCCTGCGTGATCGTGTCGAGATAATTGCGGGTCTCGGCTGGCAGGGGACGGCCAGCATTCACGCTGGCGCCATAACGCCCCGGCCCCGCGTTATAGGCCCCGAAAAGACCCGGGTAGCCAAAGCGGTCATACATCGCTCGCAGATAGGCGGTGCCTGCCAGAATGTTGTCGCGCGGCTGATAGGGATCACCGCCCAACCCAAGCGCCGAACGCATCGAGCGCCATGTTGCGGGCATGAGTTGCATGAGCCCCATGGCGCCTGCCCGGCTGGTGATGGGTCTCCCTTGCCACTCGGTCAAACCGCGACTTTCAGCCCGGATCACCTGCTCGATCCATGCCACCGGAACGCCGAAACGGGCGGAGGCATCGGCGATGATATCGCGCCATTGCCAGACGGCATCGCCGCCCGCGACTTCACCCGCCCGGCCCCCTGCGACGCCCCCTGCCACGCCCCGCGCCACGGACCCGCCAGCCACCACCGAAGTGGCCGGTAGCGATGGCTGGCCATGGGCGGATGGGATCAGCGAAGGCACGCCAAGGGCAAGGATCAACGCACTTGCCGCGTGACGCCACCGCCTCACCGCGCCCATAGCAACGTCGCCTTGCCGATGATGTCAGACCGCTGCGTAACCCCAAAATAGCGACCATCGAACGAGTCTGGCCGCTCGCTCATCAGCAGGAAGGACTCCCCTTCATCAAGCTGAATACAGCCCTGCCAGAGGGGCAACTGACGTCCGCGACCATCGACTTCGCGACGCAACGCCACTTTGACGCCGTTCACCTTGATCGCCGGGCCGATGGCACAGACAGTATCGAGCCAACTCGCCACCACCCGTTTCACCAGCGGCACACCCGTGGGCAAATAATGACGGCTGGCCGCCAGTGACCGGACATGGCTTGGCGGCCATGCGATGGCCCAATCACCGCGATCCGGCACCCTGCCGGGATCGACAAGATAGAGGCCGATGGGCGCGCTGGCACTGGCATTCCAGAGCAAACGCGGGGCTGGCGGAGCAAGGATCGTGGTTCCAAGCGCCATCAGCAGGCTGGCACCAGCGGCGGCGCGGCGTTGCAGAATGCGGCGGCGCAGGGCGCGCTGGCGGCTGCCCTCCAGCCACACGACCAGCGGCTCGGGGCGGCTCATGTCGTGAGGTTCAGTCATGGTCGCCTCCCCGCGCGCGCGACAGCGACCATGCCTCCAGATCATCGATATGATAGACCCAAGTGGCGCCATGCTTCCGGCAGCGAGGCCCGGTCTCATCGCGTCGCATGCGACGCAGCGTCGTAAGACTGACGCCGAGATGGTAGGCGACCTGTTTGTTGGTAAGATAGGGCCGGGTTTCGCGGGCAAACTGCGCGCGCTCTTCGGCATTCCGGCTGTTCACAGCCGCATGTTTTCCGGGTGTTGTCATGGCCTGTTGTCCCTTGCAACCGGGCGACATGCTCGCGGTGGCAAGGGCTCAATTGAAACAGGGAATGCCTCTCCGGCAGGGTCGAAAACGGGGGGTAGCGTTTTCGACCCTCCCCCCTTCATGCAGATGGATGGCCGCCTTGGCATCTCGCAATTCCTGCTCGATCTGTCGGCGTTCACCGCGCGCCATGCAGGCAAAGAGTTCCACGCGCAGTTCCTCGATGTGCTGTTCAATCGACATGACCTTCGCTCCTGATGAGCGCAGGGCGCCGGATCATAGGCCCATCGCTGGCAGACATGCTTATCCCGACCTCTCGCATCAGGGGGCCAGAGAGCCCGGACCGGACAAGATGGTGGGGAACCGGTGGATGGCTTGTGGCCCATCCGTGGATAATCAGTGGATATCGCTGCCCGTTACCGGCCGCAACGGTTGCAATTCGCGGCACATGGCATCGAATTGCTCAAAGAAATGGGCTTCAATCCAGCCCACGCTCGATGAGAAAATCACAATGAGGCCGGGCAAATCGAGTTCCCGCGCCGCCGCCAGCCCATCCCTGAAAAGGGAGGGATCGCGCTGCCGGGCAGCGAACAGATCACCGTGCGCGCGCATGCTCTGGGAGAGCAGCCAGAAGATATGGATCAGACGCTCGGACGCCGAGAGCCCCGCCGTGCCGACCCTCTGCTCACGCTGGTCGATGGCCACACCCCATCGATTCAACCAGATCTCGTGGGCCATCCCCTGCATGGCATCTGACTAACGAATGCCGCGCGCGGGGATCAAGCCCGCCTCTGGCAGAAACCCACAGGCCAGCTGCAATTCGTGGCCCACCGCGAACAATATAAAGGGGTCTCCCGACATTTCCGACGTATGGGACGCCAACATGACTGCTCAAAAAACGTGGACATCATCCGGATGCCCCCTTGGCCGAATCGCCAATTTCAGGTGATCCTGAGGGCTCATGCACTGCCCGGTTTTCAAACGAGATAAGGGATAGTAGATGATGGCGATGTTAGAGACCATCCGGCGGCTGGTGGAGCGATTGTCTCCCTCACCAGTCTGCGCATCCTGTGTAGGGCGACACCTCAATCTGAACGTCGATGATGACCTGCACGCCAACCTCGGCGAGCTGGCGGTTGAGCGCGATTTTGCCAGTCAGCGGGCCCATTGCAGCCTGTGCGGCGAGCATGGCCCTGTGATCCTCAAGCAACGGCGCCAGCACGCCGCATAAGCCCGTATCGTTCCGGGCTCAGGGACGCACGCCAGCCGCATCCTGTGCCCGACTAGAGACGCCGCCCGGTCCTTTCAGGATCGGGCGGCGTCCATGTACGCCAGCAAGGATGCGCGGCGATCAGACCGTGACGGGAGCCGAGGCTACGGCTTCAGCGGCATCCTGTTTCGCCGGGGGCGCCTTGGGCGCAGCCTTCACCTTTGGTGCTGCCTTTGCCTTGGGCGCGGCTTTTGCCTTTGATGCTGGCGCTGCCTTGGGCTTGGGATCAGCTTTCGCCTTGGCGGGGGTCTTGCTTTCAACCGAAGATGTGGTCTCCGCCTCGGCCTTTGCCGTTACCTTGGGAGCCGTCTTCGCGCTCGCCTTGGGCGCGGACGTTGCCTTGGGTTTTGCCGCAGCCTTGGCCTTCACCGCAGTCTCGGAGGCCTTGGTTTCTGCAACCGGCGCAGCGGGTGCGGCTGGCGTAGTCACGGCTTTTGTGACCTTCGCGCCGGACTTTGCAACAGGCTTGGCAGCAACCGATTTCGCTTTGGGCGAGGCACCCTTCGCGCTGGTTGCCGTCGCTTTGGCGGGCGCGACAGCAACATCAGCGGCATCCGTGCGCTTGCGGCCAAGACCAAGCTTCTGGGCGATCTCTCGGCGCTGCGCGGCATAGTCAGCCGATACCATGGGGTAATCATGCTTGAGGCCATAACGCGCGCGATATTCATCCGGAGTCAGACCGTTCTGGGCAAGATGGCGCTTGAGCGTCTTGTACTTCTTGCCGTCGATCAGGCTGACAATGTGATCGGATTTCACCGAAGAGCGCACGGACACAGCCGGTTCATAGGTGGGGGCTTCAGCCTCGGGAGCGGGGCCCGCGCTGAGCGCCGTAACAGCGGCGTGCATGTCCTTGAGGAAGGCCGGAACATCTTGCGCGTCGGGCTTCACATTGGGATTGTTGAGCCAAGCGATGGTGATGTCACCGGCCAGTTCGATCAGGCTTGCGTCGATCTCGCCATTGTTATCGGACATGATATTTTCCTCATCTTGCGACGGCAGCAAGGCCTACGCCCGTTGCAGCGTTCAGTCAAATATTGACCAAGAAGAGGCGCTGCCAGCTCCGCGCAGGAACGGGAAGCGCCGCGTTCTCACTATCGGCAATAAATTGTAAAAATTCCCTCTATTGCTGTCCTCACAAGAGGATGCAAAAACACGCAGACCAGAATGACAAAGATCATTCGATTGACATAAAGGGAGTATCGGATGCCAAAGAGCAAAGACGCCGGGACGATAAGCAGCGCCACGCAGCATCGTGTGGTTCGCGGCATTTATGCCGGTCAGAGAGATTTCAAGATTGGTGCGCGGGGGGCTTCGCACCATGCATCCATGTCGATGGCCGTGAGCCAATCGACATGGATGCTTCATTACACGAACCTTCGGGGATAGCTGTCGCAGTCAATATTCGTGGCCCAGCTTCAAATCGCATCCCAAGGGAGACTGCCGCCCCCTTTGGGGATCTGCATTGAATGCCATGACGGAAATTTTGGGGAAACCGTGCCGGTTGACGCAATTCCCCTTGCGCCGCGCGACGACGAAGCCCTTGGATTTACTCTCTTCGCAGCAAAGAAGCGGGGACGGCGCATCACGCCGTCCCCTCAATTTTCTCTCAAATGGCCTGAGGCGAAAGTCGTCTTTAACGCGGCAAGGGGGAACTGGCAGACGTAAGCCACTTGGCGCCCCCGGCCATCGGAGTGGCGCCGCTCACGATTGCGACATCGATCGAAAAGTGATCGAGATTGCCAATAGGGATCGAGGCGTGAAAGATGTCTTTCGCCGCTTCGATCACCGCATTGTCTTCGCCTTGGTGCCGGTCAACATCGGCTTGATCCACCACGATAGCATAGAGGCCTGGTACGCTCCGGTCCTCATCCTCCAGCTCCGCAGGTGCGACAGTTGCGCCCACACTCACCAGACAACAGATGGCGGATGGCTTGGCTGCATTGCCGTCCGCCTCACTCGGCGTTCCGACGATCATCAGCGGCGGTACACCATAATCGGCGGAGTCCAGATAGGCAATGATCGCCTCAATATTGCCGAATTTCATGACAGTGGCACGGTCGATCAGCACACCATCATCGGCATCCACGGGGAACAGCCGGATCTCCCCAACCCCGGTAAAGACAGCGCGCTGCGCTCCCCATGAGGAGCATCCGGCGCACCAGCGAACATAGGACAGACTGTGCGCAACGCAGAAGTCTTCCAGAGGCTCGAACCGTCCCAGCGCCACCTCATGCGCCATAAGGGGCAGCGGCGATCCGCTGGAAAGTTGCTCGGCAAGGAAGGGTTCGCCTTCCCAATCGAGGGAGAGCCCCTCATCGATGATGAGGCCGATGAAGGTTGGCACATGGATGGCGGGCAGAATGCCGCCAATCGCGATGGAAGCGGAAACACGATCAACCATTGAAATTCTCCTGTTTAACTGGATACCGCGCCGGGCGGGGCCAAAGGGCACGCCCGGCGCGACGACATTGAAGAAGGAAAGGCGAAGGGATGGCGCCGCACCGGGCACCATCCCGGCGGGTCAGGCGGCCAGCGGAATGTCGTCCGCGTCGTCGCCCGTCTGGTGCGGCGCGCCCGGTTCGAGGTCGGTTTCGGGATCACTTTCGGGACCGGATTCGAGGTCGTCATCAGCCTCGCTTTCATCGGGATCAGTCTCATCATCCCCGGCCCCATCATCCCCGGCGAGCGCTCGCGCGACCTGCTCGGCACACTCGACGGTGCCCACCCCGCCCCGCCCGGTGTAGGCGGCGGGCGGGAAACTCATCCAGCGCGGCACCCAACCCACGCGCTTTTCGCGGCCATCGGCCCCGTCCAGATGGTTGCGGATGATGGCCTTCAAGACCTTAGTCTTTTCGCCAGCATTGGCCTTGGCGATGGTCGCCCCGGCCACCTCTTCCACCATAGCGAGCAGCACCTCGCGATCGCGCAGCGCCTCAAAAAAGGCCTCATCGGCCTGCCAGTAGGGGGCCATATCCATGTCGATCTGCTGACCAAGCATCTCGATGATGGAGCGGCCCGACACCAGCGTTTCGCCCATCACCACGGCCAGCACGGACAGCACCTGCGTGTCGTCCAGCTCGATGAGCCGGGCGAAGGCGACGGCAAGGCGGCTGTCCAAACCATAGCCGCCCACCGCGACGGTTGTATCCTTGGGACCGAAACCCATCAGAGCCAGCGCCGCGCGCCGCGCCTCGTCGAATTTGGCCTGTCCCCGGCTGTTCTTGACGCTCTCGCGGGTGTCATGGTTGCGCGCCGTCTGAGGTTCCAGCCTGACGATCCAGAGCGAGGAACCGGCAATGGCATGGGCGACCATCAACCGCAGGGTAAGACCGGGATGGCCGAGCAGCGCGGCGCGCAGGGCAGCATGGCGATGCAGATCGATATAGGTCTGCATCGTGCCGCTCACCTCGGAGCGAACCGGCTTTTGAGCGTGCTGGGCCGCTTCGCTCTTGGCCAGACGGCGCGCTTCCTTGGCGGTGACATAGCCTGCATGGAAGGCCACCTCGCCGCTGTGGCGCGCTTCAATATAGACGCGCCCGCCCTTGCGCTTGGGCGCGCGCACAAACTCCCAGCTACAGAATTGTTCGCCCCGCTGGAGGCTCACCACATCGCTCCAGCCCTCGTCGAGATAGGCGGCGCGGCGCTGCTCGATGGCCTTGCCCTGCGCCGTCCAGAATGCATCGCTGTCGGCAAAATAGCGATCCTCCCCGAAGAGGTCGGCAATGATGCCGGTCATGCCCTCGGTGTCGAAAATGGCATGTTTGACGGCAATCGACGCGCCGCCAAAGAGCCATCCCTTCAACTGATGGCCCGTGGGCACATAAGCGTCATCGTCGTCGATCAGCGCCAGCCATGCGCGCTGCTGGCTCTTGCTGGCCATGGTAAGATGCCGCACCGTGGAGGCATCAACCTCGCCCTTGCGATAGAGGTCGCGGATGCGCGGCATGAGATTGCCCAGCGCAAGAATGCGCTTCACGCCCAGATCGGGCAGGCCGAAGGTCAGCGCGATCTGTTCGACGCTGCGCCCTTCCTTGACCAGCCGGGTGAAGCATTCCCAGCGGGTCACCTCATCGGGATCGAGGCGCGCGCTGTTCTCGATCAGCGAGGCCTCGATGGCGTCCGCATCGTCTCCCGCCTCAAGGATGGCGCAGGGCATCGCCTCGATGTCCTGACCGGCTTCGCGCCGTTCCTCGGCCACCAGACCGGCGGCATGAAAGCGCCGTGCCCCGGCGATGATTTCGAAAGCGTCGCTCGTTTCATCATTCGCCGCGCTGATCGGGCGTACCAGAATGGGCACGATCACCCCGCGCTGGCGCACGGTCGGCAGAATATCGGAAACATCGGGCGCCTTTTTCGAATAGCGCATATTGGCTTTGCTGACAGAGAGCTTGCCAAGATCGATAAAGTCGAGTCTCATGGGATTACTCCAAGCGAGTACCGGTCCGCCCAGACCCTCCAGGAATGGCGGACCGGTTTAGATTGAGCGGGAAAACGCCCGCCCGCGTCAGGCCGCTGGCCTGCTTCCAATCAGGTCTGCGGCAAGGGTGTGTCCGTCCGGGTGGCGATGGGCCGGACGGCAAAGGCGGATCAGAGGCCGATCAGACGCAGGGCGATTTCCGCCTGCGAGATCGAACCGAGATTGCGGGCGGTCTGTGCCCAAAGCGACATCGGGTGGCTGCTGGTGAAATCGAGATCGCGCTCGATGCGCAGGCCGAAGGGCAAGCGAACCGATGCGATTTCGGTGAGGCTGAAATAGCCGGTTTCAGGACAGCCAAAGCCCAGATCGGCAAGGCCAAAGAGGGTGTCGCCATCCTCGTCGATTTCGCTGGCCAGCCATGTCGCGCTGCCACAGGGGTTGAAGAGTTTGAGGACGGGAACCGGATCGGGTTCGGGCCGATCATCGCGCTGGGCCGCCATGTGGCGGGCGGCATTGACCGCCAGCGCCACGCGGATTTTGTCGGGCAGGAGGATCATGCTGCGGCCCTCCATTCCTCGCGGGCCAGATGCGTGCCTGCCCCCTTGCCTGCGCCCGCATCTGCACCGGCCAGCCTGCCCGCCTTGGCTTCCTCATGCCGTGTCAGCAGCCAGTCGGCGGCCTTGCTGGCCTGACTGGCGGCGCGGAAGATCGCGCGATTGTCCTCGCGCAACACCTCCAGCCATGAGCCGAGGTAATCGGCATGGCGCACGCTCGGTACGATGCCCAACGCAGCACACAGGAAGGCAGAGCCCATCTCAGCATTGGGTCGGGAGGGTCGTGCCTCGATGAGGACACGCCTCTCCCGCCCACCGAACCGGACGTGATAGTTTCCCATCATCCGGCTCTCCGTGCTTGCATGTCGCCGCTGTCGAGCGGCTTGAGTTGCCCGGCGTGGAGCGCCTTGTGGCAAGGCAGGCAGAGGACGATGCGTTTGCGCCGCCGTGCCGCCGCGACCTGTTTCCAAAGCGGGGTATTCTTCATGTCCGCCAAGCGGTGGGCATGGTGAACCTCACACGGATGTTCGGTCGAGCCACAATATTCACACTGCTTTGCCCGAAGCCGATCCATCACGTCCGAGCGCCCCTTCGTGAAGTGAGGGGTTGCCCAGCGATCAACTTTCGGCCCGAGGTTCGGCAGCCGGTCGATATGCTTTAGATTGAAGACAGCAACCGACCGTTCCTTCCCGTCCACTTTGAAGCGGACGGCGAGTCCATCCCGTGTCTTGAGACGGTGGGCGACCTGATTGACCGATAGCCGCAGCTTGAACGCCAGCGTTTTCAGCAGGCTGGTTTCCCAGAGGAACCACAGCTTGCGAAGGCTGAACTTCGCAACGTAGGCCAACCGGTAATAGTTGGCGAGCCCGCGCATCTCGGCGTTGTATGCCAGCACGATCTCCAGCATCGAGCTGTCGACCAGATACCGGCGGTGCATCGCTTTCAGACGCCCGAGGTCACCATAGCCCTTGCGTTGATTGAACCGCACGAGCCGGTCGTGCGGAACGCGGAGGTGAATGCGATCAGCCGGATCGCGCGAACGCACGACCCGCCTTCCTAGCTTCGTCCGCCGAACCCTGCTCCCGGTCACGGTGATAACCGTGTAGCCGAGGAACGTGGTCCCCTTCGACGCTTTGCTCAACCTGCTCTTTTCCGGCGACGCTTCGAGGTGAAGGCAATGACGGAGATAATCCGTCACCTGCGCCATCACATCTCGGGCATCCGCCTTCGAGCCGATCACACCAATGATGAAGTCATCGGCATAACGGCAGAACAACAGCCGTTTGAAGTTCGGGTCGAGCCCGTTCTTCGACGGCATGGTGGAGCGTTCCGTCTCCATCTCCCGGATCTTGGCAAGGACCGCCTGCGCCTCGGCCTCACGGCCTTCGCTCAGCAGCTTCTCGACCCGGAGGCGACGTTTGTACATGCCGATGGTAAGGTTACGGTATCGCGGATTATCGGCCCTTCGTTTGCCCCGGTCGAACCGCGCTTTCATCCCTGCCAGGAACTGATCCAGTTCGTGCAGATAGATGTTGGCGAGGATCGGAGAGACGACGCCACCTTGCGGCGTGCCGCTGTAAGTGGCGTTGAAGGACCAGTCCTCCATGTAACCGGCCTTGAGCATCCCTTCGATCAGGCTGATGAACCGCTTGTCGTCGATCTTCCTGTTAAGCAGGTCGATCAGGATGCTGTGGTCGATATTGTCGAAGAAACCGACGACATCGACGTCCACCAGCCATTTCACGCCAGTCCAGGTGTCCTTGATATGCTCAAGGGCGGTGTGGCAGGATCGGCCTCGCCGGAAGCCATGCGAGTGCGGTGAGAACACCGGCTCGTATATGCGTTCCAGCAGCAGCTTCACCGCCGCCTGAACCAGCTTGTCGCTAGCCGTTGGGATGCCCAGTGGGCGTGTTTTCCCATTGGCCTTGGGGATTAAGACCCTACGCACGGGGGCGAAGCGGTAGCTGCCGTTTGTGATTTGCCCGATGATCCGTTCGACCCGCTCTAGGGAGAACCCGTCGAGCGTTTCGCCGGTGACGCCGGGCGTGAGCGCGCCTCGGTTGGAGGCGATCTCGGCATAGGCCTGCTCCCACAGGAGCGGGTCTGCCATCATACGCGACAAGCCATTGATCCGCTTGCCCTGTCTCGACAGGGTTGGGATCGATTCCAGTCGCCGTTGCAAGGTATCGGGTAGCATCAGCACGCCCACCCTGTTGGCTGACCAGTCTCGCAAGCACTGCCGCCCTTCACCCGACCAGTGAGGAGTCCCGCACCGGTTGCCCGGCAACTTTCATCCGTTGTCGTCCATCCGAGGATGGCTGTCCGGGGCATTACCCCCGGCATTTGGCTACTATGGCGGCTCTGTCGCCATGTGGGTCGCTGACGCTCCCATTTAGGCGATCCCGTGTTTACGCGAACAAGGAGATGCGATGCGGTTAGGCGCTCCGTTCGTCCCTTTGATCCCACCGATGGCGGGCAGGCCGTGCCGACTGGGCCGGGAGCGCTTGGTTGCCACACTCCCTTCATTGACCGGTTCTCATGCGCAAACCGGTTTCTGCACGGTGCGGCGTTGCAACCATCGCTACGCCGCCGTCGAGGATAAAACCCTGAGGACTGGAGTTCAGGCAGTGTAGCTTTCGCCGTACGCACCTTGCGATGACCCGCCCGACCTACGATGGTTTCGGCAGTTTGGGCCTTTTCCCGACATGCTATGGTCCCGTTTCCCTTTCGGGATTTCAGCCGGCTCATCACCGGCACCGGTAAGTCGGGGACGCATGGATTTTCCCAGCTATCCAGAAGACATGTCTTCACTCCTTTATTCGCGCCGACACGGCGCACGACCAGTTCCTCGCGGGCATAATCCTTGCTGCCAAAGGCGTTCGTGATCTGCCGCCCCAAGCGGCTGGGGTGGCCCGTGGCGTGGGTGAGTTCATGCAGCGCGGTGCGATACCAGTTGATGCTGTCGAAAAAGGCCAGCGGCGGGGGCACCTGCACATAATCGGCAGAGGGCACATAGAAGGCCTTATTCCCGCCGATGTGGAATTCCACGCCAGAGGCAGCGATCACCTCATCGCCAACCGGCGCGGTCCGCCCCATCGGCAAGGGTTCGGGATCGGCAGCAAGACCGGCGCGCAGCCCTTCGCATTGCGCAACATTGAAGACGGTGAAGCGTTTCAGGAAAGGAATGCTGCGCGCCTCACCGCCGCTCTGCTCGGCCCGTTGCTTCTCGGCCTCGGGGGTGAAGCGGTCGGCATAGACCACTGGCACGCCCGCCTCGCCCTTGCGGACATTGCCGCCCGCCTCAAGCGCCTGCTTGAAGGTGAGCCAGCATTGCGAGGGATAGCGATGCTCGATGACCGCGCCCCACAGCAGCAGCACATTGACCCCGGAATAGGCGCGGGAGGTCAGGGCATTGCGGGGCATACCCGGTGCCAGCCCGCCCGTCGATGTATCGGGTGCCGCCCATGGCTGAACCCATGGAAAGCGCCCTGCCTCAAGCTGGGCAATGATCTTGGCGGTCACCTCATCATAGAGGGCGGTGCGCGATTCCTGCGGACGCGACGATGCGTCCCCACGCCCACGGCGTGCAGCTTGCTTCACCATGGCGAAGGCTCCTTTTCGGTTGTGAAGGGAAAGGGTTACTTCGGGAAAATGGTGGGGGAGCCCCAAGGCGCCCCCTAGGTATCAGCCTGAAAGGTCAGGCCCAAAGATCAGGCAGGGCGATCAGTTCAGCTCGGTGCCTTCCGACTTCGCCTTTGCAGACCGGGCGGGCCTGCGCGGGCCGAACCCTTCGCGGTCCTGGCAGGCTTCAAGGGCCTCGGGCGACAGTTCCTCGGCGGGCAGGTCGACCACCTCACCATCGCGCCGACGCTGCGCCGTGCGCCGCACGATGTTCCAGACGTTATCGCGCTGCCGCGAACGGAACATGCGGATGGGAACGAAGCCGGATTGCGCGGTATCGATGTACCCCCCGAAATAGACCTCACCCGTTTCCTGCGCCGCCCGCTCCCAGATCGATCCCAGGCGGACATCACGCCCGCGCGGACTCTTGGTCATGAGGTTGAAGAGAGGCGCACGCGGATTGTCCGACACGACCTTTTGAAGAAAAACACCATCGAAATCGAAACCGGCTTCGGCAATATAGCCACTGACGCCGCCATTTTCGCTACGGATCATTTCACCGATATTCATGAACCTTACTCCATCCTGTTGTTCATCCTTGCTGCCAGAGGTTTTTTATTTCCCCTCTGACAGTTACACTTATACAGGACTTCGCTATTTCAGAATATCTCATTGTTTTCTTGACAGAAAACCCATCGGACCTGGTGAGTCCGAGCATCTTTACGGGGCCGCGACCAGCGGCCTAGCAGACACAAAACGCATGGGCCGCGCCCAGTCGCGGCCCATTCCTTTTCTGCCAGGGATCGGTCGCAGACCGAGCCTTCCGATCCATCGTTCCCGGAGCCGTCCTCGCAGGGTCCCCAGGGCCGTGCGGACTGTCTTGGTGGCAACAGGCACGGGAGGGGGGATTTAGCGCAGCTTGGCGAAAGGGGGCCGGCGCTGCTCTTCAGAGCAGACAAACGCCGCCGGCCCCCTTTCGCCTAGCGGAGCTTCCCCCCGACGCAACTCGTTGCCACCGAACATCCGTATGGCACGCCAGGGACACTGGGAGACGGCGCAGGGGACGCATGGGTCGGCTGGCGAACGATCCCCCATCGCGCGGCTTACCCGCGCGATTCCATCAGCGAAGCGGCAGGCCTCGCCACGCCCCCTGCCCTCAACACCCCACGCCGACACCTCCCCGCCTCGGACCAGCGATCGTGACCCGGGAGGGCCGGGACGCCCTGGCGGCCCGGTGCCTCCGACACCGCAAGCGGTGGCGAAGGCATAGAGCGCGGTCGCGCCCTGCCGGGCGCGAGGGCCCGATCCCTGGCGACCAGCCAGCCTCCGAACCCGTGAAACCCAATCGCTATCGGCGTGCGCATCGCCAGGCACTTCAGCGCAACGAACCGCCCCAATGATCGGGGAAAAAACACAGCCCCGTGATGACAGGCAAAGCTGGCTTCCCTTAAACCAATGTCGAGCTGCCCGAGATGAAAGAGGAACGACGTGTCGATCTATTTGCATGGCCTCGCAGTGAAGAACTTCCGCGGCATCGACAATGAGTGGCAGGAGGTGATGGGCCTCGCGCAGTTCAATTTCTTCATCGGGCCCAACAATGCCGGGAAATCGACCTTCCTAGATCTGGTCCACCGCTATTTTCCTGTTCCCCATGGCACTGGCGGGAGGAACCTGAACACGATCTTCGATCGCCACCGCGGCCCCAGATCGGGTGATTTCGCAATCCGTATCGCCACGCCGACAGCCATCGTCAAACGAGACATAAAATTGCGGCACCTCTATAGCGAGGATATCACCCCTCAGATCGATGCCGTTATTGACCGCATGGCGATCGACGGCCATCTCCTGCAAGAGAGTGTTGCTCCCTTTCGCGACGAACTCAAACTGATTGGCTCGTTCACCGCTAGTGATGTGTCAGCTGTTATACCCTATCAAGATCTGCTTCAGACATGGATGACCCTGACCGGCAACTACGGGGGCGGCGCAGGATCGGTTACCTGGGCTCGCGAAATATATGAGGCGATCGTCAACACGATCGACACGGATCTCCCAAAAATCCGACTGATCCCAGCATTCCGGCGGAAAATGCCGGGCCAGGATAGCGGCGATGTCTCGGGCACCGGGCTGATTGACGACCTGGCCAAGCTGCAGAACCCATCGGTGGACGAACGCCAGGGCACCGTGATCTTCGACAAGATCAATGCCTTTGTGCGCCAGGTGACCCACCGGCCCGACGCACGCATCGAGATCCCCTACGCCCGCGACCATATTCTGGTTCATATGGACGGACGCATCCTCCCGCTCGAAAGCCTGGGCACGGGCATCCAGCAGGTGATCATGCTGGCGGCCTATTGCACCGTCCATGATGAATGCATCATCTGCCTTGAGGAGCCCGAGCTGCACCTCCACCCGCTGCTCCAGCGCAGGCTGATCGAGTATCTCGCGGACAACACCAACAACCAGTATCTCATCGCCACCCATTCCGCCGCATTTCTCGACCATAAGGATGCGGCAATCTTCAGGGTCTGGCAGGAGGATGATGCCACGCGCATCCGCCGTGCGGTCTCGCGCCAGCAGCGCTTCGAGATCTGCGCCGATCTGGGATATCGCGCCGCCGATATTCTGCAGGCCAATGCGGTGATCTGGGTCGAGGGACCTTCGGACCGGATCTATCTCAAGCACTGGCTGGCGCAGGTGGCGCCCGAGCTGGAGGAGGCATTGCACTACTCGATCATGTTCTATGGCGGGCGCCTGCTCAGCCACCTGTCCGCAGGCGAGGAGATCGCCGATTTCATCAAGCTGCGCGACCTTAACCGCAATCTGGCGATCCTCATCGACAGCGACAGGAAGAGCGCTCGGGCTCCGATCAACGAGACGAAGCAGCGCCTGATCGAAGAAATCGGCGAAACCGGTGTAGCCTGGCTCACGAAGGGACGCGAGATCGAGAACTACATCCCGCATGACCTGCTGCAGGATGCCGTGCGCCAGTCGGTGAGCAAATATGACCGCCCGGCAGACGGCGGCATGTACGACCATGCACTCCACTACTACAGCAAGCGCGCCCATGCCGGTACGACCCAGGAAGCAGAGACCCGGATTGACAAGGTCAAGGTTGCCCGGCTTGTGTGCAAGGAGCCGGCAGACCTGACGATGCTGGATCTGCGGCAAAGGATCACGCAGCTGGCCACCTTCATCAAACAAGCCAACGGCCTCAATGGCGTGGAGTTGCCTGCCTGATCCGGTCAGCGAACCAGAAGGCAGGACGCCTGACTGCCCCGCTGCGCAGGATAATAAGACGCCGCTATGCCTCGCCCATCATCATCGCAAACGCACGAACCGTTGCAGTCATTGCACTTGAGACAGGCATACCATGGTGCGAAAGGAGCCTCGCCTTTCAGGCATCCTCTCCCAAACTTCTGAATGGGCCAGTCTCGCGACTGGCCTTTTTTTCGGGCCCCATCGTGGCGCCAGGCCGTGAGCCCCGCACAGGCCTTAGCGATAGGCAGCACATCCTGGGCATCACAACGCACCAGCCATCATCGATAGAACGCCCGACATTGCGGCGAGCAACATCAGGCGTTCGAACGTGAAGCGGCCGTCAGGTCTCCCGCTGCAAAACCGGGCGGTGAAGGCGATCGCCCCTATTGTGCGGGCTTATCGACCCAGTGCGTCTGCGGGTCGGGAAAAACATCCGTGACGTCGCCGGGATAGGGCGTGGCCGAGCCATAGACAGGATTGGGGAGCAGGAACCAGCCCCTGCCCCACAGAGCAATCTTGTCCACCATCGCACGCTTCGGCTGCATCTTCGGCCCGGAAAAGCGATCGCTGAAATCGCCGAGCTGATCGCCAACCATGGCGATCACACAGTAGCGTTCTGCGACATGGGCGCGCCGCCCGTCCTTGAGGGTGCCGGTGTCACCATGTTCCTTCCCCAGGAAAAGGTTCTGATCCTTCCCCTCGTGCACGAAAGATCCAAGCTTGGCGTTGGCCAGGGCCTCGACCGTAAACTGGCTCAGATCCTTATGGGACGTCGGATCGGTCGGCGATGTCGCATCCCGGTTGGAGATCACGATGATCTTCACCCCCTTGGCGCGCAGCGTGGCAAGGGCCTCAACTGCCCCGGGCACAGCCGCGACAGCTTGCGTGCCTTCGCTTTCCCAGCGCTCCCAGCGGGCAGTGGTGTAGCCCTGATCGTTGACTGTGGCGGCATACTCCGCGCCGATGTTGAGCAGAAGCGTCTCATCGGCATCGAAAACCACCGCCGCCTTCATGCCCGGCCGACACGGTGTAAACGACCGGTGCTCAACCGTACATACAACATCGCCGCTGCACGGAGCGCCTGGTTTGTCGGCCTCTTTTGCAAGCACCACCGAATGCAACGGCTTGTGCAACCGGGCTCCCTTGAGTTCCGAGAGAACATAGGTGGTCAGGCTGGCATAGGACGCCCGGCTGATCGCCGCAGATTCTCCCGACCCATAGAGATATTGCGCCCCTTGCCAGGCGGTTCGCGCCTGATCGAGCTGAGTATAGGGCAATAGCTCGGGATCGGCTGAGGCCGGCGAGGAAACGACAAGACCAATGGCGCAGGCAAGTGCCGTCGTCAGCAGGTTTCGCATGGATGGATATCCCCAATGCCCTGGAGCGGGCGGCAAGAGAGGATCATCATCAGGATCCGAATGCAAGTCGATGAGGCGATAGGGATGCGGCCGCCTGCCAACTTCGCCCTTTTCCGCACTCCCTGTTACCAACATACATCCACTTGAGCGCTCATCGCGCACTCACAGTTGTTATGAAATCGATAGTCATGATCTTGCCTCATCTACTTCATGCCGCGCAGCAACCGCCGATAACCACCGCAGGCCATGGTTCGGGCATCCGTGACCAGCCGACGAACCCGCGAGCGAAGCGAATCAGAGGCCCCCGTCCATTCGGCTGTGATCCGCTCCTCTCCGAATAGAACGCCCGCGATCTCGCGCTGGCTAGCCCCGTCTTCGAGGGCGTCATGGACCCGCAGCATATCCAGCCCGCGATCCATGCGAGGATCAATCGGAAACATCGTGGTCGGAAACCGCCGCATTCGGCACAGGGCAAGAAATCGCCGAAGCGTAGGGACCAACCCTTCAGCGGTCGCTATTCCGTCCAGCCGATAGTGAAAGCGCACCAGATCACGCCCCAAAAGGCTCCCTTCAACGACATCCAGCCTGATATGATGCCAGCCGTCGGAGAGGAGGACATGCTCTGTTCCCCCGATATCGGTCGCAATCGTCAACCAGGGCGCCAGATCACGCAGCGCGATCGTGTCCGCGTCGGGAACACCACTGTCCTGCACGCCCACCGCAACAGGCAGGATGGCCGGATCGAGGTCAGCACTCCAAATCACCCTGGCCAGAGGGGCCGGGTGATCGGGATCTTCGGCGAAAGTGCAGCCCCCAGCACGCCGGCGTGCCGCTGGCCCGGGTCGCGGCGCTGGCGCCGGCATACCAGGCAATATAGTCGCGGTCGCGCCGCAGCCACTCCCACATCAGCCCGGCCCGATCGAGGCCGCGCAGGCCGCGATAGAAGCTGTCGTCGCGCCAGCTTTCCCGAGGCGAGCGGCCCGCGATTTCCTTCATGCGGAAATCCTGCGGGACATACCTAATTTGGTACCGGAGCGGACAGATCGCCCCAAACCGACAAGAACTCCTCATTCACACAAAGCAGCAATGTATGTAAATTATTACAAGCCAACGCCGGGAAAAGTGATATGACACTTTTGCGACACTCACTATTCTGGATTGGCTTGAGAACCCGATCCTGGATCTTCATACGAGGAAAGGGCAACCTCGGGAGTCCGGCGGCTTGAAACACCGCCCGGGGTTGAAGACGTGCCTTATGGGCATCGAAAGGATCGTAACGCAATTCAAGCGCGTCGTTGAAACCAGTCGAACAGCAGCAGATCTCATCAATGCGACAGCAGATGTGACCCAGTGGCTGGGCTTTCGCTTTTTCGCGATTACCCACCACGTCGATCTTGCAGCGTCGCCGAACCCGATCTGCCTCACCAACTATCCGTCCCCCTGGGTCAATTATTACCAACGTAACGCCTATGGGCTCGTCGACCCGGTTCATCGGGCAAGCCATATGACGCCCGCCGGCTTCTGGTGGTCCAATATGGCGGAGCTGATCCGCCTCAATGACCGTGATGACACCATCATGCGATTGGGACGCATCCAGGGCATCGGCGAGGGCTTCACGATCCCGACCAACCTCGCGGGCGGACTGCACTGCTCCTGCACCTTTTCGGCAGAGAGCGGCTTCATGATCGATTCTGTCAAACAGGGTCTGGCGCAGCTTGCCGGACTTATGATCTTTGCCGCTGCGCACCGGCTGTGGCCAGGGAGAAACGCGATGCCCGCTGAACTGCGCCCCAAATTGACCCCGCAACAGCTGGCCTGTGTGCAACTGGTCGCACGCGGGCTGAATGATCGCCAGATCGGTGAGATTCTCGGTCTCGCCGAAGAAACCGTGGCAAGCCATATCAAAAATGCCTGCGAGCGTTACGGGGTGAAGAAGCGCACATCTCTTGTGGCCTTCGCGCTGTTGGACGGCGCTATCATGGTGTCCAAATTGTAAACCATAAGCCATCACCCTTTTCCGGGATACCCTAGCGGAACCATCTCACCGACACTTGCGCCCCTCAGCATGAGGAGCCAAGTCCATGTTTCAACGCCATCAATCGAAGCTCGAAGGCATCCGGGAAGAGGTGTTGCGCTCGATGTTCGCCGCGCGCAAAGCCGTCTTTGTCGATCTGCTCAAATGGGACGTGCCGGTGCTGGCCGAGCGCTATGAGATCGACCAGTTCGACAATCCGGATGCCGACTACATCATCATGAGTGAGGCCGATGGAAACCATCTTGGTTCAGCTCGCCTGCTCAAGACCACGGGCCCGCATATCCTCGGCGACCTCTACCCGCAGCTTTGCGAAGAGGCGCCGCCATGTGGGCCCGATATCCTGGAGATCACCCGCTTCTGTCTCGATCGGCGGCTCAATGCCACCGAGCGCAGGCAGGTCCGGGACAATCTGGTGTGCGGGCTCGCAAATTATGCGCTGGAACACGGGATCCGATCCTATGTCGCGATCGCCGAGCGGGCCTGGGGGCACAAGATCCTGAACTTCGGGTGGGATTGCAAACCGCTCGGACCGCCCAGCCTTGCCGACACGGCCGGCCTGATGGCGTTGCGCATCGAGATCACCGCGCGCACGCCCGGCCTGCTGGCGGCAAACGGCATCGTCTCCTCCGCCCTGCCGGGCGAGAACTTTCTTGCCGCCTGAAGGAGAGCAACATGATCAAAACCGTCGCCCTCGAACAGGCTATCGCCCAATATGCCGCCGCTCTACAAAGCCAGGGCTATTGCGTCATCAAGAATGCCGTCGCCGCCGGGCTCATTCACCAGCTCGAACGCGATCTTGAAGAGGATTTCCGGGAAACGCCCTTCAGCCAGGGGGGCTTCTATGGTTCGACGACCAAACGCTTCGGCCGCCTGCTGATCCGCTCCAGTCTTGCCAAAAGTCTGGTCCAGCATCTGACGGTGCTGGGCGTGGTCGAAAAGCTGCTGCTGCCCTGGTGCGACCGCATCCAGCTCAACACCACACAGGCCATCGAAATCCATCCCGGCGCGCCGGCCCAGATGCCGCATCGCGACCAGGATATGTGGCGCGGTCCCGTTGGCGAGGTCGAATATCTGGTCAATGTGATGTGGCCGATCACAACCTTCACCAAGGAAAACGGCGCCACGCGGGTCTGGCCCAGTTCTCACGGCGCCAGGGCGCTCGATCAGGATCCGGCGAGCAAACCCGTGGCCGTGGAGATGAAACCGGGTTCGGCACTGCTCTTCCTGGGCTCGGCGCTCCACGGGGCCGGCCCGAACCTCACCGACGAAGTCCGACGCGGCATCGTCATCGGCTACAGCCTCGGCTGGCTCAAACCCTATGAAAACCAATGGCTCGCTTACCCGCCAGAGGTCGCCAAAACCTTCTCGCCGGAGCTGGCCGCGCTTGTCGGCTATCGCCAGCACCGCCCGAACCTCGGCAACTTCGAAGGGCAGTGCCCCTCCGTGCTGCTGGGTTCCCATGTCCGGAAACGACTGGGGGCCATCGACGCCCTGCGGCCCGATCAGGAGCGGCTGATCGAGGCCTATAACAGGGAGCGCGGCCCGGATGCCGCGGCGGAGGAGCTATGAGCGCCGGAACCACAACAGATCGCGTCCTTGCCGCCTTGCGCCAATTGCTGCGCGGCGAAGACATGCGTCCGGGGGATCGCCTCGATCCAGCACTCCTTGCCGAAAGGCTCTCGGCCAGTGCCACACCGGTGCGCGAAGCGCTGCACCTGCTGACCGGCGAAGGGATGGTGGAGGCACGTTCCAGCGGCGGGTTCAACCTGCCCTTCCTTGAAGAACGGAGCCTCCAGCATCGCTATGACTGGTCAGCCCAGCTTCTTACCCTCGCCGTGAGGTACTGGCCGCGCCACCCTCGGGAGATCGATGGTATCCAGCTCGCCTATCATGGCGTGGACATTGCGACCCGCACCGGTGACCTCTTCGCACGGATCGGACGCCGCTCCACCAATCCGGAGCATGGAAGGGCTATCGTGCAGCTCAACGCCAAGCTGCACAGGGTTCGTCTGGCCGAGAGTCATGTCATTGAAGATGGCGATAAGGAGCTGGTCGATCTCCTCGCCCGGATCGCAGATCTCGACCACGGCGCCATTCAACGCAACATCGCACAGTATCACCGCCGCCGGCGTCACGCCGTGGCAAACATCCTTGTCGCGCTCTATCAAGTACCGTGACTTTTCAAGAAGGTGGCTGCCAAAAATTATAAAATCGATATAGAATCCGTATAAATTTTCTATTGCTATACCATCGCCTTACACTCCGTCCGGTCGCAAATCCCTGCGACCATTTGAAGAGGAGTGTATCATGACTCATCATGACGAACTGATCGACCTCGGCACCGCCAGCTCGGAAACCCAGGGCGGCGCCATTCCCGTTGGTGACGAACTGCTCGGCCGCGACGAGCCTGGCCTGTCCGACGACTGACCAAGCCAGTCCCCCGAAAGTGGCGCGCAGTCTCAGACTGCGCGCCATTTCTTTTGATTGGACCACGACCATCCTGGCACCAAGCCCTCGGGCCAGAATTAGAGATACCATAAATAATCGAATTATATCAATCAAGCAAAGATCTGAAATTATAAAATCAATATATATTACGTATAAATTTCTCAATCATGCTACCCTCAACTATTCTTCTCAAGCCGCAAATTCCTGCGGCATTTGTTGAGGAGTGAATGATGGAAAAGACGATCACTCAGGACCAGCTGGTCGATCTCGGCCGTGCCTCTTCCGAAACCCTGGGCGGTGATCTTGTCGGCACCGACGAGAACTTCGGCAGAATGGCGACCGGCCTTTCCGACGACTGATTGCGTCGCGAACCGAACGGTGGCGTGCGACTTTCTGGTGGCACGCCACCAATGCCCATCCAGGTGCATCACGCACGAGCACTAGGAATACATCATGGACAACGACACCAACACCGGGTTGATCGAGATCGGCTGTGCCAGCACCGACACTTTCGGCGCACTTCCGCCGGCGGGCGAAGAGATCCTGGGCCGGGATCCCGATGGACTGTCAGACGACTGATCCAATGGCGTGCCGCTTCCCCCGGCACGCCATTCCTTCAAGGCAACCACCAGGAGATAGACCATGGGGTTTCAGCTGCGTTCCGGGATCAGCTTTTGCGAGGTCAGCGACAGGCTTCTGTTCCTCGATGTTGTCGCCGACCGCTATTTCTGCCTGCAACCAGGCGCCGAACATGCCTTCCGCAACATGGTGTCGGGCGCCGATCTCGATGATTCCGATGCCCGTGAGCTGGATGGTATGATCCGCGCCGGTACTCTTCTGCAGACGCGGGACCATCGTACACCTACTCCACTTCGCGGAACCCGCCACGCTTCGCTCAGCATGCTCGATAGCGTGGAGGGCCAGGAACTGAGCGTATCGAGCGGAGCCATCTGCGGCGCGCTCATAGCCATCTTCATCGCTCGCTTCAGCCTGCAGCACCGGCGCTTGCACGCCACCCTGCGCGCCATCGATCTGCGAAAGATTCCCTGGCCTCGCAGCGGGCAAGTCGATCTTGAAGCTGTTCAGGCGGCCGCGACGGCCTTTGAAGCCACATCGCGCTTTGTGCGCTCCCATGACAAATGCCTGTCGCGCTCGATCGCGCTGGCCCGCTATCTTGCTGCCCGCGAGCTGCCTGCCGATCTGATGATCGGGGTCAAGCTCCGCCCCTTTGCCGCCCATGCCTGGGTCCAGTCCGGACGGTGGCTGGTCAACGACCGGATCGATATGGTCCGGGACTATACGCCGATTTTGGTCGTCTGATGCGCGCCCGCTATATCGCCCGGCTCGCCGGTGCCGCTCAAGGCCATGATGATGCGACCGAGCGCTTCGCCCAGCAGCTCGGTGCGGCATCGAATGCCGCTGTCATCCGGCTTGGTCCCCTCACCATCGCAACGCTCGGCCCTCCTCCCCTCCGCTGCGGTCCCCATGGTGTGATCATAGGATCGCTCTACAGGCGAGATGGCGGGCCGGCGGTTGCAAACCTTACCGATGGCGAGCAGCAACGCATCGTCGCCAGCCGAGGGGCGGCTCTGACCGATCTGTTCTGGGGCCCTTATGTCGCGCTGCTGGCAAACCGGGATGGAACCGCGCTCGATGTCATTCGCGCGCCCCTGGGTGAGCTGCCCTGTCTGCACACCATCGTCGGGAACGCGACGATCCTCGCCTCGGATGTCGACCTGCTCCGCAATCCCGGAGGCTATCGGCCGGAGGTGGATTGGGATCAGGTCATAAGCCACCTCGCCTGGCGCTATGTCTCGGGTCCGCGCACCTGCCTCATCGACCTGAGGGAATTGCAAGGCGGCAACCGGCTGGCGGTCGATGGAACCAGCCGGCATATGGAAGAGCTGTGGTCGCCGTGGCGCTTTGCCAGCGCCGCGCAGCAGTTCTTCTCACCAGGAGACGCCGAAGCACAGCTGCGCCAGGCCGTTCTCGATTGCATCGCTTCGCGCGCAGCGCCTTTCGAGGCCGGCGTGGTGATGCTCTCTGGCGGTCTCGATTCCTCTCTGGTGGCAATGGGTCTGAAAGCCGCCCCCATCCGCCCGACAGCGCTCAATCTCGTCACTCAGGATCCGGGGGGAGACGAGGTGCGGTATGCGGCGCAGGTTTGTGAATCGCTTGGCATTCCCCTCACGCTTGGCCTTCGGGAAGTTGCTCGTATCGACATCCATCGCAGCGGTGCGGCTGGACTGCCGCGTCCCAGCGTTCGCGGATTTCTGCAGGAGTCCAACAGGCTGGTCGCTGAAGCAGCAGCGGCTCATGGCGCCACGGCGATCTTCAACGGCGGCGGGGGCGACGGCATCTTCTGTTCGCTGCAATCAGGCGCCCCGGTTGCAGACCGGCTGCTGGCGACCGGCATCGGGCGCGGCATTTTCAAGACCGCATTCGACATGAGCGAGCTTGCACAGGCCAGTATCTGGTCCGTGCTGGTCGACGGCATCCGCCGCGCCTGGCTCGGCAAACCTGCCTATCGCCAGACACCCGAACTCGACCTGCTGTCCTCGCATATCCGGGAACAAGCGGCGCAACTGCCCGGCCATCCATGGATGGATATACCGCCAGGCATGCTTCCGGGAAAAGCCATGCATGTCAGGATGACAACCTTCGCCCAGAGCTATGTCGAAGGCCTGGATCCGCGCAGCACTCTGCCCGTCATCGTCCCGCTGCTCAGCCAGCCGCTGGTTGAAGCCTGCCTGCGCGTCCCCAGCTGGTATTGGCTGGAGCGCGGGCACAATCGCATGATAGCCAGGCGCGCCTTTGCCGGGAGGCTGCCCGAGGCTGTCCTGCTCCGTCGATCGAAGGCTGCTCCCAACAGCTTTCTCGCGGAAATCATCGATCATCACCGCCAAGCCATTCGGGCTCTGATCGAAGAAGGCGAATTGGGCCGCCGTGGACTCATTGATGTGCCCTCCACGCTTGCTCTGATCGATCAGCAAAACCCGCTCAAAGGACCGGCCTTTGAGCGGATTCTGGAGATTATCGACGTCGAGGTCTGGGCCCGGAGTTGGGCCGAACCCCAGGCAGGTTAGGGCTTCGAAGCGGCGGCCTTCTCCTCCAGCTTGCGGCGCATGTCCTGCCAACGCTTGTACTGCTCCGCCTTGGCCGGGTCGGGATCGGTCTTGCCCTGCAGCCAGAAGCTGAACCAGTCGAGATTTCGATTGTAGACGGCCTGCTTGTGGAGGGGTTGCCATTTGATGTGAGATTCGCCCGGGTAGACATACATGTCCACCGGTTGCCCGGCCTCGTGAAGCGCGGTGAACGTCTCAAGGCTGATATTGAATTCAGAGTCAGCCAGTTGCATCAGCAAGGGACGATCCATCCTGCGCGCGGCGAGCGTCATCGAGATTGGCGCCCAGAAATCGATGGGTTCTATCGATCGAGGGTAGCCCAATCGATGCATTTCATCGGCAAAGCCAATGCCTCCAGCATTCATCATCGCGCGCGTATCCGTGCAGCAGCTGCTGATCGCAGCAGCTGCAAACAGGCGCGAATTAACCAGCGCAAAGCGCGTTTCGGTTGCCCCATCGCTCAGCCCTGTGATGCCGATCCTCTCGGGATCGGCAATACCACGATCGATCACCATCTTGACTCCGGTTATGATGGAGGAAAGCTGGGACTTGCGTTCGGACCAGTTCTTGATGCCGGCTGCGTAGAGCTCGTGCCAATCGTGGATACCAGCTGAATGCGCGGCGAAATCATCAGGGGCTTCGAGGCTGAGGACCGCAAAGCCCCGCGCCGCGAAGGCATGGATGGGATATTCATCGCCCGTGCCGCCGCGCAAAAAGCCACGACTGCGATATTGGGTGATCACCATGGGCAATCGGGTTCCGGGCTTGTAATCAGGTGGCAGGACCAGATCGCCATAGGCCGACAAGCCGACATCGTTCACCCATTTCAGCCGTTCGACATGGCCCAACCGGATCGTCTGGAACTCGGGATTGGGATCGAAAATCAGCCGTTGCGCCCCGCTGTGAAGATCGATTGAGATGATCCTCTTGGGCATCGTCGCATTTTCGACCGCGCAAACGAGACTTTCCTCCGCAGGAACGCACGCATGGAACTGGTCCGCCGAATGCAGGATACGCTGCGGCGCCCTGGCACCGACACGCCAGCGAAACAGTCCCGTCTCACCGGTTTGCCACCCTTCGCGTTTGAGAATAAGCAGCGATTTTCCGTCTCGATCCCACCATAGATCTGCCAGCGCGCCGTTACAGTCCGCCGATCCGCAGGTCACTGTCTTCCCACCGACGCTGACCAACAACCTGAGCGGGCTATCCGGATTGTCAGTGGTGTGCTCGGTCCACACCTTGAGGCCGGCGGCCAGAGGGATGGCCGGCAGCCCCCCAAGCAGGCGCGTTACTTTGGCTTTTTCCGGAGCGCTGGCAGCCACGATCGTCCCGGTGACTGGATCGATGCGGTAGGCCTCATCGGGCAAGGGCGAAGGAGTAAGCGGCCTTGCCCCGAAGTTCGGCGCAATGCGGGCATCAAAGTGCCAGCCGCTCTCTCCCTCCTTATCAATGGCTTTGACCGCCTCGAGCTTTGACGGTCGTGACGTGTAGACGATATCATGACCATCTTCGCTCCAGGTGAACGCATCAACATCGACTGGTGACCTGGTGACCACCATGGCGCCCCCGCCATCGCTGCGCGCGCGCCAGACCTGAGTGATACCGTGGTCCCGGCGGCGATAGGCAACCCACCGACCATCAGGTGACCAGACCGGCGAAACTGACGCTGCCTGCCCGAGGGTCAATGTCGCACCGCGAAGGCCAACCTCGATCAGGATCTGTTCGCCCCCCTGGTCGAGAATGCGGGGATCGGGAGCACCCTCACGATTGATCACCACCATCGCCCTGCAGGCCGTGTTGGTCGCCGGGTCAAGGCGAACCAGCGGGAACGCGATGTGCTTGCCGTCCGGTGACACAGCCAGTGGCCCCGGATTTTTATAACTGTATTCCGATGAACCGATCTCGCGCAGCCGTAGCAAATCGTCACTGGTTACAAACCGGGACGGTTGCTCCTGGTGGCTCTCCACCGGGAGCAGGTCAGCACAAGCGGCATGCGCGGTGTGCGCACCGGCCATCAGGCACATGAGGGGCAAGGTGGTACGAAGGGCGGCCAGTCGGGTGCGTCGATTGATGAAGCTTACCATGACTTGGTCACTCCCACGCCGATGTAGCGCCCGACGGGCGAGTAATTCGTGCTGTCATAGGCCGCCGAAGCATAACTCGTCGTCGCAATGGTCGTCGGCTTGTCGTTGAAGATATTTTGGGCAGTCAGGCTGAACGCCACGCCATGGAGCGCGCCATTGCGGTCACCAACATCGTAGCGCGCGGTAAAATCCTGGGTGAGCATGCCGCCCACGGCAATCGGGGTGGTCGTACGAATATCGCTAACACCGCCGATATAGCTGGTCGTTGCATTGAACATGAAGCCGCCCCGCTTCCAGCTGACGCTGCCACGCCCTCGCCAGTGGGGCGGATTGAACAGTGTTCCCGCAAGCTGGGTGGCCGCCGCTCCCGGCACAAGCACCTGGCTGCTGGTCAGATAGGCGATGTCACCGTTGAGGCCGATCTCACCGCTCTGACCGTGCAACCTCTTCTTGTAATTGAACAGCAGGTCGACACCATGGATCACCTGCCGCCCGGCGTTCACGCTGCTGTTGTCGATAATGGCAACGGCGGTCGAAGGGTCATACGTACTGGTGCCAGTCAAAGGGGTGAAGCCGGGCATATTGACAATATTTGCGACCGCTGCGGCGCTTGGCGAAAGCGTGACATAACGAGCGTAGATCGGATTGCTCAGTGACTGGCTCGTGTAGGTGATGGGCACCACGATACGATCGCGGTAGATGGTCGAGAAATAACTCGCCTGAAGGTTCAGTCCGGGAATCTGATGCGGACTGTAGTCAAGCATTGCCGTCCAGGTCTCGGCACGCTCGGGCTTGAGCGCCGGATTGCCGCCTGACAGCAGCAATCCTGTTGCGGTCGATGGATAGCCGGATCCGCCTTCGGTCGATGCGAGATAGACGTAAGCGCTCCTGAGTTGATATTGCTGATAGAGTGTAGGCGCCCGGAAGGAGCGCCCCCAACTTCCCTTTACGACAAGGTCTGGAAACGGGGCATAGATCAGGCCAAGTTTCGGGGTCGCGACGGAGGCGACGCCGGGATATCGTTCATAACGCAGCGCTCCGCTGAAATTGAGCCGGCTGATGGCGGTAACGCCCATCTCGGGAGCGATCACCGGGATGCTCACTTCGCCATAGGCGTAGCGGCTATCCTGCGAGGCGATGATGTTGCTGGTGCTGCCTTCAACAAGCTGCTGGAACTTGTTGTAGCGATAGCCAAGGCCCAGCGCGAGCTTCACGGGTCCGGCCGGGAGGGTCAGCAGCCGCCCGTCTGCGGCCAGTTCGCCCGAAGCACCGCTGTTGCAATAGCATGCCCGCAAGGCGGTGGTGAGCGCGGAACCGGTGTAATAACGGTTATCCAGATGGACAGTTTCGGTCCCGTAGACACCGGAAAGTTGTACCCGCCAGCCTGCGGGCAGATCAAGCTTGAGCGACGGCGCAACCGAGACCGAGCGGCTGGTCGAAGCCTGATCGGTGTGGCTGAGACTCGCGTCGCCGGCATTGTTCGACGCCCAGCCGCCCAGACTCCATCGCTTGTTGAAGGTGGCGTCGACGTCGAACGTCAGTCTGTCGGTCAGCGACTGATGTCCCGTGAGCGCAACCGCATGATGATGCAAGGCAGGATAAAGCGCCACACCCGGTCGAACCGCCGCAAAGCTGCGGTCATTCGACATGATGTTGGTGTTGCTGGAATATTCATAGCCTGCCACCAGGCCGCCTCCGTTCCAGCGATGTCCGGCAACCACTCCATATTGCTGCTGGAAATCCCCACCGTCGGTAGCCCCACCGATGTTGGCCGATGTCTCCAGCCCTTGAAGATCATGGCGCAACATGATGTTCGCCACACCCGCGACCGCATCCGAGCCGTAAAGCGCCGAGGCGCCATCAGCGACCACGTCGACCTTCTCCACCATGCCGAAGGGAATGGACGACAGGTCGATGCCCTGGCGCGATCCGTTGTAGGCAAGGCGATGCCCGTCAAGCAGGGTGAGCGTGGCATCGCTCCCTAGCCCGCGCAGGTTGATCGTCGAAGCGCTGCCGACATTGATGCCGCCTGCTGTCGGCACATTGCTGCCAACGCCGGGGTTCTGTCCGCCCCCGAAACTCTGCGGCAGGTTGCGCATCACATCACCAAGGCTGGTGGCCCCGGTGTCGAGCATGGCCTGACGGTCGATCACAATGGTTGGCGAGGCGATCGGCGCGCCGCGAATGAGGCTCCCCGTCACCAGAATTTCCGGACCGTCAGCCGTTGAGGGGGCATTGGCCTGCTCGTCCAGCCCCTGGTCGCCTGAGCCCTTCGCATTGATGATGAGGGCATTGCCTGCAACATGCAGATGCAAGCCGGATCCAGCGAGCAATGCGGCAACGGCAGCTTCAGCCGTATAAGAGCCCTCCAGAGCGGGAGCCTGTCGATTGGCCACGAGCTGAGGCAGCATGCCGATGGTCCGCCCGGAGGCCGCTGAAACAGCTCGAAGTGAGGTTGCAAGAGACTGTACCGGCAGATGGTACGCATGGACCGGTTCGCCTTGAGCACATGCGGTAGGCGTAAGGGCGACATAAGCAAACAGGCTGGTGGAAATCGAGGCGGCCAGTGCCGCTTTATGAAACAGTCCCATGAAAACTCCCCGAGCGATCCGCCTGTGCGGTATCGCTGAGGGCCTTCAACAACCGGGGTCCACGATCCCCGGTAAGTTTTTTCCTACTTTCGGTGGGACAGGAGAATGTTCCCCCGGCTGTCGCGCGACTGGGCCAGATTGAAGGCTGCCGACAGCGCCTGCGCCAGGCCGCCGCTATCCTTGGCGGGGAAGCTTATCGAATAGTGCATCCCGCCCAGATCAGGGTCCGTGAGCAGAATCTTGGCAGGTGCATAGCGGTTGGTCCCCGCGACGATTTCGCTGAGAGGCCGATCGTCGAACGACAGCATGCCGCTGGTCCAGTCTCCCTGCTTCTCAGGACTCGGTCCGGCCTGCGAGGTCAATGGGTCCGCACCGACGAACAGCGCCTGCCCTGGCTGCAAGAACTTCCCCTTGCCTGACTTTACGGCAGCAGCGACAGCCGGCTTGCGCACTTCGATCAACCCGCGCAGCAGCGACACCAACGGCTGCTTGCCATCCAGATCGACGTCGAAGATCGTACCGTGCGCAACAACCTCTGAGCCATCGGCTGTGACGATGAAGGGATGGTTCGGGTCATGGGCGACGTCGAAACGCGCCCTGCCCTTCATCAGCGTCAATCGTCGTTCGGATGGCGTGAAATTCACCGCAAGCGCGCTGTCGCTATCGAGGGTCACGCGCGAGCCGTCCAGAAGGGTCACAGTCCGGATCTGCCCTGGCGCGCTTGCGAACTTCTGCTGCTGCGCGGAGATCGACGAAGAGCTGCTGAGCCATGCCCGGGCGACGCCGGCATAGACCACCAGCGCCAGGACAAGACCGGCTGCGATCAGAAGGACAGTGCGGGTGATACGACCCACCACATGTTTGGCAAGGCGATCAGGTTCCCGACCGGTTGCGGTCGGCCGAAGTCTCTCCAGACCAGCGTCGGTCTCCACAATATTGTCATAAGCCCTGGCATGCCGAGGGTCACTGGAATACCATTCCTCGAACGCCAGAAGATCCGCCTCGTCGGGCGATCCTCCCAATTTGGCGTACCAATCGCCGGCTTGCGTCCGCAAGGCTTCGTCCGCAGGTTCCCCCTGCCCCGAGGCGCTCATCAACGCGACCTCAGGCTGCGATCAAGATGGGCGATGGCCTTGCTGATACATGACTCCACCCCCTTCTCGGTCATACCGAGCCGAGCTGCGATTTCCTTGTAGGTCAGACCATCGATGCGGTGAGCCAGAAAGATATCCTTCGTTTTCGGGCTGAGCCGCTTCAGGGCGGCTTCTGTGCGATTGATCAGATCACGGGCTTCAAGTGTTGCGACCAGATCCGGCGCCGTCAAATTGACGTCCTCAACCGGAACACTTCTGGCCATCGCTTTTTGTGCAGCAGATTTCGCGCGATTGCGCAGCAAATTTGTCGCGATGCGATTGAGATAGGCTTCGGGCTCCTCGATCGGTTCGTCCCGTACCGCCTCGGCATGCGCCAGCTTCAAGAAGCTCTCCTGCACAAGATCATGGACATCCTCCCTCGGAACACGGCGATGGAAAAACCGCAACAGCCTGGGCGTCTCCCGCCGATAGATATCGTCCAGTGCCCGTGTTGGAGAAACCCTACCCCCGCTTTCAGGTGGTAAGGGATCGCCATCTGCAAGCCGTGGTGAAAGCCCGAAAAGGAAGGATCGAACAGACATGGGGCCTATTGCGCCCCCTCTGCCAATTTGATCGATCCTGTCTCGTCACCAATTAATTCATATGCCATGCTCGAATTGCCTCACATAGCGAGGCAATCCGGCCAGAAGCCGGGTGTTGAGAACATGCTTGAACACGCGCCGACGCCTTTAGCTGCAAGCAGCTTGTACATACGCTTCGGCCACCCGGACTCTGTATCTTGGAGCGGACTGGAATTTAATCGATTTCAAGCGAGGTTCTCACGCCTCGACGCCGCTTTCGTTACAGCGCCTCTCAAGATTACTACAGATTTATGAAATCGCAAGCCCTGAAGTCTGATATTAGCAGGTGCTGAACCGTTCCTGATTTGCTGGAGAGCTTCTCATGAGGGAAGAATTTCGGACTGCTGTCACGCTAGCCACCGTAGGAGCTGAATGCCTGATCTGCCGGTGGCTAGCGTGACTGACCTCTTTCCTCCCCGTGTAAACTAAACCACCGGTAAGCGTACGGCCTCCCGCGTGTTGCACGGGTGATGAGCTGTCGCGATGAGGTTTCTTATGCAGTGTCCATTCGCACTGCGTAAGGAGAGTGCGTTGGACAGGATCGAGATCATCGCCGGTGTTGAGCGTCGTCGGCGGTATTCGGATGAAGAGCGCGCGGCGATCCTAGCGATGTGCGATGAGCCCAAGGCGACGATCGTGGGTATCGCCAAGCGGTTGGGCATGTCGCCGGGCCTGATCCATGGCTGGCGTCGGATGCGTAAGGAAGCGGAGAAGCTGGCGAGCGAACCGTTGCAATTCATCGCATATGGTTCTGTCCCCGAGCCTGCTGGCGGTGCGAGGATGGCTGTGCCTACACCTCCTGTGCCGCAGGCCGCGACGCAGGCCCCCGCCGAAGATCTGATGCGCCCTTATCCCGGCCCCCGCCCCGGCGCGATCGATGTCGATCTGCCTGGCGGCATCCGCCTTTCTGTGGACAGCTACGTCAACGAGAAAGCGCTGGCGCGGGTGCTTCGAGCCTTGCGGGATGCGTCATGATCTCGCTGCCGCCGGGCACGAAGGTTTATCTCGCCAGCAAGCCCGTCAGTATGCGGCTCGGTTTCGACGGTCTGGCCGCGCTGGTGCGCCCTCTGTTTGCCGTCGAACCTTACGGCGGGCATGTCTTCCTGTTTCGCAGCAAAAGCGGCAACTATTTGAAGGCCCTATTTTGGGATGGCAGCGGGTTATGCCTGTTCGCCAACTAACTGGCTTCATACTGCAGCCCTTCCATCGAGGTCGTTGCATTTTGCTCGCTGAGCCGGCGGACGCTGGCAGCGCGATGTGTCAGCTGGTTCCATCGGCTACACTGCTTGGCCGGGACATGCGGCCCTGGCGGTTCATAGAGGCCCATGTGACCGTTGTAGGCGTGACGTTTGATGATGCCGTACTTCGCCCACCTGACCAAGGTACTTTCCGAGATTCCGAGTTTCGCGCAGGCTTCCACCTTTGTCAGCATTCCACGGTCGCGCAGCCGGTCGTAGCGAGTGCGCAGACCATATTGTTTGACGAGGTAGATGACACGCAGGTCGGTGAACTGCGCATTGGCCTGGTCACGCCGCGCAGAGCCACCGGGACGGATACCTTTTGCATTCAGGATATCCCTGATTTCGGCGCAGATGTGGTCGTCTAGAAGCTTGTCGACCAGCCCGACCACCTCCGGTCGGGTCTTTACCTGCTGGGCGGAAGATTTGGGGTTCTGAGTGGTCAGTGTTTCGGTCCTCCCGCCTCTGAAGCGGATGTGGACCCGGGTCTCCCCTTCGGCGGGGACCTTGAGCAGCGTGACGTCCTCGACAAGGTAGGCCAAGAGCCGCTTGCGTTCACGGTTCGGCAGGGTGGGATCATGCCAGACCGTTTTAAAATCGGTCGTCATGGCGATCAACCGATCGTGGATTGCGTCGTCCAGCTTCAGTTGGCCTTCGCGCAGAGCGCGCGCTCTGTCTTCTTGTAGTTCAGTCAGCGAGCGCAGCTTGTCGTTCCATTCTCGTTCCAATGTATCGGCAACCAGACGGTTGTTCGGATCGACCAGCATGAAGCGGCGCTGCGCCAGATCGGCATCGATCCGGGCGCGCTCGACAGCGCGGACCCGGAGGTCATCCGCTTCGCCATGGCGACGCTCGATCTCTTTCCTGATTTCCAACGCCAACTCCACGGCGGCCGGCGTCATTTCCGCTGCGATCAATTCACCGATTGCTGCATCAACGGGCCACCCTGCGATCGACTGACAGTGCGGTTCGCCGCGAGAAGCGGAAGCGCGACTGCACAGATACCAGGTATCCACCTGGCCGCGCCGGTCGGCGTAGCGGGCTCGCATATGGCTTCCGCAACGTCCACATACAACGCGCCCTTGCAGCAAGGCTGCGCCTTCGCGGGGCGGTGAGGCGCGTACGGCCTGATAGCCTCGGCCATTAGATTCGAGGACCCTGAGGTTATGCTGGAACTGATCCCAACTGATGTAGCCGGGGTGGGCATCCGGGATGCAGGCAAGCCAATCCTTGGGATCACGTTTGCGGAGCTGTTTCTTCCCATCGACGGTCCGGCGGTAAAGACGCTGCCCGTAAGCATAAACACCGGCATAGCGAGGATTGTGAAGCGTTCGCATAGCGGTCGATGCGGTCAGCGGTTGGAAGATCACCTCCTTGCTATTGCGTACCCGAGACGGGAAGAGCAGGCCTTCCCTGGCGAACACCTTGACTGTCTGGGAGGCCGATCCGACTCGCGAGAACGTTTCGAAGAAGTGGGTGATCATCTCCCGGATCTGGGCGTCAGGATCGAGGACAACATTGCCAACCTCATCATAGATGAAGCCGGTTGGCAGGGGGCTGCGATATTCACCGCGGCGCACCTTGTTGAGGATACCACCGCGTAACCGGGCTTTGATGACGTGCAATTCGGCTTCGCTCATCGTGCCCTTGAGGCCGAGCAGCAGGCGATCATTGAAGTTCGCCGGATCGTAAACGCCATCCTCGTCGAGGATCAGCGTGTCGGCCAAGGCGCAGATTTCCAGCAATCGGTGCCAGTCCGCGTTGTTTCTCGCGAGTCGAGATACCTCCAGGCCCATGACAATCCCCGCGCGTCCCATGCCAACATCGGATACAAGGTGTTGAAAGCCCTCGCGCCACGACGCTGAAGCGCCGGATTCGCCCTGGTCGCTGTCGATGACCATGATCTGGTCATCACGCCATCCCAGCCCGATTGCCCGCCCGCGAAGGTCGTATTGGCGCTTGGTGCTTTCGACGTTCTCCATGACCTGCCGCATCGATGACTGGCGGATGTAGAGGTAAGCACCCCGTTCGAGGTGATGCGACTGGACCTTGAGCATTTCGTTCATGCCATTCTCCTCCGTTCCGGGGCCGCCATCACCATGGCGGCAAGCAGGTGGATGACTGTGCGCTTCTCGGAAGGCTCATCGGCGATCGACAGGCCAACAACCGGCATGGCAGCGCATGGGGCTTGGCAGGGTGCGCGCAAGATCGCGCGGATCCAAGCCCAGGTCCCGCGATGCAAAAGGATAGTCAGGCCGCTGCGGGCCTCTACGGGCATAGAGGTCCCAAGCGCCGCAGCGCGCAAGATTTCGTATCGCTCTGTGGCCCGGTCCTGCAGCGCGGAATGCGGTGCAGGACCGGTGCCGATCACGCAGTTTTTTTTACACCGAGCGCGCGCTCGATTGTTCTGGGGTGGACATCCAAGCCGAACTTTGTCCGGATACGGTCCGTTAATTCGCGCGCCCGAAGCGGTTCGCCTGGGGCGACCTGTTCCTTGAGGAACGCCAGCACTTCCCCTTGGAGCTTGTGCGGTCCGCGAGGCCCGCGTTTCCTCGGCACGAGGCCGCCCAAGCCCGCATCGTCGAAGTCCGCACGGGCCTGATAGAAGGTCGGCCGGGAGACACCATATTCGTCGGATGCCTCTGTCACTGACATCTTGTCGACGAACACGCGTCGCAGCATCTCGTATTTTACTTGCACGATGTCGCGCGGATCGAAGAAGCCGTCCTCCTGGAATTTCGGATCGCCCACCTTTTCCGGCGCCGGGTTGAGAGTGCCTTCCTCCGCCAGGATCTTTGCCTTTGATCGCTTGTGCTCGATCCTGTTTGGCACCTGCAGTCTCCGACCTTCGCTTAATCGTTGTAATATACAATACGCCGCATAAGGATAGGGCGTCAAGGGACAGAGAGCGTACGATTCGTTCATCTATAGCCACAAAAACCGCCATTCAGCGTAGATCCCAGGGGCTTTGCGGCGTCGTTTCCTTTACAGCGGCGGCATAATTTCCCTTACGCTTCTTCGCTCCTGTCTCCCGTTTTTGCGACATGAGATGGGCGACTAAATCACCGAGCGCCAACAGATCGGCAACTCCGCAAACGGCCGGCCCGCCTCCGACGACAACCTCCAGATCAGGAGCTGTCGCATCGGTCCATTGCGGCGGAACAGAGCAAATCTGCCCGTCATCAAAACGCAGTAGCCACCGCCTGCCCGATCGGTTGCCACGCTTCGCGACGCAGACGCCGCACCTTCCGGAATATGGGTGAAAGGGATGGGTCACCGTCACAAGATGCGGCGGGGCCGGGGATATCCCTGCATTTCTGACTGAGGTACAAGCGCCTGGAGCGCAGCCGTTTCGTCTGGCCGCCGCTGATCGAAGGCGGCGTGGTGCTGACATCGGCGCAGTTCGCGTTGCTGATCGAGGCGATGGATTGGCGGCGGACCGTAGCGCCCGAACCGCCGCGCCTGCCAGAGCAGATTTGACCCGACAATCGCCGCAATTCCGGGCTTTTGGCTTTGGGCAGGAAGGCATTTCTGGTAGAAAGAAACGTGTCCTCCGGCGATCTCGAACTCCCTGCCGATCTGGCTGAACTGCGTGCGTTGCTCGCGACCACGCAGGCGCGTCTGGCCGCCTCGGAGCAGGCATTGGAGGTCGAGCGCAGCGCCCATGGCGAGACCCGCCAGCAGCTTGAGACCGCCCACAATTCGATTAAGCTGACCGCACTTCAGATCGAGAAGTTCAAGGTCCAGCTTGCCCGCCTGCGCCGCATGAAGTTCGGTCAGTCCTCCGAACGCATGACCCTTGAGGCCGACCAGCTCGAATTTACGCTGGAGGATCTGGAGGTTGAGCACGCCCATACCGAATGCGTGATCGAAGGCCGTGTGCCTGAGGATGCTCTGGCCAAGGATGCGCCCCGCAAACCTCGGCGCGCACCACTTCCCGACCACTTGCCCCGCGATGAGGTGCTGCACACAGCGCCCGATGCGGATGGTTGCTCGGCCTGTGGCGGGGCGATGGGCAAGCTGGGCGAGGATGTGACTGAGGTCTTGGAATACGTGCCAGGCCGCTTTCGCGTCACCCGGCATGTGCGCCCTAAGCTATCCTGCAACCGCTGCGACACGATCAGCCAGGCCCCGGCTCCTGCGTTGCCCGTGCCGCGTGGCCGTGCAGGGCCGGGCCTGCTGGCCCATGTCGTCGTGTCCAAATTCGCGGACCATCTGCCGCTTTACCGCCAGTCCGGGATCTATGCCCGCGAGGGCGTGGAGATCAGCCGCTCGACCATGGCGGATTGGCTGGGGCAAGTCAGTTGGTTGTTGCAACCGCTGGTCGAGCGGATCGCCGATCATGTAATGGCTAGCGCCAAGATCCACGCCGACGATACGCCTGTGCCGGTTCTGGCACCGGGAACCGGCAAGACGGCGACGGGGCGATTGTGGGTCTACCTGCGTGACAATCGGCGATGGAGCGCCGATGACAGGCCAGCAGCACTGTTTCGCTACAGCCCAGATCGCAAGGGTGAGCGACCGCGTGAGCATCTCAAAACCTTTGCAGGTTTTCTGCAAGCCGATGCCTATCCCGGCTTCGAGAAGCTCTATGCCCCTGACCGTCAGCCGGAGCGGATCATGCCGGTGGCCTGCTGGGCGCATGCCCGACGCAAGCTGCATGACGTCTACAAGGCCGACCAACACTCGGCCGCCGCCCAAGGGCTGGACATGATCCGCGATCTTTACGCCATCGAGCGCCAGATTGATGATGTGCCAGCGGATCAGCGGCAGCATGCCCGTATCGCGTCGAAAGCCAAGGTGTTGGATTTCTTTGCCTGGGCCGAGGATGTGCTGTCGCGGGCTTCTGCGCGATCACCCTTGGCCGAGGCTTTGCGCTATGCCGTAAAGCTCAAACCCCAGCTGCTGGCCTACACCGATGACGGCAGACTGGAGATTGACAACAACCCGGCGGAAAATGCGCTCAGGGGCATATGCCTCGGCAGGAAGAATTGGCTTTTTGCCGGGGCTGATTGCGGAGGCGAGCGCGCCGCTGCCATGTGTTCGCTGCTCGAAACAGCCAAGTTGAACGGCGTGAACCCGCAGGAGTGGCTGACCGATGTGCTCGATCGCATCGGCAAGGAGCATCCGATCAACCGGATAGAGGAACTGCTGCCTTGGCACTGGAGTGCATCGACAAAGTAACTCAGGGTGCGATGGAATGCGAAGTTGGCATGCCCATATAATACACTATAAAGATTAAATGCGGCATGGTCATCGGGAGTAGCGAGGATGCGCAAGTCACTTCTGGGAATCGTTGGACTGATGCTCACGGCAGCATCGCCAGCCACGCTACTCACGCCTACTGCAATCCAAAGTGAAATAAGAAGCGAGGGCGCAAAGGCGGTCGTAAACCGCCTCTATAATTCCGGCGCATATGACAAAGTTGTCATGAGTAAGATCAGAAGCGGCAACGTTCAGTGGATACTCCTGGCGAGGCCGCTTTCCGCCGGCACCGACGCCGCGACTTCGGAAGGGCTCACGCAGGCGCTTATCTATGCGTTGCCAAAATCTCCACAGGCCGTGCTCTCGGTCATCGACCTTAGCGGATCATCTTACCCAAGGTCACCAGGTGAGGTCTGTAGCGCGTCCTTCTTTGAGGGCGCCCCCACAAACATTCCAGCATATCGCGCTGCCGCAGTTCGATCCGTCAAGGCCGTCACCGTTCCCAGCCTTCAGGCTGCAAAGCAGATTTGTCTCAAACGCCTCAGGGCCAAGGGTTAGCAACGTCTGCTTCTGCAAGGACATGGTGGCAATATGTGGCATCGAGTGGTGATAACGACGGCCCTGATCGTCTCCAGCGCTGCGGCTTTGGCCGCGACTGCGCACGAGCACGCCCTTCATGGGTGGGATATTTTCAACAAGCAGACAACGCTCCAATGCCCCGCACTCAAAATTGCAGAAAAGCCTGCCGGGGATGTGAATTACTTGGAGGAAGGCTTCCAATCTACCCTCAACGCAAGACAACAAAGAGCTTTCGAGAAAGCCATTCCACGTGTAAATGGTGGACCAAGAGTATGCGCCAACCGAAATGGAATTTCCTGTCCCACAGCATGGGATATGATTGCCATTGAAAAAGCTGGTTTGCTTCCACGTTTTGTAGGTTATGCCTGCTCCAACGGCGGACATATTCCATAACGGGTTTCTGGCGACGGCCTTGGGCGGACGCTTACAACCACCGTCTAGTGGCGCGCCGCAAGCGGTACGAACAAATCATGAAAATTCGCGCCAATTTCGAGGCCGGTTTCCAAGTGTCAACCGGCCTGAAGGTTGTGGAGACCGGTAAGTCTTCTGTGGATGGCTCCCGCGTTGCAAGCACTTTTTGAAATTCTGACGATCGGTCGGGTGCAGTCGTCTGTCCGGCCTGTTGATGCAGTCGTTTCGGACTGCTGGCCCTGATGGGGTCCGAAAAACAGAGTTCCTATCGCCTTCACAGGCTGTTGCGCCTAAGACTTTCCACGGGTTGTCCCTGTTCCCGGTCTGACCGGTGTCGCCATCATTTCTCTTTGCGCTCACAACTCCGTTCGGCCGATCACCTCAGCCGGATTGCGTACTCATGCGGCCAATCCGGGCACATGGTGTGATTGATAGACCTGACCGCGTGTCATGACCGCCCACGCGATCCGCGCTATCTTGTTGGCCATGGCGACGCTGGCCACGCGGGCAGATTTTCTAGCCAGTATCCCAACGAGAAACGGGTGAACCGTTGCAGGGCCCTCCTTGGCGCGGCGTAGCAGGGAGGTCGCCCCGATGACCAACAGCTGCCGTAGATATTTATCGCCCATCTTGGTGATCCGGCCAAGGCGCTCCTTGCCGCCACTCGACTGCTGACGCGGTGTCAGGCCAAGCCATGCGGCAAACTGGCGGCCAGACCTGAACTGGTGCGGGTCGGTAACCGATGCTGCCAGCGCGGTTGCGCCAATCGAACCAATGCCCGGGATCGTCGCCAACCGACGCGCCATGTCATCGCTTCGCCGGAGAGCTTCCAGGCGCAAATCAAGTTCATGAAGCCGGGCATGAAGCTTGAGCACCAGCTCGCACAGCATGCCGATCACCTGCGCCGCTTGTGGTGGCAGATCAATCGCGGCCTCGCCATCTTCGATCTGTTGCGCCAGATGCAGCGCCCGCCCAAGTCCGATCGGAATGGCGATACCAAACTCTGCTAACTGGCAGCGCATCATGTTGACCAACTGTGTACGTTGACCAGTCAAAAGAGAGCGCACCCGGTGAAGTGACAGGGCCGCCTGCTGCTCACGAGACTTGATCGCCACGAACCGCATCGTCGGACGTGTCACCGCCTCGCAGATGGCCTCGGCATCAGCAGCATCGTTCTTGCCGCGTTTTACATAGGGCTTCACGTAGCATGGCGGCATCAGTCGCACCTCGTGACCAAGGTTTTGCAGTTCCCGCGCCCAATGATGCGATGTCCCGCAAGCCTCGATGCCGACAAGGCAGGGCGATAGCCTTGCAAAGAAGGGCAACATTTGCGCTCGGCGCAACGCCTTGCGCACAATGACGGTGCCCTCTTTGTCGACACCGTGAACCTGGAAGACATTTTTGGCCAGATCGAGGCCGATCGTGCTAATTTCCATGGCGGATGGCTCCTTGCGTGGGTTTGCCTGACGGCAACCTCATCATGACATTCAAATGTCGTGAGCGGGAGCCATCCACCTCATCCCCTTTTTGGCTGAAATTGGTTGAAGCCGCCCTTCGTTCAGTAGGTGACGGGGCCTAACCCGACAGGGCAGCCTCCATCTATGCCTAACAGGCCGAGTGCTAGGACGAGATGTGCGCCGACCAAGCTGCAACCAGGCACAAAGGTTGCCGAAAGCAGTTATCGTCATGATGGTCATGACGTTCCTGCCATGACCAATGAGCTCATAGGGCTGGCGTTTGATGGCGACGATGAACGTGAACGGCGCAGAGGCTTCTCTGCCAGACGACCCGCGTGTCTCCCTGCTGGACATGCTGCGCGACCATCTGTCGCTCCCCGGCACCAAAAAGGGTTGCAATCAGGGAGCCTGTGGCGCCTGCACCGTGTTGGTCGATGGCGAACGGATCCTGTCCTGCCTGGCTCTGGCCGTGCAATATGAGGGCCGATCGATCACGACCATTGAGGGTCTGGGTCAACCCGGCCAGCTTCATCCGATCCAAAAAGCCTTCGTACAGCATGACGGCTTCCAGTGTGGCTATTGCACGCCAGGTCAGATCTGCTCGGCGGTCGGGATGCTGGCCGAGGTGGAGCGCGGTGTTCCCAGCCATGTCACGGGTGTTCTGGAAACGGTGATGCTGACGCGCGAGGAGATGCGTGAGCGCATGAGCGGTAACCTGTGTCGCTGTGGTGCGTACAACGGCATCATTGACGCCATCGCCGATGAGCTGGAAGCAGAAAGCCATGCGGAGGCGGCGCAATGAACCCTTTCTCCTATGCCCGGGCCAGTGACCCTGGCGATGCGGTTCTTCGCGGTGCAGCTCAAGGCAGCCAATATCTTGGGGGCGGAACCAACCTGGTCGATCTTATGCGCGAGACGATCGAGCGACCCAGCGCGCTCGTCGATGTCACCGGCCTGTCAGACAGGATCGAAGAACGCCCCGATGGGGGCCTTCGGATTGGTGCGGCTGTCCGCAACACGGCCATGGCCGAGCATCCTCTGGTGCGCTCGCGATACCCTATTCTCACCAGGGCGATCGTTGCCGGCGCCAGCCCCCAGATCCGCAACATGGCGACGGTCGGGGGCAACCTGCTGCAGCGAACGCGATGTGCCTATTTTTATGACACCGATGGTGCCCGATGCAACAAGCGGCAGCCGGAGCAAGGATGCGACGCTCGCGATGGGTTCAACCGTATGCATGCGATTTTTGGGGGATCTTCATCCTGCGTGGCGGTGCATCCCTCCGATCTTTGCGTGGCCTTGATGGCGCTCGACCCTACTGTCCACACCTTGAGCAGCCAGGGCGAACGCGAAATACCCTTCGCCGAGTTGCACCGTCTCCCTGGTGACCGCCCCGACATTGAGACCATGCTTGAGCCGGGCGAGCTGATTACAGGGCTCACGCTCCCAGCAGTACCTTTGGGCGCGCGTAGCGCGTACCGAAAGGTCCGTGATCGTTCCAGCTATGCCTTCGCGCTTGTGTCGGTCGCTGCTGTGCTCAATGTCGAGGACGGGCGGGTTCAGGACGTCCGTATTGCACTGGGCGGCGTGGCACCCAAGCCATGGCGCGCCGCGAAGGCAGAAGCTGCGTTGCGCGGGGCACCCGGGAATGAAGCGTCCTTCGCCGCTGCTGCCCGCGAAGAGTTGGCTGACGCGGTGCCGCTGCGAGACAATGGCTTCAAGGCCGAACTTGCCCGTCGCACGATCGAAGCTGTCCTGAGCCAATTGGCAGGAGAAGCTGCATGAGCATTGGCAACGACGCCAAACAGGCCGTGCAGGGCGCAATCCAGGGTGTGATGGCCAAGGGCATTGCTCTGGCGCCCGACAGCTGGATGCCCGGTGGCCGCCCGGACCCGCTTATTCGCCAGACCCATGGTGCCATCGGGCAACCGCTCTCCCGTCTGGACGGTCCACTCAAGGTTTCGGGACGAGCAACCTTTGCCGCCGAGTTTCCGATGGAAAGGATGGTCTACGCCGCCGTGCTGTTCTCGCCCATACCCAAGGGAAGGATCACCGGAATCGATAGCGCTGCCGCCCGCCGCGCTCCCGGCGTGGTGGCCATCATGACCCATGAGAATGCACCCCGGCTCAATCCGCCACCTGCCTTTATGTCGCAGCCCAAAGCTGCGGGCGGCGACACGCTGCCGGTCATGCAGGACGATCGTATCCATTGGAATGGACAGCCTGTCGCCGTGGTGCTTGCCGAAACGCAGGACCAGGCAGATCACGCCAGGTCGTTGATCTCGGCGAGTTATGATGCCGAGGAAGCCCTGACAGATTTCGACCGTGCGAAAAAGCAGGGCACACAACAGGCCATGTTCATGGGCCAGCCTCTGCATAATGAGGCCGGCGAGGCGGAGAATGCTTTGGCCGAGGCGGCGGTTAATGTCGATGCGGTCTACCGCACACCCCGGCACAATCACAATGCCATCGAACTGCATGGCGTGACGGTCGCCTGGCAGGGAGACACGTTGCGGATCCACGATGCCTCACAGCTGGTGGCCCACACCGCCTGGTCCGTGGCCCAGATGTTCGGCATGGATGAGAAGAAAGTCATCGTGACCTCTCCCTTTGTCGGGGGTGGCTTCGGAGGCAAGTGTCTGTGGCAGCATCAGGTGCTGGCCGCAGCGGCGGCGAAGCTGGCCGGGCGCCCGGTTCGCCTCGTGCTGTCGCGCGAAGGCGTCTATCGCGTGGTTGGAGGCCGGGCCCAGACCGAGCAGCGCGTGGCGTTGGGGGCTGACCATGCGGGTAAGCTCAAAGCGCTGATCCATTGCGGTACCACTGCCAAGACCGCAACCAATGCCATGCCTGAACCCTTCATCATGCCCACGCGCAGCGCCTATGCATCTGAAACGGTCCTGCTCGATGTGCAGACCGTCGAGCTTGCGATGCTTGCCAACACCTTCATGCGGGCGCCGGGAGAATCGGTGGGCACCTTCGCTCTGGAAAGCGCGATGGATGAGCTGGCGCATGAACTGGGCATCGATCCAATCGACCTGCGCCTGCGCAACGAGCCCGACAAGGACCCGACTTCAGGTTTGCCCTTCTCCTCGCGCAACATCGAGCAGGCCTGGCGCGACGGGGCAAAGCGCTTCGGGTGGGGCCGGCGCAATCCCCGACCTGGAGCAGTCCGCGATGGGGAATGGCTGGTAGGCATAGGCTGCGCGACATCGACCTACCCCTATTATCGGATGCCTGGCGGAGCGGCGCGCATCACTCTGCGGCGCGACGGCTCGGCGGTGATCGACATTGCCGCTCATGAAATGGGCATGGGCACGGCGACCGCCCAGACCCAGGTGGCGGCCCAGAGGCTCGGCTTGCCGATCGAAAGCATCACCTTCAACTACGGCGACTCCACCTTGCCGGGCGTGGTGCTTGCAGGAGGATCGCAGCAGACAGCCTCGATCGGCGCTTCGGTGCAGGCTGCGCAGCATGAACTGGTCACTCAGTTGCTCAAGATGGCCGGCAATGACTCTCCCCTGGCCGGGCTGGGAGCGGAGGAGGTTGTCGGCCATGAGGGCGGGCTGGCCAAAATCGATGCGCTGGATATCCATGAGACCTACGCCTCGATCCTGGGGTGGGCCGGCCAAGAGGCACTTGAGGTCCAGGGCGAGGCTGCTGCCCCGCTCGAAACCATGCACTGGTCGATGCATAGCCACGGTGCAATGTTCTGCGAGGTCCGCGTCAATGCCATCACAGGCGAGCCTCGCGTGAGCCGTTTTCTGGGCTCGTTCGATTGTGGTCGCATCCTCAACCCCAAGACCGCCACCAGCCAGTTTCGCGGCGGCATCATCATGGGGATCGGTCTGGCGCTGCTGGAAGAGACGCAGTTCGATCCGCGCAACGGGCGCATCATGAACCCATCCCTCTCGGATTATCATGTCCCGGTGCATATGGATGTGCCCGAGATCGATGTGATGTGGACGGACATTCCCGACCCGCACACGCCGATGGGCGCGCGTGGCATTGGCGAGATCGGCATCACCGGGACCGGAGCGGCGATTGCCAACGCCGTCTTCAATGCCACGGGAAAGCGCGTGCGCGATTTGCCTATTACCCTGGACAAGCTCCTTTGATTGTTGAGCCGGGGTCATAGCCACGTGCTATTCCGCTCATCATCGATTTCGGGATACCGACGAGCCCTTGGTGCGTTAATGTGCAGCCGCACCATTGATCATGGCGACGAGTCTGCGCGGGCAGGCAGCGCTTTTCCGGAGAATGCCGCACATGGGGATCGACGACCGCTTGGAGATGTCACGCCGAGGCGTGTTGGCGGCAGGCGCCGCAGGCGCAGTTGTCGTGCAATCGGGCCTCGGCCATGCCGCGCCTGTGCCGGCCGCTGAGAAGACGGTGTTCGTTCCGCTTTCTCTCGAGGTCAACGGCACGTCGCATGATCTGCGGCTCGACACCCGGACCACCCTGCTCGACACGCTGCGCGATCATCTGCATTTGACGGGCACAAAGAAGGGGTGCGACCACGGCCAGTGCGGCGCCTGCACGGTGATCGTCAACGGCGAGCGGATCAACTCCTGCCTGACGCTTGCCTTGCAACATCAGGGCGACAAGATCACGACCATCGAGGGGCTCGGTACAGCCGATAAGCTTCATCCGATGCAGGCAGCCTTCATCGAGCACGACGGCTTCCAGTGCGGCTATTGCACGCCTGGGCAGATCTGCTCGGCGGTTTCGGTGCTGGAAGAAATCCGACGTGGGGTGCCCAGCCATGCGCAGGAGGATCTGCTGACCACGCCGCAAGCCACCAACACCGAGATGCGCGAGCGCATGAGCGGCAACATATGCCGCTGCGGCGCCTATTCGAATATCCTCGAAGCTATGGCGGAAGTTGCCGGAGAACGCGCATGAAGGCCTTCACCTACGAGCGCGCGACCTCGCCGGCGCAGGCCGCTCAAGCTGTGGCTCACACGCCCGGCGCGCGCTTCCTTGCCGGCGGCACCAATCTGCTCGATCTGATGAAACTGCAGATCGAAACACCGACCCACCTGGTCGATGTGCAGGATTTGAAGCTTGACCGCATCGAGCCGACGCCTGAGAGCGGCCTGCGCATCGGCGCATTCGTGCGCAATACGGCGCTCGCTTCCGATCTGCGGGTGCGCCGTGATTATGGCGTCCTCACCCGCGCTATCGTGGCGGGGGCCTCTGGCCAGCTGCGTAACAAGGCAACCACGGCGGGCAATCTGCTCCAGCGCACGCGGTGCCCTTACTTCTACGACACCAACCAGCCCTGCAACAAGCGCCAGCCCGGTTCCGGCTGCGGGGCAATTGGCGGCGTTTCCCGGCAATTGGGCGTCATCGGCACGAGCGACGCCTGCATTGCAACTTATCCGGGCGATATGGCGGTCGCTTTGCGCCTTCTTGATGCTCAAGTCGAAACCGTCGATCCGCAAGGCGCCAAGCGAAGCATTCCTATTGCCGAGTTCCACCGCCTGTGGGGCAACACGCCGCATATCGAAAACAGCCTGAAACGCGGCGAACTGATCACTGCCGTGACCCTGCCGGCGCCCATCGGCGGTCGCCATCTCTACCACAAGGTGCGCGACCGCGCCTCTTATGCGTTCGCGCTGGTGTCGGTCGCCGCCGTGATCCAGCCCGACGGCACTGGGCGCGTCGCCTTTGGCGGTGTAGCCCCCAAACCATGGCGTGTGGAGGCGGCGGAGACAGCCATGCCTCATGGCGCGGCTGCCGTCACTGCGCAGGTGTTCGCCGATGCCCGGCCCACCGCTGACAACCGATTCAAGCTGGCTCTCGCCACCCGCACCCTTGCCGGGGTGATCGCAGACGCCAAAACGGCGGGAGCAGGCGCATGAAGTTCGAAACTCCGGCAGGCGCCAACCCCACCGACCAGCTGAAGGTCCTGGGCCGCGCTACATCCCGCATCGATGGCGCTCTCAAGACCACCGGGAAAGCAGCTTACGCCTATGAGCGGCACGATGTTGTCCCCAATCAGGCCTATGGCTTCGTGGTGGGCGCCGGTATTGCAAAGGGGCGTATCACCGCCATGGACACCACGCTGGCCAAGGCCGCGCCGGGTGTGCTGGCGGTGATCAGCACGCTCGACCATGCCCAGCCTTTGCCCAAAAGCCGTTTCAACACCGCTCACCTCTTCGGCGGGGCGCAGGTGGAGCATTACCATCAGGCGATCGCGCTGGTGGTGGCTGACACATTCGAGCAGGCGCGCGCCGCCGCCGCGCTTATTCGCACCGATTATGCCCGCGAGCCGGGGCAGTTCGATCTCGCGAAGGCAGCCCCCAACGCGCCGCTGGTGCCCGGTGGGAAAGGCAAGCCCGACATTGCCCGCGTGGGCGATTTCGACACAGCCTTTGCGCAGGCGCCCGTGCAACTCGACGCCAGCTACACCACGCCCGATGAAAGCCATGCGATGATGGAGCCGCATGCCACCATCGCCGCCTGGGATGGCGACAAGCTGACGGTCTGGACCTCGAACCAGATGATCGCCTGGGGTAAGGCAAGCCTGGCCACCACGCTGGGTATCCCGGCCGAGAAGGTCCGTCTGGACTCGCCCTTTGTCGGCGGTGGCTTTGGGGGCAAGCTGTTCATCCGCGCCGATGTCGTGCTCGCGGCGCTCGGCGCCAAGGCAGCCGGGCGCCCGGTCAAGCTCGCGCTGACCCGCCCGATGATGATGAACAACACCACGCATCGTCCGGCCACGATCCAGCGCGTGCGGCTCGGCGCCACGCGCGATGGCAAGCTGACGGCAGTCGCGCATAATTCGACCAGCGGTGACCTGCCAGGTGGCGATCCCGAAACCGCAGTGTCGCAGACACAGTTGCTTTATGCCGCGCCCCATCGCGAGACCTTCATGAAGCTGGCGGTGCTCGACCTGCCCGAAGGGAATGCGATGCGCGCGCCGGGCGAGGCCCCCGGCCTGATGGTGCTGGAAATGGCCATGGACGAGATGGCCGAGAAGCTGGGCATGGACCCGGTCGAATTCCGCATCCTCAATGACACACAGGTCGATCCGGCCAAACCTGAGCGCAGGTTCTCGGAGCGGCATCTTGTCGAATGCCTGCGGACCGGGGCGGAAAAGTTTGGCTGGTCGAAACGCAACCCCAGGCCAGGCCAGCAGCGCGAGGGGCGCTGGCTGATCGGCATGGGCATGGCCGCAGGTTTCCGCAACAATCTGCTGATGAAATCGGCGGCGCGCATCAGGCTGGAGCGGGACGGCAAGCTGACGGTCGAAACCGACATGACCGACATCGGCACCGGGTCCTACACCATCCTGGCCCAAACGGCAGCGGAGATGATGGGCGTGCCGCTCGCCGCAGTAACGGTCAAGCTGGGCGATAGCGATTTTCCCGCTTCGGCCGGTTCGGGCGGGCAGTGGGGCGGCAACAACTCGACGGCTGGTCTCTATGCCGCCTGTGTGAAGCTGCGTGGCATGGTGGCCCAAAAGCTGGGTCTGGGTGAGGATGCACACTTTGCGGATGGCAAGGTCACTGACGGAGGAAAGGCATTGCCACTGGCCCGTGCCGCCGCAGATGGGCCGCTTACCGCCGAGGATCTCATCGAATACGGCACGCTGGACAAGCAGTATCAGCAATCGACCTTTGCCAGCCATTTCGTCGAGGTGGCGGTCGACGCCTACACAGGCGAAACACGCATTCGGCGCATGCTGGCGGTCTGCGACGCCGGGCGCATTCTCAACCCCAAGGCGGCGCGTAGCCAGGTGATCGGCGCGATGACCATGGGCGTCGGGGCGGCGCTGAGCGAGGAGCTGGCGGTTGACAAGCGCTTTGGCTACTTCGTCAACCATGATCTGGCCGGATATGAGGTGGCGGTTCATGCCGACATTCCGCATCAGGAGGTGATCTTCCTCGATTACCCTGACGACAAATCCTCACCCATGAAAGCCAAAGGTGTGGGCGAGTTGGGCCTGTGCGGTGTGGGCGCTGCAATTGCCAACGCCATCTACAATGCGACCGGGGTAAGGGTCCGCGACTACCCCATCACGCTTGACAAGCATCTTGAACATCTGCCGGTGATGGCTTGATGGATCTCACCGCCTCGCCTGGCGCAGTCTACAGCGATTGGGTTATCCCCTTCCTGGCTGACGCCATGGCGGCGGGGCAGCGTGTCGCGTTGGTGACGTTGGTCGGCGTCACCGGCTCGTCGCCGCGCCCGCTCGGCAGTCAATTGGCGGTGCGCGAGGATGGGGCGTCTGTTGGCCTCATCAGCGGGGGATGTGTTGAGCCCAGTCTGGTTATGGACGCTGTCCGGGCGATCCGGGAGCAGCACTGCTATCTGGAGCGCTACGGACAGGGCTCGCGCTTCATCGATGTTCGCCTCCCCTGTGGATCGGGCATTGATGTCTGGTTCGACACGGGCTTGACGTCCGAGATCGTGCAGGATCTGATCACGGCCAGAGCTTCGCGCAAACCGGTGGTTCTCGCGATCGACACGGCGACGGGGCATCGTCGGCTGATTGAGGGAGACTGCCCTGCTGGGGTAGGCGCTGAGGGTGTTTTCCTGCGAGCCTATTCACCGCCTTGCAAGATCACCATCGCCGGAGCAGGCCATGTCATGGTCGCTCTGGCTCAGCTTTGCCGCTTGTCTGAGATCGCGGTGGATCTGGTCAGCACTGACAGGCTGACCTGCCAATTGCTCGAACATCACGGTTTCAGACCTATGCAGGTCAACGCATGGGCATACTATGACTGGCAGCAATTGGATCGCTGGTCAGGCGCCGTCTTGCTCTCGCATGATCACGACGATGAGGCTGATATCCTCGCGACCATTCTGGGCACCCCGGCCTTTTACGTCGGAGCGCTGGGGTCTCGACGCACGCATGCGCGGCGTTGCGATCTGTTGCGCCATATGGGCGGGGAAGAGGAAGCCATCGCCCGGATCAATGGCCCCGTGGGTCTATCCATCGGCGCCATGACCCCTCCTGAGATCGCCACATCCATTCTAGCCGAAGTGATCGCACATTGGCGGGCGATGCCGATCGGCTCGGAAGTTCACTCATCTTGGCCGGATGCAATACTTGGCCAGCCCCTCCGTATGCCGGCCTACGCCGGACGGAAGGTTTGAGGGCTATGAGCCGCCGGATGGCACTACCGGTATGACGGCACTTGTGGCGGTGCTGGGGGCTGGCGCCGGTTCGCGCATGGGCGGTGGCAAGCTGCACCTTGATCTGGGTGGCCGACCAGTGGGAATGTGGGCGGTTTCCGTCGCTCGGGAACTGAGCCCTTCCGTTGTTTTCATTGCGTCGGCGGGCGTTCCTGTCTGGTTGGAAGCGCCCTTGCCGCAGGCTGAGGTCGTTCACAATCCGGATGCTGCGAGCGGCATGGCCTCCTCGCTCGCTTTGGCCGCTCATATCGCAGCGGAAATTGCGGTATCCTCATTGCTGGTGACCTTGGCCGACATGCCCTTTGTCAGCCTCGAAACCTTACGGGCGCTTGTCGCGCAGACTGACCCTGGCGAGATAAGCGCCTGCCGGTATCCCGATGGCCGACTAGGGCCACCGGCCTGCTTTGGAGGGCAGCGGTTGGGGGCCTTAACGGAGCTGAAGGGCGACACCGGGGCGCGGCATCTGCTCAATCAGCCGGGTTTTGCTAAGGGTATCGCTGTTCCCGAGCGCGAGTTGGTGGACATCGATACGCCGGAGGATCTTGAGCGAGCACGTGGCTCCATGACGCGATAAGCCAAGCCGCCAGAAAACCGAGAAAACAAGGGGCTCTGCTCGCCTTCGTCAGCCGCCGCTAACGGGTGGCAGAAAGGCCAGCTCGTCACCATCGGCAAGCACGAGGCCCTGTGCAGCTACCAGCACCCCATTGAGGGCAAGACGCACGCGTGGTCCCACCACGCCGTCGGGCAAAGTCAGATTAGCCAGTGGCCCGGGACTTACAACGATGGGACCGTTGAGATCGGCGAGGCGCCCAAGGTAAACCAGACGCACCGTCTCCTTGCTCATGTCAGCCCCCCGTCATCGACATATGCCGTGCCAACGCTGGCTCAGCGCCGGGTGAAGAAATCGCAAAATGATGCTTTTCGGGCTTGATCCGCATGGCTTCGTTCAGCGCCGCGTTGAGAGCTGCCTCGGGGTTGGCTCCCCTGAGTGCTGCACGCAGATCGACCTGCTCGCGCCCGCCAAGGCACGCAAAGAGTTGGCCGGTTGCCGTCACTCGCACCCGATTGCACCCCGCGCAGAAATTGTTGGTGAGAGGGGTGATGAAGCCAAGCCTGCCTCCGGTCTGGGCTACTCGCACATAATGCGCAGGGCCCCCACTGCGATGGGTCTCGGGGGTCAATGTCCAGCGCTGCTCGAGTTGGGTCCCAACGGCGAACAGCGGCAGGAATTGATCATAGCGATCGCCGTCAACAGAGCCCAGGGGCATGACCTCGATGAGCGTGATTTCGTGACCCTGTGCGTGGGCCCAAGAGATGATGTCGGGCAGCTCATCCCCGTTTTCGTCCTTCAGGGCTACCGTGTTGATCTTCACAGCGATGCCTACCGCCTGCGCTGCCGCAATGCCCTCCAGCACGGAGCCCAGCGCGTCCCGTCTCGTGATGCGAGCGAAACGCGCGGGATCGAGCGTGTCGAGGGAGACGTTGATCCGTCGCACTCCCGCCGCTGCGAGCGCTTCGGCATGAGCGGCCAGATGGGTGCCATTGGTAGTCAGCGTCAGCTCATCGAGATCCGTGCCGATATGCCTGCCCAAGGCCCGCACCAGATCGACCATGTCGCGCCGAACCAAAGGCTCGCCCCCGGTCAATCGGATTTTCCGGACCCCACGCGCCATGAAGCCGCGTGACAGGCTGTAGAGTTCCTCCAGGGTTAGAACCTCGGCCTTGGGCAGAAATGATTGGCGCTCGGGCATGCAATAGGTGCAGCGCAAGTCGCAGCGATCAATCACGCTCAACCGCAGGTAGCTGATCGTCCGCGCGAAGCGATCGGTCAGCAAGGCTGCCGGGGATTGGGCCATAGCTTCCATGGCAACAGGCTAGCATTGCGGATCCTGGATCGCCATCCCGCTTCAGCCTCCGGCAAGCAAAGAAAACCAGATGAACGCGTGAAGGACTATGACCGCTCCCATCCTAGAACGATGCTGTGAGGTTTGCCGAGCCATAGGCTGTTGTGGTTCCGGCGGTGGCGTTGGGAGCCGTTTCGAGGAAACGTCCCTCGGACAGCAGCACCCCATCGAGTTCCAGCCTCAGCTTGGCTGGCTTGACCCACCAGCGAAAGCGCGCATCGAACTGATGCCCGGCGAATGCTCCCGCTTTGCCGCTGGCGTCACGAACACCGGTGGTCGAGAAACTGTCTGTACGTGAGGCGAGCCACAGGGCATGATAGGTGGCAAAGGCATCCCAGCGCCGGGAAGGTGCAACCTCGAAGCGCAGGCCGGGTGTCGAGATGTTCGCCCGTCCCACGGCATTGTAGAGGCCCGCCGGCGCGAGGTCGGCCCGGCGCATCCCGTATAGCGTATCAAAGCGGCCGTAGGTCTTGCCGCCGTGATCGCCGCTGGCGCGGTCGTACTGCAGCGCGAGGCGCGCCTTGAGCCGTCCTGGGAAGGAGTAGCCGGCCGCCGCATGGACGAACCAGGCCGATACCGGCAGTCTGGCCGCGCTGGGCGCGGTGGAGGCGCTGATCGTTCCGGACTGGTAAAATGCCTCGACTTCGCCGTCCAGTTCACCCTTCGCAGGATCACGGATCAACCGCCCACCCCACGTGTCAAGCGAGCGGTCACGCGTGGGGCGACCGGGCATGTCGCGCTCGCCCAGATGATAGAAGCTGGCCTCGACCATCAGCGAGCCCCGGATTTTTGCTCTTGCGATTGTCGTGCCCCACAGCACCAGGTCGAAGCCTTCGCGATCGAGGGCCACCGCATTACCTTGCAGTGAAGCCGCGTCGTCAGGTCGCCGTTGCTGGGGCAGGACGTAGATGGCGGCCGCTGTCAGGCCGCCGGTCAGAAGGTCGCCCCGTAATCCGGTGTAGCCATTGGTGGTGTTGCGGTATTCGTCGGCCCCCACCAGGCGGCGCGAGCCGATGTTGAGCGTGAACCGACCAGCCTGCGCTGAGACTTTTGCTTTCCGGATGGTGCCTTTCCACGTGACGAAGGCCTGCACGGGCTCAAGTGTGTTGACCTCTCCGGTCGTAACCGGGCTTCCGGGGTTTTCACCGTAGACGCGGCTGTCCCAGATCTCGGCCGCCACGGTGAAGGGGCCGGATTGATAGCGTGCCATCACCGTCGTGCGCAGATTGACGAGCGCATCATTGCGATTGTAGCCGACGCGCGGTTGATTGGCGATCGCCTCATAGCGCAGCCGCATGGTGCCAGAGAGATCGAACCCATCGTCATCCTGCGCAAGCGCAGGCGATGCCGTGGCGAGGAAAATCGCCATCGTCCATGTCCAGAACGTTCCCATGTTCACCCCCGTCAATCCAATGGGGCTTAGGGGGTCGTAGGCTCGCTGTCGTCGAAGAAGAACTTGGGATCGGTCTATGCAGGCTACTTGCCGAGATCAGCCTCCGCCGAATTTGTGATCCAGCGTAGCGGCATCAGCGCCGCCACGAGCAAGGATGTCCGCTACCGTTTCGTGATCGACATGATCATTGCATAGACCATCGGTAGGAAGCCCAGATATGCCTGATCGATGAATTTGGTTCAATGACCCGTGAGAGGCAAGGCGTCTAATCGGGTCATCCTGCATCGGGTAGAAGGAGACCAGATCGATGCGGCTTACAAAGCTGGCTCTGATCGCCCCGGCGATTGCGGGCCAGCCTGGAGCCAGGCTGTAAAGGATGACCCGATGATCTTGAACGACACCTATCTGCTTCCGAACGGTGTCAGCGTCCCAAAGCTTGGTCTCGGCACCTGGCGCATTGACGATAACAAGGTCGCGCAGGTGGTGCGGGACGCAGCCCAGATCGGCTATCGCCATTTCGACACCGCGCAGGGCTACCAGAACGAGCGCGGTGTGGGCGAAGGCATCCGGACCTGCGGGCTGTCCCGTGATAACGTGTTTGTCACCACCAAGCTCGATGCTGCAATCAAGACCTTTGAAGGCGCCAAGGAGGCCATCGACGGGTCGCTCAAGACGCTCGGCCTCGATCACATCGATCTGATGATCATCCACAGTCCGCAGCCCTGGATGGACTTCCGCGAGGGCGAGCACTTCTTCGAAGGCAATCTGGCGGCCTGGCGCGCGCTTGAGGAGGCCTATGCCGCCGGCAAGCTCCGCTCGATCGGCGTCTCCAACTTCGAGGCGGTCGATCTCGACAATCTGCTTGAGAACGGCTCGGTCAAGCCGATGGTGAACCAGATCCTGGCCCATGTCAGCAACACGCCCTTCGACGTGATCGACTACACGCAGAAGAAGGGTATTCTGGTCAAAGCCTATTCCCCGGTCGCCCATGGCAAGATCCTCGACAATCCGCAGCTCGCCGCCATGGCCGAGAGCTATGGGGTCAGCATTGCTCAGCTCTGCATCCGTTATTGCCTCCAGCTCGGCATGCTGCCTCTCCCCAAGTCGGCCAACGCCGAGCATATGCGGGTCAATGCTGCCGTGGACTTCGAGATTTCCGATGCAGATATCGCAGCCCTGAAGGCCGTCGATCGCATCAAGAACTACGGCGATGCCAGCCTCTTCCCGGTCTACGGGGGTAAGCTCCAGGCCGACGGTACTCTGGTGGCCCGGGACTGAACCAGCTCTCACTCAGCAGATAAAGCCCTCGGGTCAAGCCTGACGGGTCGCAGCCAGGCGGCAGGCATCGCAGGATGCCGCCGCCTGCGTGGCGTTTGATGTTCTCTATTCCGCAGGAGCCTGCGCATGTCTGGATCACCTGAAGTTTCCACCGCCTCAATCGGCATCACTGAGGCAAGCGAGGGAAAACCGGCCTGGGGTGCGGTCTATGCGATGGCGCTGTGCTCGTTCGGCCTGGTGTCCTTCGAGTTCATGCCGGTCAGCTTGTTGAGCCCGATCGCCAAGGACCTGCGATTGACCGAGGGGCAAGCCGGGCAGGCCATCTCCGCTTGCGCGCTGGCTGCGCTTGTCACCAGCCTGGCCGTCTCGAAGGTTATCGGCGGGATCGACCGACGGCGCGTGCTGCTCTTCCAAACCACGCTGATGATCCTGTCCGGCGCCATCGTCGCATTTGCTCCCAATTTTCCTGTCATGCTGGTGGGCCGTGTGCTGGTCGGGGTCGCCCTGGGCGGCTTCTGGTCCCTGTCCGCCGCCACGGCGATGCGGCTTGTTCCTGCCCGATCCGTGCCGAAGGCGCTGGCAGTGGTCAACGCCGGTCCTGCGCTGGCCTCAACGATTGCAGCCCCTCTTGGCAGCTTTATCGGCGGCCTTCTGGGCTGGCGCGGGGCCTTTTTCTCGTTCATCCCGCTGGCCGTTGCCGCACTGGCATGGATGGCGATTTCGCTTCCCTCGCTTCCAGCCCGGCGACACAAGGATGCGGGCAGCATGATCGACCTGCTGCGCAAGCCCGGCGTGGCCCACGGCTACCTGGGCGGCCTCCTCTTCTTTGCAGGCACATTCTGGCTGTTCACATACCTCCGCCCCTTCCTGGAGCAGGTGACGCATGTCAGGGGCGCCCAACTGTCGGGCGTCCTCCTGATCGTGGGCATCGCCGGCTTTGTCGGCACGTCCTTGATCGGCCGAGCGATCGGCGAACGCCTTCATCTCACGCTCGCCGCGCTGCCGGGCATATTGGCCGTGGTAGCAATCGGTCTGGCGACCTATGGCCATTCCCTGCTGGCAACTGGCGCCCTCCTTGCCATCTGGGGGCTGGTCAGCACCGCAGCGCCGGTTGTCTGGTGGACATGGGTCACCCGCGCCGCGCCGAACAACGCCGAAGCTGGTGGTGGGCTGATGGTGGCAGTCGCTCAGATCGGGATCTGCGTCGGAGCAGGCGGCGGCGGGGTTCTCTTCGACGGATATGGCCCCGTGGCGACATTCATCGGCAGTGCGGTCCTTTTGGTGGTCGCGGCTCTCGTAGCATTGACGATCGGCGGCCGCGCAAAGGTCTGCGGCGGCGCGCGAAATGATGTTTGCACAAGCGCCCGCGCGGTCGCACCATAGGGCATGGCCATCAATCGCGCTGACATTGCTGTCTTCACCTATTTCCTGGCGCTCGCGAAGCATCGAAACTTTCGCGCTGCCGGGACAGAGCTGGGTATCAGCGCTTCGGCCTTGAGCCATGCGCTCAAGGGGCTGGAGGATAGGCTGGGCGTGCGGTTGCTCAACCGCACCAGTCGCAGCGTGACCCTGACGGCGGCGGGCGAGGAACTGCTGGCCTCCATCTCGGGCCCGTTCGATGCCATCGAGCAGGCACGGGATGCTCTCAACCGGTTCCGAGACGTTCCTGCCGGGCGGATCAGGCTCAACGTGCTCGACGACGCTGCCGTCTTGCTGTTGGCCCCTATCATGCCTGGTTTTGCGGAGCTCTATCCGGATATCCATCTCGACATCGAGTCAAACGATCGTCTGGTCGATGTCATTGGTGAGGGCTTCGATGCCGGCATCCGTCATGGCGGCACCGTGCCCGAAGACATGATCGCCCAGCGCCTGTCGAAAGACCTTGGCTGGATCGTTGTGGGGTCGCCAGCATATCTTGAACGCCATGGCACGCCGCAAACGCCAGACGATCTCAGCCACCATCGCTGCATCGGCTATCGCCTCGGCAATGACCGCATCTACAATTGGGAATTCATGGGCCCCGACGGTGAGTTTGCGGTGCCGATGCGAGAGGGCCTGATCGTCAACGGGGCTCGCGCCAACCTGGCCTTCGCGCTCAGCGGATCAGGGCTGATATATGCCGCCGAACCGGTTCTGGCACCCTACATCGCGCGTGGTGAGCTGCGGCAGGTCTTGACGGATTGGAGCACCACCGGGGCGGGTTATCAGATCTACTATTCCAGCAGGCGGCAAGTGCCGACTGCCCTGAAGGTGCTGATCGAACACATACGGAAGATCCGACCGCTGGGGCTGTAATTGGGTTCGCGCTATTTCGGCCTGAGGCTCTGAACCTAGGGCAGCTATCAGGGAGTTGCCGCTGGGCTGGGAATGGCGGGTTTGTCAGCGACTTATGTAAATGAGGACCGTTGGCGGCATAACCTAGATGCGTGAACCGCCTGATCGGGCGGAGTGGACCCGCATGTGCTCGTAGTCGCTGGGGTCGCGATGTCGCGACTGAGGAAGGGATACGCTATCTCCCCTGCATGTGGTCTCTCTTGGCTTGCGCTTGCGAGACGCTATGGTCGTAGAATGCGAACTTACGAACTCCGCTATCAAGGCCTGGCGATCGGCCTGGCCGCGCTTGCCGGTTTCGTCGATGCTCTCGGCTTCTGCTATCTGGGCGGAATGTTCGTTTCCTTTATGAGCGGTAACTCCACGCGGATCGCTGTGTCGCTGGTTCAGCCGAACCGAGCGGCCATGACGACCCTGACCCTGCTTGCAGCGTTTGTGGGTGGCGTGATCGCCGGCTCTCTCTTAGGAGCCGGAACGGGGCGCTGGCGGAAGCAGGCAGTTCTTTCCCTGACCAGCACCATCCTCGCTTTTGCCGCTCTGGCTTACGACATGGCAGCACCGTTCATGACATCGCCTCTTTTGATGGCCGGCGCCATGGGCACGGCAAACGCCATGTTTCAGCGCAACGGCGAGGTGAGTGTCGGTGTGACCTATATGACCGGCACGCTCGTCAAGCTGGGCCAGCATCTGGCCACCGCAGTGACTGGCGGCCCCCGATGGAGTTGGGTGCCCTACGGTCTTTTGTGGCTCGGCTTTATGATTGGCGCGGCGACCGGGGCACATGAGTTCGAACTTCTCGGCCTTAATGCACTCTGGATTGCTGCTGGCTTCAGCCTTCTCCTTCTTGGCAGGGCGCTGTGCCTGGGGCCAATGTCCCGCCATCCTGCCCTCTCGCGAAGCTGACATGATCGTCGCCCCCAGGCTCTGTCATCGACCGCCCGCCCGGAGAAACGCGCCAAGATCGGGCATGGCTCATCCTGCATAAAGGTCAAGCCCATGGCGCCCTGGCCGGTGGTCCGGCGCATCCCAATCCCGGAATTGCGCCGGGTGCTGGGCTCACTGGCCAGCAGAACCAACGCCGGCCGCCGCCTGAAACCTCATAAAATCACGTTGATCCGGCCGGTAGCAGCACTTCCGGATCGGCAGCGCTCACCCGCCAGAACCAGCCCAAAGCCCATTTACCCATAGACCAGCGCGTGGGGCCCGCGGGTTCCTGCACTGGAGTCTTTCGTACGCAAACGACCGAAATCATTCGACAAAGTTTTCCCTGGGCAGACGGATCAGCAACCTCGTAAGCGGAAAGTTGTTCACGTGGGTACGTGAGATCCTTACGGATAGAACTGGGACATAAAACCCAATTTGGCCCGAGGCATGACGTGGACGCGAATTGCCCGTCGCCGATACATCCAATGACTCCCGTTGGCTTCATGCTACAATTCTAGCTGTTGCCCCGAACCGCACCGAACGGTTCTCATGCCCGCCTTACAGCGAGATTTTATAGCATTTAGAGTGGCGACCAGCCCCTGCCCCTGACGGCAGCTTGGTCTTCAGGTGTAACATCGAGACGCTGAACCCTCCCATTCGAACGCGACGGTGCTGTTGAGGAATGTCTGTGCTCATCAGCCGCCGTCAACCTAGCCGTAGGATCGATAGCACGGTCTAGGCCTTCCAAGTTGAACCGTCCCACCACCTGCGCCAGGCGCTCGGATTCATTGGCAAGGCTGACAGCCGAAGCGGCCGCTTCTTCGACAAGGGCGGCATTTTGCTGCGTCGCGTTGTCCAAATTGCCGATCACGCCGTTGACCATCGCAATGGCATCCGCTTGTTGCCCACATTTCTGGGTCAATCCTACAATCATGTTGGAAACATCGACGGCCTGCTTGACGATCCGCAACAATGAAGCCTGGGTTTGGCTAACCATTTCGACCCCTTGCTGCACTTCCCGGCCTGAGTTGACGATCAACTCACCGATTTCACTTGCTGCCTTGGAGCTGCGCTCGGCGAGCCCACGGACTTCAGTTGCGACAACGGCAAAACCACGACCAGCGTCACCCGCCCGGGCCGCCTCTACGCCTGCGTTCAAGGCGAGAAGATTCGTCTGGAAGGAAATACCGTCGATGATCGCGACAATGCTTCTCATCTTCTCGGATGTCGCGGCAATCGAGGTCATGGCGGTGACCGCATCGCCCATTTGCCTGCCACTGTTTGTCGCCTCCTTTTCCGCCTCTCGCGCAGCACCAGCGGCAGTTGCGGCAGCGGCCCGAACCTGAGTGACAGATTCCGTCAGGGCGTTAACTGTCACGGCTGTTTCGCCCAGGCTCGCCGCTTGCCGTTCGGTTCGCGTGGCCAAATCCAGTGCGGCCGCTGAGATTTCGCTCGCCCCCGCGCGCACAGTGATCGAGGCCAGAGCAACTTCCTGCAGCTGATCTTCAAGAGCCTCAATCATGGCATTGAAATCATGCCGTAACTGCTCGTACTTCTCCGGAAAATCATCGCCGATCCGATAAGCCAGTTGCCCGGATTTCAACGCCATGAGCGCTTTCTCCAGCGCGCCCGTTACCTGTCGCTGAACAGCGAGCTGGAGATTTCCATCGATAACCGCCCGCCGGGCAATGCTCAGTTTGATTCCATCTAGCGCCCGAGCAATCCTACCCAATTCATCACGATTCTCCGATCCCGGTATTTCAATTTCGAGCTGCCCTTCGGCCATGGCCTCCATTGCCTTTTCGAGTTTGCTCAGGGGGCCGGTCACCCGCCGGCCAAACAACAAAAGAATGAAAAGGCCCAACATGAGACCCGCAAATCCCGCAAGCGCACTGCGCTGGATAGCGGCCCTCGCCTCGCGCACCGAGTTCGCAGTGTGTCGCTTCGCTTCGGACATATTATAGTCGGTTGTGGCGTCCAGCGACCGCTGAATAGCTTCCGCATCGCCAACGATCTTATTCTGAAAGAGCTGGTTGGCTTCGCTCTGCTTCCCGCCCAGGGATAGCTGCGCGACCTCTTCCAGCTGTGGCTTAAAAGCGCTCCAGCGCTGAATAATGGTTTGATAGAGGGCTGCATCCCGCTCGTCACCCACCAGTGGGGCATAGGCTTTCAGATTTTGGTCGACCTGAACGACCGCAGCTTTGTAGGCACTGATGGCATTGGTCTTTTGCTCGGGCGTTTCGGCCAGCATGGCCCGGGCCAGCCGAAGTCTGACAAGTTCAAAGTTCACGGTCGACTTGCCAAGAACGGCCACGCTGGGAAGCATGCTACTGGTGCTAAGGATCATGTCCCTGATGGCAAAATTTGCGCCGACAATATGACTGAGCGAGGTCAACACCATTCCCGCCGACAGCAGCAGAGTGCCGACAGTCACGATGGTTCTGATCCTGAAACGTTCCAACATTGCCAGCTCCGGTGCATCGCGTGCCACGAGCATTAGACGATAAGGTTCAACCAGCCCTGCCATTCCACCCGTGGCAGCTGCGAAAGCCTGCGTTAACCTTTTCTTTCATCACCGATCTCAAGATTTAAACCATCCAGCAAAGCCGCGCCGCGGGCAGCGTCCTTACATCGATAGTCCGGTGGGCCATATCCGAGACCATGTTGATCATCATGGCAGCAGTGCTGCCCGATCCGAACCGGCTCGATCGCTCACTCGTCCGCGTCTGGTTGCACCAGTCCGAAATGCGCGTTGATCCATGCGCCGTCAAACTTCTGCCCCATGCACTCGATCCATAGTGTGCTGCCCTCTTCGGGCGGCCACATGCCCTTGAGGAGGCGCGCACAGCCGTCAAAGGTGTTATGAACCACAGGCAGGCCTGAGGTTCTGCCATTCCGAACAAAAAGCGTGGCTGCGTCTTTTGCGTCAGGTAAGGTATCCAGCGTCATGGCTTCACTCGCATTGGCTTGCGCTTACGTCATCGGAGCAAGTGGGTGTAAAATTCGTATACCTTGAGTGTTTCCCTAGACCGGCGATATGCGCCGTGGCCCTCCTCAGCTATAAATGACTGAACGGTACGGTGACCGATGTTTCTGGCGCAGCGATCGGCTGCGAGAACTATCACTTATGGGGTGGGCCCGGTGCGGGCGCCAACGTGTTGCTGGGCCGGGACTTCATGATCTTTGCTCGGGCGTCGCTCAGGACGGCGGCACAGGATGTCGGCAAGAGCTATGGCTGGAAGGGCAACGAGTTCCGCTGGGCCTTCGAGCAACAAGCGGGCGCTCGCCTTACGGCGCGCGCCTTTCAGCTCTGTTCCTGGCGCCATCGCTGGAAAAGGCTGCTCTCGGCAAGCCGTTGGATGGCGAGATGGTCCAATCGGCTGTACTCAGTCTCGATTTCGAACTGATGCTGCAGCTCGGCACCTTGGTTTATCACGTATAGTATCGCAACACCCAGATTCCAGTCCGTTCTATTGGACCGTCCAGGCCAAACGGCAGAAACATCCTCGCCCTGCCAGCAGAGCTGCGCGGGCATCCCGAACACCACATTTTTCATATGGCTGCTCCAAATCGCGAACAAGCTCCCCTATAAGAAAGACTTTCACCCCTTCGCTGCGGTTAAAAATCGGCAGGAGACGCGTCAAAACGTGCCCTTCCCGCGCTATCACGAGTGAAAGTTGAGGCTTCATACCCTCGGGTGCAAACCGTCTAGCGTCCGGCTTGGCTTTGGCACTGGCGCTGGCCGCGCCCAAGGCATTACCAGACCGGGACGCGCTGATCGATGTGACCTTCGCTGTGGTGGCGTTCTCGATCTTCGTGCAAGGGCTGATGGTGCTTGCATTGCTTAAGCGCGCCAACGCCACTGTCGCTAACGCTGACTATTGAAGTAACTGAACTGCGGGCTCCCCCTGACTAAGGCGCTATACGGGTCCTCGGACCTGATCATCGGAAGCCGTCCTATATTCATTCTGCACCCGCAGGAGGTCAGTCCTAGATAGACCGCTGCGAGATGTAAATTCTGAGAAAAGGCGCGCGCTCCTGGTGCACAGGGGGTCAATAAGCGGCCAGGAACGCTCGCGACACAACCGACTGCTGCAGGCGGTTTGGGCGTCGGCTTATAAAAGATCGAAAGTGCATTACGTTCCGGGGGTTTGGGCGAGCGCTTCTATTTTCCAACCTACGGCGAGTCACACTGGGATGAAGGGGGATGAAATGGCAATTCCCGCTTCCCATTGGAACCAATATGGTCCAAAAGTGGACTTTGTCCGTGCGGATATCCTGAGTATCCCGGCTCGATATGCCTGAACCTATATCGGCGAATTTCATTCGACAAATAATGCCCGAGCGATTTTTCCTTCAGCAGGTGTCAACCTGGCACGATGGCTTGGTGGCTCTTGACCCAATGGCTGAAAGCGGAGGTCTCGGCCAGCTCTCTGATAACCGTATAGGTCATCATCCCGGCGTCCGTGATGATATCGAAAAGACAATGGTCATCGGTAGGCTGTCCAACGACGTGGGCTACAGCCTGACCCAACGTCGGATTCTCAAGCGCATCCGCGTCCCGACCGAGCCGCATAAGGAGCGTAGGGCTCGAAAAACAAAGAGTTCCCACGATAAATTCGCCCCTTAGCGGCATAGCCTGTTTCTATTAGGATAACTACGCAGCGACAGGGTGGTTCCTACCCTCTGGATATTACGAGAGAATAACCAATGAGGATGGATTGAATTTCAGAAAGAGCATCGCAAAAAGTCGAAACTTGTTCAGAAAAATCTCGCCTTTTTTCGATAAATGTGGTGCGTGAGCTTTTCTTTATAAAGAGCTATGCTTTTCGGCGGGATCAGCCTTCCGTTAAGTAACCCAGATAGCAGCGATACCCGTGTGGTAGCTGCGACAGCACCGAAAGCGCTCAAGGCTTCGATCAAAAAAAGCGCTCCGAAGGCTGCAACAAACATGCTCGCCGTGCCTTTGGTTTGGATGACAAGATCTGTTCTGATGAACACTCTGGTGCCTTTGCATGCAGGAGGTTTTATGAAGCTCAGTATCGCCGCACTCGCCATCGCAGCCAGCATCATGTCGGCCAACGTCGCAGTAGCGCAGCCAGGCTCCTGGAATTCGGAAACATTCTGGCGCGGCGCGCCTGACAATCCCAATCAACGCATTCAGTTCCTGCGGGACCGGGTCGGGCGCGGGATGGCCGATGGCAGCCTCGATCGCCACGAAGCTGATCGTGTCGATCATGAACTCGACGGTGTCGATCATTGGATCCACCAAATGCACTGGGAAGACGCTGGCCGCCTGACGCCGGACCAGCGCGCACAGGTTCAGGCTCGGCTGGACGGCATCAGCCGGCAAATTCACTGGATGCGTGGCGACGGCTTCTAATGCCATGTTCCCTCCCGTCATGATACAGGCGGGAGGGTTTGCGGCCTCGGGGCCGAGGACATGGCCGTGGCCGGTGTGACCACCCCGTGCTAAAACGGCCTCGCGTTGAGCAGCTTCCAAATACCATCGCGCACGGCGTCATCGCTTGTGCTTCACGCTGACCAGGCTGACATCCCCGCTCGAATCTGCGCAGGTTGAAGGTGACCGGCCGATCATGCTGGGAATCCAGCTAGAAAACATCGGCTTATGAGATTTTTGCCCACGCGCGCGGGAGCCATCTCGTCGCTCGAGCGTTTTAGGACGCGCGCGAGGCAAAAACGAGAGGGTCATGGAGGACGCAGGGGCAACACTTCTAAAATCAATTTTCCCCGGCGATGGCGATATGAGCCGGCTGATGCGTGAGACAGATTGGTCTGCCACGCCCCTTGGCGCCCCAGCAACTTGGCCGGAAGGTCTGAAGACCGCGCTGCGCATGATGCTGACCTCACGCTTCGAGATGTGGCTTGGCTGGGGACCTGACCTTCTGTTTTTCTGCAACGATGCCTACATCCCAACGCTGGGCATCAAGCACCCGACCATGCTCGGAAAACCCTTTCGCGAGGTTTGGGCCGAGGTCTATGCTGATGTCGAGGATCAGGTGGCATCCGTCGCTCAGGGCCACTCGACCTGGAACGAGGCCCTGCTGCTTTTGCTGGAGCGCAGCGGCTTTCCCGAGGAAACCTATCATAGCTTCTCCTACAGCCCGCTTTATGATGATCAGGGCAAGGTTGATGGTCTTCTGTGCATCGTCAGCGAAGAGACCGAACGGATCATCAGCGAGCGACACCTCGCGATGCTGCGTTCGCTGGGCTCAGAGGTTGCCGGCGCCTTGGATCTCGAGGCGATACATCAGGCCGTTCAAAATGTTCTGGGCGCCTATCGCAAGGATTTTCCCTTCGCCTTGTTGCAGCTTGGCGGAACCGACAGTCGCAGCTTCGCCGCCTGTAGCCCGGATGCCGTCGAACTGGAATCCATTGCCTGGCCGGCCGCCGACGACACCATCGACACTTTCGCGCTTCCCGCCGGTCGTGCCTATCCAACCGGGCCATGGGAGAAACCTCCTCTGGAAGCGATGGTTGTCCCGATCCGGGGGAACGCAGGCGAAAGCCTCACTGGATCAGTCATCCTGGCGCTCAATCCCTATCGCGGGCGGTCGCTTCGTGGGGACGGCGATCTCAAAGAAGTCGCCACTCTGATTGCCAGCCAGATTGGCGGCGCGCTGGCCGGCGTCGCAGCCCTGCAAACCGAGCGTCGCCGCGCTGATCGTATCTGGACGCACTCGCGCGATCTCATGGTGGTGGTCGGGGCCGATGGCGTGTTCCGGTCGGTGAGCCCGTCTTGGACCAGCATCCTTGGGCACCCGGTCGAAGCCATTGTGGGGCGCCACTTCGAACACTTCATGCTGGCAGAGGACGTGGCTGGCAGCCGTAGAGCGCTGGACCAGGCAGTCGGCGACAGCGATCTGACCGGCTTTGAAAACCGCTTCATCGCGGTGGATGGCACGCCGCGCTGGATTTCCTGGCATACTGCGCAGGAGGATGGGCTGGTCTATGCCTATGGCCGCGACATCACCGAGCAGAAGCTCTCCACCCAGGCCTTGGCCGAGGCCGAACAGGCCCTGCGGCAAGCCCAGAAAATGGAGGCCGTGGGGCAACTGACCGGCGGCATTGCCCACGATTTCAACAATCTGCTCACCGGCATCATTGGCTCTCTGGAGGTGATGGAGCGCCGGGCGGCGCAAGGGCGCGACGTGGACATTCCCCGCTATGTCGATGTGGCCAAAAGCTGCGCCCTGCGGGCTGCCGGTCTGACCCAGCGCCTCCTTGCTTTCTCGCGGCGCCAGTCGCTTGATACAAGGCGCGTTGATGTCACCGAACTTGTCGAGGGCATGCATGACCTGCTTCGCCGCTCGATCGGCGAGACTATCGCGCTGGCCAGCATCTCGGCGCCGGAGCTTTGGCCGATCCGTTGCGACGCTAATCAGCTCGAGAGCGCGCTTCTCAATCTCGCGATCAACGCTCGGGACGCCATGCCTGATGGCGGCAAGCTGACCATTGAGGCAACCAATGTCGTTTTGACAGAGGAGAACCGGCCCAGCGGCATTGCGGCGGGCGATTACGTCCGCCTGAGTGTCACGGACACGGGAACAGGCATGACCGCCGAGACGCTGGCCAAGGTCTTCGAGCCTTTCTTCACCACTAAACCGATCGGCCAGGGGACCGGACTGGGTCTGTCGATGATCTATGGCTTCGTGCGTCAATCAGGCGGTCACGTTGCTCTGGAAAGCGCTGTGGGTCATGGCACCAAGGTGGTCATGTTCTTTCCTCGGGACACGCAAATCGAAGACGAGGCTCCGCTGTCCGGCGAGGCTGGTGTCGACTCTGCGTTTGGAGCCGGGGGCAATGTTCTCGTGGTTGAGGATGAGCCAGCCGTGCGCGGGTTGGTGGTCGAAATGCTTGCAGATCTCGGCTTTCGGGCCATCGAGGCTGTTGACGGTCCCTCCGGGCTCGATGTCTTGAAATCTGAAACAAAAATTGATCTGCTTGTCACCGACGTCGGCCTGCCTGGGCTCAACGGTCGGCAACTGGCTGACGCCGGTCGCATCAAGCGCCCGGATCTGAAAATCCTCTTCATGACCGGTTATGCGCATCAGGCGGCCGTGGGCAATGGCCTGCTGGAGCCTGGCATGGAGCTGATCACCAAGCCCTTCACCATCGATCACCTCGCGACCCAGGTCAGAACCATGCTCGATATTTAGATTAAAGGCATGTCCCAACAGTCTCCTACGCTTTCAGCCTGCCAGCGCTGCACCTCATTGCGCGAACGTCGCCACACCACGATCCAGTGCGAGCTGGTTCGGGCCGATCGGCTGCTCTTATCCAAGGGGTAAAATGAAGTTGAAGCGCGACAGACGCGGCTTCTCCGATTAGGCCCACGGCCCATGGCAGAAAAAGTCGCTTCCACCGATCACCAGGATGACCTTGACCTCGTCGAAGGAATTGAGGCCGTACCTGCGATCCTCGGGGCGATTGGCCGCCTAACCGCGACAGGCTTTGCCGCCGTGGCCCGCGTAACCGAATCACGCTGAATCGCCTGCGCAACACGCGATGAGATCGGCTTCGGCCTCGTGCCGGGGATGAACTGCCCCTTGAAACCACGATCTGCCACGAAATCCGTCAGCATAAACAGCCCGTCATCATCGAGGATGCCTTTAGCCGATCAGATAGTAGGTCGGCGAATGTGTCCCTCGGGGGCACGAAAATTGGTGAAGAGACCTCCACTTCCCCCATGACTCGGCAAAAGGAATCCGTCACAGGGAAACGTGTTGCCGTTTCAAGCGTTTCGAGCAGATCGCCAAGGCTCGCCCAAAAGACACAGTGGTTCAGAAGGATAAAGTTCACCATGCAGGCCGGAGACTGATGACGTGCATGACGTGACGATCCCTGCGGAACTGGGCACCTTTTTCGAGAACTCTCCCATCGCACTCGCCTTGGCCTCGCCCGATGGCGACACGCCGCTGCGCCTGATCAACCGTCGGTTTCAGGAGCTAACGGGCTATGGCGGACAAGATCTGATCGGACGCAATTGCCGGGTGCTGCAAGGCAACGCGGATGACCGAGAGGCCCGGGCCAAACTGCGAGCGTTTCTAGCGAATGACGCCGCTGCGAATGTCCGCACCCCGATCCTCAATTTCAAGAAGGACGGTACGGCCTTCGTCAACCTGCTCTATATGTCGCGGCTGCGGGCGCTGTCGGGAGAGACACGCTTTATCTTCGCGTCGCAGTTCGATGTGAGCGGCGCCCACCCCGAGCGCCTGCAGGCCTATGATCAGGAGTTGGGCAAGACGCTCACGCGCCTGAGCCCTCTGGCCGCAGAGAGTGGCATCATTGTGGAAGGCACGCTCACGACCGTGGCCAACTCAGCCCATGCGATAGCTCAGGCCAAGCTCATCCTCGCCAATCTCGATGATAGTTCGCTGCTGTGAACGAAAACAAGATGAAGGATGGCATGCAGTCGGAAGCGACCGAAACCAAGGTGCCAATCATCGGCATTGGCGCCTCGGCGGGTGGGCTTGAGGCCCTGCGTGACATGCTTGCGGCAGCCCAGCCACCGACAAACATGGCTTTCGTGATCGTCCAGCATCTGGATCCGAATTACGAAAGCATGCTGGCCCAACTGCTCGATCGGGCCGGGCCACTGCGTGTGCTGCAATGCGAGGGCGGCGAGGCCCTCCAATCCGATCACGTCTACATCATCCCGCCGGGGCGCGGTCTGGCGCTGCAGAATGGGCATCTGCAACTCACCGATTTTGCACAGCCACGCGGGCTGCGCCGCCCGATCGACGACTTCTTCGTCTCCCTTGCGGTTGACCAGCAAGCCAATGCGGCCTGCGTCATCCTCTCCGGGACCGGGGCGGACGGATCGACAGGTCTGCGCGCCATCAAGGAGCATGGCGGTGTCTGCGTCGTGCAACAGCCCGAGACCGCCAAATATGACGGCATGCCCTTGGCCGCCGTCGGGACCGGACTGGTCGATTACGTCAAGCAGCCCAGCGAGATCCTTGACTGCCTCGGCGCCTTTTTCGGGCGCAGCGCCGGCGATGCGAGCGAGGAGGAGGCCGAACTCGTCGCTGACCATGTCGATGACCTCTGCCACACGCTGCGCAATGCCATCGGGCACGATTTTTCTGGCTATAAGCGTTCCACGCTGATCCGCCGGGTTGAGCGGCGCATGCATGTGCTCTCTATCGCGTCTGGGCGGGCCTATCTTCAGCGTATCCGTTCAGACAGCGCCGAATGCGAGGCACTGTTCCGCGACCTGCTTATCAACGTCACCCGCTTCTTCCGCGATCCCGAGATGTTCGCCGCCCTGCGCGCCAAGGTGATCGAGCCGCTTCTGCGCGAGAGCGATGGCGAGGACATCCGCGTCTGGGTGCCCGGCTGCTCCAGCGGCGAGGAAGCCTACACCATCGCGATGCTTTTCGCTGAGGTTTCGCGCGAGCTGGGCTTGGACAATCCGGTCCAGATCTTCGCCTCGGACATCGACGAGCAGATGCTGGGCATCGCGCGCGAGGGAAGCTATCCCGCCGCCGCTCTGGCCGACATCCCGGCCGCGCTACGCGAATGCTGGACCATGCCGCATGGCGAGCGGTTCTCGATCATCGGCCCGGTGCGCGATCTCATCCGTTTCTCAAACCACAGCCTGGTGAAAGATCCGCCTTTTTCGCGGATCGACCTCATCTCCTGTCGCAATCTGCTAATCTATTTTGACGACCGGTTGCAGCAATCCGTGATGCCACTGCTGCATTACGCCCTGAAACCGGGCGGCTATCTCTTCCTCGGCCCGTCCGAGAGCATCGGCCGCTTCGACCATCTTTTCCCGGCCATCGACCATCACGCCCGCATCTTCGAACGCGGCGCGGGCAACCCCAGCTACCCCATCGATCTGCCTGCAGCCGAGCGTGGCATCACGCGGCGCCGGGAAGAAAGCGGACGACGCACTGGCGAGCGCAAGCCAGCGGACGCCTCAGTGGCGATCCAGCGTCTGACCGAGCGCTATGCGCCGCCCTCGATGGTGGTCAATCAGGATGGTGCGGTGCTGGGAGCCTATGGCAAGCTCAGCCGCTATTTCGATTTTCCGGTCACTCGCGCAGGTGGTTCCAATGCCATTTCCCTGGCCAAGCCGGGGCTTCGCGATGTGCTGGGGCCCCTGCTTCGTCAGGCTCGCGACAGCCGCAAGCGGGTGGTCGCACGCGCCGTCGAAGTGCGCACAGATTACGGTATACAACCCATCGAAACCGTCTGTGAGCCCTTGCCGGATGACACGCTGCTGGTGGTTTTCCATGATCGGGGCGGCTTTCAACCCTTCGACGATCCTGATCTGACCGAGATCGAAAGCGGCAACGATCACATGGAGGCGCTGGAGGAGGAACTGCGGCTCACGAGGCACAAGCTGCGCACAGTGGTGGAGGAGCTGGAAACTGCCAATGAGGAGCTGAAGAGCTCCAACGAAGAAATGATGTCGATGAATGAGGAGCTGCAATCGACCAATGAGGAGCTCTCCACCGTCAATGACGAGCTGAAAAGCAAGGTGGACCAACTCACCGTCGCCAATGCGGATTTGCGCAATTTCTTTGAATCGACCGAACTCGCAGTCATCGTGCTGGACGGCGCGCTGCGCATCCGCAGCTTCACCGAGGCATCGACGCGCATCTTCCCGCTGCAGCCGGCCGATCGCGGGCGGCTGCTCGCCGACGTCGCCAGCAAGTTAGACGACAGCGCTTACCTCGATGATGCCCGCAAGGTTGCGGGGACAGGCGAACCTGTCCAGCGGCGTGTGCTGACCCGCGATGGCACGCGAACGCTGGCGCTGCGCGTGCTGCCCTATCGCACGCAGCATGGCACAGTCGATGGTGCCACACTGGTCCTCACCGATATTACCGAGGCGCTTTCGATGGAGAGCGATCTCGCCGGTGAGCGCGAGAGGTTGCAATTGGCGATGCGGGCCGGTGGCATCGGCATCTGGGAATATGGCATCCGGGGCCCGGATCTGCGTCTTGATGCCGCCAGTCGTAGTATGCTTGGCCTTCCTCATGAGGGTGAGGTCGAGTTGGACCATGTCCTCCAAAATGTCTTGCCGGAAGATCGGGCGCTGATCGGTGAAAGTTTGCGGGATGCGGCTGCCAAGGGGCTGGATTTCGAGGCGGCCGTGCGGGTGATGACCCAGCCCGATGGAATCCGGCACATCAAGGCCTTCGGCCGGCCGATGATTGGCGCTGGGCCCGGGCGGCTGATCGGCACCGCCATCGACATGACCGCCGAATATACGGTGGCCGAAACCCGCGCGCTGATGCTGCGGGAAATGAACCACCGGGTGAAGAACCTCTTCGCCATCGTCAGCGCGATGATTTCTGCGGTGGGGCGTTCGCACAACGATGTGCGCAGTTACAGCGAGGATCTGAGGGAACGCATTGCCGCTCTGGGCAGGGCCCATTCACTGGCAGCGCCTTCGGGAGATCAGCAGTCCATCCCGCTCAGGGATCTGTTGAAAACCACGCTGGCCCCCTACCACGAGCATGCTCGCATCAAGCTGGAAGGGCCGGACCTGCTTATCGACCGTGCCAGCCTGTCATCGCTGGCTCTGATTTTCCATGAGTGGACGACCAACTCAGCCAAATATGGTGTGCTGGACGGGCGCGATGGCTTGCTGGCTATCGCGTGGCGCCATGATGGAGACAATATCGCGCTGGAGTGGCGCGAAGAGGGAGATCGTCCGATCGATATCAACGAAAGTGAAGGCTTCGGCACGGTTCTAGTCACGGCTTCGGCACGCCAGATCAAGGCCGAATTGGCGCAAAAGGTCGACGACACGCGCTTCATCCTGACGATGCGTCTGCCTTCCAGGGTGCTGCATCCATGAGCCGCAGCGTGATGATCGTAGAGGATGAGATGCTCGTGGCGCTCGATGTTCAGGATATGGTCGAAGAGGCCGGACTCCAGGCCGAGGGCCCCTATGAAACGGTCAGCAGCTCTCTGGACGCACTGGAAAGCGGCATGCCCAACTGTGCAATTCTCGACGTGCGGTTGCTGGATGCCGAGGTCTTTCCGGTGGCCGACCGATTGCGTGATGCTGGCGTCCCGCTGATTTTTCATTCTGCGCATGCCGATGAGGCGCAGCTCAAAACACGCTATCCCGCCGCGCAAATTTGCTCGAAGCCCTGCTCTCCCTCGGCGCTGAGGACGGCGTTGAAAAAGGCCCTCAGCGAATGCGGGGCTGAATGACCCGAGAAAAAAGTCCGGTCTCGCCCTGAAGACTCTCGACAACCAACGTGCAGCCAATGGCAAACTGGCGGATATTCTAGATGACCCACGTCCTGATCATTGAGGATGAGATCCTGATCGCCCTGGATCTGGCCGAACAGCTTGAGGAGCACGGTGCGTACTCCTTTGCCTTTGCAAGTTCAGAGGAGCGCGCGATTGCCGCCGCGACGGAGAGGCGCCCGGATATCATCACCTGCGACGTCACGCTTGCTCAAGGTTTCGGGCCGCGTGCCATAAAAGCGATCCATGAGGCCGTGGGACCGGTCCCTACGATTTTTGTGACCGGAACGCCTGATGTCGCGCTTAGCGAATACGAGCCTTGTGTCATTCTCCACAAGCCCGTTGACCCGAAATCTCTCGTCGAGGCGTTCAGGGCGTTCAAAACCCGGCGAAGTTGATCCCTCCATTGCTGGATAGCGGGCGCTCACCTTTCAGCGGGCGCCCTATTCCCTCGCGCTCAGGGTGCCGTGGAACTCAAAAGCACCTTTGCTCTCTTTTCGAAAAGAGCCGCCCTGGTCCGATGCCTGATTGCCTCGCGGGCATCGGTGTCGGTGGCTTTTTCGCGCTCCTCATCTGCGCGCATACGATAGTAGGCGGCGTCGATCTGATCGAACATTGGCTTTCCTCTCCGGACGGTCACCTTTGGCGACTTGCATGGGTCAGATATCATCTCCTTGTTTCTCATTGGGGACAGTTGTTACAGCATACGATGGCCGGGCCGTCCCGATTTCGGTCACCCCGATCGGGCGGTGGTCATGGAGGACCTACCTTCTACCGATAAAACGACAGGCGCAAACTTCCGGAGCGCCTCACGGAAATGTGCTCCCTTGACCGTGTTCATGGCATACCGAAGGCTTGCCCATCGCCGTCAGCGTTGCAACCTCTCCGTCCAAATAGGGGCAACCCTGACTATCTCCATGGAAAAGATTTGCATCTGATTGCCGACTGTCCCTGCCGACCAGGGCAGGTCTGAAAGATCGTAACGTGCCACCTTGGTAAGGTGCGGATCACTCTGCCTCACAAGCAAGCGATATCGCCGAAGCCGCGCCCTGTTTGCGCAAGCTGCCAGGGAAATCGTCCTAATCCATGTTAGTTTTACTGCGGTAATGACAATGAGAATACTTCATCTAGCCGAAAAAAACCGCATTATAGGCGAGAGCTCGGCATATGCTTTCCAGAATATTGCCTCTTTCCACGGAAAACGACGTAAACAATCGTTTCTCCTCATGTCACAGTCCAGAGGATAGGGCTGCAGAATGGATCTCTCATCTGCGTCTTTTCATACTTGGCCCGAAGACGAGCGCCTTGCCGCGCTTATGGCTTTGGACATTCTGGATTCGCCAGCCGAGCAGGAGTTCGATGATCTGACCCGCCTCGCGGCCGAGGTTCTCGGCGTAGCTAGCTCTGCGGTCAGCCTGATCGACCGCGACAGGCAGTGGTTCAAGTCCCGCCATGGCATCCCTTTTGTTGAGACATCGCGTGAGGTTGCGTTTTGCACGCACACCGTAGCCTCGCGCGAACTGCTGGTGGTGCCCGATGCCAGTGTTGACCCCAGATTCAAAGCCAATCCGCTAGTCGCCCAAGACGGCGGCATACGCTTTTATGCCGGTGCACCACTGTTCGTAGGCTCCGGCCATTGTCTTGGTACCTTATGCGTCTTTGATCCCGCTCCCCGGGTCGGACTGTCCAGCCAACAGGCCAGAATTCTAAGCGATATGGCCCGGCTTGCATCGGAGAGGATCGAGGCACGGCGGCATCGTAGAATGGGCGAGATCGCGGCCAGGGTGGTCGATGCGACGTCTGATGCTGTTCTCGCCGCCAACCTAGAAGGCATCATCGTCTATTGGAATCCGGGGGCAGAGCGCATGTTCGGACGCTCGGCTGCCGAAGCTATGGGACAAAATTTCGACCTGATCATTCCCCACCGTCTTGCGGAAGGACATCGCGAATTTTTCACGCGGGCGGCACGGGGCGGTACAACGCGCCTGGTTGGATCCTTCATCGAACTGATCGCGATCAGGGCTGACGGAAGCGAGTTTCCGGTCGAACTGTCATTGGCGCGGTGGGGCGACTCCGGTGCCGAACAGGGATTTGCCGCGATCGTGAGAGACGTCAGTCGACGCAAGGCTCTCGAGCGTGAGCGGCAGCACGCCAAGGCTTTCCTTGATGGCGTGATCACCAATCTTCCCGCCATGCTGTTCGTCAAGGATGTGAGCAGCCGAGAATATCTAATGGTCAACCGCGCCGGAGAACAGGTTATTGGCCGTCGTGCATCAGAGATGGTCGGCTCTACGGATAAAGCGCTGTTTCCGGAACAAGGAGCTGACTACGAACAACGAGACAGCGAGGCCATAGCCTCCCCAGATCCCCATGTCTTTGAAAGCGCCTTTACACGCGACGATGGTGGGGTCAGGCACTTGCGCACAGTTCGGGTCGTCATCGACGGTCCCGACCGGCCTAACCAATATCTTCTGGGAATGTCGGAAGATGTGACCGACACGCGCATGGCTGAAGCCAAGGTCTTGCGTCTCGAGCACTACGACTCGATGACAGGGCTTCTTAATCGGGCAAGCTATATCGATCGCCTTCACCGCTTGGTACAGGATGGCGAGCCCTTTGCCCTGCTGAGCCTCGATCTTGACCGGTTCAAGGACGTCAACGATCAGTTCGGGCATCCCGCTGGAGATCTCGTACTCGCTCAGGTTGGCCAACGCCTGCAGTCGGCCATCGACCATGCCGGGTGGGCGGCCCGTGCCGGCGGCGACGAATTCGTCATTGTCCTGGTCGGGGGTCGGTTACGGCACCGAGCACGGATGATCGCCGACGCCGTCATTGCCAAACTTTCGGAGCCGTTTGTCACTGAACTCGGTGTCGTTCATGCGGGCGCGTCGGTGGGGATCGTGATGGGTCCGCAGGACGGCTCAAGCACGGAGCAACTGCGTGAAAATGTCGATCTGGCTCTTTACCGTGCCAAGCGAATGGGCAAGCCTAATGCCTGCTTCTTCAACGCCGACATGGATGCTTCCGCGCAGGATCGACGCGCCATAGAGCGCGACTTGCGACGGGCGGTGACCGGGGACGAAATCGCACTTGCCTACCAGCCCTTGCTTTCCACAAAAAGCTTGCAGATCACGAGCGCGGAGGCCTTGGCGCGCTGGACTCATCCCACGCGTGGCCCAATCCGTCCGGACATTTTCATTCCGCTTGCTGAAGAGTGCGGTTTGATTGATCGATTGGGCGAAAATCTCTTGCGGCGTGCCTGCACAGACGCCCTAAGCTGGCCTAAGCACATGCGTGTCGCCGTCAACCTGTCGCCTATCCAGTTCATGTCGAACAAGCTTCTGCCAACGGTTTGCGAGGCCCTGACTGCCTCGGGTTTGGCCGCCAATCGCCTTCAACTCGAAGTGACTGAGGGGCTGGTGATCCGCGATGTCGAAGGTACTTTCAAGCAACTCGAAGAGCTGCGCTCGCTTGGCATTCAGATACTCATCGATGATTTTGGCGTGGGATATTCATCACTGAGCTACTTTCAGCGTTTCCCCTTTGATAAGGTCAAGATTGATAAGTCGTTTGTGGATGAAATCGCAACGTCAAAGGCTGCCAAGGCGATCATCCAGGCAGTCGTCGGACTGGGTGAGCAACTCGACATGGCCATCGTAGCTGAGGGCGTCGAGACCGAAGAGCAAATGAACATGCTTGTAGCTCTGGGGTGTACGCATCTTCAGGGATATCTGTTCAGCAAGCCACTGTCGGCGCAAGCTCTCGCCGAAATGTTGGGCGCTGGCGATGCCGGTATAAAAAAGTCTACTGCAGCCTGAAACATTGCAGTCGCGGCGCCGGCAATCGGATACCGATCTGGGGGCCGACCAGCACCAAAGGGCAACCGGTCGCAACGGCCATCATTTTGCCGAGGTTGATCAGTCAGTCTACCTGTCCCAACTGAGGATCACCCGCGTGTTGGCCAGCACTCGATAGTCCTTCCGGCCGCCCTCAAATTTATAGGGTCGCACGACATCCCCTCCTGCAGTAACAAGACGTATCGCGGGCAATTGGGCTTTGCCCTTGCGGATCACACTGAAGTGAGCAAGGCAGTTTTCACCACCACTCAGGCTGATGCTGATTGAAGTTTCGCCAGTTCGCTCGCTGGCCATAATGAAATGGTCACAGAACAACTGGAACGGAGCGCCCTCGACGGTATGGAACATGCGCGCCGCAAAAGCAAAGGCGGCGCCGGCACCGTAGATTTCCTGCCCGACCTGCCCGGCAGGTTGGCCATCTACATAGAGGTCTTCCAGAGGAAAGGATAATTTGCGGTCGATGTGACCATTGCGGATGTCGGTGGCCAGCCCACCTTCGGGCAACGCGTCGGGATAGAAGAACCAGGCCCGATCGAGCGCATATTTGCAGTACTCGCTCAGCAACATCCGGGCAGCCGGTTCAAGTTCAGGTCCGCTATCGCGCAAATAGCATTCGAAGGCGATAAAGCTGTCGAAGCATTCGTAGATCGCCATATACGGCGCGTCCTGCAAGCAGGTCACGCCCAGGAAATTGCGATAGGCCGCAGCGCCGCCGATCTCCGATTCCCATATCACGCTGTTATGAAAGAAGCTTGCGAGATAGACATAACTCTGGTCGAGATACCGGTGATCGTTGGTGATACGCCACAAACGCAGGCAAGCCGCCGCGCCCCAGGCTGTGATATTGGCCTGATAGTTGAGATTGAACCGCATACCCATCGCCGCCTCGATGGCCGCCTGAGCCTCATGCAGGAAACGCTCCGCACGCGTCAGCTCATAAGCCTGCAACATAACCCAGGCGTAGAGGCCGCCCACATCGGTCTGGCCGCGCCCGTCAGCCGGCGCGGTCGGTGTGATAACCGACAGGTCTGTGATCCGGTACTGGATCGGCCACTTATATTTGAATTTCCGAGCCGCTTTGATGCCGAAATCGACGCAGCGCAAAAATAAGTCACGGCCATGCTCATTGCCCTTGAGAGCGAGCCGGGCCAAATTCATCTGGGGGTGATAGAGATACCAGCTGTCGACCGCGTCTGGATCCTTATCGTCCCTCACATTGGGGAGATAGCGGCGCAGCGTACCCAATTTCTTGTCGAAAAATCGCTCCAGGCCTTTCGCGAAATCATCCTCCAGCCTTGTGCCTTTGCCGCGCCAATCGGTGTAATCGCGAAGGCACGCCAAGAGGGAGAGCTGCACCATGCTGTCGGGATATTCACTGCCCGTATAAGGGTGCGCATAGGTGTGGCCACGATAGGTGACTGTGGCCTTGGGTGATTTTTCCAGATCGCTCAGGGTCCTCTCGGCCCGCCAGATCCAGTCGTGATAGTGATGCTGCGGCAGTTCGAGAGCGGTGTAGGCACTCCCCAGCATCTGGATAAAATGCCGTGCGGACTGTTGTTCATCCGCTGCGCCTTCGTCACGAAAAATCAGGATTGCATCACTGATCGTGATCGGCTGCCCCTCAGGGAGAGCGTGGGTGGGCGGAGTACCACTTTGCGGTGGGCTGGGCGGCAGATAACCCAATTCCGGCCAGACGCCGCCGACCGCCCCGTCGGGTTTTGTGTGGGTGGCGACGAAATAGGGATTGAGTGCGGTCAGATTCTGAAAATAAAGCACGCTGCCAAAGCCTGGCTCATCCAGATGGAAATAGAGCAACCCGCTGTTGAGCCCTCGCTGGGCTGCCTCCACCTGTCCGTTGGCGCAGAGCGGATCATCATTGATTCCAAGAGGCAACAGATCGCGCGGCAGGAACGGGATCAGCAACGGCACCGCGCTTGTTAGCTGCACCGTGATCCGCAGCCGGTGCAGGTCGTGCCCGTCGGCTCTCAGCTCCACGTGATGGCGGCCGAGAGCGCTGCTTATCTCCAGATTATAGCGACCGCCCCGAACCTTTTTGAGACGGCTACAGGTCACATGCGATCCGGGCGCATACGCTAGCCGAATTGCCAGACCGCCCTTGCCGTGGCGCCGGACGATGGCCCAGGCGGCATCGCCACCCGCCGCCACCTCGATCTCCAGATCGCTTAACGTCAGACTTCCATGCGGTTTCAGCCGTCCGGAAAACAGAGCATCTCGAAAGCCCATCACGTACGGGCTGACGGCGGTCGTGCCGCAGGTCAGATCATGACTGGCTTGGCTCATGCTGATCCTCCAGGCGGCACGACCGCGTCATCCAGCAGTGTCCGTCAGGATGAAGCGGGCGCCTCAGCCATCAGCTCAGCCTTGCGCGCGGCAAGCTGTTCGCCCAAGGCCTTGAGATCCATCTTGCTGTCGCGGCATTCGGGGAAGAGCTCCTTTTCCTCCTCCTCGACGTGATGGTTGATGTATTCGCCCAACACGGTGACTTTGGCATCGAAGAGAGGATCGCCGACTTTCCCCGCCTGGATCTGTGCGATCAGCTCCTTGGCGCTGGCATGCTCGACCTCGGCCTCATCGAGCAGATCGTCATCCTCGATCGCATCGTAAGCGGCCGGATAGAAAATCTCTTCCTCGATCTGTGTGTGGACGGTCAGCGCCAGGCAAATTTTGTCAGCCAGCTCCTGCTTTTGCGCATCGTCGTCGGCCTTGTCGTATTGCGTGAACCAGGCCTTCACCTCCTTGTGATCGTCCTTGAGGAGCTTGATGGCATCGGGTGGACGCTTGGCAGCAGTGGTTGCTTTGCGGGTCGAGCGCGAGCCGGTTTTGGGCTTGGCGCGCGAAGTGGCCTTGCGGGTGGTCATGGTAGCCTCCTTGGGTGGGTTCAGGGAAGACGGTAGGGAAGACGGTTCAGGTTGGGTCGTGTATCTGGCCAGCGGCCTCTTGCGCTGCGGCGATAAGGCTCTCACCGGTCAGCCTGGCCGCGTGGGCGGTCATCGTCACGGCCACGCCATCGGGACCATCGAGGACAACAAGACCGTTCTCGGCACTAGCCACGCCGGGTTGGGTCTCGGGTTGCGGTGTGAACGCATTCGTCATGGATCGAACCTTATGCTGGTGGCTGGCCGAGAGCGGGGGGCTTATCGAGATAGAGATAGGCCGGGTCGAACTGCGCGCGCGCAATCAGCCTCTCGGGGTCGAGGATATCGACCAGAGAGGAGCGCACTACGCAGAGGTTTTCCTCGCGCAGCTGTCGCATCACGCGATTGACATGGATGCTGGTCAGTCCGCAGATCTCGGCGATATCGGCCTGGGTGATGCCCAGAACAAAACGCTGCCCATCGCTAAGCCCGGCATACATGAGCCGGGCGTTGGTCTCACAAAGGAAATGGGCCACGCGGCCCAAGGCATCGAGGCGGCCCAGTCGAAACAGCCATGCCCGGTGGATGGACGCATCGAGCAGAGTGGAAAACCAGAGTTTCCGGGCGAGCTCGGGCATTTCCGCAGTGATTGCGTCGAGCTGCTGATGGGGAACGATCGCGACGGTCACCGCCGTCATCGTCGCGACATCATGATCCAGAACCTTGAGCGGATAACCATGCAGATCGACGAAATCGCCTGGCACCTGCACGCCGACCAGCTGACGAAGCCCCTGATTGTCGTCGATGTAGCGAGACATGATGCCTTCGAGTAAGAGCGTGCTTTCAACCACCTCCTGGCCAGCGCGCACGATCGTGGTTCTGGCAGGCAGGGACCTTACTTCGCTGATGGCGCTGTCCAGGCGCGCGCGCTCTTCAGCCTCAAGGCGAACGCCCTTTCGATTTCTGAGAAAGCGCTGGGTGAACATGGCTGACTGTATCTCGACGTGGGTGTGCGAAGTCGTGATACTCTTAATGGGTGAAGCCCCCCCCTGTTGCGGAAGCGGGCAGGAAAATCGTCCTGATCTAGGTTAGTTTTTGTTCCGAAGCGACGGAGCGGAAGTCGCTGGCAGCCGCCAAAAGCCGCGCCATAGCGCGACATGTCCTTGGGATTTCGGTGGGTCAGCGCGCACCGCTATGACGCAAGGGCGTTGCCAGCCACATGTGTAAATTGCATTATCTTTCTTAAAGCTGGCGATGCTTGATTGCCAAGCCAGAGAGCAAGGATAAGGGCGCACCAAGCGCCTTCCAGTCGATGGGTCGGATAGAGATGAACACAACACTCAAGCGCGGGCTCGATCCAGCAGCCTGGCTGGCCGCGATCGTAGAAGGGTCGGAAGACGCCATTGTGAGTAAGGCGCTCGACGGCACGGTCCTGAGCTGGAATGCCGGGGCCCAAAAGCTTTTCGGCTATACACCCGAAGAGATGATCGGTGCATCGATCACCGTGATCATACCTGCCGATCGATTGCACGAGGAAGAGGCGATTATCACCCGGATCAAAGCGGGGGAACGGACTGAGCACTTTGAAACTGTCCGGCGGCGCAAGGATGGTAGCCTCGTCGATGTGTCGCTGACCGTGTCACCGGTCAGAGATGCACAAGGCGAGCTGCTGGGCGCGTCGAAGGTTGCGAGGGACATCAGCCAATCGCGGCAGATGGCAGAAAAACAACACCTGCTGCTTCGCGAGATGAACCATCGCATCAAAAACCTGTTCGCGCTGGCCAGCGGATTGGTCTCGCTTTGCGGGCGCGGGGCGGACAGTGTCGAGACGCTCATGCAGGATCTTCAAGGTCGATTGGTCGCCCTCGCCCGCGCACATGAAACCACGCTGACAGGTTTGAGCGAGAATTTCGCTCCGGCGAGTGTGTCGCTTGGCAATCTTCTGGAGACGATCCTGAAGCCCTATGACGGCAAAATGGGACCGATAATTCAGGTGGCTGATGCTGCTACGCTCGTCGGCCCCCACAGCCTCACCTCCCTTGCGCTGCTGCTGCACGAACTGGCGACCAACTCAGCCAAATATGGCGCATTGCACACAACTCTCGGCCGCCTGTACGTCGAGGTGCGTGAGCAGGATGGCGAGGTTTGCCTGAGCTGGGAGGAGACAGGACTCGACGATGGTCTTTCCCCTCCTTCGACGACCGGGTTTGGAAGCCGGCTGGAAGCGATGGCGATCAAGGACCTTGGCGGCCGTATCTCGCGCGAATGGGGATCCGGGCGGCTCCTGATTGAGTTAAGGTTTGACCAGATGTGTCTTGGAAAGTGAGACAGGGTCGCGCGAAAAAACGGTGTCGAGAGTGGGTCAGTCATTGTAGATCGGTGAAGATATCCGAAAAATAAGCGCGCATTCACTGCCAATGATACTCTGGTTGGAGCAAATGCCGCAGGCCAGACCGTCAGGCGGCAATGCGTTGCTAAGTGCCTCTGCCCGTCGATCGGTTCAAGGCCGGCGGGATATCTCGATCTTGACCCGTCTGCATCAGCGGTGCTTGCGGCTGCAACTGAGCGGTCATCCTTCGCCGTTAGCGTCATGCAAAGGAGCAACGGAGCCGGGCCAGGCTCCGTCAGCCGGCGGCGTAATCTGCGAGAAGTGATCGGCGGTGAGGTGCAGCTCAAGACATGCCCCGCTGAAACTCAGGTCATTGCGCGCTATGGCGCGCAGCTCTTCCTGTACCCCGCCAACCCCGCCGCATCGCACGACCACGTAGCTGATTTGCCCTGTATGACAGCACAGCAGCCCCTCGACGCAGCTACCGACCTTGTCACCCGCGCTGTCGCGTACTTCCATTCTCGCCAATCCGGCGGCTGTGAAAAGTTCGGGTGCGGTGGAGCGGTAACTCGCGCGTTTTGCCGACTGGCCGCCGTCTTCATTGGCCCGCTGGCACCCCAGCCAACGCCATATGCCAATCACGTTGATGAACGTCAAAAACCGTTTGAAACGAGGAGATTTGTCTGGCCGCTGATGACGCCCACTGTCGACCACGCGAGGGAGCCTAGAAGAAAGACGACAAACCCCCATCCGGTCACGCGAGCATTGATGTTGGCTGCGGTCATCATGGCCGCGATTATCGCAGCGCAGGGCGCAATCCATCCGGCGATCTGGTCCAGCGGCCGGCTCCTTACGTAATGTGGCGGGCGAAAGCGATCAGGGTTTGATGCGCGCCCGATCCTCCAGCGGGTAATCCTCCGGCTTCACCTGGCCAACATTGGGACGATCCTCGACCGGTTCCGCGGGTTGGGCACCTCCCGTACGGGTGTCCCGATCATCCGCGTCGGGAATGACGTCACCGAGCGGCCCTTCCTTTTCCTCGGCACGGGGGTCTTTGTGATTGTCGTTCATAACTCGCTCCTCTTTTCCACAAAATTCCCGGATGGCTCATTCGGGATCAGCGCTGCCCGGCTCGGCCATCTGGCGGTGCTGCTCGGCCAGGATGGCAGCGGGGGTGACATGGGCCAGCGTGGCCTGCACCTTGTTCTTCCACCCCGAGACAATATTCGCTTCCCCCGCCATCAGCGCTTTCCAGCCATCATGCGCCACATCGGCCGGATCGCTCTTGCTGTCGGAAGCGCCGACATCGGTATCCAGCATATCGGCGCGGGCGAAGAATTCCGTCTCCACTGGGCCAGGCATCAGTGTGGTGATGGTCAAACCCTTGCTGTCTTTCAATTCGTTGCGAATGGCGTCAGCAAAGCTGTCCACAAAAGCCTTGGTCCCGTTGTAGACAGCCTGGAAACTGCCGGGGATGAAGCCCGCAATCGAGCCCGTGATGAGGACCTTTCCGTCATCGCGCCCCACCATATCGCGCAGCACCTGCTGCAGCAGATAGAGCGTGCCGGTGATGTTGGTGTCCACGACGCGGCGCCAGTCAGCAACGCTCTGGTCGAGGAAACCATGGCCCAGCCCTCGCCCCGCGTTTGCACAGAGCAGATCAACCCTTCCTTCTCCAACAGCATCGAGAAGCGTATCGACGCCTTCAAGCGTAGAAAGGTCGGCCTCCACCGCTTTGACCAGCACGCCATAGTCTCGCAAAGTTTCTGCGGCTGGTTCGATGCCAGGCTCATCCGCCGCGATCAGCAGGTCATAGCCGTCCTGAGCCGCCAATTTCGCCAGTTCCAGCCCAATGCCGGTCGAGGCGCCAGTGATGATTGCGAATTTCTTTGTCATGCCCATTCTCCTCACGCGCTGGCCGGCATCATACCGGGCTTCAACACCACCTTGGTCACTTCGTCCTGATGATCGTGGAACAGGCGATAGCCCTCGGCCGCCTGATTGAGCGGCAGGCGATGGCTGATGAGGAAGGTGGTGTCGATCTTGTCCTCCAGTACCGCATTGAGCAGGCCGGGAAGATAATGCTGCACATGGGTCTGGCCGGTTTTCAGCGTCAGCCCCTTTTCCATGAAGGCCCCCAGCGGGAACTTGTCGACCAGCCCGCCATAGACAGCCGGCATCGACACGCGCCCGCCCTTGCGGCAGGCATGGATCGCCTGGCGTATGGCATGGGTGCGGTCCGTACCCAGAAAGGTGGAGGCTTTGATCTGGTCAATGACATTGTCGACGAAGAAGCCATGCGCCTCAAGGCCCACCGCGTCGATCACCGCGTCGGGGCCGATGCCCCCGGTCATTTCCATCAGCGCTTCATAGGTTTTGCTTTGCTCGAAGTTGATCGTCTCAGCGCCGAACTTACGAGCAAGCTCAAGCCGATGAGGGAAATGATCGATGGCGATCACCCGCTCCGCCCCCATGATAAAGGCTGACTGCACGGCAAAGAGGCCAACCGGGCCGCAGCCCCACACCGCGACTGTGTCGCCAGGTTCAATCCCCGCGTTTTCCGCCGCCTGCCAGCCCGTGGGCAGGATGTCAGAGAGGAACAGGACCTTGTCGTCGTCCACCCCATCGGGAATGACGATGGGGCCGACATCGCTGAAGGGGACACGAACATATTCGGCCTGTCCGCCCGAATAGCCTCCGGTCATGTGGCTGTAGCCGAACAGGCCCGACATGGGCTGGCCGTACAGCTCCATGGCGATATCCTGATTGTCGGCCGGATTGCCGTTGTCGCAAGCGGAATATTGGTGCTTGCCGCAATGGAAGCACGAACCGCAGGCTATGGTGAAAGGCACGACAACGCGCTGGCCCTTTTTCAGCGTCGAAGCAGGTCCGACCTCCACCACCTCGCCCATGAATTCATGGCCCAGAATATCACCCGCCTTCATCGTCGGGATATAGCCGTCATAGAGATGCAGGTCCGAGCCGCAGATCGCGGTGGAGGTCACCTTGATGATCGCATCGCGCGGGTTGACGATCTCGGGATCGTCAACCGTGTCGACGCGGACGTCATGCTTGCCGTGCCAGGTGAGCGCGCGCATCAGGCCTTCTCCTCGTCGCGTTGGTGGATGGTGCGGGCATTGGTGGCGATCTCGCCGGTTTCCATGAGCTGCTTGAAACGGCGCAAGTCGCGCCGGGCCTGCAGACCGGGTTCGCGCTGGAAAAGCTTGGCAAGCACTTGCCCAACGACACCGCCAGGCGGATCGTAGGCGATGGTGGCGGTGACCACCGTGCCCCGCTCCCCGGCGTCGCGGAAGGAAATGCGCCCGCTGTTGGCGATCTCGGCGCTGTCGGTCGAGGTCCAGGCGATGAGTTCGCCTTCCTTCTCCTCGGTAATGATCGCATCCCATTCAACAGTCCGTCCAGCGGGCGCCTTCACCACCCAATGGGAGCGGAGCGCATCGATGACCTCGACCCGTTCGAGATTGTCCATGAATTCGGGCAAGCGCGCAAAATCATGCCAGAAGGCATAGAGTTCATCGCGTGGCCGGTTGATGGTGACCGAATGAGCGATCAGAGTGTCGCCCTCGGCGCCCAGCATAGCGTCGAGGCCGGCTTGAACGCCGGCTTGCGTTTTAGCGGTAGCGGGCGGAGCGTTGTCCGTCATCTTGTCGGTCATGGGGGAGAGCTCGCTCTAGAGGGCGTGTCTCGAGGCAAGCAGCCGCCAGTGCTCATGTTCCGCGCTTGCGCTGAAGTGGGCTGTATCCGCGCTGACGACGATGATCCATGTTAGTCCATTCACGATGATTGCCCATCGGGCGCCTTGGGTTCGGACGCATCGGAAGGAACGGTGGTGTCTGATGCATCGGTTGCGGGCGCCGGTTTTGGGCCCCCCAGCGACAGGATCAGCCGTAAGCCCGTCACCAGAGCATCGGGTGTATGGGCCGCAGCGGCAGGGTGGCGCTAATACTGGAGATCGGGCTGGATCGCCCATTTCTCGCTTAACTTGAACTGGTAGCTGGTCTCGAATGAGGTTTCGCGGCGCGGCAGGCCATTGCCTTGCATGGCCAGCGTGCTGATCCTTGCACAAGCGATGGCCAGCCCAAGGCGGTCATCCTTGCGCGCTGGAAGCAGCCCCTTGCCGACAATTCCCGCGCCCCAATAGCGATCGACCTGCTGCACCGTGCCTGCAGCCTCGCCATAGCGCAGCCATCCGCTCCAATGGGCTGATCCGGGCACGGCGCTTTCGGCCTCCACATAGAAGCCTTGGTCATGGCGGAAGCGGGCCCCGTCGAGCGTCGGACGGGCCAGACTATAACCCCATAGGCCTAAAGCCACGCGCCCCTTCTCCGACTAGCGATAATCGATCTGCCCGATCGTCAGAGCCCCATCGCGCGGCGCAAGACGGTCCACCACAAAGGCACGGAGTCGATCAGGATCGCCGGGCACGCCATCGAGAACTGCCACGCGTGCCGTCCAGTGCTTGTTGGGCGTCCAGCTGGCCCGGATACCCAGTGAGGATACCGGATAGATCGATGGCCCGTTCAGGCCGCTGCGCGCGATATCCGCTCCGATGCCGTGCGAGGAGTTGACCAACCAGTTAGCGGTGACGATTGAATCAAAATCGGCGTTCACGTCCACCAGTCCGGCGCGTAATGCGACATTACGTTCCTCAGAACCGAAGCGCTTCTCGATCCAGAATTCGAACAGGCGGGTCATGGGCACAGCGTCGATGGCGTCGGCAGTCTGGATGTCCTTGGTACGCTCACTCAGACTGCTGCCCGCAAGGTTGAAGATCTGGGCGTGGACGGCAAGGCCCGGCAGGCCAATCCGGTCTCCTGCCAAAGTGGCGGCCAATTGCGCCCTGTTGAGTGCCATGGCGCAGGCGAACCGGCGCTGGCAATCGCCCAGCCATCCAGAATGTCACGCAACGTGGCGGTGAACACAGGTGGCGCCGCATCATCAGCCTCTGCCGTGCCGGGAAGCATAGCCAGAGGCAGCAGGAGCGAGACCCGCCTCATCCCGGGACCGCGATCATGGCAATCGCTGCGTCCGCCATGGCGACGGTCGTGATCCAGCCGAAAATCTTCAGGGAGAGCGGGGCGGTGAATTCACCCATCACTGACGGTTTCGACACCACCAGCATCAGCGCCACCAGCACCGGCACCGCCACCACGCCATTGATCACGGAGCACCAGAAAAGCGCCTTCATTGGCGAAATGGGCGACCAGTCGAGGCCGATGCCCGGCATCATGCCCAGCGCAATGACGGTGTAGAACACCCGCGCACGCCAAGGCTTGTCCTGCAAGCTGGCGGACCACCCGCCCACTTCGCACACAGCATAACCCGAAGCGCCTGCCAGCACAGGCACCGCCAGAAAGCCGGTGCCGATGATGCCGAGGCTGAAGATTGCAAAGGCCAGCTTGCCCGCCACCGGCTGCAGCGCCTTGGCAGCATCAGCGGCGCTCTGGATATCGGTCTTGCCATGGGCGTGGAGTGTGGCCGCCGTGCCCAGCATGATCGCCAGCGCCACGATGTTCGACACTGCCATGCCGGTGAACGTGTCCAGCCGGATGCGAGTGAAGGCATCCTGGGCTTGATGTTCCGCTTCCTCCAGAGGCTGGCGCTCCTCTACCTGATCAAGCTCTTCTACCTCTTGCGCGGCCTGCCAGAAGAAGAGGAAAGGGCTGATCGTCGTGCCAAGAATCGCGACCATCGTCGTCACAGCCTGACGGGTGTCGAGATGCGGCACGATCAGATCGTGCAGCGCCTGCCCCCAATCGACCTTCACCATGAAGACCAGCGCTACATAGGCCAGCAGCACCAGGGTCAACCATTTGAGGATCGCGGCATAGCGGTCATAAGGGATGAACATTTGCAGCAGCAGTGAGGCCAGTGCGAAGAGGATGGTGAAGCCGTGCTGTCCGAAACCCAGCGTCATGCCTGCAGCTTCGCCCATGGCGGCCAGATCAGCGCCGATGTTGATTGTGTTGGCAACAAAAAGTGCCGCAACCAGCATGATGATCAACCAGCGCGGCATCACCGCCTTGAGGCTGTGGCCCAGCCCCTTGCCGGTCACACGTCCGACGCGCGCACTGGCCAGTTGGGTCGCCACCATCAGCGGATAGGCAAAGAGCATGCTCCAGAGCAGGCCAGTGCCGAATTGTGCTCCCGCTTGGGAATAGGTCGCGATGCCGCTGGGGTCGTCGTCCGCCGCACCGGTGACCAGCCCTGGTCCGAGGCGCTTGATCTGATCCAGCATGCTCATGGCAGGAGCCCGTAGACAGAGCATTGCGTCGAAGGTCTCGGGTTTGTGGACTGTCCCATCCCAATCATCCCACCTTTTGATTTTTTGTTTTGGCTTCGTGAAACACCCCGTGGGTCGGCGAGTTCAGCGAAGGTCTGAATATAAATTTTCCATAGCGACGTCCTTCCCGTGAAGGGATGCGATCATATCGTGGCTTGAATGCCGCTCAGCCTCGCCAGGCGAGCCGTTACACAGCATGAAGGCCCCCCGGGTTGTCGCCCTACGGAGAGGAACATCCTGACGCGAGGCGTCCTGCGTTGAGGCCGCCGCTTGAAGCCGGCTTTGACGGATCATCTCTTGTGCCATGCTGATTGCCCTCGGCAAGGTCGAAAAGGAGAGTTGATCCTCGGCTTGCGCGCGCTCGGGATCGAGCGCCGCAGGCAGAAAGTAGGTTTCGTGAAGCAGTTCGTCCGGCCTCTGAGAAATCCATTTCGCGAGAGTATCGGCCATGCCCCCAGCCGCCCGGCCCTCCGTTCGGCTTGACGTAAACACGCGCACATCGAGCGGGTGCCGTACCCGTCCGCCTGCCTCTCGAACCGCAGAAAACAGTGCTCGGTCTTCCGCCACACTCGGCGTCGGAGCCCCGCCGATCCGACGGTAAACATCCAGCGTAAGAGCGATGCTCGCGCCGCCCTCGAAAAAATGGCGAGGCCAGGGATCGTCGGGAGGTGCCGCTTGGGCGCGCAGCCAGTCGAGGGCCGTGTAGTAGCGTCCCAGCATGTTGAGACGAAGGGCCGCCTCGCGTCCAAGGGTTGCCCGGTCGCTACGTCGCGTCAAAGCCCGCCCCGCCACCGCATCCGCGCCCCCATCAATGTGCCGGATGGTCCGCACGAACCAGTCGGGCGCAACCAGTGTGTCGGCATCGGTGCAAGCCAGCACATCATCGGAGGACAACAAGAAGGTTGCTGCCTGGTCAAAAGCAAGGCGCCGGGCCCAACCGGCGTGACGGTAAGCGGGAAGCAGCGACAAGGCGGTCCATTCAAGCCGAGCATGGTTCAGTCTCGCTCGCTCGAGGACATCGACTGTTCCGTCCCGGCAGTTGTTAGCAAGAACCATCACCGTGACAGTTCCGTCATATCGCGCCGCCGCTGCATCAAGCGCCGCAAGACAAGCCGGAAGATCCGCCTCCTCATCCATTGCGGGCAGGGCAACAGCGATGCTCCGAAGCCGCCCAGCATCCTGGCCTGGTGCCGCCGGTGTCTGCAGCAGCAGCGCGTCGTCGCTGAGCGCCAGATAGGCCATCTATCGGCCGCCCTGCGGGAGGCTATGCGCTTGTTCGACAGCGAGGTGTTGGCGCCCGATGGCCATCAAGCGCTCGTCAACAGCCGCCTGACGGATGTAGAATGACAGATCGCGCCGCAGCCGCGAGACCGACGTGGTTTCGCGGTGCGCCAGTGTGCCGAGGCCACGCTCTGCAATTTCCAACGCCTGGATGATGCAATGCTCCAAGCCCTCACGCATCAGCACAGCCTCATGAGCGATTTCCTGAGCTGGCGCTTGATCTACAAGGCGCCGGGCCAATCGCTCAACCGAGGCCAGAGCCAAACCCCGAAGGCTCGCAATCTGGCCGATGCGCAAAGAGGCCAGAGCATCCTCTCCCTTTCCTCGCAGGCGCAGAGCTGCAACAGTTTCCTCAAGCAATGCGTCCAGCCCGCCCAACTGCACCGCCCCCATGCGCATCATCCCGCCCAGGAAATGAGGCTCGATATAATAGGCATCCGGTCCGCCAACTGCGGCATCATGAGGCAAGATGACGCCATTGAAATCATAGCCACCAGACCGGGTGGCACGCATCCCCGAAACCTCCCATTGGCCGCCGTCCATCCGTGCTCGATCGTCAACCACAACATAAAACAGATGCGTGTTGTCTCCCATCAGCGCGCTGACGAGCGCGGCCTTCACCAGGCCCAGGCCCGAACAGAAGGCTTTTGTGCCGCTCAACGCATAACCTTCAGGTGACATGCTTGCAGTGAGCGGAGCCGTACCATCTGCGCCCCAAACACCGAGCAGAGCCCCATCCCTCACGGCCTCAGCGCAGCGCTTTTGCAGAGATGGCTCGCCGTATAGACCAATCAGTTGAGCGGCGTTGACGTGCCCTTCAAACAAGCGCCCGACCGGCAGGCTGGCTGCACCTATACGCCGCAGGACCGCAAAGCAGGACAAAGGATCGTCGCTCCAGCTTGCCATACCCGACAGGCGCTGCGGCAATGCCTCGCGGAGCAGGCCCGCATCGCCCAGCCATCGGATTTCCTCATCCAATCCTGCGCCCGACTGATCCTTTTGCCCGGCGGCGACGCGAATGCGCTCAAGAGCGGTATCGAATGAAGGAGGGTAATTTCTTCGACGTCGAAGGAGCCGGACGTGGTAGCCCTCGCGCTGTTCGCCGCGCAGGAGGTCAAAGTCCGGCGCGCATGCAGCAAGCAGCATGTCAGTTGCCTCGCGCCCACTCAGCCCGGTCTGCGTTTCGCCATCGTAGCTGACGATGAGCACGTCGCCGCCCGGCACAACGCGCCGCCTGGCCAAATCGGCCATGGCGCTGATTTCGTCGCGCGAAAGGAAGTAAAGCACTTCTGACAGGACCAGGAGGTCAACGTCAGCATCCAGGTCATCGTAAGGCACATGCATGACGCGCACGTCGGCATTAGGGAGCCGCACGAGCCGACCTCGGGCCCGCGATGCGGCGGCCTCCGCAATGTCGACCCCCAGAAAGGTATCGCATCGTGGTGCGATCTGCTCCGAGAGCACCCCGATGGAGCAACCGACCTCGCACGCGCGGCTGTAGTGGGCGCGGAGGAAACCCAGTGTATCGGCGCGCTTGGCGCTTTCGTATTCGCTGTCCTCGAAGCGCCAGGGATCCATGCTTCCGGCATAAAGGGCGTCAAAATAAGATCCGCGCTCTGACGCGACATCGCTTCTCAAGGCGCTTTCCTTTCCAGCAGGATGAAATATTCCGGATCGGCGCAAAATCGCTCGATGGTCGCCAGCGTCATCGGGCAAATGGCGGTCGCCTCCATCTGCGAGCGATGCTCAAGGAGCGCGGAGCGCTTGGCGTCATTCGTTGAGCCATCGAGCCGCACCGCATCGACAGGCGGGGAATAGGCCGCCCCTTCGAAGCGCGCACTGACCGGATAACCCAGTAGCCGCTTGGGGCGCTTCAGCCCCATCGCGAGCGCGTGAGCCGCCCTGTGATCGGGGTGGCTGTCGCCATCATCCGTGACCGCGACCGTAGCGACAGCATGGAGCAGGCATATGCGCTCAACATCCTCTTTGGCCATGGCAAGATGGTCGTTCAGGCTGCCGTCGGGGTAGTCGAGGTGATAGGTGGCAATCGGAGCAATACCAAGCGCCCGAACGCCTTGGGCCGCTTCAGCGCGTCGACGCGATATCAGCGCTATGTGCTCGTCGGCTTCCAACAAGCCATGAGATGCGCCGCCATTGGTGAGCCAGATAATCACGACGGGACAGCCTTTGGCCGCCGCGTGCTGCATGAGGCGAGCGCAGCCGAGGATCTCATCATCGGGATGAGGAGCCAGCACGAGCAACGGGGCAGAAGGCAGGAGCAGCTCCTGCAAGCCCCTCATAGCGCTCGCGCCGGATCACAGCACGCGGTCAGGCGAGCCGTTAGTCTGAATGTTAAAAGGGTCGACGCGATGCGGGCAAGGCAAAGCGTCCAGACCTTGGCGATACCGCATGCATCTGACTTAACGCCAATCGCAGGCGCCGTGCTGAAGGGGGAAGAAACGAAGGCCCCAAATGCGACCAGACGTGGAGGAGGTTCATGGAAACCGGGTCCACCATCGGTTGTCAGATTTTTAGGCCCAAGACGTCTTGCGACCTTTGCCAGATTTGTCATGGCCGATGACCTCACCGCTTGCAAAGGCGCCGTGCGTTGGCAACAACTTGTCGGTGAACCGGCTCCAGCGCGCCGGCTCCCAGGCGCGCCGTTGCCTCAACAGTCTCCACCGCCATGATCAGCAGCGTATCGCCCAGCTCCTTTAGCGCCAGAGCTGTGGGGATTTGCGGACGCATCGTCATGATACCCAGATGTTCGAGATGCCCCATCCATGCCGTTTGCGCCGCCCAGCAGGTCGACATGACCGCTGATCCTGCCTCGGAAAAGGCCGTGACCTTCTCAGGGATTATACGTTCAAGCTCGCCGTGCGCTTCACTCATCGGAGATGCCGTCGCCAGTCCAATGATCGCTATGCGCGCGGCGATCACCTCATGGGCGACCTCCAGGGTCTCAATTGCATCAAGGCTGGTCCGGCCCATGGCAGCGCCCGAGGCCGTCACCCGGCTCCAGTTCCCTAAGACGTCGAACATGGCTCCGCTCCTTTGCTGGCCATCGGACATTGGAGAAAAAGCATTTCTATCATCAATGCTCTCGAGATGATGAACGCCTGTGCGAACGAGCTGTTGCGCCCTTCGGCACATCAATCGTCCTAATGCAGGTTAAGTCGCCCGTATTTCACGCAACCCGGGGTCCTCTGCCGCGTAGTCTTTTTGCGGCCCGCGCCACGTGCTCACCGGCGAGTGGAAAAGCTGCAACAGCTCTACAACGAGGAAAGCGCACCATGGTCAAAAAGCCAGTATCGCCCAAAGCTGCCGTAAAGCCTGACGCCAACTTCATTCCTTCTGATCTGGCAGGTGCCGACATCCCCGGAGAGTCGCCGCAGAAGGCTTCCCCCGTTCCCTCCGATGCCAACACCACTTTGAGCTATGGCGAGCCACAGGGGCTTGGCGGTGAAACGCGTCAGATCGCCGGCGACGGCGTTGCCACGCTCACCAGCGCACAAGGTGTCCCCGTTGCCGACGATCAGAACAGCCTGAAGCAGGGCACCCGCGGCCCCACGCTCCTCGAAGATGCCCATTTTCGGGAAAAGATCTTTCATTTCGACCATGAGCGTATCCCTGAACGCGTGGTGCATGCCCGCGGCTATGGTGCTCATGGCTTCTTCGAGCTCACTGACAGCCTCGCTGACGTGTCGCGGGCCGACATCTTCCAGCGTGTCGGCGAACGCACCCCTGCCTTCGTGCGCTTCTCGACGGTTGCTGGCTCCAAAGGCTCATTCGATCTGGCACGCGACGTGCGCGGCTTCGCCGTCAAACTCTATACGCAGGAGGGCAACTGGGACCTGGTTGGCAATAACATCCCGGTTTTCTTCATCCAGGACGCGATGAAGTTCCCCGATCTCGTTCATGCCGCCAAACCCGAGCCTGATCGCGCCTTTCCCCAGGCTCAGACAGCTCATGACAATTTCTGGGATTTCGTGAGCCTGAGCCCGGAAAGCATTCATATGATCATGTGGACGATGTCGGATCGGGCAATCCCGCGCTCATTCAGGACGATGGAAGGCTTCGGCGTCCATACCTTCCGCCTGCTCGATGCCGCAGGCAAGTCCACTTTCGTCAAATTTCACTGGAAGCCCAAGCAGGGTTTGCAATCGGTTGCCTGGAATGAGGCGGTCAAGATCAATGGTGCCGATCCCGATTTCCATCGCCGCGACCTCTGGGACGCGATCAACGCAGGGGATGAGGTGGATGGCTCCCGCTCACGACATTTGAATGTCATGATGAGGTTGCCGTCAGGCAAACCCACGCAAGGAGCCATCCGCCATGGAAATTAGCACGATCGGCCTCGATCTGGCCAAAAATGTCTTCCAGGTTCACGGTGTCGACAAAGAGGGCACCGTCATTGTGCGCAAGGCGTTGCGCCGAGCGCAAATGTTGCCCTTCTTTGCAAGGCTATCGCCCTGCCTTGTCGGCATCGAGGCTTGCGGGACATCGCATCATTGGGCGCGGGAACTGCAAAACCTTGGTCACGAGGTGCGACTGATGCCGCCATGCTACGTGAAGCCCTATGTAAAACGCGGCAAGAACGATGCTGCTGATGCCGAGGCCATCTGCGAGGCGGTGACACGTCCGACGATGCGGTTCGTGGCGATCAAGTCTCGTGAGCAGCAGGCGGCCCTGTCACTTCACCGGGTGCGCTCTCTTTTGACTGGTCAACGTACACAGTTGGTCAACATGATGCGCTGCCAGTTAGCAGAGTTTGGTATCGCCATTCCGATCGGACTTGGGCGGGCGCTGCATCTGGCGCAACAGATCGAAGATGGCGAGGCCGCGATTGATCTGCCACCACAAGCGGCGCAGGTGATCGGCATGCTGTGCGAGCTGGTGCTCAAGCTTCATGCCCGGCTTCATGAACTTGATTTGCGCCTGGAAGCTCTCCGGCGAAGCGATGACATGGCGCGTCGGTTGGCGACGATCCCGGGCATTGGTTCGATTGGCGCAACCGCGCTGGCAGCATCGGTTACCGACCCGCACCAGTTCAGGTCTGGCCGCCAGTTTGCCGCATGGCTTGGCCTGACACCGCGTCAGCAGTCGAGTGGCGGCAAGGAGCGCCTTGGCCGGATCACCAAGATGGGCGATAAATATCTACGGCAGCTGTTGGTCATCGGGGCGACCTCCCTGCTACGCCGCGCCAAGGAGGGCCCTGCAACGGTTCACCCGTTTCTCGTTGGGATACTGGCTAGAAAATCTGCCCGCGTGGCCAGCGTCGCCATGGCCAACAAGATAGCGCGGATCGCGTGGGCGGTCATGACACGCGGTCAGGTCTATCAATCACACCATGTGCCCGGATTGGCCGCATGAGTACGCAATCCGGCTGAGGTGATCGGCCGAACGGAGTTGTGAGCGCAAAGAGAAATGATGGCGACACCGGTCAGACCGGGAACAGGGACAACCCGTGGAAAGTCTTAGGCGCAACAGCCTGTGAAGGCGATAGGAACTCTGTTTTTCGGACCCCATCAGGGCCAGCAGTCCGAAACGACTGCATCAACAGGCCGGACAGACGACTGCACCCGACCGATCGTCAGAATTTCAAAAAGTGCTTGCAACGCGGGAGCCATCCACAGACGACTTTCCCGAATGGGAGCTAGGCGTCCAGCTGTTTGACGACGCCTTCGCCGACAGCTTCGATTTCGATGTGCTCGACGCGACCAAGCTCATTCCGGAGGAACTCGTCCCGGTGCGCATTGTCGGCCGTCTGGTTCTCGATCGGGTCGTCGATAATTTCTTCGCGGAGACCGAGCAGGTGGCTTTCTGCACGCAGAACGTGCCGCCCGGCATCGACTTCTCCAACGATCCGCTGCTGCAGGGCCGCAATTTCTCTTACCTTGACACCCAGATTAAACGACTGGGCGGCCCCAATTTCACCCATATCCCGATCAACGCTCCCAGGTGCCCGATGGCCCATTTTCAGCAAGACGGTCACATGGCGATGCGCAACCCCAAGGGGCGGGCCAACTATGAACCAAACAGCTGGGGCCCATCCCAAGGGGGCCCGCGCGAAGATCCGATGCGCGGCTTCACCAGCTTTGCCGACCAGGCTGACGGTGCCAAGCAGCGCGTACGCTCTGAAAGCTTTGCGGATCACTACAGCCAGGCACGGCAGTTCTATATGAGCCAGACGCCGATCGAGCAGAAGCATATAGGGGATGCCTTGGTCTTCGAACTCTCGAAAGTCGAACGGCCTGACATCCGTTCGCGTGTGGTCTCGCACTTACTGAATGTCGATGCTGGGCTGGCTGGAACCGTGGCCGACGGTCTCGGCTTGCCTCTTCCTGCTGCTGCAATCGCTGCGCGTGAGCCGATCTTCGATTTGCCCGTATCGGACAAGCTTAGCATCGTGAAGAATGGACCCGCGACCTTCAAGGGTCGCAAGCTGGGCATCTTGCTCAGCGATGGCGCCGATGCCGCGATCGTCAAGGCGCTCATAAAGGCAGTTACCGCCGGAGGGGCTGTTTATGAGGTGGTCGCTCCGAAGATCGCAGGGGTAACTCTGTCTGATGGCACGACGATTGCCGCCAAGCACAAGGTGGATGGCGGGCCGTCGGTGCTGTTTGACGCGGTTGCCGTGGTTCTCTCGGCCGAGGGGGCAGCATTGCTGGCCATGGATGCAGCGGCCAAGGATTTCATCAACGATGCATTTGCTCACTGCAAATATATCGGGTTTGGAGCGGAGGCACAGGCTCTGTTTGTGAAAGCCGGCATCGCCGAAGACCTCGACGATGCCTGTCTGCCGCTGGCCAAGGCTGCGGATGCCAAGACATTCATGGAGGCTGCCGGCGCGCTGCGTCATTGGCCAAGGGAGTTGAAGGTCGATCTCGACGCTATTGGCTGACTATGCTGACAATGACACCAGCTTTCGACCTGGTGTCATTGCCTCGCTTCGGCAGCCGCCCGATCAGCCTGGTGCGCTGCCCACAGGGACGAGCGAAGAAATGTATCTTCCAGAAGCATGACGCGGGGACCTTTGGCGACAAGGTCAGGCATGTCGGCATCATGGAGAAGGACGGGCGCGAGGAGCCCTACCTCTTTCTCGATACGCCAGAAGGCCTCCTCACCTGTGTGCAGATGGGCACCATTGAGTTTCATGGGTGGGGTGCCAGGATCGAGGATGTCGAGAAAGCCGACAGGCTGGTCTTCGATCTCGATCCCGATGAGGGCCTGGATTTCGAGGCGGTGCGGGCCGCTGCCTTCAAGTTTCGGGACATTCTCGCGTCGATGGGGTTGGAGACCTTCCCGATGGTGACAGGCGGCAAGGGCGTCCATATTGTCGCACCGCTCGTGCCGCAGGCCGAATGGGATGAGGTCAAGGACTTCGCGCATCGTCTGGCTCGGGCAGTTTCGCATATGGACCCCGAGCATTTCACGGCCGCCTTGCCCAAAGCGCAGCGCAAGGGCCGTATTTTTGTCGATTACCTGCGCAACCAGCGCGGTGCGACAGCGGTGATGCCCTACGTCGTGCGAGCCCGTGCCGGCGCGCCCGTTGCCGCGCCCATCACCTGGAAGGAGATGGAGACGATCGACACACCCGCGCATTTCCATATCTGCGATGCGGCAGAATTGTTGAAGCGCGTCAGTTCGAAGGCCCTGACGGATTGGAGTCGGGCCTCCCAGACGCTGCCGGATCTGTAAGGCGCCCACTGTGAAGATCGCCACCTACAACGTGAACGGGGTCAATGGCCGCTTGCCCGTACTGCTGCGTTGGCTGGACCTTGCCGAACCGGACATCGTCTGCCTGCAGGAGCTCAAGGCGCCGCAGGACAGATTTCCGCAGGCCGCTTTGCTCAACGCAGGTTATCAGGCGATCTGGCATGGACAGAAAAGTTGGAACGGCGTCGCTATCCTCAGCCGTGTCGGCGAGATCCACGAAACGCGGCGCGGGCTGCCGGGCGATCCGGATGACGCGCAAAGCCGCTATATCGAGGCTGCGGTCAATGGTGTGCTGATTGCCGGACTTTATCTGCCCAACGGCAATCCGCGCCCGGGGCCCAAATTCGATTACAAGCTGCAATGGTTCAAGCGGCTCGAACAGCACCTCTCGACGCTGATCACCCTGGATGCGCCGGTCATCTGCATGGGCGATTTTAACGTCATGCCCACCGATCTCGACGTCTATGCGCCCGATCGCTGGCGGGATGACGCCCTCTTTGCCCCTGACGTGCGTAAAGCCTATTCAAGGCTGCTGGGTCAGGGCTGGTGCGACGCCCTGCGCGAACGGCATCCCGGAAAGGTGGTCTACACCTTCTGGAAATACCTGCGCCATGCCTATGAGCGCAATGCGGGCCTGCGCATCGACCATCTGCTGCTCAACCCGGTTGCGGCCGCCATGCTGCGCGATGCCCAGGTCGATATGAGGGTCCGGGGCTGGGAGAAAACCAGCGACCACGCGCCGGTGTGGGTCGAGCTTGGAAAAGCGACCAAAAGGAAGAAGTCGGGCGCAGCTTCGAACAGCAGGTGAACCGGTTCAAGCCGGGTCAGGCGTCAACGAGTTCAGTTTGCCGGTTTGGCGTGGTCTCGCCACGTTGCCAAACCGCAAACTCCTCGGTCCGGGCAATGTCCTGAATAAGCGTGTAGGTCATAAAGCCATCATCGGTCACGATGTCGAAGAGCCATCGCTCTTCGGCGGGCTGAGCCATGACGTGAGAAATAGCCTCGCCCAAGCATGGATCGTCACGAAGATCCGGATCGCCACCAAGCTTCATCAAAAGCGCAGGCTCTTGCAATCGAATGATCGTCCTGAGCATCAGACCCCCGCCAACAAGGACAGCAGGTCTGATTGCACCGCGATGCTCATGAGGTTGGCAGAAATTCCGTTAAACAAGCCGAACAAGCGTTCCCGGTCTACGGGGGCCGAAACTGACCGGGAACGCTTGTGACGCAAATCGGCGGAATGGATAGTCCACGCGTCAAATGCTCATAACCTCAGAAACATTTCAGTTCCAAGGACATTCAATTATTTCTTCACCGCGATAGCTGCCGCATGAATATAAGTGTCCCAACGCAGCATCAAGAGGTCGAAAGTTTGCTCTCATCGCGGCGTAGAAGACGACATGCGTCAGCCTCGCCATTTGGATAGGGCGTTGCGATAGAGACGTTCCTGCCGGTCAACCTCCTGCTCGAAATCGGCGAGCTCCCGCGCGTGCTGTCGTTTGCGCTCGCCCAATTCCGCCTTTAGCACCTCAATCTGCTCGGACACTTCAGCCTCTGCTGAAGCCTGTTCCTGACGTTTCGCCTCCAATTTCTCATGCGCAGCGTCCAGCTTTTCCCGGCTCGGTCTTGGCTTGGGTTTCGCGTGGCGCTTTGGCGCGTTGGCTCCATCTGATGGTGCGCTCTTCCCTTTTGGTGGTGCGCCCGCTGCTGCGGCAGCGAGGTGCTCCGCAGTTGTACCCCGAGGAACGCGCAGCACTTGGCCGGGACGCGCAAGCGCCGCTTTGATCATCTCTGGATCCCTGACCACCTCGGCGGCGCCCTGAGCGAAGAGGTTTCGCTTCGCCCCCCATGCCTCCAACGCGGCTTTTTGACTGGGCGCCGCGATATAGGCGTCCTCAAAGCCAGCAGAGGTGCGGAAAACCTTGAGGGGGCGCTTGCTTACCATAGGGGCATAACGCCCCATACGCGCCTGAGGTGCCAGTGATGCAAACGTTGGAGCCCGGCGGTCGGCGGTCGGAATGAACCTGACCGGCTTTCCCGCATTTAGATCCGTATGGACTCACTTCGCGCCCCCACCCCCGATCTCGACGGCTTCCAGCTGCCGGCCTTCAATGCTCCGCGCGAGGCATGGGAAGAAGCATTCAGCGCGTTGCGCTCCGTCGCGCTGACATGGCCCCAGATTATTGCGGGCTACGCGGAGAGTATGAGCAACAATCAGGGCTTCCCCGATATCGTCCTTCTGCGCACCTGGTGTGAACAAAATAGCATCCTGCCTGCCGATGTTGCGGCGGAGGCGATCCTGGTGCGCATGGCACCGGTCGTCGAGACCTATGCCGAGCATCCCGAATTCGAAGCCGAAGCACAGAGAGAGATGGCGCTACGCGAATTGCGCGTCGAGGATGATGTCCTTCAATTCGTAGGCGCCGCTTCCTGGAAGGAAGGTCAATAACACTCACGCCCTCGTGCGGGGCATGCTGCACAGATGCGTCGAACATAACGCCTGGGATCGGAAGTTTCTCTACGTGCGATGGAACCGATCGCGCCCGCTGACAAACCAGGTTCCCGGGCCGGATTGTCCTAATCAAAAGCTTCCGTTTGTTCATCTTGATGACGGAGGCAACCAATGACGTCCGTAGCACTGTGCTGCATCTCCGCTGTCGGCAGCCAACCGGCGAGTTACTGCTGCTCAACGATGGGGGATTGGGGCACCAGAAACTAGTTGGCCAACAATTTCTCCAAGGTTCTGACAACCTGCTGGGTAGGCGTGGGCTTGGTCAATCGCGGCGCCTCTTTATAGCGAGCCGGAAGGCTGCCATCGTCATAGCCGGTGGTGAACAGGAAAGGGATGTGACGCTCCATGAGCCGGTCGGCGATGGAATATGACATGACGCCCCCCAAATTGACGTCCAGAACCGCCGCGTCGATGTTTTCCCCCGCCGCCAGATCCAGCGCCCTGGCCGGGCAGCCAGCCGGACCAATCACCATTGCACCAGCCAATTCCAGATCCTCGGCCAGTTCAGCTGCAATAAGAGCAGCATCCTCAATCACGAGGATACGGCGGTTTTCGAGCGGCGCCTCCATGTCCGTATGTCCCTTGCTGATTCGATCTTCGGAAGGAGATGCGATCCTGGAATAGAGGCCATCAACTAGATCACAAACATATGTGAGGACGCTGAGCGATATCAGTAATCTTGGTTTTTGGCCGCACTTAACGCTCATCTCGCCGATCAGGCTCCATGTTTTAACCTATGTTAGGAGACATAAATAATCCGCTTCTCTATTTAGGGTTAAGGGGGAGAAAGAATGGAAAACCCGCTCGCTGCCAAGCTGTCGATGTTTGCCGACATCAGCCTGGACGACAAAGCCGCGCTCAACTGGCTTTGCGATGATGTCCGTGTCTTTCAGCCAAAATGCGATGTGATCAAAGAGGGCGATCGTCCGGAGAACGTCTTCCTACTCGTCGACGGCTGGGCCATGCGCTACAAAGTCCTCCCGAATGGTCGACGACAAATCATGGCCTATCTCATTCCCGGCGATCTGTGCGATATCCATGTCTTTATTCTCAAGGAGATGGACCACTGTATCGGCCTGCTGAGTGAGGCTCGGATCGCTGTCATCCCCAAGGAGAAAATGCTGTCAGTGCTTGATGAGCGACCCCGCCTGGCGCGCGCATTATGGTGGTCTTCGTTGGTCGATGACAGCGTGCTTCGCGAATGGCTGGTCAATATGGGCCAACGCAATGCTTACGACCGGATCGCTCATCTGCTCGCGGAAATGTGGCTTCGGCTGTCGGTGGTGGGCCGGGTGGACGGAAATTCGATGCAGCTACCGCTCACCCAGGTCGATCTAGCGGACACCATGGGGCTGACTGCCGTCCATGTGAATAGGGTTCTTCAGCAGTTGCGACAAGATGGCGTCATCGAACTTGCAAGCGGCACGCTGCGCATTCCGAACATTGAAAAGCTGATGAGGGTCAGCGCCTTCGAGCCCAACTATCTACATCTCCAACCACGGGTAAACTGAACCGGAGGAAACACGCCATGCCTGTCTTCAAACTCCGCCTCAACCGTCCGGGAGCCACGCAGCGCAACGATCCCGACATGGACTTTCACGACCTGCACCACGCCTACATCGAGGTCTGCAAGGCCATTCCGGGCATGGCGTGCGATCTTCTCGCCGCTGGTGACGATCCAATGGTCTGCACCTATGTCATCTATGACAGCAAGGGACGCCATTTGATGGATGTGCCCTTCGTCGATATCCTCTCGCCGTCAGAATGGCGCCTGCGCCGGGCGACACGCAAGCCGCACAGCGGAGTTCGCAGCGCGCAAGTGCGCGACGATCTGGCGGCCGGCAGCTTCCGTCGTATGTTTTCGGCGGTGAATGTCGGCTGCGTGCTCCTGACTCCGGAGCTGCAGGTTAAAGAAATCAATGATTTTGGCGCGAGACACAGTCACGTTGACGCCGAAGCGATCAGGGACACATCGATTCTGGATGTTTTTGATCTGCACGGCAAACCGAAGGAAAATTTCGCGAAATTCTGGGCATTATCCCAGCGCGGCGCCACTGCGGAACTCATCGACATGCCCTATCTCGTCCTCGATGAGGCAGGCCAGACGGTCAACGGCTGGTGGAATGCGCGTGTCTGGCCGATCTTCGATGATGACGAGCGCTTGCTCGGGTTGGTCGAATGGGCGGAACCATTCACCAGGCCCAGCGCCAAAGGGAACACGTTGGTTCGCATCTCGCCCGGGTCGGCGGGCTGAAATCACCGGCCAAGGGGCGTCGCTTGTGCATAAGCGACTTCGCGTCATCAGGCAGCGATCCGAAGCAAGCGATCTAAATGGAAGACGGGCCGAGGCTGCCGGCCCCGACCCATCCACCAAGAGACTGTCTTCACCCTCGATCTTCTTGCAGGATCAACAGCAAAGCGCGACCCAGCCTCCTGAAGCACCGATCACTGGAAAGGGGAGAGGACTTCAGCGCCTGTTTTCCCAGCCACGCCTCGAAGCCTCGGCGTGGCCCTGAGGGTCACCACGCCAGCCGCCATGTCCGCGACCACGGTCGTCATCATCGTCGCGTGCGCGTTGCTGGTAGTGCCCTCGGTCGTCACGGTCATCGTAGGATTGAGAGCGAGAACCATGGCGATCATAATCGCGACCACCCCCGCGCTCATCCCACCCTCGACGCGAGGCCTCCGAGTGGCCCTGGCTATCGCCATACCAGCCGCTGGGACCGTGGTCGGAATTGTCCCAGCCACGACGTGAAGCATCGGAATGACCTCGACTGTCACCATACCATCCACTGGGCCCATGGTCCGGATTATCCCAACCACGGCGCGAGGCCTCCGAATGACCACGACTGTCGCCGCGCCAGCCGCTCGGCCCATGATCGGGATTGTCCCAGCCGCGCCGCGATGCCTCCGAATGGCCCTGGCTGTCTCCGAACCAGCCGCCGTGGCCGCGATCATCGTCGCGGCCCTGAAAACGCGAGTCATAGCGCCGATCGTCGTAATCGCCTCGACCCGATCTGAATCGCCCGTCATCGTCCCGAGGGCGCTGCTGGGCCGAACGTGACCTTCCATCATCGCGGCTATAGTCACGATCATGGCCCCCCTCGCTTCCGCCTCCCCCGCTCGCGAAGCGCCCTTCTTCATCGCGCCCACGTCCGGTTGCACCATGCGACTGCCGTCGATCGTCGTCATGGTCGGTAAAGCGGCCGCGATCGTCACGCTCGCGGCTTTGCTGATAACTTGCCATTTCACTCTCCTGCAATTTGCGGGAACGTTCCCGCGTGATGCCGGCGATCGCCACCGGCGAGGGATCGGGAAGCCTGTTCGCGGCTTCCAGTTCGGTCTTTCGGTCGTTCAACCGCAAGGCCAGATCGGGAATGTCGGATGAGCAAGCCTCCGCTTGCGCAAAGATGCCTTTTGGGCCCTCTTCCTCTTTGACATGGTGGAGAATCTGCTCGCGCAGGACCTTGAACTTGGCATCACGGAAGCGGTCCTGCTCCGGGCAGTTCAGGAGGTCGACGATCAGGATTTTCGCGCTGTCATGCTCGACCTGCGCCTCATCGAGAGGAGCATCCTGCGGGAAAGCCTCGCGGCATGCCGGATAGAAGATTTCCTCTTCCAGCAAGGTATGAATGATAAGCGATCGGCAAACCTGCTCGATCAGCTCGTTCCGCGAGTCCTCGTCCGCTTTCTCATATCGTGCGAAAAGATTTTCCACCTTGCGGTGATCCTCTTTGAGGGAAGCGATCGCCGTCTGCAGGTCCGACTTTGCCCGGGCCTTGGACGGCGCACCGCTTTTCTTGTCGGCGCCTGTGTGGGCATTGGTTTTCCGCGCTCCGTTGGTGGTCGCTGCGGGACGCTCTCCTTCAGCGGGCTTCTCGTTCTGGGGTGCGCTCTCGTTCTGTGCTGGTTGCTCGTTAGCTTCGGCCATATCAGCCCTCCTCGCATGGCAGCCGTCCGGGTAATGAGCTGCCGTGGAGGGAAGCCGGCGAAGCGGTATGGGCTCCGGCAAACTTGCCCAGGTTAGGGAGATTGAAAATTCGCCGATGCTGACGAACGGGAACGGGACGAGCAGTTTGAGAATCGCTGAGCCGAGGGACCAGACGAGGACCCAAAGCGGTAGGGGAGATAACGATCACCGCTTTCCTCTCAGGCTATCCGAAAAGCGAATCTTCTAAAGAGACGCGGATCGTAACGACTTTCGTCTTCGGCGAACGCCATGATCGCATAAGCCCTTCGTCCCGACCGATGCATCGGCGGCACGAAGGGAACAAATGAGGCGCCAGCCTCCTAACCTCGGCGATGGCACGCGATCTGGATGGCGTGCCGATCACCTTTTCTCCCGGCGAAGCGATGCGCAGCCCCAGCAGAAAGCGACGATCATGCTCAAAGCCCTGGCCCTCAACTGCACCCTCAAGCCCGATCCGGCGCAAGCCTCTTCCACCGACGCGATGATCGCGGCGCTGGAGCAGGCATTTGTCGACAAGGGCGTCGAGCTGACTGAAACGGTGCGCGTCGCCGCACTGAACATTAAGCCGGGCGTCACCTCCGATGAGGGCGTTGGCGACGACTGACCTGCGCTGCGGACCAAGATCCTGGCGCATGATATTGTGATCTTTGGTAGCCCGCTCTGGCTTGGTCAGCTTGGAAGCGTGGCCAAGCGGGTGTTGGAACGCATGGACGCTTTTCTGGAAGAGACGGACGAAGAAGGCCGCATCCCCATCTACGGCAAGTTGGCTGTTGCCGCTATCGTGGGCAATGAGGACGGTGCACATTATGTCTCGTCGCAACTCTTTCAGGCGCTCAACGATGTTGGGTGGACCATCCCCCCGATCGCAGTGTGCTATTGGGGGGGCGAGGCCATGGGCTCCAGCGATTTCACGGATCTGCCTAGCACGCCTGATATGGTGAGCAAGACCGCCGGAATGCTGGCCGGCAATGCTGCCCATCTTGCCGGTTTGCTCAAGCACACACCCTATCCGGGCTAGGGGATTTCGACTTTCCTATCATACGTTAGGACGCATCCGATTGGTCGGAACGATCCTCACAGCAGGCTGTTCACAACCCAGGATTGTCCCAAACCGGTCGCCCCCTGTTGAGACAATCCAGCCGTGTTCGGCCAAGCCCGTTCAGGAAGTGTTCCCCTTCCCGATCCAACCTTGCGTGCCCGGTCGGCCACTCCCGAGGCCGGGCACGCTATTTCCACCAAGTTACCTAACCTGTGTTGGTTGCACGCGGAACCCTGCCAGGCACCGCGTCTTGGACATGCTAAGCTTTTGCGCCCTCACCGAGGCTAAGGCAAACATCAGGAGCAACATCGTGACCGACATTCAGGAAATGATCCACGAAGATCCCTTGCCCGGCCATGAGAGCAAGCTGACCCCAAAACCCGAATGGCAACCACGCTATCGCGGCGCGGACCGGCTTAAGGGCAAGGTGGCGATCATCACCGGGGCCGATAGCGGAATCGGGCGGGCGGTGGCTGCACTCTATGCCCGTGAGGGCGCTGACATCGCCATCGTTTATCTGCTGGAGGATGACGACGCGGCGGAAACGCAGCGTATCGTCGAGGCTGAGGGCCGCCGCGCCATCACCATCAAGGCCGACGTGGGCTCGCGCAAGATGTGTGAGCATGTCGCCCAGCGCGTGCTGGAGGTGTTCGGGCAAATCGACATTCTGGTGAACAATGCCGGCGAGCAGCACCCGGACGACGACATCACCGACATCACCGAAGAGCAACTTCAGCGCACCTTTCAAACCAACATCTTCGGGATGTTCCATATGGTGCAGGCGGTGCGTCCATACCTGCAAAGCGGTGCCTCCATCGTCAATTGCACGTCGGTCACCATGTATCAGGGAGCGAGCAACCTGCTCGATTATAGCTCCACCAAGGGCGCAATTACGGCCTTCACCCGGTCGCTCTCGGAAAATCTGATCGGCGAGGGCATCAGGGTAAACGCCGTGGCTCCCGGCCCGATCTGGACGCCGCTCAATCCTTGCGGTGGGGCTGATCCGGAAAAGATCGCGCATTTCGGCGAAAAGACGCCGATGAAGCGGCCCGGCCAGCCCAATGAGGTGGCGCCAGCCTTCCTGTTCCTGGCCTGCGAAGATGCCAGCTATATGTCCGGGCAGGTGCTGCATCCAAATGGCGGCAGCGTGGTGAATGGTTGAGGGGGGAAGCGCATAGTGGTCGCTGCGGCCCTTCGGAAGAGGCTCGGCGCGGTTATTGCTGGTACACGGCTAGCACCGTTGGTGTGATCATGGGATCGGGCTTCAACAGAAAGCCCAGGCTCCGCCTGGCGTTTCCATTGCATAGGCCCCTGTTTCGTCACGGTCGATAATCCTCCCATCAAGCAGGAGATGCCCATGGAAGAGCGAGACAAGGATCATGCCGCCAGCCAAAAGCGCGAAGGCCCACTGGGCGATGTCATTCCGCCCACCACCGAGGATCGGGATACGAGAACCGGCGGCGCTCAACCGGCAGAGCAGGTCGATGATCGTCCCAATTTCAGCCAGGTGAAGCCGGAGGACTATCCACTCGATGAGCGGGCCCGCATCAAGCCTGACGGCAATCCGTAACGATAACTTGGCCCGAGACGACGGGTGCTCACATCGCTCTTAGGTTAGATATCTGGCTAGCATCTGATCTCAGCATGCTTGTTCGTGCCGTTTTGAGCGTGCTTCAGCATCGGATGATGGTCGGATATCGCTTCTCTGCCCGCCAGGCAGAGGGCAAGTTCCAATTTTTTTCCGAACTGCGCGTAATGCGAGATGGCAAAAGTTCTAACATGGATTTGTTTGTAGCAACCATCTCGTTGCAGACTCGTTCGAAACTAAGGCTGCGTTGACCCACGGACGAAGGCGGCCCTGGCGTGTTCTGATGCTCCCCCTGAGGTCGGAGCACGCCAGCCCGACATTCAATCTGGCGGAGCCTGGGGGAACACGGCACCGTTGGACAGGCCAGCGCTCCTCTTGCCGAATGCGCTGTCCGAGGCGTGCCCGGACACCTAAGCCGGTTCGGGCACGCTGACCTTCCGCATAGGCTCGCCAGGCAAATTTTGAGGCGGCGTGCGCATTCGCGACGAAATTACACGCTCGGAGGTTCGTGCAACAACGTCTCGTAATGGACTGATCCCAACTCATGGAGACAAGTGATGCTCGCATTTATCTTTTGCGTTGGCCTGTCAATGATAATCTTGACCAACGTCATGACGGCCTGGGGTTTTCGCCGCGCAAGTAGAACCACTCCACCTGGATAGATTGAGGCACTGGGTCCCCTTCACCAATTGACCGAAATGGTCCTGTTGCTTCGTCCTCGCATGTCTAACCGCATCGCTTGATATCAACCGAAAGCACACCCGCCCCCCTTCTTTTGGAGAACAGTCATGAACGATCCAGATCTTGCCATCGAAGAAACCTCCACCCTTATCGCATCCAACAAGGTGGAAGGCAGTTCCGTCTACAATGTGGTCGGCGATAGCCTGGGATCTATCTACAATTTCATGGTCGAAAAGCGCTCTGGGCAGGTACGTTACGCGGTACTGCAATTCGGAGGGTTGTTCGGTTTGGGCAGCGACTATTATCCCATTCCATGGGAGAAGTTGACCTACGATAGCGAAAAAGGCGGCTACATCGTCGATATCGATCGCGAAACGTTGGAAGGTGCGCCGCACTATTCGATCAGTGAAGACCCCGTCTTCGATCGGGACTATGGATCCAAGGTCTTTAGCTACTATGGCTTGGCCTATCCGTGAGAACCATCCTCCTGCTAAGCGGGCCAGGTAACGCGTAGACCGCCCCGGACACGAGGGTGTTGCGTGGCGGTCCTCGCTCTTTACCAGCCCAGTTGATGAGCGAAGAAGCAGCAGCGTTCACATGTCGCTCGATCGCGAATGGAAAACGCGCCCCAACTTTCAAGCGCGGATCCAGTTCAGCTCTCTCAAAATGAAAGCCAGATCATGTCCATTGAAAAAATGATCAACCTGCATCCGGATGTACAGGGCGCGGGCAACGAGTCTTTGGCCACCTCAGCACGTCATGCCATGCTTTGTAACTTGATGTGCACGTCCTGTGCGGATGCCTGCCTGGCCGAAGAGATGGATATGCGCCAGTGCATCAGGTCCTGTCTCGATTGTGCCGATGTTTGCGCCGCGACGGCGCGCCTCGCTGTGCGCCGCACCGGGAGCAATGTTTCCTCGCTCGAGCTGATGCTGCAAACATGCGTGACGATCTGTGATCGCTGCGGCGAAGAGTGCCGGCATCATATGCATGCCCACTGCCAGCTTTGCGCTCAAATGTGCTTTGAATGTGCTCGGGATTGCCGGTCCGCCATATCGGAACTGGCATGAAATAGGGCGCGGCCTTAGGAATCCGCCCGCCCATGATCCCTGGTCACCTCGACCTGGCAGGATCAAGCGCGTCTCGGCAATTAACAGAATCATCAAAGACCGGATGACCGTGCGACCTTCCCGTTTCTAACGGTCGATCTCACCGAAGACGATGTCGAGCGAACCCAGAATAGCCGTGACATCCGCCAGCATATGGCCTTTCGCCATAAACTCCAGCGCCTGTAGATGACTGAAGCCCGTGGGCCGTACCTTGCAGCGCCAGGGCTTGTTGCTGCCGTCGGAGACCAGATAGACGCCAAACTCGCCCTTGGGGCTCTCGGTGGCGACATAAACCTCGCCAGCTGGGACATGAAAGCCCTCGGTGTAGAGCTTGAACTGGTTGATCAGCGCTTCCATCGAGCTTTTCATCGTCGCGCGGTCCGGCGGGGTGACTTTGCCGTTGCGCAGCGCAGCCGGGCCATCGGGCATGGCATCCAGACATTGTCGCATGATGTGCGCCGATTGCCGCACCTCTTCGGCACGGACCAGCATACGGTCATAGCAGTCGCCATTGGTGCCGATGGGCACCTCGAAATCGAGCCGGTCATAGATCTCGTAAGGCTGGCTCCGGCGCAGATCCCATGGCACGCCCGAGGCGCGCAGCATCGGCCCGGAAAAGCCCCAGGCTATGGCATCTTCGCGCCCCACAGTGCCGATATCGACGTTGCGCTGCTTGAAAATCGGATTGTCTGCGGCCAGAGCAATGGAATCCTCGAACATCGGGCCATAGCTCTTCAGCCAGCGATCCATATCGTCGAGCAGCGCTTGCGGCACATCTTGATGCACCCCGCCAGGGCGGAACCAGTTGCCATGCATCCGCGCGCCTGTGGCTCTTTCGTGAAAGCCCAGCAATTGCTCGCGTAGTTCAAAGAGCCATAGATTGGGCGTCATCGCGCCGACATCCATGATATGGCTGCCCACCGCCAGAAGATGGTTGGATATTCGCGTCATCTCGGCAAACAGCACGCGCAGATATTGCCCGCGCGGCGGCACGGGAAGGTCGAGCAGCTTCTCGATTGCCAGCACGAAGCTGTGCTCCTGACACAGCGGCGAGACGTAATCCATCCGGTCGAAATAGGGCAGCGCTTGCAGATAGGTCTTGTGCTCGATCAGCTTTTCGGTGCCGCGATGAAGGAAGCCGACATGGGGGTCGGCCCGCTCGACGATCTCCCCGTCGAGTTCCAGCACCAGCCGCAGCACACCATGCGCGGCAGGATGCTGCGGGCCGAAGTTGATGGTGTAGGCCTCGCCTTCCAGAGCACTGTCGCGATCGGCGGCGTCCTGACCTGGCACCTTCCCTTCCTGAGCAAGTAGCCAGGCCATCAGCGAACTGGTCCATTGGGATCGGGCATGGGAGGCGGGGTTGGCGATGGAGGCATTGGCGAAGGCGACGGATAGGGCGATGGCGATGGCGAAGGTTGCGGTGCTGGGGCGGGATCCGGCGGCGGCATCGATGGATCCGGCGACGTTGGCGGAATGGAGTTCACGCTGCCCAGAGAGGCGGCGAAAGCGAGCAAAGGTGCGAACAGGGCTCGTAGCATGATGATCTCTCCCACAGCCGGATATGCGGCGATAATGAGGAAGGGGCGGATTGGAAAAATCGGCTCCGTCAAAGCATATTGAATGCCTGAAGGCATGTTCCCCCGTGCTAACTCAGGTTAGCTGGTACGGCGTGGCAAGCTTTGACACCGTAAGTAATGTGGGAAGGTGCTGCGTAGGCAGCATACCCCTCTTATAACACGCATGGTCGCAAGCCGCCGCTCCCGTTCACCTATGTAATTTTTTTAATATCCTGAAGGTGGGAGGACGCAGCGTAACCTTGGAGGGGGCGAGTCTCTATGGCCAATCACGCTACACAGACCTCTTTCGCGCTAAGGCATTTCCGGCGCTCCGAATTTCTTGCGAGGCCGACGGAGCACAGCGATAATCTCTATCGGATCCAAGAAGGATGGGCTGGCCAGTATCGCTTACTCAAGGACGGGCGGCGCCAAATCACCGCACTGTTCCTACCGGGTGAGTACTGTGAACCACAATGGCTCCTGGGAGCCAGCGCCACGCTCCCGGTAGTAGCACTGACACCGCTTAGGGCTTATGCTATCCCGCTCGATCAAATAAGCCGACGTCCCGATCATTTGGGTGATAGCGCTGCCAGGGTCTTTTCTGGAATGCTCAAAGCGATGCGCGGCAGAGAACGCTGGATCGTAAATCTAGGTTGCCTTACTGCCACTGAACGCATCTGCGATCTGATTTGCGAGGTGTATGATCGTCTCGAAGGCACGGGCCAAACAATCAAAAATCGATGCGCGATGCCCCTGACCCAATATGAAATCGCAGATATCGTGGGAATCTCACCGGTCCATGTGAACAGAGTTCTGCAGGGACTGCGCGGAACGGGGATAATCGAGCTGCGCAACCGCCGGCTCGTGCTCTGCGATCCGGCGGCACTTCGTCATATGAGTGGGCCACCGGCAACAGTTGGAAGCAGTGCGGCCATCGCAGAGCCATAACTATCTCAAAAAAACAAATCCCTGCACTGACGAGGGTCTGCCAGCTCCAAAAGGCTACCGCCACGAGAGGAAAACCAATGTTCGACCAGATTGACGCAGCTTACTATTGCATGCGGCCCAGCGAAGAACGAGAGAAAGCCAATGGCCTTGATGCTCATGAAGCTGACAGGCACCGGGCGCGAGCTGAGCTCTTCCAGAAAAAAGCCGACACATTGATCGGATCGGCGGCTTCTTGCCAAATTTGAGCTTCAGCAATCGTCGGCTCCCATCGTGATGAATGAATGGCTGCTAAACGCATTTGCTTAACGTCAGCGGACTTTCCGGATGCCACGACCTTGCCGCCTGGAACGGCTTGCCCTTCATTCCGTCGAGACAGATCCGGCCTTGGGCATTAGGCCCAAGGCCGGCGTCCGCTCAAATCTCCGTCCTTTCAGACAAGGTCAGGGCATCATCGATATCCACGCCCAGATATCTGACCGTGTTCTCGATATTGGTATGACCGAGCAAAATCTGCACGACCCGCAGATTGCCCGTGGCCTTATAGATCAGTGACACCTTCGTCCGCCGCATCGAATGCGTGCCATACTCCCGTTTGTCGAGACCCACGGTTTCCACCCACTCGTCGAGCAGTCTGGCATATTGCCGTGTGCTCAGGTGCCCGAGATAATCGATACGACTTGGGAAAGCGAAGTAGAGGATCGTGCCTCCGCGCCGGCTGAGCCATGCCTCGAGACTCTTGCGGGCCTCGGTCATGATTTCAAACTGCACCGGCCTGCCTGTTTTTTGCTGGATGACAGTAGAGCGGTTGCGGATCTGACCGCCGCTTACAATGTCCCCGATCCTGATCTTGACGAGGTCGCAGCCGCGCAGCTTGCTGTCGATGGCAAGATCGAACAGCGCGCGATCACGCAGCCGTTTGTGCTCGTCGAGATAGAAGCGGATGGCCCAGATATCTCGAAGTTTCAACGGCCGCTTGGCGCCGACATTTTGCCCTGCGTTCCAGGGGCGCCGTTCATGCACGGCAGGGTCCAGATCTGAATGTCCCATTGTGCTTCTCCTGCTGGCCAAGGATGGCCAGAGCCAAAATACGCCTCTTGAGATCGGACCACATCATGTTATAACGAGCGTATGAACGCCAGTCTCAAGATCACCAGGATCGGCAACTCCGCCGGTGTCGTGCTGCCTAAGGAACTGCTCGCCAAGCTGCGTGCTGGCGTGGGCGATACCTTGTACATTTCGGAAACGCCCGACGGCATCCGGATCACCGCTGCCGACCCTTCGTTCGAGGCCAAGATGGCCTTGGCCGAGCAGATCATGCGCGAGGATCGCGATATCCTGCGAGTCTTGGCCAAGTAACATGGCGCAATCCATCGAGCCGGTCTGGATTGAGACCGAGCTGGCCCTGGCGATCCATGATCGGCAATTAGCCGAACACGGTGGCCCCATCGGCGTGAGGGATGCATCGGGGCTGGAATCCGCTTTGGCGCGGCCGCGCAACCAATGGGTGTATGGCGAAATCGATCTCTGCTGCTTGGCAGCGGCCTATGCCTATGGCGTGGCGCGAAACCATCCTTTCACCGATGGAAATAAGCGAACGGCATGGGTCTTGGCGCGCCTGTTTTTGGCACTAAACGATATCCGCATCACCTTCGCACCAGAAGAGGCTATCCAGATCGTTCTCGCTTTGGCCGCTGGGACATTGGCCGAGGCGGATGTCGCGGAATGGTTCAAGCCCCGGCAAGCCTAACGCCGCTAACAAAGCTGCCTTCCCGCTGCTGGAAGTACATCCCCGATAGCGGCTGTTCGTTCACATGCCGGAAAGGCGATGATAGGTCCGATCCGAGTTCCACATACGCTAAGCCGGTTTCTGTTGGCGGCGCTTGTGTGCGGCATATTCGCCGACATTTGCAGTACGGCTGAACCCTCGCGAGCCTCAAGTGATCCGGCGATTGGCCGTGCGGTCGGCCTCGCCGGTTAAGCTTTTTCACCGTCAGTGACGCATCGTGCTGGCAACCAGGCGACGAAGCAGGTCGCTTAGCGTGGCGTGGTTGCCGGCCTGATAGGTGCCGTTGGCAGGCAGGGCGGAGCTGATCCGGCGATGTGCTTCGGCCAGCGCGTGGTAGGGTAGGCTGGGCAGCAGGTGATGCAGCGCGTGATAGCGCAGCCCCACCGGGGCCCACAACGCCGGCAGCCACCCCTCAGGCACATTGGTGCTATCGAGATACTGGGCGGTCAACGTCATCTGCTCGCCGTCATTTTCCCACAGATGGGCTACCAGCGTCCGAAGCTGGTTGAGAACAGCCGCTCCGGAGACGATGGCCAGAAGGATCAGGAATGCCCGAAGCGGCAAGACTTGCGTGGCGACCGCTGCCAGCAGTGTGATAGCCACGGTGCTGGCGCCCAACTCCTGCCAGAACCACCGGCGGGCAAACTCGCCTTCCGGGGACTCGCGCTCGAACTTTGGATTGGTCTGCAAACCCGAGAAGCGCCCGACCACTAACCGTCGCAATACGGGCGAAAGCGTGGAGAGCGGCCCAAGGATGGCAAAGCGCAGCAGTAGCCCCACCGGCAGCAGAGCCGAGACGAGCAGAAACACCGGCAACGACCATGGCTTCATCAGCGCGAGCGGAAGGTATTCTGGATCCTCAACCGTTCCATAGCGCGTGCGCGTGTGATGAATGATGTGGATGCCCTCATACATGAACGAAGGAAGCATGGTCGGCACACCGAGCAAAAGATTCCATCCAGTGCGAAAGCCAGGCAGATGAGCGTGGTTGAGGTGGGTGATCTCGTGGATGAAGAGCGTGGCACGGTAGAGCGCAAGTACCGCAAATACGGCGCAGACCAGCGCTGGTCCAAGCGGTAAAAGGATCGATCCGCCCATGGCAGCATAGGCGAGCGCGGTTGAGCCCAGAAAGTCGCTCCAATAGATCAGCGGATTGGGCCGATGCAGATCGCGCGTCAGTTCAGCCGCCTTGCGCAACATCGCACGGTCGTCGGCGATCTCGCTCAAACGCGCGCGCGCAGGGGCGCTAACACCGGTCTGATTGGAAGAGAATGCCAGATCGGTGGCGAGGTCTCTCCAATTTTCTCCCTCATTCCGGGTATGTTGCAACATGGTTTGATTCCTTAGGATCTTGTTCGCTGCACGCGCCGCCGCAGCAAAATAGCCGCTATTCGGTGCGAGCGTGGCAATCGGCGACATCAGCCGTCGCGTCAGCAACCTCAATCATGACTTCCGAGCCGTGCGATTGGACCTAGTCGCCATCAACTGCTCGGTTTTGCCGCGGTGGTTGCGGGCGGCGGGCTACATGGGATCTGTCTTTCCAGCATTTTTCGGATGCGGGTCATGTGTCTCAAATAAGTCCAATGCGATAGCGAACTTAGTCGCATTCTGTAAACGGATACGCCGATCATTTTTGCAAATAATTGCTATATTTCCGATGGGAGGCAGAGCGCTACGAAGCTTCTCTCAGGGCAAGCTTTGGGACTCAGTATCACGTCGAATGATCGGCAGGCTGTGTTTGAGAGTTGATGCGCGGATGGGGCCGCGTGGTTTGCCTCACGTGGCCCCATCTCGGGTGACGTGGGATTTATTTAGCGCTTTGAGCAGCCTGTTCGATGACATTGGCGACGGCGCGGGGCTGGGAGATGAAGACGGAGTGGCTGCCCTTGATTTCGGTGACCTTGGCCCCGGCACGCTTGTACATCATGCGCTCCAGGTCAGGATTGATCATGCGGTCCTGGGTGGCGACGATGCCGAAGCTCGGCTTGGCCTTCCATGCGGGGGCGGTGACGGGGGTGCCGAAGGAAGCGCCAGCGACTGGGACCTGCGAGGCGGCCATGAACTGGGCATCGGCCAACTTGACGTCCGCGGCGAAGTCTGCGGGGAACTTGGCCTGATCGATCAGCAGATAGCCGTCCTTGGTGGGGGCGATGCTGTTGGCGGCAGGCGGGATGCTGGTGAGCAGGGGCAACAGCTTTTCACCTTCGGCTGGCGCGAAGGCGGCGACATAGACCAGGCTGGCGACATTGGCATGGTTGCCTGCTTCGGTGATGACGGCGCCGCCATAGCTGTGGCCGACCAGCACTGCGGGACCCGATTGGCGATCGAGGATGCGGGTGGTGGCGGTGACATCGTCAGCCAGCGAGGTTTCGGGCTCCTGGACGATGCTGACTGTGTAGCCGTCCTGGCGCAGGATATCGGCAACCGGCTTCCAGCCCGAACCATCGGCGAAGGCACCGTGGACGAGGACGACGTTGCGCACTGTTCCGGCGGCGGGAGCGGCGTTGGCGGTACCCGCGATCGAGCCGGTCAGGGCGAAGAAGGAGGCGGCGGCGAACAGTTTGTGGAAGGTGGTCATGGCAAGCTCCTGTGATGTTTCTGCGCTAACTGTTATCGCGATAAGCATTAGGTATGCTCGCCCTCACCCCTTGTAAAGCGATTTTATTATCACGATATCATTTTTCGTGATAACCACCTCTCAACATCCAGACAGGACACGACCCATGACCGCCGCCCCTGATAATCTTCCGCTCGATCTCCACCTGTGTTTCGCCATGTATTCCACGAACATAGCGATCAACCGGCTCTATAAGCCGCTGCTCGACGGGCTGGGCATAACCTACCCCCAATATCTGGTGCTGAGCGTGCTGGCGGAGAAGGGTAGCCAGTCTGTGAGCGCTATTGCAGAGCGACTGTCGCTCGAGTCGAGCACAATTACGCCACTGGTGAAGCGGCTGGAGACCGCTGGGCTGCTGCAGCGTCAGCGCAATCCTGCTGACGAGCGCCAGGTGATAGTGAGCCTGACGGCCAAGGGCACGGCAATGCGCAAGGATGCCAGCTGCCTCACCGCAACCCTTCTAGAACAGTCAGGCATGCCCGTCGATGAGATCATCCGTCTTAACGCAGAGGTCACAGCTCTCAGGGACACTCTCACCAAAAACGATCTACCTTGAAAATCTGTCCGAGGGGACTGTTGCCTTTCGCGTTTACCGCCCCGAAGTCTCGACATCGTCCGGTGACCACGGGCGACCCGCCCTATGATCTTTTCGAAAAGATCAGGCATCCGATGGCCGATCAGCCTCAACCCGATAGGCAGAGCGATTGAGCATCGATTCGGTCTGAAAAATGGGCGCCTCCAGGGGAGACGCCCATCGTTTGATCAGAACTTGACGTTCACGCGTCCGTAGAAGCTGCGGCCGATCGGATCGTAATAACGACCGTCATAGCCGACCTGGTTGCCACCACCGCCGGTCTGCAGCGAGAGCGGCGGATCCTTGTCGGTGAGATTCTTGATCCCCACGGTCACCTTCAACATCGCATTGACCTGATAGGAGCCCTGCCAGTCCACCGTCACATAGGCCGGGATGCTCAGGCCACCAAAGTCGACCGCCGTGCCGGGCTGACCGTTGACATTGGTGAAGATCACGCCCTGCGCTGCGGTGTAGGCCTGATCGTGATAGCCCGACTTGAAATGACCGGTGAAGCTGTTCGAGAACTTGCCCGTTTCCAGCCCGATGCTCGCCTGGGACACCACGCGGAACACCACCTGCTGATCGGGGCCATAGGTGCCCAGATCTGTGTTGTAGGTGCCGCCATCGCTGTAGCTGTACTTCTGGGTCAGCATCCAGGTGCCGCTCCAGTTGGCGCTCAGCTTACCGATGGGGGTGCGGGTCGAATAGCCAACATCCCAGTCGATGCCCGAATACTTCGCCTCGCCGCCGTTGAAGGGCAGCTGCTGGAAGGCGATCGTCTGGTAACCGGCCGGATCCTGGTAGGGGTTGACGAAGAGGCTGCCGTACTTGCCCGGATTGGTGAAGCCGTCCTGTTCCGCAATGCCTTGCGACTGGATCTGGTGCGTGATCTTCACGTTCCAGTAGTCCAGATTGAAATACAGGCCCGACCTGGGGGTGATGGCCACACCAAGACCCCAGTTGACTGATTTCTCCGGCTTCAGGCCATTGGCGCCGCTCTGGCCGTTGGGCCCCAGCAGCAGGTCATACTGCGCACTGCCTGGCTGGCAGCCCGCGGAACCCGGGAACGGGCAGCCATAGGTGCCCGAGGTGGTGCCGTTGAAGACCACCGCGCCAGCGATGTCCGACAGAGCAGGGGCGCGGAAGCCCGTGCCGATCGAGCTACGGAAGGCGATGTAGCGGTTGGGCGTGTAGCGCAGCGCCAGCTTGCCGGTCGCCGAGTTGAAGGTATTGCCCAGATTGGCCGAGGGCAGCTGCACGAACAGCCCGTTGCTGTCGGTCTGCGTCGAGGAGTAGACATTGTCGCTGTGAACGCGCGAGTAGCTGTCGTAGCGCCCCTGTGCGTTGATCTCCAGCTTGCTGGTGACGGGGAACTTCATTTCGGTGAAGATGCCCCAGTTACCGCGCTTGGCGCTGAACGGCACCTGGCCGTAGCTTCCGCCGACCGGATAGTCACTGCTGGCGGGCTGCGTGGCAAAGCCGCTCTGCGAGAGGATCAGATCGCCATAGCTGACCTTGTAGCTGGTGTGATCATATTCGCCGCCCAGCGACATGATCGCATCGCCGCCCGGCAGCGCGAACAGCTTGTGCTGAATGTTCAGCTTGGCGCTCTTCACGTCGGAATCGGTGGTGCTGAAGCGATAGCCGTTGAGCAGCGACGACTGAAGCGCGCTGGCACCCTGGCCGGTCACGGGGTCATAGGCACCCGAGGCCACGGCTGCGGCCAGCTGGTTGTAGTCGGTGTAGCCGCCGGCTGCCGAGTCGGTGGCGTGGACATGCGATTCGGTCAGCGCCAGATGGATGTCGAAGCCCTTGAACGAGCCGTCATAGCCCGCCGAGATATGCGACATCATCGAGCCGTAATCGTCGGCACGGCCACCGGCCGAGATCGAGCGATAGCCCAGCGTTGCGGAGGTGACCGTCGAGGGGTCGATGCCGTTGGCGGCCATATAGGGCACGACATACTTGTTCCACAGCGAGGGGAAGCGCGTGGTCGCGTTGATGCCCATCGGCTGGGCCGAGGCGGCATATTGCGCCGTCATGTCATACTGCGAGAAGATCCCCGAGACCCAGACCTCACCGCTCTCGCCGGCCTTGACCGTGGCCTTGAACATGCCGCTGTCGCGCTTGGAATAGGGGATGTCCTGCACGGTGCCGGCATAGTTGAAGCGACAGGTCGTGCTACCGTCCGTCGTCTGCGGGGCGGCCAGTGCGTTGCCGCAATTGCCGTTGGCCATCAGATAGGGGCTGTACGCGTAGGACTTGCCGTTGCTGGAGAACGAGATGTTCGCCGGCTCGGTGTTGCCCGTGGCATTGTTCATGAAATAGCTTTTGCCATTGGCGGTGAAGGGGAACACGGCGCCATTGCGCGAGAAGCTGCGCTGCGAGGCGCCCAGGCTGCCCTGCACGTCATGGCTGTAGCTCACGAAGACGTTGTAGCCGTCTTCCGAGAGCTTGCCGAAGCCCTTGCTGAAGCCCGCGCTCCAGCTGCTGCCGCCCTTGCGCTGCGGCGCCGAGCCGGTGATGTAGGCGTCGAACTTGTTGTAGTCCTTCTTCAGGCGGAAGTTGACCACACCGGCCACGGCATCGGCGCCATAGAGCGCGCCCGCGCCGTCGCGCAGCACTTCGATGCTCTCCACCGCCTCGAGCGGGATGGACTCGATGTTGACGCCGTAGCCGCCGCCCTGCACGGAGCCAAGCGCCTGCGGAGCGACCCGCTGACCGTCAAGCAAGGTCAGCGTATACTTGGAAGGCAGGGCATGGATGGCAGCGGTCGACACGCCCCCACCACCGCCATTGACCGAGCTGGACGCAGGCACGAAGCCCTGCATCGCGGGCAGGTTCTGAATGACATCGGTAGCAGACATCTGGCCCGTCTTGGCAATATCTGCGGAGGAGAGAACAGTCACGGGCAAGGGCGACTTGTCGATCGCCTGCTTGATAGAAGAGCCGACGACGACGATCGCGTTCTCGGCATCCTTCGCGTCAGATGCATTCGCTGGTACGCCTTGCGCCGAAGCAGAACTGGAAATCAGAGCAATGCTCAGTGCAATCGGTGCCGCGCTAAGCTTTAGTACGATATTCATTGTCGCTGCCATTCGAAATCATTCCTATTTCACGCACGCCGCTCCGCTCCCTTCTACGAAGAGAATTTTTGCCACGATAATGATTATGGTAATGTAGCCCCCAAGATTCCGAGAGTGAGCCTGTTATTGGGGTTATGATACCATCAGGCTTGAGAACTACATTTGATGTATTGATGATAGCCCAGCATCTGGCAAACTAGCTGACATCGTTGTCAGTATAAAACCGCCATACTGTTGCAATTATGCTACAAACCGTCGAGGGACTCATCGGCGGGGCAAGTGGGCGTTTGGTTTGTGGATTTGATATTTTTGCGATGGCATGTTGCGTCGCGGCGAACTTTTGCTTCTCGCTAGAATGGGTTGACGAAATTCAGGGTATATCCAAAGATATTTTGTATCATATCGCTACACGAACATTGCCGAGCTGCATTTGACCAACTGTACGCAGTTACGTCATTCGCCCTATTGGATACTTAAACTTCCCACTCTGCTTCAATCGGTAGATTATTCAACCTCTTCCTTGGGTCAGAATTACATAATCAAGGCTGGATCAATAGGCTCGAATCATTGCGCGCGTTGACGAACTGAGACAACGATCTACGAAGTGCTGCGAGGTCGGAGGGATCAATCCTGAGCCGGATGCGTGAACCCTGGCAGTATAGCAATTTCGGCTGACGCCCGCTCGACTGCAAGCTTCAAGGCCTCATCGATGTGGATGCAGTCCTTGGTCACATTCTGCGATGCGTGTCCTAACATCGCTCGGATCATCATCTCGGAAATCGAACCAAAAAAGCGCCTGGAACTCACACTATATTCAATTCACGCAGAATTTAGCCGGCACCTTTAGCAGGACGCGGGTTCCCACCCCGTCTTCGCTCGATATCTCAAGACTGGCTTTCAAGCGCTCGGCGCGCTCACGCATGCCGACCAGGCCGAAATGTCGCTCGCGACCGCCATGAACCAGGACGTCTCCCGGAATCCCGCGCCCGTTGTCCGTTACGAGGAGTTGTAGTCCCTTGCGGTCCAGTTGAACCTGGATGCTGACAGCTTTGGCCTCCGCGTGCCGGGCGACATTGGAGAGAGCCTCGTGCGCAATGAAGGCCACTTCCTGCTGCACATCCCGGTTCAAGCGGCTGAAATCACCGACCGCGTCGAAAGAGAGTGCGACCTCGGACGGGAACCTCACGGTCTGGATCAGCCTGCCGAGCAATTGGTCCAGACCAATGCCATTGTCCGATAGTCTGAGCCCCTGCAGGGTACGACGTGTCTGCTCGACCACGTTTTCAGCCTGCTCCAGCGAGGTGTCCAACTCTCCATAGGCCGGAGATTCGACGGGAATGTCCTGCCGCGCATTGTCGATGCGCAAAATCAGGGCCTGCACCGACTGCAGCAAGGTGTCATGAAGATCGCGCGCAATCCGCTCACGCTCCCTTGTCCGGTCATCGAGCCTTTTGCGAAGGGCATCCATCGCATATCGCAGGCGGATGCGATAGATCAGCACAATCGCGCCGCCCGCCACCAGAGCGGCCAAGACCTTGGCCAAAAGGGTTTGAGCGAAGGTCGGCGGAACAATGAAATGCAGCGTCGCGATCTGCCCGCTCCATTCTCCATTCCCCTGCTTCACTTCAAGTTCAAAGCGATAATCACCTTTGGCGAGCGACGTGTAGGATGCCTGGCGGCGCGACCCTGCATCGATCCAACGGTGATCACTGCCACCCACGAGCCGATAGCGGAACTGGATCTGCTGGGCGTTGGCGATGCTGTCGGAGGTATATTCGATGTTGATGTCGGGTGAGCCCGCCGAGAGCGTCAGAGGATCCGAGATCGCCCTCTCCTCCCCATTGGAGGCGACCGAGCGAAAGATGGGTCGGGGCTGCGCGAACAGGGCCGGCCGCCGTGTCTGATCGATCAAGGCGATTCCTCGCATCGTCAGAAACCACAGATTGCCCTGAGCGGTACGCAGGATCGTGTTCTCACAGCAGTTCAACTGCGAAAAGAAAAGCGTCTCACCCACAGGCGCCATGAGATCGACATGAAGGTCAGGTCTGCCGGCCTTGATCAGGGTTTCCCATTGCTCCGGTTTTAGTTCGGAGATGCCACGGCTGCCGCTGACCCATAAATTGCCGCTTCGATCCTGCGCCAAACCGGAAATCAGGCTCATATGCGGGTGGTCTTGGCTCAGAATGGTGTGAAAGTGCTCTCCGTCGAAGCCTGCTAGCCCAAGTTCACCACCCACCAGAATTTTGTCGCCCACCGCCAACGCGGATTGGGGAAAGCCTGTCTTAAATCCCGCCTCGGCACCAAAGCGCCTGAACGTTCCATCGGAATACAACCCGACCGCGTTGTTATCCAAACCGACCCACAATCGATCCCGACCGTCGAGCAGCATCACGCGCGGCGAGGCCGCGCCGACCATGGCCTGCGGAAGGACCTGGCTCCATCGGCCCGCCCGCAGAACGAACACGCCATCCTGCCGGGTCAACACCCATATGGAACCATCCCGAGCGACCTGGCAGTCGAAGAGCATGGAGCTCTTGAGATGCGGCGGCAATGCGATGTTTTGGAGGCTTTCGCCGACGATCCGCGCCAGCCCGAAATCACCCGCTGCAAGCAGACTTCCGTTCCGATCCGCGCGCAGACTTCGGACTGCGCCGGAGGCCTTGATGATATGCGCAGGCGCCTTCTCGTCTGGATAGAGAGAAATCGTGTCGTCATTGGCTATGGCGATCCGTCCGTCGGGCGACTGGACAAAACGGTAGCCCGTGCGAGGCGTGGTCACGATGTCCGGCCGCATCGAGAAATTCACAGGCAGGAATCTGTCGACCCCGAAGCGCGTGCCAGCCCAGATCACGCCTTGTCGGTCCTCAATCACCGTGTCGGCACGGTCGGCGCTGAGCCCGTTCGAGGCATCGTAGCTAGCGGAGATATCTTCCTTCGCCACGGCCCTGCCTGTGGCAACTCTCTCAGGATTGGCGATGCGCGCAATGCCGGGCTGTCGTTGCAACACCAGCCACAAATTGCCCCAGCGATCGAAAAGCAGCCGTCGGGCCACCAGATCGGGGAAGGTGTCCGACCCGGTCGAGACAGAACCGGCGCCCGCCGGCAGGATCGGCCGGGTTCCATGCCCCTCATCCGAGAGCCACAGGCGCCCGTCAGGCCCCTGCTCCATTGCCCAGGGCTCCTTCACAGCGACGTTGCTACGCTCGAAAGCATGCGCGCCGGGACGCAAGAAAAGCAGCGTCGAATTCGTCGCCAACCACAGGGTACCGTCTCTGGCGGCCAGCATCACATAGGGAATGCCGAATTCAGGCTTCAATCCGCCGCTGAAGAGTTGCCAGTGATTATCCTGAAAATAGGACAGTCCCTTGACCGACATGGCCCAGATCCGCCCGTCCCGATCCTCAGCGAAGGTCTTGAGCGGCCCCTTGGGCAATCCAGCGTCAAAGTTGGCGACACGCCCGTTGATGATGACCGAAGCCCCGCCGCTGTAGTAGCCGAACCACAGTCTCTGCTTGCTGTCGAGGAACATGGAATAGGTCAGATCGCTGCGCAGATCCTGCGAACCGGTCGGGTGGAAGCGCTGGAAATGCAGGCCATCGAAGATAAACAGACCAGTCTGGCTGGCCAGCCAGAGGTCGCCGTTCTTGTCCTGTGCGATCGCGCCGACATCGGGCGGAGACCCATTGTTCGATGAATAGGCGAAATGCTCGAAACTGTATCTGCCGGGCGGTTGCGATGCGCCTGCCACACGACCGGGCCCGGTCGAAAGGACAGACAGCGTGATGGCCAAAAGGGCATATTTAGAGCGGTGTCGCCGCATCAGCTTCATGTCGATCCCAAAAAACGCCTAACCCCGCCGCGATGATGCCGTTGGCCAACTATCAGCGCAACCGTAGAAAAATATGACAATATGCCGGTGGGGCGGTTCACCGGTTCCAACTTCACAGGTCGATGATGCCCCGCCGGAAGCCCACCGTCACGGCATGGGTCCGATCAGTGACGTCGAGTTTGTTGAAGATGCTGCGAAACCGAGCCTTCACGGTGTCCTCGGACAGTCCCAAGGTATGGGCGATAAGCTTGTTGGACTTCCCTCTGGCCGCCAGTGCCAGAACCTCAATCTCGCGCGGTAGGAGTTCTTCCTGATCACTCGACAGAGCAAGTGCCTGAGCAACTTCGGGATGCAGGATTCGGTGTCCCTGGAACGCGCCCCGGATCGCATGGCCAAGCTCCCGCCGCAGGGTGTTCTTGAGCACGTAGCCAGCGGCGCCCGCCCGCAAGGCGCGCGTGGCCTGAACATCGCCGGTGAAGGTCGTCAGCACAAGAACGCACGCCTTGGGATCAAAGGCGCGGATCGCCTCCAGCGCATCCAATCCGCTCATGCCCGGCATCTGGAGGTCCATCAGCGTGACATCGGGCCTGAGCTGGCGATAGGCCTCAATGGCCTCTGTTCCGGTGGTGGCTTGCCCGACGGCAACCATATCGGGCTGCCGGTTGACGAAGGCGACGACACCGTCGCGCAGCAATTCATGATCATCCACGACAAGAATGCGGATTTTCTCACCCGACCCGGAAGCGAACACACCCTTTGCCCGATTCGCATTAGTGGTCAAATCCGGCTCTCCTTTCGAGATCCTATAGGTCTCAGAGACGCTCGATAACCCATGCTATGGTCAATATCCATGTGCCACCAAGCTCGATCGAGCCGGATAACCAAAAGATAATTTTTCCCTCCCCCATTCGATATCGCCTCCTGCCTTCACAACCTTCACCATGCTCCTGATTTGCCAAGCGCGCCGCTCGCGCGGGTTCAGACAGGGTTCCAAGTGTCCGATGATCGTCAATCAGCAATGAGGCATTCGAGGATGGTATCCGCCAGGTACGCCGATGATTGCGCGCACCTGCCGCCTTTGCCGGGCGAGCATAGGCCGCCCAGCGCCGGAGGAGTGTGATGATCGTGAGCGCCCCCCGAACTTCATCATACCCGACCGACACTGCCCAGACTGCAATCAACGGGGTATCGAACGTGCTCCTCGTCCATGCCGCATCAAGCGATGCCACGAGCTGGGCTACGGTTGCCCCCATGCTCAAAGGCATGAATGTCGCCTCGGTCCAACTCTCGTTTTCCAGCTTCGCAGCCGACGTCGCAGCGGTGCGGCGGGCGGTCGAAAGAGCTGACGGGTCAGTAGCCATCTTTGCCGATACGCAGACAGAGGCGATCATCGGAGAGGCCGTCATCGACCTTGAGGTTGCGCAGCTCATCTATATCGACACTCTGACGCCGGGAACGCGGGAAGCAGCAGCCTCGCTCTTCGCGCAATTTGCGGCGGTTGCGCCAGATGACATCATCGCATCCGGGGGCGAGATATCTTCGGCGCCCTTCAATCATCCCGGGCCACGGCCATCAGTGCGGAGCAGGCATCCTCAAGAGCAGCGTATGTCCAGGGAAGCGCCCTATCCGGGAAGCTCTCTTGAATGATCGAGCATTGAGGCAGCAGGCTTGAAGCAGCTGACCGTTGCTTCCCTCGGCCTGCGCCAGCGGTCCACCTTTCTGTAGTGCGCTCGGAAGTGTCTCTCCAAGTCTACCGGATCGTCATATCATTTGAGCAAGATTCAACAGGACGCCTCCGGACGGCGGCAATATCGCGATTGTGCCATCCATAGCTCATTCCGGGTCATGATGGCATCGAATGCCAAGAGAAGGAAAGCCGGCCACATGTCATGCCAGCGCGTACCTCGCCCATTCAGGTCCTATTCGTTCGCAGCCCTGCTCGCACTCACCTCTTGCCTGGCATGTCCCGGCATGGTTACGGCGGCCGAAGCTCCCATAGCTGCCAGCATGGCATCCACGCGGCAGCGGGATTTCCAATCGACTATCAATGGCGAGGCCTATCGCATCCAGGTCTTCATTCCACATCACGCGCCTCCCCCTGGCGGCTATCCCACGATCTATGTCCTTGATGGCAATGCACTCTTCGGCACCTTTGCCGAAGCCGTGCGAAACCGGTCGCAGGCCGGCGAAATCGAACCCGCGGTCGTGGTGGGGATCGCAAGCGGCGATGGCACGCGCCCCGCAGACCGCACCCTCGATTTCACACCCAAAGACCTCACGGCTCAGGAAAAGGCGATCATCAAGGATTACGGCCCTAACCCACCCTATGGCGGAGCCGATGCATTTCTCCAGGTCATCCAGCAGGAGGTCAAACCCTGGGCCGCAGCGCAGGCGCCGCTCGACCCGAAGCGCGACATCCTCTTCGGCTGGTCACTGGGCGGGCAGTTCGTGATGCATTCGATGCTCACTCACCCTGACACCTTCAAGAGCTGGCTTGCGCTCAGTCCGTCGCTGTGGCGGAGCGGTCGTGCAGTTTTCAGCGAGGTCCCGCAATTCCAGCGGTTGACCGCGCAGCGCAGTGACACGATCCGGCTGATTATCGGCGTGGGCGGTCTGGAAGAGCAGGCGCCCAAAGGAATGAGAATCGGCCAGATGAGTGGCACGGAACTGGCGGAGGAACTGCGCTATGTCCGCATGGTCGGCAATGCACAGGACATGGCAGCAACCCTGCGCCCATATTTCGCAGCCCGCCATTGGCCGATGGGCTTTCAGATCTTCGAAGGCCAGACCCATAACAGCGTCCCGTGGAGCGCGATCAATCCGTTCCTCGACTTCGCGCTGCCGATTGACGGCCACGACCCTGGCCCATGAGATCGGACAGTCACAGCTCGCCGCTCCGCAAACCTTAGGCAGAGCGCAGGCTCGTAGACGAGACGAGTCATCAAAAGCGGTACGAAAGCCCTGTCGTCAGGACAGTCGGATCCAGGCGGATATGCGCCTGGATCGGCGCGCCTGCGAGCGAAGCCGTGGCATCGGTTCGAAGCAGGGCTCGCTTCGCATCGACAAAAAGGCTCCACCGCAGTGTCAGCCGGTAATCCGCACCCAACTGCAAGGCTGCCCCGATCGTGTTTCGGACATTGAGCCCATCGAGCGCGGCATCATGGTTCTTGAAAATAAAGAGAAAGACCGGCCCAACACCGGCATATGGCTGTAAGCGGCCAGAGAGTTTGGGATAGAACTGAGCGGTCAGCACGGCAGGACCATATCGGATGCCCCCGAGCGCGCCCAGGGGATTGAGGATTCCTGCTCCGGCGACGGTCGCCTGCGGAGGAACGCCACCCGTTATCGAGACGCCGAGATGTCGCCGCCGATATCCGATTTCGATGATGAGCGTTGGATCAGGGTCGATTGAGATCGAGGCGGCGCTGGCCAGCACCCCCTCGATCCTGATTGCGGCCTTTGTGTCGAAAAACAGAACGCCTGGCCCTGCGTGTATCCGGAGACCATCCGGGTTCGGGGTCTGATCGCCGGTGACTCCTTGAGCAGCCGCCGGGCCGGCGGCACCAAGCATCAAAATGCCACCAAGGCGCGCGGCGCCTGCAAACACCGTGCGCATCATGGCAATCGGCCCGCGATGCCTCGACCTAGGCATGGGCCAGATAGGTAAGGCCGGTGAGCGGCCCATGGCCGGAAAAGATCACCTGGCCGCTATCGTCACCATCGAGCGCGACGACCCGGACGAAACCTCCAAGGTCCCCCACAAAGGCGCGCTGGCCTGCCTCGTCCAGCGCAAGGCCAATGCCTTCCTGGAGACCGCCGATAAGACATTCATGCACGTAGGGCCCGGTGCCTCGCAGGTCAGCGCGGTTGAGTGTGTTGCCTTCCGGCGGGTCTCCCCGGTCCGTCCAGTACAGAAATCCGGTCTTCCCGGACCATTCCAGATCGATCGGTTCGGGCAACGCCGAGAAAAGCAGCTCGACGTCGGAACGAGCCGCGGGGTCCATGCCCTCGGGCAGATCGAGAGATGCCCGAAAAATGCGACCTTCATTGCCGTTCGGCTTGCCCTTCTGGGTCCAGTAGAGATAGCCGTTGACCAGATCGAGGGCGACGCCGACGCAGTGCCGACTGCGATCCAGGCGATCCTCTTCGGATGAACCTGTCTCGACCAGGATCTTCTGCTCCGAGCCGTCCAGATTTGCACGCCAGACCCGCATGCCCTCTCGATCACACCAATAGATATGACCGTTGCCGGCATCGCATTTCATCTGCTTGGGGGTGAACGTCTTGCCTTTGGGGATGATAACAGTCCGATTGCCACCATCGAAATCGACGCGTTCGATCGAGCCGTCATTGGCTCCGAAGTCTCCCCCGTCGTGGGTATCGCCCATGTAGGTCCAGAAAATGTGCTTGCGGACAGGATCAATGGCAATCCCGTCAGGAGCAACACCGAGATCCTCCACCAACACCTTGATATCGCTGCCATCCGGCGCGATGGACAACAGGTGGGAGGGCTTTGCGATATTCAGCAGCAGGACGCGGTCGGAAGGAAGAGACATGATCAATCTCCTGATTGTAGACAAGGACGGATCAGGCGTGATCGAAGCCCTTCAGTCCGTTCATGACCGCGATTTCTTTGGCATCGCGTCGTTCGGCCAAGGCGCTGATGGAGGTAAGCCCATAGGACCTCGCCAGCTGAGAGCTGAAGAGATCAAGCGTCCCCTCATTCAGTTCAGGCTTGCCCAGATGCTGCCAGGCAGCCTCCATCGTGGGACCGAAATGCTTGAGGAAATGGTCCAGCCCACCCGCGCCGCCGCCAAGGTGGGCTGACAGGAAAGGACCCGATGTCGCCCAGCGAATGCCCAGCGAGTTGGTGACGATGTCATCGAGCTGATCGATACGCACGACCCCCTGCTCGACGAGGGAGAAAGCCTCCTGAAGAAAAGCAGCCTGCAGGCGGTTTGCCACAAAGCCCGGCACTTCCTTCGAAATTTCGAGCGCGACCTTCCCGATGCCCTGATAGAACGCCAGAGCCCGGCCGACGATTTCAGGGTCCGTTCCCGGAGCGGGCACAACCTCGACCAGAGGCATCAGATGCGGTGGGTTGAAGGGGTGGCCCACAATCAGCCGCGAGGGCATCGTCATATGCGCGGACTGCACAGATGCTGGGATCGTCGAACTGGAAGAGCAAAGCAGGGCATGAGCTGGGGCCATCGCTTCGATGACGTTCCACATCGCCTTTTTTATGGCGAGGTTTTCCGGACCGCATTCCTGCACGATGTCGGCGCCGATCACGGCTCGGGCATTATCGCTCTCGAATTCCAGATTGGCGGTAATGTCATCGACACCGTAACCCAGAGCCTTCAAAGCCGGCGCGGCATCCATGATGATGCTTGTCGCCTTTGCTTCGATCTCGGGATCAGGATCGCTGATAACCACATTAAGCCCATTGGCCAGGAACAGTGCGGCCCATGATGCTCCAATCACGCCACCGCCGATCACGACGGCCTTCTTGATTGGAAATGATTGTTGCGATGCAGCAGGCAATGGCTTTCTCCAAGGGTTGAGGCCTGGACGGGCGCCTTCGAGCACGCCCAGAGCGAGTAAAAGCCTCCGGCCCCACCCATGGATTTCATGAGAAGTGCTCCAGGCCGTGCTCGGGGGCGCCGACGTCGTCGATCGCGTCGGCGCCCAATGGCTCACGGTCAGGCCGCCGCCTGCAGGATGAAGTTCACGACCACGTCGGGGTGGGAAAGCATGGGCACATGGCTCGCTTCCACATGAGCAATGGTCGCGTTCATCCGCTTGGCCATGCGTTCCTGGTCGACCTGCAGAATTGCCTGATCGAGCGTTCCGACCAGGTAGAAGGTAGGCCGGGTCTTCCAGGCCGCCTCGGTGAGCGTGCCGCCCATGGCAGCGCCGTTGATCGGCCCCTGGGTGGCGTAGAGCACCTCCTGCTCAGGAGCCTCGAGATCCTGCGCGAACAGATTGGTGACCCCTTCCGCCGTAAGCTTGAGAAAGCCCTCGGCGTCCGGCCTGATTTCGGCGCCGAGCGGAGCCGATTGAAATTCGGAGAACAGGGAAGCGGCCGACTCGCCGGCGTCGGGTGCGAAAGCATCGATATAGACCAGGCGCGCGACCTTGGGGTCGTTGCCCGCTTCACCGATCACGGCGCCGGCATAGCTGTGCCCGACCAGCACCACATCGCCATCGGCCAGCGCGATCGCACGGCGGACCGCCGCGACATCATCGGCGAAGCTGGTGAGCGGCAACTGAACCGCAGCAACGGTCGCACCTTTTTCCGCCAGCAGCGGAATGACTTTGGGCCAGCTCGTGCCGTCAGCCCAGGCGCCATGCACCAGGATAATATTGGAGATCATCGTCTTTCCTTCTCTTTTGCCCGCTGTGGGCCAAGGCGATCAGCGCTCAGACATGTCGACCAATCGGACGGTCGGCCTTCTGATAGGCTCATGGGGTGCTGGGTTCGTGCCGCGGTGGCGTGGCAAAGCCATCGCACCGCCGCCAAATGCCCTGAGGGCAGTCCTCAGCGCCGCCATCCGGTGTGACGATTAGCCAGTGACGGGAAAGCGGTCTGTGACAGACATGTGATTTTTGAACGAATCCAGCATCATTGAGCGGACGCTGTACCGGCACCCTTCAATCCGCATCACCGTGTTGGACCAGCTAAGCCATTGATCCTTCGGTCAACATACCTCGGCATAATTGATTTTACATGCCGCATTGCACAAAGATGGCCCGATGGCGTCGGGGGGAAAGATGGAGGAAACGGAACGCTCCCATAGTCCAGACGAGATCTTCCTGTTCGGGCCCTTCAAGCTCTTTCGGGCCAAGCGTCTTTTGACCCATGCGGACAGGCCCGTGCGCCTGGGAGCAAGAGCGTTCGACATTCTCATCGCACTCGTGGAGCGTGCCGAGCAACCTGTCACAAAGGAGCAGCTCGTAGCCATCGCCTGGCCGCACACCTATGTGGAAGAGAGCAATCTGCGCGTCCACATAGCAGCACTTCGCAAGGTCTTTTCCCAGCAGGAAGGCGGCGACAGATTTATCATCAACATCGCGGGTCTGGGTTACCTGTTCAGCGCGCCGGTGACCCGCACCCAGACCATCGTACCTACGGTTCCCAAACCGGCATCCAGCGAGACGCCTACCGCCCCCACGGTCATCGGGCGCAGTCAGGCCATTGCCACCATCACCAGCGAAGTCTCACGTCGACGATTGATCACCATCACCGGACCAGCCGGAGTGGGAAAGACCTCCGTCGCGCGATGCGTGGGTGACGCGATGCAATCGGAGGGCTCTCTCCGAGTGGTGATTGTCAGCCTTTCCCCCCTGGAAGACGGGGCACTCTTGCCCAACGTCATCGCCTCGGCCCTCGATGTGGCGGTTCTCGCTGACGACCCCGTCGCCAATCTCACGGCCTTTCTGACCAACAAGAGATTGCTGCTGGTTCTGGACAATTGCGAGCATGTTCTCGACCACGTGGTCAGGCTGGTCGACCAACTGCTTCAGGCCGCACCTGGTCTGCGCATCCTGGCCACCAGCCGGGAACCTCTCGCGCAGCAGGAGGAATGGGTTTTCCGACTGCTGCCGCTTGCCGTCCCGATCATGCAACCGACGATGACCGCCGCTCAAGCGATTGCCTATCCTGCGGTTGAGCTTTTCGTCGCCCGCGCCCGAAGCACGTCGAGCGATTTCGAGTTCACAGACGCACAGGCCGGCCCTGTTTCCGCGATCTGTGCCCATCTTGATGGCCTGCCTCTCGCGATCGAACTGGTGGCATCACGGGTGGACCTTTTCGGCAACGGCCAGATGGCCGGGGGCCTGGAGGAGCGGCTGATCCTTTCCGTGCGCCAGGCAAGAGGAGAAAGCCGCCAGCAATCGATCCGGGCTGCGCTGGACTGGAGCTATGAGCTCCTTTCCCCGGTCGAACAGATCGTCCTCGCTCGCTTCTCAATCTTTCGTGGCGCTTTTTCGCTGCAATCTGCGGTCAATCTGGCCGCCTATGGCGCGATCAGCGAGGAAGAGGTTCTTGATGCAATCGCCTCGCTCACCTCCAAGTCCCTGATCCTGACTGAGGTCGGCCGGCCGTTTCCGTTGTACAGATTGCTGTTCGTGACCCGGACCTACGCCGCTGAAAAGCTGGAGGTCCAGCAGGGGCGTAACGATGCCAAACGTCACCATGCCATGCATTTCCAAAACCTGCTCTCGAAGGCGCAACTCCAGTGGGAGACCATGACGCGCGATCAGTGGCTGGAGGCCTACGGTCATACCACCGACGACGTTCGGGCAGCGCTCGACTGGAGCTTCTCGGGAGAAGGCGATCTGGCGATCGCTGCCAGCCTGATCATCGCCTCCCTGCCCTTCGGGTTCCAGATGTCATTGCTCGACGAATTCAGGCAACGCGGAGAACGGGCCCTCTCGCTGCTGTCCAAGTCAGGGAGCGACCCACCCCTGCACGAGTTGCGCCTGGCATCCGCCCTGGCTCTCAACGCCTTGAACTCTCTGGCCGATCCGGACATCACTGTCCCCATCTTCGAGCGGGTCGAACGCCTCAGCTCGCGGATCGATGACACGCGCTATCAGATCGAGCCCCTTGTCGCGCGCGCCATCTACAGTCTCGAAACCGGCGATATCGCAAAGGCGCTGGAAAGCGTCCGCCGTCTCGCCACCCTCGCAAAGGAAGCGCGGGATCCGCTTGCGATGCTGCTTGGCGACAGGGTCGGAGCGCAAGCCTATCAACTCGCCGGGGAGTATGAACGGGCGCGCAGCCTTGCCCAGGCCGTGATCAACCACCCTGCCCGCGCGATCCCCCTGGTCTACAGCACCACCTCGATCGACCGCCGGGTTTCGATGCGGATCGTTCAGGCCCGGTGCCTCTGGATTGAAGGCCGCGGCGAAGAGGCTCTTTCCGTCATCGATGACGCCCTAGCGCTGGCCCGAAAGGAAGGGCCACTGGCAACAACGTTCGTGCTGGCCATGGGCTCATGCCCGTTGGCGTTCTGGTCTGGCGACGAGATCAGCATCTACAATCATATCGAAGAGCTTCTGGATGTTGCCCACCGCTATATATTCGAGCGCTGGTCGCGGCTGGCGGAATGCTACGGCAATGCTTTCAACCGGCAGTACCGCCCACGGGTTCTCTTTCAGGTGCCGCGCGACGCACGACCCGTGAGCCAGATGCAGGAAGAACTGCTTGCCACGGTCGATCCGCACTATGTTTCTCCGAGCCTGCTAGCGCGCGCCAAGGAAGGTCTGTGCGGCTGGTGCGGCCCCGAAGTGCTGCGCCTCGGCGGAGAGCAGCTTCTCCAGTCTCGGGCCACCGGTCGGCACGCGCAGGCACGAGAGCTTTTTGATGCCGCGATTGCCGCGTCTGCCCAACAGGGTGCCTTGGCCTGGGAGTTGCGGGCCACATCGAGCATCGGCCGGTTGGACACTGCAGAGGCGGACAGATCTGTTGCCTCCGAAAGGCTGGCCGACATTCTGCTTCGCCTTGAGGGCAAGCATGAGGGCGGCGACGTCTCAACCGCGCGCTCCCTTCTGATGGCACTCTCCACGCCTCAATAGGATATATCCGCGCGCAGGCTGATCGTCCGGGGCCTGGCTGCCGTCACCGTGCTGACGAGATTTGAATCGAGTGCCTTGGCCGACATCGGAGCATAGGTGTTGAACAGGTTCGAGATATCGAGCCCGAACCGCCATGGATGCGAGCTCTCCCACCCAAGATGCAAGTCGGCCAGCGCCGATGAGCCGATCCGAAAATAGGCCGGATTATCGAGCCCTACCAGATTTCCTCGGGAAGATTGGTAGGATCCGTCCAGCCGCGCCGTCAGCGCATTTCCTCGCTTGAGCGAAAAGCGATAGGCGACGGACGCGTTGGCTGTCCAATCAGGCACATTCGCCAGTTTCTCACCGGCCTTGAGCTGCAGGGCAGGCGTGGACTGAAGAGGTTGCGGACCCACAAGGCGCGCATTGTTGTAGGTGAGGCCCGATGTCAGGGTTAAGTCACGCACAGGGGTGTAGGTCAGCTCGCTTTCAAAACCTTCCGAGCGCGCCGCTCCCGCATTCTGGATGTAGTTGAACAGCGCGGTCGGCACCAGCTGCTGCATGTTGCTCCAATCAATCCGGAATACAGCGGCCGTCCAGTACAGGCGCGCGTCATCCAGCTTCAGCTTCCAGCCAAGCTCGTAATCCCAGACGGAATCTGCCCGGTAGGGTGGCGCTTGCACCGCAAAGCCGCCCGGGTAGTTAGGGCCGCCTGCGCGAAAGCCCTGTGCCGCCTGCACATAGAGCAGACCCAGGCGGGGCACCTTGTAGGAGAGCTCGTACTTCTGGAACAACCGGCTCTGGCTGAAATGTTGCGGAAGCTGAGGTCCTGTAGGCTGCCCCGCGAAGAACTGCTGCACGATGATCTGCTGGTCCGAACGGTCCGAATGGAACCATCGCAGCCCGACGTCAGCGGTCACGCGCGGGAGAAACTCGTAACTCCCCTCACCAAACACAGCATCCTGCTTGAAGCCATCGCGATTGTCGCGCTCGAACAGTCTGCCCAGTGCATCGCCGCTCGCAGAATCGTACTGCAGATTGCCCGCGCTGTCCGTGGGAGCGACCTGCACCCGGCGCGATGTCCGTGAACTTTGATAGAACCCGCCGACAGTCCATTGCAGCCTGCCCTTCGAACTTGAAGCCAGCCTCACCTCTCCCGACCAGGCCTCGACGGTCTCACGCGAGTCCGAACCTGCCGGGAAGGTCGCCGGGGTGGTGCAACCGTTGTTCCATGTCGCCTCGTTGCAACCGTAGACGCTGAGCAGATATCGCGTCGTGTCTGTGGTGCGATCGAGCGTGCGCCGCTGCCAGGCGCCACTTCCGGTCAGCGTGGCGAAACCCAGCTGATAGGTCGAGATGACATTGGCCATACGGATACGGTCGCGCCAGGGCGTATGAACATAGGTCTTCGCGATATAGGGATCGCCTGCCTGAGCATAGGCCGGGTAGAGATCAAACGCGGTGGTATCGGTGTCCTGGGCATAGCCGATCGCCGTGATGTTCCATGCCGCCGTGGGCTGGAAGCCAATCGAGAGGCGACCGCCATAGGTCTTCTCCGGGTTCACGTTCTGCCCTGAAAGCTGAGGCAATTTGATTGCCGGGTTCGGGGTCGTATCGATCCAGCCGCCCTCGTGCCGGAAATAGCCTGTCAGCCGGATTCCAAGGACATCGCGCAGGATCGGCAGGTTGATCATACCCGAAAGGCGTCCCGATGGAGCGCCACCGTCGGTCACGGCACCCGAAGCTTCTGCCCCGGCTTCGACCTTGTTCAGAACGGGACGCTTCGACAGGATCCTGATCGCTCCGCCCATCGAGCCATTGCCATAAAGTGTTCCCTGCGGCCCGCGCAGGACTTCGACACGATCGACGTCCCAGAGCCTGATATCAGGCTGGCTGTCTCCTGTGTCCAATGCGCCTCCGGGTAGGCCTGCGACCGGAATTTCATCGTAATAAAGCGCGACTTCAGGTTCGCCCGCCGACTGGAGGCCTCTGATGGCGTACCGCTTGTTGCCCGGCCCGGAGTCAGTATAGCTCAGTCCCGGGATCAGATGGGCGAAGTCGGAAAAATCGTCGGCCGCTGTGGCGCGCAGCGTGGAATTGTCGATGACGCTCAAGCTCATCGGCGTGTCGATCAACGCTGTGGCGCGGCGACTGGCGGTAACGACGATCGAAGCGCTGTCCTTGGCGTCCTGGGCACCGGCGGCTTGTGGCCAAGGGAGAAGAGCCAGAGCGGCTGGAAGGACATGGGCTCGTCCGGTCACGAACCGCTGCGAATTGCCTGATCGGCCAGAATTGAAAATGCTGCGTCTCCCTCCCGAAAACGATGCAGGAGCGACCTTCGACGCGACAGATAATTCTTGTGAATCTTGTTAATTTCAACGCGGTTGGCTCACGCCTCATGCCTATTTACGCTACCGCCGTGTCAGGCCGGCGGTCGGCCGAAGAGACCATCATGAACGCTTTAAGTCCCGCCAGACACTTTTCCGAAAGTTCGGATCTGCATGCCATCGAGCATGGACCGCTCACCAGGCTGCACGCACTCATAGCCGTGCTATGCGCCTTTGGCTTTGCGATCGATCTCATGGAGATCACCCTGGGCAATGCTCTTTCGGTGATCTTCAGCGCCGCTCCCTACAGGTTGCATGGAGCGGCACTTTCCTGGCTTTTGTCCTCGGTCTACATCGGGGCGATTCTCGGCGCTCCAACTGTGGGATGGGTTGCTGACCGGATCGGACCGAAACGCTCTCTCGGGCTCACGCTTCTATGGCTCGCCGTTACATCGAGTGCGGCAGGGATCAGTCCCACCCCTTCCCTCCTCACGGTGTCGCGCCTTTGTTCGGGTCTGGCGCTTGGGGCCTATCCGCCTCTGATGATTGCCTATCTGACCGATATTGCACCCATCCGTCGCCGCGGCAGGTTGATTTTCATGGTCTGCGCCATCGGATATCTGGCGCCCCCGGCTGCTCTCATGGCAGTCCGGTGGCTTGGCCCAGTGGGACCCTGGGGCATCGAGGGATGGCGCTGGCCATATTATGTCGGAGGGTTTTGCTGCCTTGCAGGCTGGGCCGGCTTTATCATGCTGCCCGAAGCACCCCACTGGCTGACATCAACCGGGAGATCCGCGTCAGCGGTGACCAACCGCTTTCTTCGCTTTGCCGATGGTCAAATCCCAAACGAGCGATCGAAGTTTGAGCAGACGATCCCAGATCCCACCCCGGCGGCGGACAGCGGCCGCTGGCGTGATATTCCGCGTTCGCGCTGGGGGCTCGCCGCGACCATTTACTTTCTCACGCCGTGGCTCACCGTGGCTTTCCCACTCGTCGCCGGACCGATCCTGCTGGCCCGCCATGTCAGCTTGTCCGACACGCTTTACTATGTGGCGGCAGCAACCTTTGGACCTGTGCTTGGAACCTGTGCTTCGGCTCTGCTGGCCGATCGCCTCACCTTCAGGACCATCATGATCGCCTGCGCGGCCCTGATGACCGGCGCAATTCTCGTTTTCTTTGCAAGCCACAATCTCAATCTGTCCGCCGGCGCCATGATTTTGATGGCACTGGGAAGCGCTGCATTCCTCCCGTCCATGACGACCTTTGGATCCGATCTCTTTGCGGCCCAACTCCGCGGCAAAGCCACGACATCCTTGTGGGTTGCCAACCGCATGGGAGCAATCTTGTCCCCGCTTGCATTTCTGCCGCTGGTGGAACGCCACCTCTTTGGCGCTGCCCTGGGCCTGTTTTGCGTCATTGGACTGGGGCTCTTGTTTGTCCTGGTTTTCGTTTCTCCCCGTGTCGTCGCGAACGAGGCTGCGGGCCGATAGATTTGCGCTCGAACCTCAAAAATTGGGCGGAATTCTACAAAATTGCCGAGAGGCTGCAAACGCGCAGCCTGTAAAAACGCCACGATCGCGAACCTCTTTCACAAAGGGAAGACCATGAGCGATCGCGAAACACCACCGTTCACCAATGCCACCGGCGCCCCGGTGGCCGACAACACCAACATTTTGAGTGCGGGTCCCCGGGGCCCCGCCCTCCTGCAGGACATCTGGCTGATCGAAAAGCTCGCTCATTTTGACCGGGAGGTCATTCCCGAGCGGCGCATGCACGCCAAGGGTTGGGGCGCGCACGGCACATTCACCGTGACGCATGACATCACCGCCTATACCAAGGCTTCGATTTTCGCCGAGATCGGCAAGAAAACCGACCTTTTCATGCGCTTTTCGACCGTCGCTGGCGAACGCGGGGCTGCCGATGCCGAGCGCGACATCCGGGGCTTCGCCGTCAAGTTCTACACCGATGAGGGCAACTGGGACATCGTCGGCAACAACACGCCGGTGTTCTTCTTCCGCGATCCCCTGCGCTTTTCCGATCTCAATCACGCAATCAAGCGCGATCCTCGTTCCGGCTTTCGCTCGGCCGACAGCAACTGGGATTTCTGGTCGATGCTGCCCGAAGCGCTGCATCAGGTCACCATCGTCATGTCCGACCGCGGCCTGCCGCGAACCTTCCGTCACATGCACGGTTTCGGCAGCCATACCTTTTCCATGCTCAATGCTGCCGGCGAGCGGGTCTGGGTCAAGTTCCATTTCCGCAGCCAGCAGGGGATCGAAAATCTCTCCGATGCCGATGCAGCCGCGATCGTGGCAGACGATCGGGAGAGCCATGGCCGCGACCTGTTCGACGCCATCGAACGGGGAGACTGCCCGAAATGGACGCTGTTCATCCAGGTCATGACCGAAGGGCAGGCGCGTCAGCACCGCCACAACCCCTTCGATCTGACCAAGGTCTGGCCCAAGGCAGACTATCCGCTGATCGAGGTCGGTGAGATGGAGCTCAACCGGAATCAGGACAATTATTTCGCGGAGGTTGAGCAGGCTGCCTTCTCTCCGGCGAACATCGTTCCGGGCATCGGCTTCTCGCCGGACAAGATGCTGCAGGCGCGCCTCTTTTCCTACGGCGATGCGCAGCGTTACCGCCTGGGCGTCAATTTCAACCACATTCCGGTCAATGCTCCCAAATGCCCGTTCCACAGCTACCACCGCGATGGCGCGATGCGCACCGACGGCAACCTGGGGGCAACCACCAGCTACCATCCCAACAGCCAGGGCCTGTGGAGCAACCAGCCCCACTATGCCGAGCCGCCCCTGGCGCTGGAAGGTGATGCCGATCACTGGGATCATCGCGTCGACGACGATCACTGGGAACAACCCGGCAATCTGTTCCGCATGCTCGATGCAGAGGCAAAGCAGAGGTTGTTCGAGAACACCGCACGGGCGATGACCGGTGCTTCCCACCATGTGATGCAGCGCCACATCGACAATTGCACGCGCGCCGACCCAGCCTACGGCGAGGGTGTAGCACGGGCGCTGGAAGCCATGGCTCCCGCCACGGTCGACTAAAGCGCCGTATCCTGGTCGAAAAAGGGCCGGAAGGGACACCCCCTTCCGGCCTTCTTGTTTTGGTTGAGGGAAAAGAGGGCGCCGACCCGGGGGGAGGGAATGGTCGGCGCCCATTCTTTCGTCGACGGGGTGAAGACGAAAGAAATATCGTCAATGGTCTACATCGTCAGATCATGCTCGGTCAGGCTCGGCGCTTGGCGCCTGTTATTCCTGCGGGCGGTTCGAGCTTCCTGCGAAGCTATCCAACTCAACGATGAGCTATCATTGCCAGAGATCAGTTTCGTATTCTTTTGAAAATCTGTCTCTTTTGTCAAATTTGGCCCAATCCAACGGGCCTTTGCCTCTCCCCTCTTCCGCGGGTCATTCCCGCTGGAAGAGGGGAGGACAGACAGCGCTTAACCCGCGCGTGCCGCCTGCTCGATCACTTCGGCGACGCGTTGCGGCTGCGAAAGGAAGATGGCGTGGCTTCCCTTCAGTTCGGTCACCTTGGCCTTGGCGCGGGCATACATCGAACGCTCAAGATCCGGGTTGATCATTCGGTCCTCGGTCGACACGATCCCGAAGGTGGGCTTGGACTTCCACGCGGGCGCGGTGACCGGCGTGCCGAAAATCACGCCATTGATGGGCACCTGGGAGATGGCCATGAACTGAGCTTGCGCAGCCGGCACATCGGCGGCGAAGTCGGCATGAAACTGTGCCGGATCGACGGCAAGGTAACCGCCGCCCACAGGCCCCACGCTCTTGCCTGCCGGCGGCTTGCTGCCGGTCAGCGGGCCCAGTTGCTCACCTTCGTCGGGGGCGAAAGCCGCAACATAGACCAGGCTGGCCACATGCGCATTGTTGCCGGCTTCCGTGATGATGGCACCGCCATAGCTGTGTCCGACCAGCACGGCAGGTCCGGACTGCCGATCAAGAACCCGGTTGGCCGCAGCCACATCATCGGCCAGCGAGGTCTCGGGCTCCTGAACGATACTCACGGTGTATCCGTCCTTGCGCAGAATCTCGGCCACGGGCAGCCAGCCCGAACCGTCCGCGAAAGCACCATGCACCAGAACGACATTGCGCACAGGGCCACTCGCCGGGGCCGCCACGGCAGCGGTTCCGGACAATGCGGCCAAAGATGCAGCAGTCAACAGTTTACGGATAATGGTCATATCATGTCTCCTTGGGGGGTCGGCTAAGATGAACGCGCCTCTCGGCGCGCTGCGGTAAAACTGGAAGAAGTGGGGGAGGCGCCGCCGGCAGGAGAGCCCGGGAGAGACAAGGCCGCTCCCCCGAACCGTCTGACCGTTCAGGCGTTGCGTGACCGCTGCCATGCACCTGGACTCTGGCCCACGGCTCGACCAAATGCCCGCGTGAAATGGGCCTGGTCCGAGAAGCCGGTTTCAAGTGCGACGTCAGCCAGGCGCGCCTGGGGTTTGAGAAGGAGTTCGCGCGCCTTGTTGATCCGGGCCTCCAATATCCACTGGTGCGGAGCGAGGCCCGTCGTCGCCTTGAACGAGCGACAGAAATGAGAGAGCGAAAGCTGGGTGAGGCTTGCCAACTGTTCCAGGCGCAAGCTCTCGCCCATATTTTCGAACAGGAATTCGCTGACCCTCTTGAGCTGCCATGGCGCAAGGCCTCCGCGGCTGACTTTCTTCCTCGGCCCAGGAAGGTGCGCGAGGCTTGAGAGCAGCGCGAGCGTGAGGCTGTCCTCGAAGACTCGATCACGCGAGCCGGTGACAGTGCATTCTTCGGCAAGCAAGTTTGCCAGTCGCAGAAGCCGTTCGTCCCGGTTCATAATCCGCAGGGCGAACGCCCGCTCAATGTCCAAACCCTCTTCGGCAATGTCTGCGTCGAACTGGAGGGTCATCCCACGAACGAAGCTGAGCTTTTCGGAGCATGCCCAGGCATCAGCACCCGCCGGCAGAATACTGAAATGTGGTCCGCGGACGCCTGAAGGGCTCGCCTCGTGCGGCGCAGAACGGATATCAAGGTGCCCGCCGACCTGCTCAAGCACGAAAACAAGCTGCGGGCGGTCTGCTCGCAGGTCCATCGTCAGCGGCTGATCACAGCGCAGTGAGCGCACCACGGCTTCGACCCGCGTCCATTGCCGGCGCTCGATCGAGACCAGCTGCGTGCCTGGGGGCGTCGACCATCTGCGTGAGCGCTGCGGCTGCGCCGCGGGTGCCGAACGCTGTAGAGGTGTGTATCGTATGGGGGGCTGATGGCTGAGTGCCGTCGCAGGAAACATAGACCTTCTCCCGGCATTTCGGATGCCGGAAACTCCGCCACATTCGCGCTCCGTACCAATTAATTAACGTGAATTTACCGCCGCAATTCGATTCACACTATTTGCAACCACTTTAACCCGTCCGTGATCAGGCCAACTATTTTGTCGGTGAATTCTACAAGACTTGAGAGCTCCAGAAAAATTCGATCACCGCGTGTCAAGATTGAAAACGGGCTGGCGGAAAATATCTTTCGTGTCACGCCGCCCAAACTGGGCGCTACTCACACTGAACTGCTTGGATTTATTAACGATGCAAGCTAAGGAGATGCCTGCAGCGGGGCAACTTTTGCAGGCAAGCAAAGGGCCCGGGGGCTGCGATATCTTCAGCCATTATATATGACGGCAGAGCGGGCGCGATTTCGATGATTCACGCAATTTCCTATTCCATCGCAGATACGCATACCAACATGGCTGTTGCTCGCGGCCGCCGTCCGATGGACCCATCTGTTCGTCCGGCGGCTCCCCATGACGTTGACAGGTCGACGGCAGGTCCGCTCGTGCGAATTCTCGATGACGATAAGTCGGTCCGAATTGCTCTGAGCAGTTTGATGGAAGCCAACGAAATCGACGCGCAGGCATTCAGCTCCGTGGCAGATTTTCTGGCACAGGACGATGCAGCAAGGCCAGGTTGTCTCCTGCTCGATCTGGGCTTACCCGACATCAGTGGTTTGGAATTCCAGGCGCAGTTCTCGCAGTTGGGTATCAACCTCCCGGTCGTCATCATAACCGGTAAAGCCGACGTCGCGATGACCGTCCAGGCCATGAAAGCGGGCGTTGTGGATTTCCTGACGAAGCCCTTCCGGCAGAAGGATGTCATGCATGCTGTTCTCTCGGCTGTTGCCGTCGACAAGGAGCGGCGGGCAGCCGATGCCAGAACCGCCGAGTTGCGCCTGAAATTTGAAGCCCTGTCCGATCGCGAAAGGCAAATGATCCACTTCGTGATGGCAGGCCTGCGCAACAAGGAGATCGCAGAGCAGCTGTCACTCAGCCTGGTGACGGTTAAACTCTATCGGGCCGCTATGATGCGCAAGATGGGTACCACCAATATCGTCGAACTGGTTCAGATGATGAACGCTCTTGAGACGGGAAACTGACGCTTTTGCGCTAGCCGTTCCCGTAAGCGGTCGGGATGCCAAATGTGAATGAGGCTCCGCCGCTCGGAAGGTTTGTCGCCGCCAAGGTCCCGCGATGACTGTCCACGATCCGCTGGCAGATAGACAGGCCCATGCCCAGGCCGACCGGCTTGGTGGTGTAGAGGCTCTCGAAAATCCGCGGCAAGGCGTCCGGCGCGATACCCGGGCCATTGTCAGTCACCGTCACATAGGCGAGCGGCTGATCCAAAAAGGCATCGCTGACCTTCAATGTCAGCCGGGGAGCAGGCGTGTGGCTCATTGCCTGCATGGCGTTCATGGCCAGATTGACGATCACTTGCTGGATTTGAACCTGATCCACACTGACAAGCGGGACCGCTTTAGGAGTCTCGACGTGAAGCTCGACTCGATTGGCCACCAGCTCGTGGCGTAGAATCTGCAGGGCGCCCTCGACCACTTCATCGAGTGGCACTGTATCAAATTCGCGCTGCCGGTTTGCCGCCATATCCCTGATGCCGCTGACTATATCAGCTGCCCGCTGGGCGTCGTCGATGATGTAGCCCACCAGTTCCGTCAGTTTTTCCCTGTCGGGTTTGTCCTTCTCCAGCCAGTTCAGACTGGCCTCCGCACAGGACATGATGCCTGCCAGCGGCTGGTTGACCTCATGGGCGATAGATGCTGCCAATTCTCCCAGAACAGAAACCCTGGAGGCCTGCTCGAACTGAGCCTGTATGCGCTCGACCGTGGCCTGCGCCGCCACCCTCTCGCTGATGTCGATAAAGCCCACCACATTGATCCCAGCGTCAGTGAGCGGTCGGGGAAAGCCCAAGGTGAACAGTACATCGACGACTCGCCCGTCCAGCGTATCGATGCGCGTTTCCTCGGAAAAGCGGGTGCCACCGCTCAGACGGGTGAGCACGGATCTTGCGAATGTTCCGGGACTGGTCTTCCAGAAAGCCGTCACCGGACCCTGTAGGTCCCGCGCATCGCTGGCGCCAAACAACTTGACCGCGCGAGCATTGCCCTCGGTGATCGTGATCAGGTCCATGGCCCGATCAAAAAAGTCGGGATGATCGGCCGCATAGGCAGCAAGATCTGAAACGCCTTGGTTCTGCAACTCGCCCTGCCAGGCAAACATGGCCCGCATATCCAACTGCAGGAGCGCGACATCAAAGTTCTGGAAGAGATTCCGGTATCTTGCTTCGCTTTCCTGCAGCTTGTTGAGCGCGCGCACCCGATCACTGATATCGACCACGCTGACGATGCTCATCGCCTGTCCGTCATGGAGTGGAGGTGCGGCGATCTTGTAGATGATGTTGATCTCACGACCGTCCAGCGTGAGAACGACAGACTCCTCGGAGTAGCTTGTCGCGCCTCCGAACTGGGCGCTGATCGACCGGCAAAATGTGCCGGGACTCGGCTGCCAGAAGTATGTCACAGGCCCCTCGAAGTCCGAGAGGCAAGTCCCGCCGAACATCTCTATGGTCTTGTCGTTGACGTCCTCGACCGTGACCAGATCCATCAGTCTCCTGATTTCTGCCGGATGTTCGGCTAGATAGGCTTCGAGATCGGTAACCCCGCGCTCACGCAACAGCACAAACTCACCGCGCAGGTGGTGAGAGTTGATCTTCCAGAGCGAGATCGGGACATATTGGAACAGTCGGCGATAAGCCCCTTCAGAGGCCGTTTCGATCCCGGACGGCGCCCTCTCTCCCGAGCGCGTTTCTGCTAGACGCCCGATCTCCACGACGCGGATGATTGAGCCCGCAGGGCAACGGCTCACGTGCCAGTCAACAGCGCATTCGAGAGCCTTACCCCCTTTTGCAATACGGGAAATCAGCCCCTTCCAGTGACCGTGCTCGGCAAGCATGCGCTCGATGACATCTTTAGATCCCTGAGGCCGGCAATTCAGCAACAGAGGCTGAACAAGGCCGACCGCCTCGCCCCGCGACCAACCGTACAGGCGCTCAGCCGCACGGTTCCATGTCAGGATGACGCCTTCGGGAGACCGCTCGATCACCGCAGTATCGATGAGATCGAGAGGATCCGGATCTAACTTCCCGGCTGGCGGAGTGGGCTCAACCATTGCGGCCCCGTAAGGCTTCATCGAGCGCATGTTCGAGATCACGACTGCGAAATGGCTTGTGCAGCAAAGCTATCACACCGGACGCCCTTGCCTTCGCATGCAGATCTTCATCGTCACGCGCGGTGATCATGATGACCGGCACATGGTTGCCCCGAGCTTCGAGCATACCCTTGAGCGCCATTCCGTCAATGTCCGGCATTTGCAGATCAGTGATGAGGCACGAGAAAGGCTCCTCGCTCTGGACCTGCAGAAAGGCTGCGGCAGAAGCGAAGCTTCGCTGGCGATAACCAAGGGACTGGACGAGCGCACCCAATGCGGTCCTGACGGATGCATCATCATCCACGATAGCAACGAACAAAGCTGCGTCCACAACGAACCTCGATTTAAAGGGCCCACGCATGACAGCATGCGAGGAGCACGCATTGGAGACAGGTGCGCCTGGGCATCTGCCGTTGCCAGAGGAATGAAGCAGAATTGCAGGTCCTTTGCTCGAAGCCGTTATGCGGTTTTAAAGCATATCATCCCTCTCGCAGCAATTCCTGGATAGGGCCAACGTCTCGGAAAGCCTTGGGAAATCCTGCTTAAATTGTCGAAGATAGTGACAATTGCGACCGAGCCCAGGGACGGCTGAGGCACACGCTCTCCCCCGGGAAAATGGGGCCTGAAGCCGCCCTCCGGGGAATCGACCCATCGACGATTTAAGGAAGATTGTTCAATCTTCTTGGCGACGAATTCCGCAGTTTCGGCAGGCCAACCCATCGCGAACCACCGTCAGGAAACGGAAACGCGATGGCAACTTGCCCAGGAGGCTGCCCATGACGAGCATTCAGACATCTCTCAAAATCGACGGTATCGTGATCCCCGACAGCAAGCTCGCCCGCGAAATCACTGACTTCGTCAGATCCACCGAAGGCGACCTGCTCTTCAACCATTCGAGCCGGGTCTATTTTTTCGGCGCCATCGCCGGGCAGCAGCGCGGTCTCACCTTCGATCACGAGCTGTTGTATGCGGCCGCAATGTTCCATGATGTGGGCCTGACGCCCGCGCACAGCAGCAAGGATCTGCGCTTCGAGGTCGATGGGGCGAACGCCGCGCGGGACTTCCTGGCTAGCCGCAAGGTCGACCCCTCCGACATCGAAAAGGTCTGGACCGGCATCGCCCTGCACACGACGCCGGGCATCCCTGAATTCATGCATCCGGTGATCGCCCTGACCACCGCGGGCGTCGAAATGGATGTGCTGGGCCTCACCTATGACGAGTACCCCGATGACATCCGCGAAGCTGTGGTCGCCGCCTATCCGCGCACGCCGGCCTTCAAGGAAGACATCATTCAGGCCTTTTACGACGGCATCAAGCACAAGCCCGACACCACCTTCGGCAACGTCAAGGCGGACGTCATCGCGGACAAGGAACCGCATTTCCATCGCGGCAACTTCTGCTCGGTGATCCGCAACTCTCACTGGCACGGCTGACCAGCACGGGGCGCACGCCCTCTTTTCTTCACATGCCATCGTCAAAGGACGCCGATGAAGCCATGCTCGACGGATACGACCGCTCCCATCAGAGTTTGTATCCAGGCGCTCCTGCTTTCAGCAGGCGTTCTGACTTTCACACCAGCGCGGGGCGGCCAGCCAGTTCCATCCGAAGGCATTCGGATCGACAGCGGGGATGCCCTGCGCACCGCAGATGCAGTGCTTAATCCGACGCTCACGCGGGAGGAAGCGCTGGAGATTGCCGATCTTCCCGCCAATCAGGGTTTGATTGAGCAGGCTCGCGAGTTCGGAACCGGCGATACGCGCGAGACCTTTGCCGACAAGCTGCTCGCGGAGGCAAGGGGGCAAGGTCAGGAGACGGTCTTCAATTTCGACGAGGTCCGAAGGCAGGTGGGCGCGGTACGCATCGCCGTGAGAACGGTCCAGGCCAATCCAGCCGCCCTCACAGACTGGATCGCCGAGAGAATCGCTCCTTTCGCACCTGAGGGCGTACCAATCGCAGGCGTCGGCTACCTTCAGGCCGGAGGGCCCGGGGGCGGTTTCTCCAACGAGGGCCGGGTGTATGTGAATCTTGCGCGTTCGAACGGAGAAATGGGGGTCGTGCGCGTGACGCTCGCACATGAGATCTACCATGGCATTCAACACGCCGCCGAGGTTGCCGCAGGAACTCAGGCAGAGTTTGATTACGATCCCCAAGCCTACGCGGCGCTCCCCAGTGCCCTTTCGCGCAGCTGCTATGCCACGCGCCGCCTCTTCGGCTCCCTCATGAAGGAAGCCACCGCCAGCTACGTAGGAGACGTCAATCTGCTGCCGACCTCTGGGGCCGAGGCTTTGTCGGAGCGAAAGCAACGGGATTATTCGGTGACCGGGCGCGTGACCACACCCATAACCCTTCTTGAAATCGGCGTTGCGGCGCTGACGTCCGGTGATCCGGTGCCCGAGAAGCAAGTGTATCGCATCGGCTTTCAGCAGGCAGGTCAGCTCTATTACGACATTGGATATGTGATGGCCAAGGCGATCGCGAACCATGACGGCGACGCCGCACTTGGACGGCTTGTGGTCCAGCCGGGCGATGCCTTTGTCCGACGATATGTGGCTATCACGCTGGAACCCGGGTCGACCCTGCCCAAGCTGGGGCCCAATACTGTTCGCTGGGCCAATCGCGCAGGCTGCTGAAAGGCACCCTATTGGAGCCGGCAGGCGCTTTCGGTGACCAGCACCCAATGACGAAATCATGCCAAGATTTCACAATTTTGGCTGGCCTGAACAAGGCTGGCCGCTGCCGCAAAAGGTAAGTGCTCTCAACCCATTACGAACGGAAAGCCCCCATGTCCGAAATCGCTGCCCAATCGCCTTTCGCAGACGTAACCTTTGAAACCCTGGCTCTGGAGGAGAAGGGCGCGGCGTTGTTCGTGACGATCGGTGCGCCCCCGATGAACATGCTGGGCCCCGAAATGGTCAGGGATCTGGTCAAGCTGATCCAGGTCCTGGACAAGGGCGAGCTCTTCAAGGTCGTGGTCTTCAAGAGCGCCGACCCCGATTTCTTCATTTCGCATGTCGATGTCACGAAGATCGTCGCCTATCGCAAGGAGGCCGCTGCGCTGACCGGCGAGGCTTCGATCGGGCTGATGTTCCGGAGGCTCGCTGAAACCAAAGCGGTGACCATCGCTCAGATCGAAGGCAGGACGCGCGGCGCCGGTAGCGAATTTGTTCTGAACTGCGACATGCGCTTCGCTGCTCGTGGACGTGCGATTTTTTCGCAGTGGGAAGCTGCCTTTGGTGTCGTCCCGGGTGGCGGTGGCGCCCAGCACCTCGTGCCGATGCTTGGGCGTGGCCGGGCGCTTGAGGTCCTGCTTGGCGCCGGCGATTACGACGCCGATCTTGCCGAACGGTATGGCTGGGTCAACCGTAGCTTCGAGCCGGAAGCTCTCGATCCGTTCGTCACCGATCTGGCACTCAAGATCGCCGAATACCCCGCCCCCGGCCTGATGGACGTCAAGGAGAGAGTCAATGCGATCTCGCTCCCTCCCATCGACGACTACCGCATCGATTCCGACCTCTTCGGCGAGGGCGTCAAGCTCCCGGAGGCATCACAGCGCATCCAGACCGCGATGAAGAACGGCTTCCAGACCCGCGAAGCCGAGATCGATATCGCCAGCCTTTTCAACACTCCCCCCGCGTAACGAACCGGAGTTACCCATGACAAGCATTTCCAAAGAGACGGTCAGCTTTCCCGCGGAAGGCGGCATCGAGCTGTCAGCATGGTTCTATCTTCCCGAGGGCGCCGGCCCGCATCCCGGCATCACCATGGCTCACGGTTTCGGCGGCACGAAATACCACGGCCTGGAACACATTGCTGAAGCCTTTGTCGCAGCTGGTTTCGCAGTTCTGCTCCATGACCACCGCGGCTTCGGCGACAGCGGCGGCGAGCCTCGCCAGGACATCAACCCTTGGCAGCAGATCGCCGACTGGCGCCGGGCCATTTCCTATCTCCAGGATCGTCCCGAAGTCGATGAAACCCGCATCGGCCTGTGGGGAACCAGCTTCGCTGGCGGGCACGCCATCGTGCTGGGTGCCACCGACCGTCGCCTCAAGGCCGTGGTGTCCCAGGTTCCCACCATCAACGGTTATGAAGCGGGTCTGCGCCGGGTTCCGGCGGAATCGATCGCCGATCTCGAGGAGCGCTTTGCGCAGGATGATCGCGCCCAGTTGCGCGGCGAAGCCCCGGCAAAGCAGGTGATCGTCAGCGATGACGCGACGAGGGCCTCGTCCTACAAGCAGGCCGACGCCGTGAGCTTCTATCTGCAGCCGGTGCCCGAAGGCATCTGGGAAAACTCGATCACCCTGCGCTCCAATCGCTGGGCCCGCATGTATTCCCCCGGCGATTTCGTGGACCGTGTGTCGCCCACGCCGCTGCTGATGGTGGTGGCCAAGCATGACCATATCGCGGTGACCGATCTGGCGCTCCGGGCTTACGAGCGCGCCCTTGAGCCCAAGAAGCTCGCGCTGATCGATGGCGGACACTTCGATCCCTATCTCGACGAGTTCCCGGTCGCATCGAAGGCGGCAGCCGACTGGTTCAAGGCCCATCTCTAAGAGATAGGCCTGCCGGAAATCCACAGCCTCACCACAACGCCCTCCCCTGCGTCTGCAACCAGACTCACGGGAGGGCATTCTCCGGAGCAATCGATGAGCACCGACCTCCAATTGCCGGCCTCACGCAGCAACAGCACCGGCGTCGTCAATCGCCTGGCGATCCTGCTTGCGAACACCCACGCCGTCTATCTCAAGACGCACGGGTATCATTGGAATGTGAGAGGGGAGAATTTCCACTCTCTTCATACCCTGTTCGAAGGGCAATATCGCTCGCACTGGGCCGCGATGGACGAGATTGCGGAGCGGATTCGTGCGCTCGGGGCCCTGGCACCGCAAGGCGGTGTCGCCTTTCGAGAGCTGACGACCGTTGGCGACGGCAATCCTGCGCTTGATGCCTCGGCCATGGTCGAGGACCTGATACGGGACAACACAATCGTGCTGGTCAAGCTGCGCGACGCCTTCAACGCGGCGGATGGTGCAGGCGACGAAGCGACCATCGACCTCATCAACAGCCGCACAGCGGCTCACGAAAAGCACGCCTGGATGCTGCGCGCATCTCTGGGCGTGATCTAGTTACCCAAAGCCTGGAACAGAAGGAGACAGCTCGTGGGCCCTGCGCACCCGACCGACGATAAAACGCTTGGGGAACCCGGATCCGTCCAGGACCCATCGCCTGCAGCGCGACGTGGCAAGGACGAGGCTGACGCTCTTGATGAGGCTCTTGTTGAGAGCTTTCCGGCGAGTGACCCGCTTTCGTCGATGTCCTTCAAGTGAACATGGCTTGACGCCTGGCCATCAGCCGGGCCGAGCCGCTGCGCCGCGCGAGGCGCCAGTGAGGAAGAAAGCGATGGCCGTTTCCCTACCCGCCACCGGGCACGAAGTTCTGCGCGATCCACGCACGAACAAGGGCACAGCATTTTCCTCGCACGAAAGGGCCAGCCTTGGCCTTGAGGGTCTCCTTCCGCCCGTCCCCAGCACGCTCGAACACCAGGTCGCGCGGATCTACAATGAGCTCGACAACGTTGAGAGCGACCTTGGCCGCTATCTGCTGCTCTCCGACCTGCAATCGCGAAACGAGACCCTGTTCTACGCCGTGCTGATGTCGGACCCGGCCCGATTCATGCCGATCGTCTATACGCCGACCGTCGGCGAGGCGTGCCAGAAGTTTGACCATATCTTCAGGTCGGCGCGGGGGCTCTATCTCCCGATCACCGCCAGCGGCAACATAGAACAATGGTTGTCGCACTGGCCTGTCGATAATGTCCGCTTCATCGTGGTGACCGATGGCGAACGTATCCTCGGTCTGGGCGACCTTGGGGTCGGCGGCATGGGCATCCCGATCGGCAAGCTTGCGCTCTACACCTGCTGCGCCGGCGTCCCGCCCGAGCTTTGCCTCCCCATCACCCTGGATGTCGGGACGGAAAACGGTGAGTTGCTTGAGGATCCTCTCTATCTAGGCCTTCGCCAGCGGCGAACGCGCGGCCAGGACTACATGGCCTTCATCGATGAGTTCGTTCTTGCGGTTCAGAAGCGGTGGCCTGGTGCCTGCATCCAGTGGGAAGATTTCGCCAACTTCAACGCCGTGCCGATCCTGGCAACCTACCGGGACCGGATCTGTACCTACAATGACGACATTCAGGGCACAGCCGCAGTCGCTCTCGCCGGACTTTATGCCGCCCTGCGCATCACAAAAGGCAAATTAACGCAGCAGACGTTCCTGTTCCTGGGGGCTGGTTCTGCCGCAACAGGGATTGCCGAGCTCATTGCCCAGGCGATGGTGCCCGAAGGGCTCGACATCAAGGAAGCACGCAGACGCACGATCCTCTACGACGTCGGCGGTCTTGTCACCAATGCGCGGCAAGACCTCACCGATTTCCAAAAGCCCTTCGCCATCGACCATCCACCCGTTGCCAGCTTTGCCCGGGCCGTGCGGCAGTTTCGCCCGACCGGCATCATCGGGGTGAGCACCGTGCCCCATCTGTTCGATCAGGAAGTCATAGAGGCGATGGCCGCGATCAATGAGCGACCGATCATCTTTCCCTATTCCAACCCAACCTCACGGTCCGAATGCACCGCGCAGGAGGCATATCTCTGGTCCGATGGTCGCGCGGTGTTTGCGAGCGGCAGCCCTTTTCCGCCACTCGATGTTGAAGGCAGGCATTTCGTCCCGGGGCAAGGCAACAACGTCTATATTTTCCCGGCGATGGGCATGGCCATTCTTGCCACGCAGGCGTCACGGGTCACCGACTCGATGTTCATTGTGGCGGCCAAGGCAATTGCCGAGCAGGTTCGCGACGAGCATCTCGCGATGGGGCTCATCTACCCGCCGCAGTCCTCGATACTCGAGGCCTCCCTGCATGCCGCTTTTCGCATAGCCGAGCATATCTACGATCTGGGGTTGGCTGGAAACGACCGCCCCGCCGACATCGCTGCCTCGATCTCATCCATGGCCTTCAAGCCGGTTTATGGGAATGCTCCATGAAGCGGATCATCGCCCTTGATGGCTGCAGCGACCAGAGCTCAGCCGCATGACCACGCCCCCCGGCTTTCGCCCCGAGGAGCGACCGCTCTTCGCCGGTTCTCCCTATTCGCCGCAGCATAGCGCGCCACGCAGGGTCGCCTATGTCGCCTTCGGCCTGTTCCTGGGCACGACCTCGACATTCTGCAACGCACTGACGACGGTAAATACGGCGGCTATTGCTGGCCCATTGGGACTCTATGCCGCCCAGACCGCTGCCCTGCCCGCAATCTACGTCGCGATGAATGCCAGCGCGAACCTGACCCTCGTCAAGGCCCGCGCACAATTCGGCATCCCTGAGGTAACCGGTGCGCTGCTCATCCTGAACGCCCTTGTGGGATCGTTCCAGTTCCTCAATGATGGCTTCACCTCGACAATCATATTGAGGGCGGTCAGCGGCATGTCTGCCGCCGCGCTGATCACCCTCGCGATCTACTACATGATGCAGGCATTCCCGCCCAAGACGAAGCCGATTGGCGGTGTCATCGGGATAGGTCTGCCCCAGATCGGAACGCCGCTGGCCCGGCTGGTTCCGGTCGATGTGCTGACACAGAACCACCTTTGGGGCCTGCACGCAATCGAGGTCGCGCATGCCCTCTTCACGCTGGCCGTGATTCTGCTCCTTCCGCTTCCGCCCAGCGAAAAAAGCCGGGCGTTCTGTCCTCGCGACTTCCTCACGATCCTGCTCGCAACCACCGGGCTCGTGCTTCTATGCCAGGTCATCGGTCTGGGCCGCACGCTTTGGTGGACCGATACGCCCTGGCTCGGCCTGGCCCTCGCCTTGTCGATACCGCTGCTGGTCGGCGCCTATGTCGTCGAGAGCGGCCGAAGCGATCCGCTCGTTCATTTCGAATGGATCGGCAGCTGGGGCATACTTCGCTTTTCCGCCGTGGCCCTGTTCATGCGCCTCGCGCTCGCCGACCAGACCTATGGAGCAGTTGGCTTGCAGACACTTGCCGGCCTCGACAACGACCAGTTGAGGGGGCTCTTTCTGATGGTCTCGCTGGCCATGTTGTTGGGGATAGCCGTGGCCGCCCTCACGCTCTCGGAGCGTCACCTGCCCTGGCAGGTGCTGGTGGCGGCGCTCGTTATCTCGGTCGGGGCATGGAGCGACAGCCATGCCAGTGCCCTCACTCGCCCGACGCAAATGATATTCGGGCAGGCAATGATCGGTTTCGGCACAACCCTGTTTGTCGGGCCTGTCCTGCTCTACGGCTTCCTGCAGGTGCTCAAGCGCGGCGTGGACCATATGGTCAGTTTCGTTGTCACCTTCAGCATCACACAGAACATCGGCGCCCTCACCGGGTCCGCGCTGCTCTCGACGCTTCAGATGGGCTGGTCTCGCAACGCCGCCAACGTTCTGGCTGCCGGTACGATGGCCAGCGATCCCCAGACTGCCGCGAGACTTGCCGGTGGCGGCGCAAGTCTTGCGGGCGCCCTTGTCGATCCGGCCCAGCGGGGCGGACAGGGAGCGGCATTGCTGGGGCAAGCCCTGGCCCGTGAAGCAGCGGTCATCGCCTTCACCGACACGTTCAGGTTCGTTGCGATCCTCGCGCTGGGCACCGCATTGTTCGTTCTCGTGAACGTCCTCGTGTCGCGCCGCTTCAGCAGGGGGCTGACATGACCACCTCGCCCTCTCCCGCTGCGGGACAGCATGAACCCACCGCAAGCTGGCATCCGGCGCATAGGCGCAAGGTGGTGATCGCCATCAGCGCCTTGTTGGCGTTGGCCGCCGTCCTTCTGGTTCTCAAAGCATGGGCCCTTCCCCCCTTCGCCCTCGACAGGCAGGAAACCGACAATGCCTACGTGCGGGGACGCACGACAGCGATTGCGCCGCAAGTCAGCGGTTATGTCCTGCAGGTGCTGGTCCATGACTATGAGACGGTCCAGGCGGGGCAAATCCTGGTTCGGATCGACGATCGCGTCTACCGAGCCCGCGTCGAACAGGCTCGCGCTAATCTTGCTGCGGCGCATGCAGCCCTTTCGAATTCCACGCAGGCGCGAGCATCCCGCGCCGCCGGTCTGGTTGGACAAGCAGCCGGTGTTGCTGGAGCGCAGGCCCAGCTTGTCCGCGCGCGGGCCGACATGGCCAGGGCCGACGACCTATCGCGTGACGGTTCGATTTCGCTGCGCGAGCGCGACCAGACCCTCGCGGCCCTTGCCCTGGCGCAGGCCCAGCTACATCAAGCGCAGTCTGCCACCGAGATCGGGAGGCAGGATTTGCGCACCGTCGATGTCGGCAGGGGCGGATTGGAGGCGCAGGTGCAAGCTGCCGAGGCGCAGTTGCACGCCGCCGAAATCGATCTGGAACATACCGTCATTCGGGCACCGGAAGGCGGAACACTCGGTGAGGTTGGCATTCGGGTCGGGGCGTATGTGACCAACGGGACGCAACTGCTGACCATCGTGCCTCCCGATCGATGGATCATCGCCAATATGAAGGAGGCCCAAACTGGTCGGATACGGCCAGGCCAGCCCGTCCACATCACGGTTGACGCGGTTGAAGGGCTGGTTCTGAAGGGGCTGGTCGAGCGGCTGGCCCCCGCCGCCGGATCGGAATTCGCTGTCTTGAAGCAAGACAACGCCACCGGAAATTTCGTGAAGATCCCGCAACGCATTGGCGTGCGCATTGGTGTCGATCCCCACCAGCCTGGCGCCGACCGCCTGCGCCCCGGCATGTCGGTGGAGGTAGCGATAGACACCAGAGGCGTATCGTGAAGCGATGGATCATCTTGGGAATCCTGGCCCTTGCGGCCTGTGCGGGTCCGCGCAAGGACATCCCGGTGGCAGCTCGCATCGCCCCGCCCGCTACTTGGCGCAGCGGCTCGATGGTCTCGGAAGGCCCGATTGGCGCCACCTGGTGGAAGGCCTTTGGCGATCCTGCGCTTGACGCCATGGTGAGCGAAGCGCTGGCGGACAACGATGATATTGAAATTGCTGCTGCCCGCCTGGAAGAGGCCCGCGCGCAGTTCAAGGTCGCCCGGAGCGCACAGCGCCCAACGATCGACGCCGTGGCGGCAGGAGGTCGGACACGCAGCGTGAATGATCTGGGGCTCGATCTCGATCAATGGGCAGGACAAGGCGAGGTGCAGGCTTCCTTCGACCTTGACCTGTTCGGCAGGCTTAAAAACACCACGGCCGCGGCGCGAGCAGCGATGTTGGCCTCGCGCTACAATCAGCAAACGGTGCGGCTGGCCATCATATCGACCCTTGCTTCGGCCTATGTCCACTTGCGCACGCAGGATGACGCTCTGGATGTCCTGAAGCGGACCCTCGAAGCACGGCAGGACTCACTCGTGCTGATTCGGCGTCGCGCAGAGGCGGGCTATGGCTCGCAACTCGATCTCGCGCAGGCCCAAGCCGAATATGCAGCAACCGCCCAGGCCATACCGCCGGTAGAATTGGCCATTACGAAACTGGAAAATGGGCTCGCCCTCCTTCTGGGCCGCTCCCCAGGTCCAATCACGAGAGGTAAGGAACTGACCGGGCTGATTGTGCCCGAGGTTCCCACCAAGCTCCCGGCGTCGGTACTCAGGAACCGCCCTGACCTTGCCGCTGCAGAGCAGCAGATCGTCGCCGCGGACCGAACGCTGGATGCGGCACGCGCCGCCTTCATGCCCGACATCAGCCTCTCTGCATCGGGAGGGTTCGTCTCGTCCTCTCTCATCCCCCAGGACCCATTGTCAGTCTTCGCGCTGGGCGGAAGCATCCTGGCGCCGATCTTCAACGGCGGCCGGCTTCAGGCGCAGGCGCTGGCAGCAACCGCTAGGCGGGATCAGGCTGCTTTCGCCTATCGCAAGGCAGCTCTTTCAGCCTTTCGGGAGGTCGAAGACAGCATGGCAGCGACAGATCGCCTAAGCCAGCAGGAGCAGGCACTTCACCAAGAAAATCAGGCCCTTTTCAGAGCCCAGACCACCGCTACCCACCGCTATCGCGAGGGCTATTCGCCTTTTCTCGATCAGCTGGATGCACAACGCAGCCTGCTCGCATCGGAGCTCGCACTCGCCCAGACGCGGGGCGATCGTCTCGTGGCGGTCATATCCCTCTATCAGGCCCTTGGCGGCGGTGATCCGGCCCTGATGGACTGAGATGGACATGACGGAGCCCCCCATGTCTCCCTCCCCGGTTTCATCAAGCCTACCCCCCAAGGGTTGTGAAAGCTCGACTGTGAGTCCGGCTCTGCTCAAGGAGAAACGAAGATGGCCCATCTGACGATTGCCGATCTTATCGCTGGAACCCTGGCGCAGGCAGGTGTCGAACGCATCTGGGGCGTGACCGGAGATAGCCTCAACGGTCTGAACGAGAGCCTTCGCAAACTCGGCTCCATCGAATGGATGATGACCCGGCATGAGGAGGTTGCCGCGTTTGCAGCCGGAGCCGAGGCAGCGGTCAGCGGAAGGCTTGCCGTCTGCGCAGGATCCTGCGGCCCCGGCAACCTCCATCTCATCAACGGGCTGTTCGATTGCCACCGCAACCATGTTCCCGTGCTCGCCATCGCGGCGCATATCCCCTCCTCTGAGGTCGGGCTGGGCTATTTTCAGGAAACGCATCCGCAGGAGCTGTTCCGTGAATGCAGCCACTTTGCTGAACTGGTGACCAATCCGAAGCAAATGCCCGAAATCCTCCATCGCGCCATGCGCGCGGCTATCGGCCAGAAGGGCGTGGCAGTCATCGTCCTGCCGGGTGATATCGCGCTGGCTCAAGCGCCGTGCTCCGGGATCCCGCCATTCCCGCAGCTCAACGCTCCGAGAACCCTGCCGGATGAAGGGGATCTGGACCGGTTGGCCCGCTTGCTGCGCGAAGCGGAAGCCGTGACGTTGCTGTGCGGAAGCGGCTGCGCCGGCGCCCATCATGAGGTCATATCGCTCGCCGACCAACTGGGCGCGCCCATCGTTCATGCCCTGCGCGGCAAAGAACATATCGAATGGAGCAACCCTTTCGATGTCGGGATGACCGGCCTGATTGGATTTTCCTCCGGCTACCACGCGATGGATAATTGCGACACACTACTCGTTCTGGGGTCTGATTTCCCGTACCGTAATTTCTATCCGGCAGATGCCCGTATTATCCAGATCGATCACGACCCTTCTCAACTCGGCAAAAGAGCACCATTGGACCTTGGCATCGTCGGCGATGTTGCGGAGGTCATCAACGCGCTCCTGCCCCGCCTCGACAGGAAGGACGACCGGACATTCCTTGAAGCAGCCCTGGCTCACTATGGCAGGACACGGGCCAAGCTCGACGAGCTCGCCGTCCCGGCACCTGCCACCAGGCCAATCCATCCCCAGTATGTCGCCCGCCTGATCAGCGAGCTTGCCAAGGACGACGTCATCATCTCCGCAGATGTCGGCACGGCGACCATCTGGGCTGCCCGCTATCTTGAGATGAACGGCAAGAGGCGTCTGCTTTTTTCGGCGAACCACGGCTCGATGGCAAATGCGCTTCCCCAGGCATTGGGGGCGCAGGCTGCGGATCGTCAACGGCAGGTGATCTCTATGTCCGGCGATGGCGGCTTTGCCATGTCGATGGGTGACCTGCTCACGGCGAACCAGAACGAACTGCCGGTCAAGATTGTCATCTTCAACAACAGCTTGCTTGGCTTTGTCGCTCTCGAACAGAAGGCGGGCGGCTATCTCGACGTCAATGTGCAACTCAAGAACCCCGATTTTGCCGCGATTGCCCGCGCGTCCGGCGTGAAGGGTCTACGAGTGGAAGCCTCGGAAGATCTTGGACAGGCCCTGATCGAGGCGTTCGAGCATGATGGGCCTGCACTGGTCGAAGTCATCACCGCTACGCAAGAGCTCGCCATTCCCCCCTCCCTCAAGTGGGAACAGGCAAAAGGCTTCAGCCTCTACATGCTCAAGGCGGTCATGAGTGGGCGCGGGGATGAGGTGATCGAACTGGCTAAGACGAACCTGCGCCGTGGGAATTTCTCGACCCCGATCGTCTGAATTGGGGGAGTTGCTCTACAGGGCCTATCTCCAGCCAAGAGCTACAATTTTCATCGTTTTCTTCAAGAAGGAAAGCCTGCCTCCTCGCAGCATCGGCGCAGCATCAGGCAGGAGAATAGTTTATGTACTCTCAAGTGACAGCGCCTTCTGATCCGATCAGTCCGAGGCGACCGCTTGCCATCCGCGTCGGCAGCAAACTGCGCCCTCATATCGATCAGATGATGGCTCCCTTCTCGCTGGTTGGAAATGACGCTGTGCTCGACAGCGCGAATTTCCCATGGGTCGATGCCCTGCGGTCAAACTGGCGAGCCATTCGTGAAGAAGCGCTCGCGGTCACGCGAGAACCCAATGCGGTGCCTCCTCTCAGCAAGATTTCTCCCGATCATCAAAGGATCGGCGCTGACCAGGGTTGGCGCAGCTTTTTTCTAGTCGGCTACGGCGCACGCATCGAGCAGAACATCGAGCGTTGCCCGGTGACGACCTCACTGCTCAAGCACGTCCCTGGCCTTAATTCCGGGTTCTTTTCGATCCTGCGACCTGGAACGCACATCCCGCGCCACACGGGTGTGACCAAGGGGCTGATCACCTGTCACCTTGCTCTCGTGGTTCCCGAAGGCCCGTTGCGCATGAACCTCAACGGCGAGGATCAGCACTGGCGTGAGGGCGAGACACTGTTCTTCGACGACACCTATCCTCATGAGGTGTGGAACGAGACGGGCGGCACTCGAATCGTCCTTTTGATACAGTTCGAGCGCCCCTTGCGCCAACCGGGGCGAGCCATCGCAAGGGCATTCCTTGACGGTATCAAGCGATCAGCCTTCGTGCAGGACGCCGTCGCGAACATCGATCGCTGGCAAAATCCAGGATGAAGCGCCCTCCATCGCATCGATGATGGGGAGATGGAAGGATCCTCCCCTTCGGCTCGCCAACACAGGATTGAGCGTCGGCCCCGCGTGAATTCGAGGTGCCTCCCATCATCAGAGTGGCAAGTCGAAGGAATGGTCTGGCCACCATTTCATGAAGGAGGGACCATGTTAGGTGATCTCAACGAGCTGAAGACCTTCCGCGCCATTCTTGAGACGGGCAGCCTCACCGCAGCGGCACGCGACCTCGGGGTCGGCCTCGGGGTCGTCAGCAAGCGGCTGCAAAGCCTTGAACGACGCACTGCGGTCAGGCTGATCAATCGGACGACACGTTCGCTGTCGCCGACCGAGGCCGGCGCCCGACTGTTCCAAGACGTCGTTCAGGCTCTCGATGCCCTGGCATCCGCACAGGATTATCTTTCGAAGGGCCGGAGTGAACCTGCCGGACTGTTGCGTGTCAGCGCACCGGTTTCGCTTGGTCGGCGTCACATCGCCCCCATTCTAGGGGCATTGACGGAACGCTATCCAGCCCTCTCGGTGTCGCTGACACTTGAAGATCGGGTTGCAGACCTCGTCGGCGAAGGCCTGGATCTCGCAATCCGCGTCGGCGGCCTGACGGAGAGTTCAGCGGTCATGCGAAAGCTGGGCGACAGCCGCCGCATCCTTGTCGCCTCTCCTGCCTATCTGGCGGCAAACGGCCATCCTCGTGATCCTGCAGCCCTCCTCAAGCACAGGCTTTTGCGCAAATATGGGGACGCGGAACCCTGGCTCCTGACTGACCGGCATGGGAGGAAGGAAGTCATCAACGCGAAATCGCGGCTTATCGCCAACAGCGGTGAAGCGCTCGCCGACTGGGCGATTGCCGGCCTGGGTATTGCATACAGATCGGATTGCGATCTCGCCGATGCGCTCGCGACAGGCACGCTTGTGCGGCTGCTGCCCGAATGGAGTGGGCCAATACGGCCCGTCATAGCACTCTATCCCTCTGGGCGGGATCTACCGCTCAAGACCCGGACAGCTCTCGACGCATTGGCCGAGGAACTGATACCTCGCCTCTTGGTCCCGGCATTCACCATGGATGAGTAGGCGCCGCGTCAAGTTTTCCCGCAACGGTCAACCTCGATTGGCAACCGAACGATGGGAGACCGCCCGAGGCGATCTCCCAGATGACCTTATTGCAGGCGGTTCCGGCGAAGCGCTTCGACATTGGTCGAGTTTGCCGCTGCGGCTTCGATAGCCGCCCATTCAGCCTTGGTGTGGCAAGTCCGCTTGGGCACGATCGAACCCGTGTCATCATCCTGCCGGCAGATCTTCTTTTCCTTCACCGCAGGCTTTGCAGGAGCTGCATCCGGAGCACTACTTTGTGCATACGCCGCAGTGCCTGCCATGAATGCAAGCGGACACATGATGGCGATCAGTCGGAATTTCATTCAAAACTACTCCTAACGGGGGCCTTCAAGCTTCTGACGCAAATGCGTTTCGGCAGCCGAGCATCGAACAAAATCTCCCATGAGATAATCTCTCTATTGTTCGATATTCTCTCTACCGGCGGCACAATAATGCGAACCGTGCAACCGATAGATTGGACGGGAGTCGCAGACCCTATCGGCTATGATGGGAATGGGGCGGAAAGCCCCGCTCGCATTCCTGACGCTCAGGGCTCGATGGTCTCGAAGCTTGTGACCGAACCTTTGCGATAATCAACGACCAGGGGCTCCATGATGGCCTCGAACTGGGCAACGAGCTCGGGATCGGCCTTCGCTGGAACGCCCATGCCATAAAGAGGGTGAGGATCATATTCGATGATGACCTCGGCGAGCTGGGCGGCCTGGCGCCCGAAGACAGCTTCGACCACCATGAACGCGGCTTCGAAGCTGCCTACACCCGGACCCGCCGTGTAGAGGTTGCCGTCGACAGCGACCCCATGACCGGCCGGAATAACCTCCTTGACCCCGAGTTGATGGAGGATCGGCAAAGCATTGTGGCTCGCCGTCACACGCCGATCCTTCAGCACGCCCGCCGCGCCGAGCACCAGCACGCCATTGCAGATGCCGATCACATGGCCTGCTGTTGCAGCCTTGTCCGCCGCGAAGGCGATCACTTCGGGATCGTTCTGGACCTCAGGGGCCAGCATCGGAATCGCCAGCACATCGAGCCGTGCCGGACATTCGGCGAAGGTCGTGGTCGGCCGGGTCCACCAGTTGGGAAACCCTTCGACCAGTTCATGGCTCTTCCACAAGAGGTGGATTTCGACACCGGGCATCAAGCCCAGCACGGTCTGAATGCCAACCATATCCATCGGCACGAAACCGGGGCCGATGAGAATGCCCACATGGAAAGGCGCGCTGCCGGCTGCCACCGCGCGAAGATGATTGAGCGATGGAAGATCGGTCGGTTGCATGCGTGGTCTCCTTGAAGAGGCCGGAGTCTCCCGGCAGATTTTTTCTCAATGATGATCGTGCTGGCATTGACCCGAGGCACACGCATCACCGCTCAGGCTGGCCAGCACCCAGGCGTGACGCAGAACTTCAGGAACCTCCAAGGGCCCGCCATGACCCATGTGGAAGCGTTGTGCTCCATCCTGCACTAGCCGTTCGAGTTCACGCGCAACGGTCTGCGGATCGTCCTCGAAGGGAGGCCGGATCGCCCTCCCTTTGAAGAGCAGCCCGCCAATCAGGATACCCGAGGCGATCAGGTCACCCACGAGCGCATCCCGTGATGCCAGCTCGACAGCGATAGAACCTGGCGTGTGACCTCCGGTATGGCGCACCAGACCATCGACGCCGAAATTCAGCAGATTCATGGTCTCTCCGTTGCGCATCATGATGTCGGGCACGAAGCCCTCATAGGGCTCATGGGGCGCTGGCGTTCTGAGGAACAGCCTGCCAACCCAGCCGGTGGTACAATAGGACATCGGCACCTTGCGGCTGTAATAATCAGCGTCAGCCTCATGCGCCAGGATGGGGGCACCCGACAGCGCGCGCAACCGCGCGGCGCTGCCTGCATGATCGGTATGGGCGTGAGTCACGACGATCAGCTTGATGTCACGGAAGGTCAGACCATGGTTGGCCAGCACCTTGCCGATACGACGTTCCGAACCTGGAATGCCCGCATCGACAAGGATGCAAACTGCCTCGCTGCGAATGAGATGGGCGTTGACCATACCGAAAGGCAGGATCGGAATGGGGATGATCTGCGTATCGAACATGGACAACTCCCATTGATTTGGGCGTCAGGCGGCGGAGGTGACCGCAAGGGTCTCGACGAAATCCCGGATCAGACTGGCCAGCGCTTCGGGTGCCTCCACCGGCGAGAGATGCCCGACGCCAGGGAGCACATGCATCCGCGCCTGCTTGATATGCGGCAACAGCTCCTGTTCGAGGACTGCAGGCGGATCGACACGATCTTGCTCGCCTGCAATCACCAGAACCGGCACGGCAATATGGGCTACCTGCTCGGCGATATTCTCTTGGCTGGTGGCCATGGGCCAAGCCTTCCGGGCCGGTGCAGAGCCCGCAAGGCTGTCAGCGATCACCTGCTCAAGTTGTTCGGGATTGAGCGGTGTGCCTGTCAGCGCATGCTGAACGGTGGCGATGACGCTCTCTCGACTGTCGTAGGCATGGACCATTCCCTGCCTTACCTCGAGCGGCAGCCCGAGAGGCGTGGGAGGAGAGGGAGCCACCAGAACCAGGCCGGCAAGACCGGTCGGGCAGCGTGAGGCGAGCAGTTGCGCCACCTTGCCGCCCATGGAGTGGCCTATGAGCACGTAGCGCTCCAGGCCCAGCGCCGCGATCACACCTTGCGCATCCTCGGCCATATCGGCCAGCGCGTAACTTGCGGGAGCATCGGACTGCCCCCAACCACGCTGGTCCAGCGCGATGCTGCGCCGACCGGAGCCTAGCGCGGCGATCAGCGGCGCCCATGTGCTTGCTGATCCGCCCCAGTAATGGAGGAAGACCAGCGCCGGCGCGCCTTCTCCCTGATCCACGACGCGCAGCCGCACGTCGTTCACGGTGATGAATTTGTCCATGATCCTGTCCTTTGCGTTGCAGCGGCCCATCATGCCGAGGCTTGAAGGATGAAATCGGCCACCACATCGGGATGCGACAGCATCGGCACGTGACTGGCGCCGACATGGGCGACGGTTGCGTTCATACGCGTGGCCATCCGCTCCTGATCGACGCGCAGGATCGCCTGATCCTCCTCGCCGACGAGATAGAAGGTGGGGCGCGTGCGCCATGCCGCCTCGCTCAGCGTACCGCCCAGAGCCTCGCCGTTGATCGGGCCCTGCGTGGCATAAAGCGCAGCCTGCTCATCGCTGGTCACGTCCTGCGCGAAGAGATTGGCAATGCCATCCTCAGTCAGCGTGAGGAATCCCTGGGCATCGGGCCGAATTTCAGCGCCCAGAGGGGCAGCTTCGAACTGGGCGAACAATGAACCGGCGGATTCCCCGGCATCGGGAGCGAAAGCGTCGATGTAGACGAGGCGGGCCACCTTGGGGTCATTGCCCGCCTGACCGATCACCGCCCCGGCATAGCTGTGCCCGACCAGCACCACGTCGCCATCGGCGCGTGCGATCGCTCGGCTGACCGCCGCCACATCGGCCGAAAAGCTGGTCAGCGGCAGCTGAACCGCGGTGACCGCCATGCCCTTGAGCAACGGAATGACCTTGGCCCAGCTTGAGCCGTCGGCCCATGCGCCGTGGACCAGGATGATGTTGGAAATCTTGCTCATCGTTGTTCTCCTGAAGCGTTGTGTTTGGGTGTCTGTGGGGGGCGGAAAGCCGTCAGCCGTGCCAGTGCGAGCAACGGATGACCGAGCAGAAGTTGCCGCGATGGAAGTGCTGTTCCTTGTCCGCGATGACGTCCGCCTTGACGTTGCCGAAGGTGGTGTCGGGCTTGTGCTTGATGCCGTCGTAAAAGGCCTGAATGATGTCTTCCTTGAAGGCCGGCGTGCGCGGATAGGCGGCGACCACAGCTTCGCGGATGTCATCGGGGTACTCGTCATAGGTGAGGCCCAGCACATCCATTTCGACGCCCGCGGTGGTCAGGGCGATCACCGGATGCATGAATTCAGGGATGCCCGGCGTCGTGTGCAGGGCGATGCCGGTCCAGACCTTTTCGATGTCGGAGGGGTCGACCTTGTGGCTGGCCAGGAAGTCCCGGGCGGCGTTCGCTCCATCGACCTCGAAGCGCAGATCCTTGCTGCTGTGCGCGGGCATCAGCCCCACATCGTGGAACATCGCAGCCGCATACAGCAGCTCGGGATTGAAGGTCAGTCCGCGCTCATGCCCGGCGATGGCGCCGAAGAAGAAAACCCGGCTCGAATGGTTGAACAGCAGGTCGGTTTCGGTATCGCGGACGAATTCGGTGATTGCGCGGCACAACGCGCTATCGGGGATGGTGACGCCGCCAATGGTTTTGCTGGCCAGAGTGATCTGGTTGGTCATGACAAATCTCCGGGTCGTGGGGGCACACTCCAGCGCCCCCGGGGAACGGGGTCGCCGGCTTCTGGCGCCGTGTGGGTGTTGATGGTGGGGACCTCGGACCGAAAAGGGCCTTGCGTCCTGCCCCTCTTTCATCGCAGCAAGGGCTCGTGGCTGCAATCACGGCCAACCGGAATAAACTGCCAACCATACTGGATTAGCTGCCCACCGTGGGCACCAGCACCAAAGGAACGTGATCGCATGACGGCAAGACAAATGGCGATCGTCGTCTTCCAGGGTGTTCAGGCCCTCGATGTGGCTGGACCGCTTGACGTCTTCGCGGCGGCGAACGGCTTTCTACCGCCCGAGGATCGTTATGAGTGCCTGCTGGTCGCCGGGACGACGCAGCCGGTGCGCGGCTCAAACGGTATGCGCCTGAGCCCCGATCTAAGCTTCGCTGAGGCCGAGCGCACCTTCGACACGGTTATGGTGGCCGGTGGCCCCGACCTGCCTTCCAGTCCCGCCGATGATGAAATGTCGACATGGTTGCAAGACTGGGGCGTGCGGGCCCAGCGCTATGGCTCGATCTGCAACGGCGCCTTCGCCTTGGGACGCGCCGGACTGCTCGATGGGCGGACTGTCACCACCCATTGGCTGTGTTCCGACCAACTGGCGCGTGAATTCCCCAAAGCACGCGTCGAGCACAACCGCATCCATGCGCGTGACGACCGGCTAGTTACCTCGGCCGGGGTCACCGCCGGGATCGATCTCAGCCTTGCATTGGTCAGCGAAGATCATGGAGCCGCGATCTCGCTGGCCTGTGCAAAGGCGCTGGTGGTTGTGGCGCAGCGGCAGGGAGGGCAATCGCAGTTCAGCCCGCTGCTGCTGCCGGTGGGTGATTCGGAAACACCACTTGGCAAGGTACAGGCCTATGTCATGGAGCATATCCGAGAAGGGTTTCCCGTCGAACGCCTAGCCGAAATTGCCGGTGTAAGCGCACGCAGCATCGCGCGGCTTTTCGTGAAAGAGCTTGGTGTGACACCGCATGAGTATGTCGAGGGCGTTCGCCTCGACCAGGCCCGCAACCTTCTGGAATCGAGCGACGTAGCGCTCAAGGCCATTGCTTTCGACTGCGGCTTCGCCAATCCCGATCAAATGCGAAGCGCTTTTCAGCGACGCCTTGAAGTGACGCCGCTGCAGTACCGGGCAAACTTCAGGGCGAGTCATTGAAATTCCATCTCGAATTCCCCTTCCGATTGCATAGAGTTGAGATAGGTATAACCATGGCGCAAATTACCCTCATCCATACCCTACGAAATTGACCGGACAATCAATGTTTATTGCAATACTTATTTGGCCACTCGGGCAGAACCAATGTCAGGATCTTGCAAGACAGGCCGAGTTTGCTCCTCTCGGCTCAGATATAACCGCTTTGCCAAACAAGTGTCCTACATGGCTTTGTGCGGCTGACTGGCACCTCAATCCTGCACGACGTTGAACGGCGCCTTTTGAATCGAATTCTGAGAGCGATGTATTTCGGCCGCAACGCCACATCCGACCGTCGCAGTGTCCAATGGCAGCTATAGCCACTTCACGACCTAAAACCTGCCGTTCCGGTTCCCACGACGCACCAGCCAATGAGCAATCTATTGCGGAACCGTTATCACCCTGCTCGACTCAGCTGACATGTGAGGTTTTCGACCGACACGTCATAAGCCATCCTCTGTTCTCCCAAGGCTCAAGGTCTGACAACACCGGCGAAACCGGTGCGGATCATGCGAACCATCTCAAGGCAAACGCAGCTTGTTTGCAACGCAGGCGGACGAACAATGCTTTGACAGGATCGTTCATGGATCAAAGGAGCTTGCCCGTGATCACTGTCCACCACCTCGACAACTCCCGTTCGCAGCGAATCCTATGGCTGCTGGAGGAGCTGTGCCTGCCTTACGAAGTCAAGCATTACGCTCGAAATCCTGAAACGATGTTTGCGCCCCCTGAACTGGGCGCCGTGCATCCACTGGGCAAATCGCCTGTCATCGTGGACAGCGACAACCGGCGCACCATTGCCGAGACCGGGGCCATCATCGCCTACCTTGTCGACAAGGCCGGAGGCCGTCTTGGACCTTCCGGTGATGAGGATGGCATGCTGCACTATCGCTTCTATCAGCATTATGCGGAGGGGTCGCTGATGCCCCCGCTGCTACTCAAGCTGGTGCTCGGTAAAATCCCGCTGGTGGGCGGGATCGCTCAACAGCGGATGCAGCCGATGATCGATGTCCATCTGGATTTTGTCGAGGCGGAACTTTCATCCCGCCCCTGGTTCACCGGCGAGACCTTCACCGCTGCCGATGTGATGATGAGCTTCCCGCTCGAAGCAGCACGGGATCGCGGAGGGCTCGATGCTGGCAGGCCCGCAACCTGTGCATGGCTCGATGCAATCCATGCTCGGCCGGCGTATCAGGCGGCACTGGGGAGAGGTGGACCCTATAAATACGCTTGATCATCGACCTTGTGACATACGGCTCATTAAGTTGTTCGATCCATAGGGTCCGAACTGCCACGCGGACTGCCATTCCGCTCGAGAGCCTGATCTTGGGTCCCGGCCCGATGTTGCACTTTGCGGCGGATGCCATCGGCAGTTGGGCCAGCCCTGCCCTTCGAGACGCCGCAGTCGGCCGGACGATCATTTGGGGATCGTTGATCCCAGCCTTTGTCCCCCGGGGTGCGGCGCGGCTTTGGCTTTGGAAAAAGATCGGCATCCACCCTGTCGAGTTCGCAACGATGGTGGTGTCGGTCATTTACCGCCTGATGCCCGTGGCGAAGATGCGTTTCAACTGGCTGGCCCTGTTCGTCAAAGGCCAAACCAATGTGCTGGAGCGGGATGGGCATGTCAATCAGGCGATGATGCGACGCCATTACGTCAGGCCGGAGGACCTCGCTGAAGCCTTGCGCATGCAAGGAATAGATGATGTCAGAATGGCCAAGCTGGTGACCTTCGAGCGCGGCGGCAAGATCACCGCAATTCCGAAAGCTTCGCGCTGAAGGGCAAATTCCTCGCCATTCACCTCACGGTTCAGACTTGTTCCGGGCAGTCACGTCGCATGCCAGTTTTTTGCCAAAGGGCCATCTGCCCCGGCAACCGGGTCCAGATCAGGGAACGGCAGTTGCACGATCCTCTGCCATGCCGATTGGCTTGGCGCCTCACGGCAGATGTCCCAATCCTGACTGGTGGGGTAAGCGCCCACCACCAGAAAATCCTCGCTCGACCAGATCGCGCAATGGCCCGTCCCCACCGGCAGCAGGATGGCATCCCCCGCACCGACTTCGATCTCCTCACCACCCGGACCGCCGATGATGAGCGTCGCCGATCCGGAGGCCACCCCGAGCACCTCATGCGCGGTCGAATGGTAATGATGGAAATCATAAATACCGTCGCGCCAGCGCGGCGGCCAGCTATGGTCTTTGAATGCCTGCTCAAAGGCCTGCGCGGTCTTTTCACCATCATCAGGGCTAATCGCTTGCCGATAGACGATTACCGGCAATCGTGGATTGTTCGGCACCCAACCATGTGAAGCAAGCAGAAAAGCCCGGTCCTCCATTACCCTTATTTGTCCTGGCGCCCGCTATGCGGCGGATTGCCCATTGGCGAATAGCCAACACCATCGTCCCCTGCCTCACGCTCGTGGCCGGGATTGTCGCGCTCATCGGCCTCGCCGGTCACGCGCATCACCTCTTCGACCTTGTCCAGTGGATCCTGAGACCCGCCGGAGCGCTTGATGATCTTGTCCTGTTCCATCCTCTGATCCATTCGATCTCAGGGCGTCACGCCCTCATCCTGGCCGATCACCTTGCCGGCTTTTCGCTTTCAACAGGCGTTTCCCGCCCGGTGTCGTCCCGGCTGGCGTTGCGGCGTTCCGATATCATGTCATTGGGCTCGTCAGGCGCCATGTCGCTGTCACCGGGGCGATGTGGGGGAAGGTGATGCCCCTCCGCTTCGGCCCTGGAGAAGGGTTTCGCCTCCTCCCCTGCCCGGCCCTCACGCGTATCGATGTCATTGGCCTTCTGCGCATCGATGCGGATCGTTTCACAGCCTTCCTGCTGCTCAGCGGGCTTCACCTGATGTTCGGCAGGGCCGACCGAGATGTTGCTCATGATCTTTCTCCTCTGGAAAGCAATGGCTGAGCGAAGCACGATGTTCCGCACGGTTCATCGGAACTCAAGGCCATTTCATGCCTGCCCGCCAGACGGTATTGTCGACATCGTCAGCCACCGGCAGCGCAGCATGCGTGCCCATTCCTACGCCCACCGGGCGGCCACGCTTGGTATTGTTGGAGACCAGAGAACCTGCCAGGACATCGACTGGTTTGGCGAATGGCCGCCCAATGGCAGAAGAGATTAAGCCCCCCTTCAGCCGCTGAACGGATCGCACCTCTTCCTGCCATAAAGACATAATCGGGCACCAGCGCGTTTCCGACCAGATCGAGCCTTGCGGGCTTCTCACACGCCGATCGACATACCTCCCGTAGTTGCAGGATCGGCCATGGAAGCCCCACGGCCTCAGCGAGGTGAAGTATTAGCGCGCGCCCAAGCGTTGCGTTCCGCCGCGGCTGCGACGCTTCAGGGAACCTCGCGCCTGCCTATCTCTTCGCAACAGGGAGACGTTCCCCCCGCCCGGTCACCGCGCAACACAGATTGCCGCGCCCGGCCTGTTGATGAAAGTTGCCTTCCATGGATCTATCTTGTGACGTCGCCATCATCGGCGCCGGCACCGCGGGCCTGTCCGCCGAACGCAGCGCCCGGCGCGCCGGGGCGCGCACGCTGATCATCGACCCGGAATTTTCCGGCACCACCTGCGCCAATGTGGGCTGCATGCCTTCCAAGCTGCTGATCGCTGCGGCGGATGCGGCCTATGCGGTGCGGCAGGCGCCACTGTTCGGCATCGCGGCCAACTCGCAGGTCAGCGGCCATGGCGTCATGCAGCGCCTGCGCCGCGAGCGCGACCATTTTTCCGCCGCCACGCGCGAGGACATCGCCAAGATCCCGGCCAGCAGCATGCTGCGCGGCAAAGCGCGGTTCGTGAATGCCGACACCCTGTTGATCGACGATGGCACGCGGGTGACGGCGAGGGCCATCGTCATCGCCACCGGCTCCCGCCCGGCCATGCCCGACAATTTCGCGGCGCTGGGCGATCTGGCGCTGACCAATGAGACCCTCTTCGAACTCGACACATTGCCTGAAACGCTGGCAGTGATCGGCGCGGGGCCGTTGGGGCTGGAGCTGGCGCAGGCGATGGCCCGGCTGGGCGTCAAGGTGACCCTGCTGGATGAAGCAAGCAAGCTGGCGGGACTTGAGGACAAGGCGATCGCCAGCCGTCTGGACGAGGTGCTGCGGCGCGACATGGCGGTGGTGACCGGCGTGAAGATCGCCGCCGAGACCCGCGATGGCAAGGTACGCTTGCGCTGGACGGGCCGTTCCTCGGGCGAAGGTCTGTTCGACAGGGTTCTTGTCGCGACCGGCAGGCCGCCTGCTCTGAAAGGGCTCGATCTGGAGAAGAGCGGGCTGGCGCTCGACAAGCTTGGCGTCCCCCGCTTCGACCGCGATACGTTACGCTGTGGCGAGAGCCCGATCTTTATCGCCGGTGACGCCGATGCCGACCGTCCGGTGCTGCATGAGGCCTCGGCGCAGGGCGCGCTGGCAGGTTACAATGCGGCGCGCTGCCCTGATGTGACGCCGGGCAAGCGCAATGTGCCCTTTTCGATCATGTTCACCGATCCGGCTCTGGCCACTGTCGGGCAGGTGCAGGGCGAGGATCTGGTCGTCGGCACCGCCGATTACAGCGATCAGGGCCGGGCGCGGATCGAGGCGAAAGCGGTGGGGCTGGCCCATCTCCACGCTGATCCCGCCGATGGCCGCCTGCTGGGGGCCATTCTGCTGTGCCCGGGGGCGGAGCATCTGGCGCATCTCCTCGCCTGGTCGATCGAGAGCGGCATGACGGCCAGCGCCCTGCTGGAACGCCCCTTCTATCACCCCACGCTGGAGGAAGGACTGAAACCGGCGCTGCGCATGATCTGCAAGACCGTGGGCAGCGATGCCCCCGGCAGCAGTGACGAAGGCCATCCCTCGGGCGGCTGACCCATGCAGAAACTCATCTTCGCGGAAAGGATTATGCCATGACCGAGACGATCACCCGACTGTTCGATACGCCAGATCTGGCCCGTCAGGCCGCCGAAGAGCTGGAGCGCGCGGCGGTGCCCCATGCGGCAATCAGCATCCTTTCGCCGGGACAGGAACGCGATGTGATTCTCGACGCGCTGACGCGGGCGGGGGTTGCGCAGGATGAAGCCCGATCCTTTGCCGAGGCTGTCGGTTCAGGCGGCAGCGTGGTCAGCGTCAGCGTCGAGAAAGACCGGATGGCGGCGGCCTGTGCCGCGCTTGACAGCGTGCCCTTCATCAACCTGCAACCGAGGCGCGTCTCCTATCAGGTCAGCGGCGAAAGCCACGCCGTCGATGGCGCCACGCCACCCAGCGAGCAGGACATTACCCATGACCGTGCGCGATAAGAGCGGCGCTAATCCAGCATCTCCGGGCGGAAGAGCCTGCGTCGGCTGATCTCCTTGCCCGAGACCATAAAACGGCCATCGCCCCGGTAATGCAGGGTTTCGGGGTGCTTGGGCCTTGGGGCGACATGGGCCTTGACCACCTCGAAGATGAAGAAGTTGAAGCTGTCGGTCAGTGCGGCCTCATGCAGGCGGCATTCGAAACAAGCGTGGCATTCGGAGATCAGGGGCGCTGCCACCTTGTCGGCCTTGATCGCCGTAAGGCCGAAATGGACGAATTTGTCGATCTGTGCGCCGCTTGTGTTGCCGATCCCCACCACAGTGTCGGTCAGCGCGGTGGTCGGCAGGTTGATGACACATTCGCCGCTGTCCCGGATCATCGCGAAGCTGTGATTGCCCGCAGAGATCATCAGCCCGACCAGCGAGGGGGTGAACTCCAGCACCGTATGCCAGCCCAGCGTCATCACATTGCGCTGCCCGCCATAGGCGGAGGACACCAGCACGATGGGGCCCGGTTCCAGATAACGCCGCACCTGGCTGACCGGAAAATCCTCTTTGGCAGGATGCTGCATCGTCCGCCCCTTTCACAAATTGGGTTGCTAATGGATCGCGTGAGGCAGGGGCTGGGTTCCAGCGTGCTCCGGGACAGGCCCCTCCGCTTCTTTGCTCCGTCCACGAACCCAAGCACCATGCCGATCATTCCGCCCTTCATGAGCATTGTGCTCAACGGAGAGATGCGTCATGAAAAAGCTCATCTGGCTTGTCCTGCCCGCCCTTGCCCTGTCTGCCTGCCAGAAGGCGGGAGATGAGGCATCATCCGCCAGCACCAACGCGGCGAGCGATGCCTCCTCGGTCACCCCTCAGGATGGCATGCCGACCATGAGCGCCTCCTCCGCCGCCAGCGACAGCACCGATGCCACGCCGGGCAATGATCCGGCCACCTATCTGGCCAAGGCGGGCGCCGGTGACCTGTTCGAGATCGAAAGCTCGCGCGCGGTGCTGAAGACCACGCAGGATCCGCAGGTCAAGGCCTTCGCCGAAATGATGATCAAGGATCACGAAGCCTCGACCACCCTGCTCAAGAAGACCGCCAAGGCCGCCGATATCGCCGTCAGCGCGCCCACACTGCAGCCCGCCCAGCAGCAGAGCCTCGATGCGATCCGCGCAGCCAAGGGCAAGGATGCCGACAAGATCTATCTCGATGCCCAGCGTGAGGGCCATGCCTCCGCACTGATGCTTCACAAGGCCTATGCCGCCAATGGCAACAATGAGGGGCTGAAGGCCGCCGCTGCCCAGATCGTGCCGGTGGTGCAGCATCATATCGATATGCTCGACAAGATGGGCAAGTAACCGGCCCGCTCCCCAGCAAGGACCATCCCCATGCAGACCCTGACGGATGAAGGACGCGGCATCGTCGAGACGCTCGCCAGCCGCCACAATGTCAGCTTCGAAGCGGCGCGGGCCGTGCTTTTCGCGCTGGTGGCAGGCGGCGGCACGCAGGCCCAGTTCAACCATCCCGATCTGGGCGGCATTGGGCAATGGTCGCAGGGCGGCATGCTGATGATCGGCGATATGTTCAACCATGGGTTGAAAGCGCGCGTCGATGCCCTTTGCGCCGATCTGGCGGCGGCCTTGCGGCAGGGCCTGTCACTGGCGATGCGCCAGCCGCCCTCCGGCTCGTCGGCCAGCTTGTTCGTCCCTGCGGCATCATCGCGCTGGCCCGAGGATCTGGGCACGCCCGCCTCATCGGGATCGCAGAACAATCTGCATTACGCCTTCTTCCCGCAGACCCGGCGTTTGGCGCTGGACCATGATGGGCGCATCACCATCTATGACACCGGCGACCATCGCATCACCGGCTTCGCGCAGGCTCAGGGCGGCGGCCAGTCCATCAGCTTCACCAGCCAGCATGGGTTGATCGATCTGGCCAGTCTGCGCCAGATTTCGCCGGATCGTGCCGAGCCTGCCAAGGGCGCGCCTCAACCCTCCCCCGCCGCTGCCTTGTCCGATGAAGAGATCTTTTCGCGGATCGAGCGGCTGGCCGGCCTGCATGAAAAAAAGATCATTTCCAGCGCGGAATTCGATGCCAAGAAGGCGGAGCTTCTTGCCCGCCTTTGATCAATCAGGGATGCTTCCATGGACAGCCGCCAAGCCGCCATTCTCGATTTCTGGTTCCGTGAGGTGCCGCCCAGCGACTGGTTCGGCGATGGCGCCCATCTCGATCCCGTGGTGCGCGAAAATTTTGGCACGCTGCACGCCCAGGCGGCAAGGGGCGACCTTGATGACTGGGCCGTCACGCCGCTGGGGCGGCTCGCGCTGATCCTGCTGCTCGATCAGTTCCCGCGCCATATCCATCGCGGGAGCGCGCAGGCCTTTGCCGCCGACCCCAAGGCCCAGCAACTGGTGCTGGAGGGGATTGCCGCGGGTGAGGATGAGGCGCTGTCGCTCGATCAGCGGCAGTTCTACTACATGCCGCTGATGCATGCCGAGGATCCCGCGTTGCAGGCAACCAGCATCGAGCGTTTCACCGCCCTGCGCGATGTTGCCGAAACCACCCTCTCTTTCGCGCGCCAGCATGGCGAGGACATCCGGCGCTTCGGGCGCTTCCCTTACCGCAATGAAGCGCTGGGCCGCCTCTCCACGCCCGAAGAGGATGAGCATATGCGCCTATCCCCCGGCTGATAGGCGGGGGAAAACCCGCCTTGACACTGACTTCAACGTTTCACTTCCCGCTGCCCACCTGCGGCGCTCCGAACGGCCCTTCCGGCTCACCGGCAGGCGTCAGCGCATTGCGACCATTGATCTGGCCCGATTTGGCCGCTGCGGAATTGGTTTGTGCCTCATTGGCCTTGGCGCCCTCCAGCCTGGGCGGAGCCTGATCAGACCCGTCATCAACGCTGCCGCTGCCCTTGGCCTCAACCTGCTTGTGCAAGGTGGCGGCTGGCTTGCTGGCGCATTGGCCGTCCAGTCTTGTTGGTCGTCCCCTTCATCGACGCATTACCAAAGGATCTTCAAACTCACCTTCCATGAGCTGCCAAGAGAACTGTTGCTGACAAAGCAGACATCCATGGATCGATTGGATCCTGTTGCAAGCAGCGCTTCATTCAGCGTTTTACAGAGTTCGCCTCAGAGTTTGGGATGCGATGATGATACGTCTAAGGTCATTTTCTCACCTGAGGCCTGCTGATCTTCCAGCTCACATTCACCCGCCAATCGCCCAGAGCGCCATGGAACGGATCGGTCACGGCCTTGGCGCCTTCCACCCCGATGACTGCCCAATCGTTCCACGCCAGCCTGATCCCGCCCCCTGCCGAGCCCAGATCCCAGCTCGATGCCGGAACCCCGACCCTATCATTGATCCGCAATCTGGCGTGATCGACAAAGCCGTAGATCTCGGTGCCGTTCAGCCTTTTGCCCAGCTTGGGCCGCAGCGCCAGTTCCAGAGACCCGGTGCCGCCACTGTCGGCGGTGATGGCGGCGGTGTCGAAGGCGCGGCCATAGTCGCTGCCGCCAAAGGCGATGCGCTCGGTGGCGGGGAGCTGGTTGTGGCTGTACTGGCCTTGGGCTTTCAGGCGCAGCACCACATGCTTGCCGAAGGCGCGGTCATAGCTGGCCGAGGCATTCACCTTGGTGAAGCGCGGATCGCTCTGCCCCACCAGCCCGCGGTCATTGAGGATTGCAAGGCCCTGACTCACCGTGCTGCCCAGCGACCAGACCGTCTTCTTGCCCGCCCATGAGTAGCCCGCCGCCACACGCAGGGTGCGGATATGGTCGCTGGAAGCCACGGTGCCGAACAAAGCGGAATCGCTGTTGAGCACATCCAGCCCGGCACTGACGGTCAGGTTCTTGCGATAACCCCGGATCACAGGGTAGCTGAGCGAGGCGCCGCCCACCACGGCATGGCCGCGCAGATTGTACTCGGGCACGTTGGTCTGCAGCCATGCGCCGGAAAGCGTCAGCTTGAGGCCATCGTGGCCCAGCGGGGTGGCGTGGGTGAGGGCGGTGTAGATAAAGCTGCGGAAGTTGCGGGCCACCATCACGTTGAGCTTGGTCTCATCGCCGTCACGCAGCAGGCTGTTGCCCGCAAGCGTGGCGTTGAACTGCCCCTGACCCAGCAGTTGCGAGCGGCTGTTGTCATAGGCCAGCGAGCCGTCGAGATGCTTGCGCTTCACCTTCAGCGACAGGATCACCCCGCCCGGCTGCCGCCCGCGCAGCAGATCGGCGCTGACGGTGGCCCCGGCGATGTCGCGCATCAGGGACAGCTCCCGCTCCAGCGCGGAGCGGCGCAGCGGCTTCATTCCCAGCAGATGCTGCGCATAGGCGCGGATCAGCGGGGTCGAGCCATCGGGATAGGTGATCCCCTCGATAAAGCCCTGCGCCACCCGCACGATCACCCGCCCGCCCGAGAGATTCTGATCCGGAATCGCCACGGTGTAGAGCGCCACATCGCTGGTGGCATAGGCATCCGACATGGCCGCCGCCAGTCTCTCCAGCGTGTCGCGCCTGGCGGGCTGGCCCACGAAACGCTCGGCGGCATGGGCGACGGGGGCGGGCACCAGATCGCCAAGGAAGCGGATGCCTTTGATCGGCTGGTCCGATCCGGTGGCGTCCACCCGCGACAGCACCTTGGCGCGCTGTTCGACAGGCTTTTCAGGCATGCGCGGGGGCAGATTGGGCGTTTGCACGCGGTCGGCCCGGCCGGAATCGATGATCAGCGGCGGCGTGCTGGCCACTGCCCCGGCCAGCAATGTGCCGGTCAATAGCAGCTCGAACATTGAGGTCAGTCTCCCCGAGGGTGGAGCGTAACGCGGGGGGAACGAAGGAAGGGGGCCACATTTGGCCCCCTTCCGCCAGCGGCATCAGTGCTTGCCCGAGAGCAGTGTACCGCCGGTAAGCGTACTTACCGTGTTGCCCACCGCTGTGGTCACGGGCTTGAGCAGGCCAGTGGTGGTGCCTGTCAGCGTGCCCGTCGCCGTGGTGTTGCCTGCCGTGGCCGTGGCGCCGGCATTCACCGTTGCGGGCGTCGTCGCGGCAGTGGTCGTGCCCGCCACTGTACCGACCAGACCGGTCACCGGCTTGAGCAGACCTCCGGTCGCTGTACCGCCGTTGGTGAGGCCGCCATTGGTTACATTGGTGAGCAGGCTGGTTACGGGCGTCAGCACCGCGCCTCCGCTCGTCAGCCCGCTCCCCGCCGCGCCCGAGAGCAAATTGGCGTTGATAAGGGCAGGATCGCCGCTGCCCAGAATCTGGTGATCGGCCACCGCGACATTGAGCAGCTGGTTCGACAGGCCCCCGCCCGGCGCCGTGACATTGGCCACCGCCACATTGGCCACGCCATTGACATTGGCCGTCGCCACCTGGCCCGAGGTCAGCACGCCCGCGCTGGCCAGCGTGCCCTGTGCCTGCGTGGGCGACAGCACGCTGAGACCCACGGCGCCCGGCGTGCCATCCGCCGAGGTGGTCACCGCCTGATTGCCGAGGTTGATCGTCACCGCATCGCCCACGACCTTCTGCACGCCATCAAGCAGCAGCGTCTTGCCATTGCCGGTATCGACCAGCACCTGACCCGTATCGCCCAGCACCCGCGTAACCGTGCCGGTGATGGGGGCGGTGATCGGCACGGCGCTGGCCAGCGTGGTGGTGGCGCCATCGACGCCGCTGGCCAGACCCAGCGAGGCATTGCCCGCCGTCACCAGAGCCGGCCCGGCCTGAGCCAGCACGGTCTGCACATCGCTGGAGGCGGCGGTCTGCGTGCCGCCGGTTCCGCCCGTTCCTCCGCTGCCGCCTGTGCTGCCGCTGCCGCCGGTGTTGCCACTGCCACCCGTGCCGCCGCCCGATCCATCCGAGCCGCTCGACCCGGTGCCGCCCGGCGTGCCGACCGAGCCATAGGCCAGATGGGAATCACCGGCACAGGCGCTCAGGCTCAGCAACATGCCGGCCGCTGCGGCCATGGTTGAGGCCATCCACCGGCTGTGATGTGCGATCATGTCATCCTCCTTCGCTTACGAAAAAGCCGCTCGGTATTCCGATGCTGGGCTCGCGCTCTGGATGGCGGAGCAACGCTACCAGGCGCCGCATAGTCCATCCAGGTAATGGAAGATAATACCGCATTTCCAGTTCCGAATAAATTTCACCTTTATTTATTCAGAAATTATCAAATTGATTATATTTACAATTATCAAGCTGATCCAGATTAACTTAACATTGATCCGGCAAATATTAACCTCTTCGACTTGCCCTTTTAAGAATTTATTTCGATCCGACTATGCAGAAGCCCGAGAGCTGGATACCGGTCACGCTCATTCCACCCCGATGCGAGACAAATCGTCGGCGGAGGCATCTCAAGGCCTGATCGATTGATCTTGGACAGTCGCAACAAGAGGGTGCTTTCCGCATTATGAAACGGGGTGTCCGATCGGAAGGATCGAACGAATGGGAAACGATGGCTCCACCCTTCTTGCTCAATCCCGCGAAGGACATGATGATGCCCACAGTCACAACGCCCGATCTCGATCAGCATTATGAGGAACGGGGACCGATCGATGGCGAGGTTATTGTTCTGCTTCACGGCTGGCCCGACGATGCCTCGACTTGGGATCCTATTGCCGACGCTCTGGCGCAGGCGGGGTTTCGCGTTATCACGCCGACCTGGCGTGGTTTTGGTGCAAGTTACTTCCTGCATGACGCAATTCCGCGCCATGGCAACAGCGCACTCCTCGCAATGGATATGATCGCCCTGCTGGATGCACTCGAGATCGAGCGTTGCGCCGTGGCGGGCCACGACTGGGGATCGAATGTGGCAGAAGCATTGGCTGTGGGCTGGCCAAACCGCATCGAGCGCGTCGTTATGCTCTCGACCCCGCCCCGTCTCGGGGGGATACCAACGCCCTCCTTCGAACAGGCACAACGCTACTGGTATCACTGGTTTATGGCCACGTCGCGCGGAGAGCAGGCGGTCCGCGCGGACCGCAAAGGCTTTGCTCACATCCATTGGGTCAACTGGGCACCGGCTGGCTGGTTCGAAGAGGACACTTTTGTCCACGTGGCAAAATCCTTCAACAATCCTGATTGGGTCGATGTCACCCTCCACAGCTACCGCTCGCGTTGGGGCAACGCCGAGCCCGATCCGCGTAGCGTTTGGCTTGAAGACAGGGTGAGGGTTGCGAGCACGATCCATCAACCCACCCTCTTCATCAAGGGAGACGAGGACGGCGTCACCTGCCAGCAAAGCTTCGAGGCGATTCCGTCTAAGTTCAGCGGCCCGTTCGAACTGGTTGGCCTGCCAGGCGTAGGTCATTTCCCAACCCGGGAGGCGCCTTCAAAAATCACGGAATTGCTGCTGCGCTTTTTGTCCTGAGGCCTTCCACCACCGCCCACCATTCCCGCCTTTGCAGAACGGACCCTTGCCCCCCGCCCCGCGTTGCATCTCCGGATCTCGGAGTAAAATGCAATGTGGCAACGGCTTTTCCCGATAACGGGTATCACGGGTTTCCTGATGATCCTCTCGGCGCGAATATGCCGTGATCGCGGCAGGCAGCCATGGTGGTCTGGGCAGACGCAATGGCGACAGCGTGGCGGCCTTCGCCTTGCCCAGATCATAAGGCCTCAGCTTGCGCGGGCTTGATTTTACTTCGTGGCATACGCTGATCAGCACCATGCTCGGCTTGACCATGTTCACGGCGATTGGCGTCGGGCTGAGGCTTGTGACCATGTTGGCCATCCAACAGCGGCGAGAGCGTTCCAACCGGCAGATCAATGAGCGCCTGCGCACGCTGATCGCTGCTTACAAAGTGCTGGGTGGGTCCTTTACCGGCGATCTTGCGGTGGACCCGAGCCATCTGCGCGATCTGCACCGCAAAAGCGAGACTCCGCCCACCGAGCCGATGGCAGCGCTCGACCTGTCGCCGGAAAAGGCAGAGAGTTCGGATCGGACGCGGCGTATAAGAGATGCGGTCGAAGGCGCTCTGTCCGATATCATTCTGCTGGGAACGGATGAACATGTCCGGCTGGCCACGAAGGCCGCCTGCGAATTGGTGGCCGGCCACCCGGTGCATACGCAGGATCTGGTGATCGCTTTGCGCGCCTTCATTCGTAAAGCTCTCGATCTCGACCCGATCCCAAAGGATATTTCGATACCCATGCAGGGCCCTGCTCGCCCCGCCGGCAAGGAGAAGGAAAAGAACAGCGGCGGTGACAGCAGGCAAATCGGCAGTGCGGGCGCTGGCATGGGAATAGGCGGCAGTGGCGGCGCCGGAGATGGCGCCAGCCCGCATCAGCCGGATGATGAGACCTCATCAACCCACCACAGCGCGTCATGACGGAGCCGGGAGGCTCCTGGTCACAGCGCAGGGCGCAATCGGTCGAGGTCATGGCGATGTGTTTGCCTTCGTTTTCCTCGGTAGTGATTGCATCCGATTCCAAGCAGCGTCCCGTCGACGCCTTCCCCCCCCCAATGTCAGCGTAGGCATCAATGACCTAGCCCGGTTCGAGATTGTCCATGAGCTCTGGCAAACGCGCAAAATCATGCCAGAAGGCATAAAGTTTGTCGCGCGGCCGGTTGATGTTGGCCGAATGGGCTATCAACATCTCGCCCTTGGCGCCAAGCATATCGTCGAGCCCACCTTGAGCGCCGTCTTGCGCTTTTGTGGTAGCGGGCGGGGCGTTATCCGTCATCTTGGCGGTCATGGGGAGGAGCGGCGCTAGAGGACGTGTCTCGACGCACGCAGTCGCCAGAGCTCACGTTCCGCGCCTCCGTTCAAGCGCGGTGTTTTTGCGCTGGTAATGATGATCCATGTTAGTCGCCTCGCGATGATTGCCCAGTTGGCCCTTTTCCGCTTTCGGCCGGGGCGCGTCATCATCCTTCGATAAGATGGTCCGCCATGCTGAGCATGATTGCTAAAAGGGGGGGCTTATCACGCCACGAAAGCCTTCTGAGGTCGACCGGCAAAGCGCAAACTCGCGTTAACCGGCATTCCTCCGGCGCGTTTCCCATCCCTTTTTGGCAGCGGCCGAACGCTTCTCCGAGCTTTGACTGGAGCCACCGATGTGACCGCCTTTGCGAGAAGAGGCATGGTTCTCAGCTTTACTCCGACCCGATCCCGACTTCTTCCCGCCACCGCTTTCCTTGTTGACCGTGGCCCAAGCTCGCCTCTCTGCCTCACTATGGCTCACACCACGATGTTCATAGCCTTCCTCGATATGCTCAGCCTTGCGCTTTTGCTTGTCCGTGTAGCTAGACTTGCCGCCTTTGGGCATATCAGCCTCCTCATTCTCGGCGTCCAGGCACTTCATCACCGATGCGCCAGCGATGAGCACGGAAAGCCGCCATGCCCTCGCAGAGTTCCCCTAACCCGGCGCCGTTCGATGGAATGTTCCCCAATCGAGGTCGGTCGGATGAACCTCGCCACCTCTCGGGTCTTTCGAACTGACACAGGAGAACGCAGATGCCCGACACGCAAGAGATGATCCATGAGGATTCCCTGCCTGGCCATGAAAGCCGACTGGAGCCCAAGCCCGAGTGGCAACCACGTTATGCCGGATCGGAGCGGCTGAAGGGCAAAGTGGCCATCATCACCGGCGCGGATAGCGGCATCGGCCGCGCGGTAGCGGCGCTCTATGCGCGTGAAGGCGCGGACGTGGCCATCGTCTATCTGTTGGAGGATGACGATGCGAAGGAAACCCAGCACATTGTCGAGGCCGAAGGGCAGCGAGCGATCACCATCAAGGCCGACGTGGGCTCACGCAAGATGTGTGAACACGTGGCCAAGCGCGTGCTGGAGGTCTTCGGTCAGATTGACATTCTGGTTAACAACGCTGGTGAGCAGCATCCCGATGAGGAGATCACCGACATTACCGAGGAGCAGCTTCACCGCACCTTCCAGACCAACATCTTCGGTATGTTCCATATGGTGCAGGCGGTGCGGCCCTACCTCACCGAAGGCGCGGCGATCATCAACTGCACCTCTGTGACGATGTATCAGGGCTCCAAAAACCTCCTCGATTACAGCTCGACCAAGGGAGCAATCACCGCCTTCACCCGCTCGCTCTCCGAAAACCTGATCGGCGAGGGTATCCGCGTTAACGCCGTGGCGCCAGGGCCGATCTGGACTCCGCTCAACCCCTGTGGCGGGGCGGACAAGGAAAAGATCGCCCATTTCGGCGAAAAGACCCCAATGAAGCGCCCCGGCCAGCCCAATGAGGTGGCGCCCGCCTTTCTCTTTCTGGCCTGTCAGGATGCCAGCTACATGTCAGGCCAGGTGCTCCATCCCAACGGCGGCACTGTGATCAACGGTTAAGCGACACATCATGACAATTCACTGCTTGTCCGTCGGTTAACCGAACATTCCGATGCGCTCGATCTGGAGGAAGGCTTCTTCAAGTCTGACGCCGCAAAAAGATCGCCGCCTCGCTCAAGCGCTCGGCTGAAGGCAGCCATCAACGCAAGGGCACACCATTGCAATCAGAAATGAGCATGCTGACCTGCTACATCGAAAACCTCTTGATAGCGTTAGTAATCGCCATTTGCCCATTCGGTTGGCGATATTCATGTTCGTCGCCATGGAAGAGAAGGAAAGATGAACGCGGGAAAACGCCAAAGCCACGCGATGTTCAAGTCAGGAAGGCTATGATCACCACCAGATTACAAATGATGGAGATAAGACATGCGTAAGTCATCTCCGGCGCGCTCTTTGCTGCTGCCCTTGTAGGGACGATTGGTCTGAATTCTGACGCAAGCCCTTGGCGATGAAGTGAGAGGGATGATTACGAGCACCATTGGAACAACCAGCGTGATGACGATTATTAGAAGTATAGAGGTAATCAAGAATGGCGCAGCCGGGACCTGAATCGCCACCACTATGACGAGCATCGGTCTCGGCGCAGGCGCCATGATGTCCGATGCCGTAGGGATCGATGCTGCTGATCCCATCCACATTCAAATTTGATGGCGGTTGAGACTTCCCGCTGTCAAAAGAGGGGCCAGTGCCGGGGGGCGCTGGCCTCTCGTCCTGTGTGGCAAGGCCGGAACTGCCCGACCTCGAGGCCAGGATTACATGCCTGGCCAGATCGCTATTCCGGTGCCTGAAGGTGCTATAGCGTCACACAGACTGAATGTTTGCACCTGATCCCGTTCCGGCGCGCCAGCTTCCGTCTGAAGCTACATCAGTCTCCCATCGTGCTTGGTTTCGCACAATTCTATTTCATCCTCCCGTCATGTCGGAACACCCTAGAGCGATGTTACCGAATCATCACAATTATTCTCGGCGTCGGTAGGGCGCGGCAGCGTAACGCTTTGCGGGCAGCGAAGCTCCAACTTTCGAGCATTACGGGAAAAGGCTGTCTGCCGGTTGGACATCAATCATTGTCCGTCTTTGCTATTGTAGCCATCGATGGCCAATCCGAATAGCCGACCGAGCCGCCCCCATACCAGTATTGCTTCGGGGCCTCGGCCAACGGAGCGCCAAGGCGCAGCCGATCGACCAGGTCCGGGTTGGCAATGAAGGGCCGCCCCATGCTGAACAGGTCAGCATCGCCCTTTGCGAGCACCTCTTCCGCGAGATCCAGCGTATATTGGTTGTTGGCAAGGTAGGTACCTGCAAACCGTCGACGAAGTGCGGAAAAATCCACGTCGTCCGGGACGTCCCGTGTCTGCTGCGTCACACCCTCGATATCGTGGATGTAGAGAAGTCCGCGCTCCGACAGCGCGTCGACATATGCGCTATAGGTGTCCATGACATTGCTATCGAGGGGCGTTTCGCTTGGCATGGTCGTGGCTGGCGAAAGACGTACCCCGACCTGACCAGGCCCCCAGACACCGGTCACTGCGTCGATTGCCTCGAGAGGGAAGCGAAGGCGGTTCTCGATCGAACCACCGTAACGATCGGTCCGCTTGTTAGTACTGTCTCGCACGAACTGCTCGAGAAGGTAATTGTTCGCAGAATGCACCTCAACACCGTCGAAACCGGCAGCCTTGGCATTAACGGCGGCATGACGATAATCGTCAACGATGCGTGGAATTTCATCGGTTTCGAGTGCGCGCGGGGTGACGTGGTCCTTCATGCCTTCCTTTGTGAAGGCCTGCCCGGTAGGCTTGATCGCCGAGGGCGCAACAGGCAGCGCGCCCCCCTGCAGGTCCGGGTGAGAGATGCGGCCAGTGTGCCAGAGCTGGAGAAACATTTTGCCTCCGCGCTGATGGACGGCCTGCACGATCACACGCCACGCCTCGACCTGCTCGTCTGTCCAGATACCGGGCGTCAGAGCATAACCGATTGCCTGGGGCGAAATATTGGTCGCTTCGGAGATAATGAGCCCAGCACTAGCCCGCTGAGCGTAATAGTCCGCCGCGAAAGCAGGTGGCACACCTTCATCGTTGGAGCGACTCCGGGTTAGGGGTGCCATGACAATGCGATTTTTGAGTGCGAGCTTGCCAATCGTGACAGGCTGGAGAACGGGGGAGGATGAGCGGTCCGTCATGTCATGCTTTCCAGAATTCGAGGTGACACGTAGGACTCGGAATGGATGAACTTCGCCAATGGTCCACCAGCCCCGGATTACTGCTCGGTCAGCAAAATGTTGCCAAGTATTTGCAAAATTATGACTTTTACGTCATCGCTGCTGGCCTTGACCCGTGAAAGGCGAGTGGGTCATAGATAGAACCTTATAGGTTTGAGCCGCTGCGCAAGATTTCTATTATAGTCGGCAATCAATCCGCAACACTGCTCTCCGTTTCAACTTTACGGGCAAGCAGATCGAGTTCCGGAGCAATTCCTGTTGAGGTCATCGGCGGCACAGCTTGGTCAAAGGATCCCGAGAATATCCTGATACCAAAACCCCTTATCCCCGTGCAAGATTTCCGCCGAACTCCACAGCCGCGACTGCGCGGAAAGCTGGAAGCGGCATTCAACCGTCCAATGCAAAAAAGCCGGCTCGAAAGCCGGCCCATGAAAGCTTGGGAGAGGATGCCTGAAAGGCAGATTCCTCCTCTCACCAATGCAACCTCCCCGCAAGGACAATGCACTAAATGATGTACACAATACGAGCGCAGGATCGTACCCGAGATTCTTGCCGGCACCGTTCTGCGAAAGAAAAAAACGGACGAGTGAGTTGTCAAATTTCCGTATCATTCAATTGCTTAAGCGAATACAGCGATGATCAAAACGCGAAATGAAAACTATCAGATTAGAATTCGCTGCGATGAGAATTTACTGATAGCCACCTTCCTTACGTTGTTCGGCCCCTTCTTTTTGCGCTTCCTCCATCGCCTCGGCTTCAGTGTCATCCTCGCGCTTTGCGTCGTCCTGTTCGGTGATGTTCGCGTTCGGGGCGTTCTGCTTTTTCGCAACCATGTCGACGTCAGTGTTGGGCTTCGAAGTGTCGTTGTTCGAAAGATTGGTCATGATTGATCTCCTCTTTAAAGGTCAATGATCAAGATCAGTCCTTGTTTCTCCGTAATCACGAGGCTGGCGCTCGTACGCGGCATCCCGCCGTGCAGCTTGTTTGCCCTGCGTTCGCCGCCCCCATATACTAGCCTTTACGAATTCCCAGAGGCTCACGAGCAGCCACCGCCAGAAACGCTTCCGCTATTGAAGGCGGCTGCCGGATCAAAGGGGTTGAGGAACCATTCCTGTTAGCTCCGCCCCTGCAGGAAGGAACCGGAAGAGTTCAGGCGCGAGAAGAAAAGATAGAATAGAACCGGGTGCCAATCGGTAGCATGTGAGATAAGGTCAACCCGTGCCAAAATGCTCAAGAAACGCAATGATCTATGTAGGATCCAGGGGAATGGCAGCGGTCTGCAGGACCCGATGACGATTTGAGGCACTGCGGGTCCTGCGGCCAGGATTTAACTTTGTGATCCAGCAACCGCCAGCTTCACAACGGCTAGCCTGCTGCCAAAGACAATAGCATCCACGATAAAGCCCGTCACAGTTTGACCGTAGCGCTCCATGACCGTACAGCGGAGCCGCCAGCCGATATACGAGGCTGCCAGTGCCGTACCATCGGCGATAGCAGCTCCCGCGAAACGCCGCCCCCGAGGTGCAACTGCAGCTCCTGCATACGCCGCCGTAATACTGCGTACCACAAGGCCGGAAGGCTCAATCCGGTCCGGTGCCGTCTTCATCTTGTCCCCCGCCATTTCGGCCGCTGCCAAGGTCGCATGCCCTGCCGCGATAACAGGGTTGAGCAGCAAGGCCTGAAGCGGAAGTTCCGGCGAGATATCCCCGCTGCGCGTGGCGGCAGCAATCGCCGCCAGTGGCGTGATGCCCCGCTGCCCGGCGACCAGACCCATAAGGAATGAGCGAAGCATATCGCGACCTTTCGATGAATAGCTACAGGACTGAAAGGTGTGAAAGGCTGGGCAAGTTCTCGACAGCAAGAGAGAAAACCCATTCCCTCGGGAGAAATTCGAAGTTGAGCTGCCTTAGGATTCATCGCTTCACATATGGATCTGGCGGCGAAGCATCCGCTCCGCCGCCATCCCTGGAATTGACGTTTGTAAATTGGCCCTACCGCGGCAAAACGCGCTGCAGGATGCGCGAGCCCGGCGTAGAAGCCACTCGCCCGTCAAGAAGGGCGTTCTGGTTGACGTTGCGACCATAGAACTCCTTGGTGCGACCATCATCAGTGCCGATGTTGCTCGCCTCAATCGTTGCTCCAGCATAGGCACCCTTCGTGTTGCTGAGCACGATAACGTCTGCCCGGCCCAGATTGGCTTGCGTACCGGTCGAATATGTCACGACCGAAAGGCCGGCATTGGCGGTCAACGCGAATTTGTTGCCGCTGCGGAAAGCGTCGATAGCCTTACGGTTCATCAGCAGAAAGATCAGCGATCCGCCGGTGCCGCCGGCCTGCAGGCCCACGCTCAATCCACCGAAATTATAGAATGCTGGCGGGGTCCAGCCTGCGCCGTTGCGAACCGTGACGACGCCCGCTCCGCCTTTGCCGCCAATGATGAAACCGGCCTTGCCGTATTCGGGAACGATATACATGCCGCGCGCGTGACTCATGATGCCGGCCTCGCCCTTGTCGCGCTGAAACTCGACTGCCACCGACGCGGCCTTGTCGACCAGCCTCTGCGGCCCGTGAGCCTGATCGCTGTTCGCGCTCGGAGCGCGTGCAGCCGTTGCCACCGGGCCAGCGACCATCATCGTGGTTGCGGTCATGATGGCGAGGATGGAAGATACGATCAAGCGCTTGGTCATGAGAGAACAGTCCTTGGGCAGCTGGAAGAACCGGGCACTCTATGTTGCCCGAGCCTAAGCTTTAACATCATGACCAAACCGTTGTTCCGCCACTCTTCCAGTGCGAACGATGTAACCGGCGCGACGAAGATGTGGTGCAGGTAGCGCATCAGGTTGTCGCCAGCCTAAGCGAGCAGACCGAGCGATCGAACCGGCCGCTCGAGAATTTTCATGTGGGGCATCACATGGCAACGTCCGACAATTGCACGGAATGCGCCTCACTTGAGAAAAATTGCCACGGACAGTTCAAGGTTGATTGCTGCCTTACTGCCTTTCCGTCGGCACTCAGGGGCCTACCCCTGGTTCACGGACTATGACAAGACCGAGGATGACAAAGCCAAGCAGAAGAGTGCCGACAAAATCCGCCTTGCCCTCACTGTCCATACGCAAACTGAGGAGGAATTCTTCTATCCGGCGGCATATGACGCGATCGAGGACGACGATCTGCTCGATGAAGCCGAAGTCGAACATGCCAGCGCCAAGAAGCTGATCGCCCAGATCCAGGCAGGCAAGGTTGGTGATCCGCTTTTTGATGCCAAAGTCCGTGCTGGGCGAATAGATCAACCACCATGTTGAGGAAGAGGAAACCGAACTCTTCTCTGAATGCCGCGACAGCAAAATGGATCTCAAGGCTTTGGGCGAGCAAATGGCAACTCGCAAGGCCGAGTTGATGGCAGAGGCTCCGCGAGCCGCCTGACCACAAACAAGCTTACCGCCAGGCGCATGCGAAGGGATTGCCTGGCGGTTTCGCCAGGCCACATCCAGCATCATACACCGGTTTCAAACCTGCGACTTCCGCCAGGAACCGAAACCAGCGATGTCCCGATTGGGACACAACCCAACTGAAGACGGCACCGCCTCCCTCCTGAGTTATCCCACCGCGTACACGCTCAGACTGCCTGCCGGCACAACGACAGGTTGTCCGGCAACGAGCGAGCCACTGTGCCCGGGCTCGAAGAAGGTGAAAGGCGCGCTGCGGGTGGTGTCCAGAACGAGATGCCAGCCCTGAGAATCTCCCTGATCAGGCAGGGTAAAGTCCACTGCCTCGCCAGCGTTGAAAATCAAGAACAAGGGGCGCTCTCCGTCCCGCTCTTCACCAGCCTCGCGCAAGGAGCGATCGAGGTAAAGGCCGAGCACCTTCAACTCGTCCTGCCCCCATAGGTCATCGTTCATTTCTCGACCGTCTGGCTGAAACCAAACAACTTCGGGTCGTTCGGCATCACCTCGCAGGAAAACGGTTTGTGCCACAACCGGATGAGCGGCTCGGAAAGCGCAGAGTTGCCCGACAAAGTCGGCAAGAGAACAATCGGCGTGAGCCCAATCGACCCAGCTCGTCTCATTATCCTGGCAATAAACGTTGTTGTTGCCCTTCTGGCTGTTGCCCAGCTCGTCTCCCGCAAGCAGCATCGGGACACCCTGCGCCAGCAACAAGCTTGCCAGCATGGCCCGGCGGCGCTGCGCCCTGGCCTCGACGATGGCATCGTCCTGGCTGTCGCCTTCCGCGCCCATATTGTCCGACAGGTTGTTGTCGTGACCGTCAGCACCGCCCTCGCCATTCGCTTCATTATGGCGCCGAGCATAGCTGACCGTGTCCATCAGCGTGAAGCCATCATGGGCACAGAGGAAATTCACCGAAGTCGTGCCGAGCCGCCCTGTATGATTGAACTGTTCAGGCGAGCCGAGCATATGGTTGGCCAGATCGCCGACAAGGGCGCTGTCGCCGCGCCAGAAGCCGCGCATGCAGTCACGGAACTTGTCATTCCATTCTCTGAATGGCGGAGGAAAGCCGCCGACCTGGTAACCGCCCTCGCCAACATCCCACGGCTCGGCGATCAGCTTGGCACCCGAGAGCACCGGATCCTGTCCCATGGCAGCGAAAAACGTCCCGCCACGGTCAAAGCCGAGCCCCTGCCGTCCCAGGGTCGAAGCCAGATCGAAGCGAAATCCGTCAACGTGCATCACCTCGACCCAATAGCGCAGAGAGTCCATGACCATGCGCATCACCATGGGGTGGGCAACGGACAGCGAATTGCCGGTGCCGGTGACATCGTAACAATAGCGCCGGTCATCATCGGAAAGAACATAGTAGCTGGCATTGTCCAGACCGCGGAAGCTGAGTGTAGGACCTTTTTCCGATCCCTCGGCCGTGTGATTGTAGACCACATCCATGATCACTTCGATGCCGGCGCGGTGGAAGCGCCGCACCATGTCCTTGAACTGGCGGATCGGCGAGGGCGCAAGCTCCCCTGCCCCCAAATAGCGCGGTTCGGGTGAGAAAAAGCCGAGGGTCTGATACCCCCAGTAATTTGACAGTCCCTTTTCCACCAGCATACGGTCATCAAGGAAAAACTGGCAGGGAAGCAGTTCGATCGCCGTGACGCCGAGCTTCGTCAGATGATCGAGAATAGCATCGCAGGCCATCCCCGCGTAGGTGCCGCGCAATGCCTCGGGTACACCTGGATGGCGCATCGTCAAGCCGCGTACATGTGCCTCATAGATGATGGTTTCGTTCCAGGGCCGGCGGATTGCCTTGTCCCCTTCCCAGTCGAAGCGGGGGTCTTCCACCACGCCCTTGACCATGAAGGGGGCAGAATCGCGTGCGTCGAAGGAAGTGTCATCACCCGAAGCCAGATCATAACCCCAAAGCGCGTCGTCCCAGCTTATGCTGCCGCTCACCGAGCGGGCGTAAGGATCGAGCAACAGCTTGTTGGGATTGAACCGGTGGCCTTGCCCCGGATCGTAGGCGCCGTGCGTGCGGTAGCCGTAGAGCTGCCCCGGCCCGACGCCAGGGAGATAGCCGGAAAATACATGCCCCTCGCGATGCGGCAATTCCAGTCGGATTTCATCCATTCCGTCCCGGCCGAACAGGCATAATTCCACGGCCTCGCCGTTTTCGGAGAAGACGGCAAAATGTGTCCCCTGCCCGTCGAACACTGCGCCCATATCCGGATAAATGCGCTCTGGCCTGGCAAAGTCGAAGATTGCTTCTGCGGGCGCCAAAGGCGTCATTCGGGAAACTCCTGACAAGAATCTTGCCACCACCAATGACCCGTATGGGCACCTGCAAAGGCATAACAAAATAAGCGCTGGCGCCGAACGCGGTTCCCGCCTGACCGAACACAACAGTGAAGCGATCAGACAGGTGCTGGCTTTCCCACTGCATCGTCAGACCGGCCCTGCGCCGCGCCAACCCGAGGAATGGCCCCGGATCAATGGCTCTGACCGTCCATTCCGCCAGAAACCCAAAATTTCAGGAGATTTTTGCATGAGCCGAGTTCTCATCATCGCAACCGATGGTTTCGAGCAATCAGAGCTGACCGGCCCTCGGGATGCCCTTCAACAGGCTGGCTTTGAAACCGTGATCGCCAGCCCCAAGGCGGGTGAAATCAAGGGCTGGCAGCATACAGACTGGGGAGACAGCGTCGGCGTGGATAAGACGCTCGATGAGGTCGAAGTCGGGAGCTACGATGCTCTCGTGCTGCCTGGCGGGCAGATGAACCCCGACAATCTCAGGCTCGAGCCCCGAGCGATCGAACTGATCAAGGGCTTCGTGATGGCCCGCAAACCGGTTGCCGCAATCTGCCATGGCCCCTGGTTACTGGCCGAAGCCGATGTCCTCGACGGTCGCAAGGTTACCAGCTGGCCATCGATCCGTACCGACTTGCGCAATGCAGGGGCCGAGGTCGTGGATGAAGAGGTGGTCGTTGATGGCAACCTCATCACCAGCCGCAAGCCCGCCGATATCCCGGCATTTGCAAAGGCAATCATCGCCGCGCTTCAGGAAGGCATGGCTGTCAGCGCAGAAATTTGATCCCAAAAAGCGCCGACGAACGCATCACGAGAGATGCTCAATGCTGTCTCGTGATGCGTCGTGGCATGCCAATGGATGCCGCATCCTGCACCTGCAACCCTTCCCGGAAAAGATCAAAATGAGCGCCCCGAAAGATGGCCACTTCCTGATCCAAAGCCGAAACACTTGGGTTGAAGGGGGCGAGCGCGACCGGGGCAAAGTGGCATGACTCGCCCAGCTTCGCCCGCATCAGCGATACCACTTGACAGTCTTGTCTTCGGATATGGTCCGATGATCCCGATGGCTTTGGGCGCAATCGGCGCCTGGCTATTCCCACCACTGCGCGACGATGCCGCAAGCCTCACCATCATCTGGGCAGCGCTTATCCTCTCCTTTGTCGGCGGGGTCAGACGAGGGTTTGGCTTCGGACAGCCCAAAGCTTCGACACGCATCGAAATCCTCACCATGATACTGTACGTATCGATTGCGGGCCTGGCTCTGATCTGCGCCTGGGCGGGATTGAACGGATGGGCAGCTGCCCTCCTCGCTGCAGGATTCGCCTTTGTCGCGAAGCTCGATGCTAACGCTGCTCTTCAAGGTCATGCGCCTGCGCATTTCGGGCAGTTGCGGCCTCCGCAGATGGCGATCGCAGTTATATCGCTAGTCGCCCTGTTCCTGCGCCTCGCGACACTTTAAAGTTAAATCTTCAATGGACCCATACGCTCTGCAAGGCGCTTCAAAGATGCGCATGAATAATCATGGCATAATGTTAGGAGCACCCCATGACGATCACTGGGAAGATCAAGGAAGCCGCCGGCTTTGTGAAAGAAGAAGCCTACGAGCATGGCAAATCGCCCGAAGCGCAGGAAAAGGCTCAGGAAGGCCGCGAACTTCGCAATGAGGGTCGTGTCGAGGACGGGAAGGCCCCAAAGACCACAACACCTGGCACGGGCCAGCCGGAAAAGTAAGGATCGACTGTCCCCGCTTCGGCGGGGACATTTGCATTATTGCTAAAAAAATACGGAAACAAATCACCTCATATCTCTGATGAGACAGTGTCCCCGATTCCGACAGAAGACTCCTTACGGCACTCTAGCTGCCATGAATGACAGCGAGCTGGCCACCGATAAAAGAGGCACACACATCCTTTTCAATCTACAGCGACAGCGTCTATTTTAGCTGGCTATCTTTGCTTGCGCGGCGATTGAAGGCTGAAACGGCGGCGCTTGTGTCGCGCCGTGATTGACAGGGAACACAAGTTTTTGCACTGGGGAGCGCCCTGCGTCGAGCTTCCGGAATTTGCTCACCACATATCACGCAGTGGCTCTCGCCATCGCCGCTCTGCATCCGCGATCGGGCAAGTTCGACCGCATCCTTCACGGTGTCGTCAATCTGATCCTGTACCGCTCCGTCCCGGGTCCATCCGCCTGCCATGCCTGCCTCCATTCTATCGCCGGAGATATTCCCTCACAGCAGCAGCGTTTTCGCCAACTGTATCGACGGCCTCCTGCAGCTCTTCCTCTGGCACTCCAAAATGAGCCGCCCAGTACTTGACCTCCCCTTCCCGGATCATCGATATGTCTGCACTGTGGCTTTCCCGGTGCCTTCCGTCCTTCTCGTTCATCTCGATCTCCATCATCTGCAGAGTGAAATGCCCAACGCATCTTGCGGTTGCATAGCGCTCCAGGAGCATACCCGAACGCAGCGGCCGGTTCCGTCGCCATAGGCAACGCCCTGTGCACAGTCCCACACCACCTTCAAATCTGGGCTCTCTGGACAAAGTCTGAAGCTGTCTGCGCGTCTCCTACCGCTTTCACGTCGAAGTATCGGCCTTTGAGGTCGTTCATCGTCACGAAAAAGTGGCTTAATTCTGCGATAAAGGCCTCTCCCAGATTGGAGAGGTCTTCGACATCGGCGAAGGCTCGTGACTGGGCCACACGCGCGATCAGCCTGTCATTGCGAAAGATATCGCCGCCCTCGGTCTGCCATGCTTCGATCACGCCCAACAACCGAACTGTGACGAGGCAACCCACTGGTAACTCATCATCGGCAAGGATCAACACATCAACGGGATCACCATCCTGGGCGCGCGTCGACGGAATAAAGCCGAAGGCGACTGGAAACGACATTCCTGCCGGCAGGACTCCCGCGAGTTCGAACAATCCGGTTGTCGGGTCATAGTCGAACCTCGATCGATGCCCGGCGGGTGTTTCAACCACCGCACGACAGACACCTTGAGGCCCATCGAGACAATTTGGAATGAGCAATGCGTTCACGGGCGCCTCCTGCAGGGTGCAAACGCCTGAACTCGACGAAGGGTCAGTTACCGCGCGAAAGGAAGTCACGCCCCCTGGCAGACAGGCTACGGAATGTGATGGACCAGCGTTTCTCACTCATGTCCGCGATACTATGCTCCCACTGATACCGCGCCTCTCCGGACAGGTGATAGATCGAACGAGAGAGGATCGGCAGGGACAGACGCTGAAAGCCCTTCTCTGTTCGACGCCGGAAGCGCATGGACGTATCTGCACCGAGTGAGATCCCGATGACATGCTCGAAAAGCGGACGATCGCGATGCCAGCCGATACCGGCTCCAGGATCGTAACAAAGGAGCAGGGCTTGCACCAAATCTCCAGCCTTCAACCCGGCAAAGGCTGCAGCTTGCGCCCGGATCGGCTCAAGCCAGGCGGGAATGGGTTCTGCAGGCGCAAACGCAGCGGTCTCGAAATCATAATTGAATCCGAATGAGGCTGTGAGGCGCTTGCCGAACCATCCCTGAAACCGAAAGGGCGCGAGAGCCTGCGCTTCGATTTGCTCGACGAGAAACGCCTCATTGTCAGGCGTGCAAAAGCCATCCTGTGCAGAAAGTCCGGGGATAAGCTGTGTATCAAATAGATCAAACATCACGGTCTTCTCCAGCCCAAACACCCCACGATTGGCAAGCAAAACAGGCAATTTTGCGGGGCAAGGTTCGCCAGGATCCCGGAGGTGGAAGAGGCTCATCGGGGCTCAGTTAGCAACAGGTCTTCCCGTGTTCCGCTCGAACGCCGTGCGCGACGCGCATCGGCGCGAGCCATCGCTGGCTTGGTAAGCAAGCCATGCAGGAAGATCGATGCTGCAATGGCCAATGAGCAAACGGCCCATATCTGAGCGCGCTCAGCGAAGACCGAGCGGTTGAACGCATATTGCAGATAGTAAAGCGTTCCGATGCCCCTGACCCCGAAAAAGCCGATCAGCCTGCGCGACAGTCCACTCTCCCTTGATCCCCGGAATGCTATCAGGGCACTGACCGGCCGGATGATAAGGATCAGCCCCAAGGCAACGGCTGCACCAACGGGAGTGAGAGCAGCAAGCAAGCCGGAACCGAGACCCCAACCGAGGATGAGAAGGATCAGCATCACCAGCACCCGTTCGACCTGTGCGGCAAATTCGGCCATGGTCACATGGAAAGCGTCCTGAGGGCATACGACCCTGATCATAATCGCCGCAATGAAAACAGCGACAAACCCGTTGCCGTGCAACATCGTCGTGGCAGCATAGCAAAGCAGGGTCGCACCCACGGCGGCCAGACCTTCGCCGGTGTTTGACAGCTTGATCGACGGCAGCCTGAAGAGAAGCAAACCCACCGACCGGCCAACGACCAGTCCGACCACTGTACCGATCGCAAGTTCCCCCACGGTATCGACGGCCAGCCAATGCCCGAATGCATTGGCTCCGCTTTGCATCATCAGCGCCAGCAGGATGAACGGAAACGCCAGTCCGTCGTTGAGGCCCGCTTCGGCAGTCAGCGCAAAGCGTGTCTCGCCATCGTCTCCCGATCCGGGCGGCCCGGTTTGTACGTCGGCAGCCAGAACCGGATCCGTTGGCGCCAGAGCAGTTGCCAGAAGAAGCGACGCAGCCCATCCAAAGCCAAGAAAATAATGCCCCAGCAGCATCAGGGCGAGGATGGTGAGCGGCATGGAAACGAGAAGGAGCCGCCATACCGACGCCCAACTCCGAATGCTGAAACGGCGATCAATGCGCAGCCCGGCCTCCATCAGGGCGAGTACCACGATGATCTCGTTGATCTTCTCGCCAAGATCACTGTTCCCCCACGGCATGGGTGGCAATTGCACCAGATGGGTGAAGGAAAGGCCGAACCCGCCGGCCAGACACAACATGGGCAACGACAAGGGAAATCGGCTCAGCAGCATCGGCAGCCAGCTTCCGAACAGCAAAAGTGCGCCGACAACCAGAAGCGTGAGGGGATAAGAGATTGCGAGCATGGATATGGAACACCCGACATTTGAACAGGCTCCTCAGGAGCCTGACTGAAGCGCCCGTGCACCTCTCCGGGTTATGGCAATCGGTATAGCTGACACAAAAAATTCCTCTGGCAGCCAGGGCAAGCCGACCCATCCGCCGTCTGAGGCATTGGACTGACAGCACGGCCTTTTCAGGCGAAGTGGAGATTCAGCCTTGTCAGATCACCGGGACATGATTGACCGCCGCCGCCTGATCAAAGCCGCAGGGGTGGGTGGAACCGGGCTGCTTCTCGGTTCGAGCGCGATGGGCGCCACCTTCACACCCCCCAGCTCCGTCGATAGAGGTCACGTCGAACCTGGCCCGGACGGTCGTCCCCGCGTCAGCTTCCCGAACTGGCGTGATCCGGCTGACACCCCCTCCTCGCCCCCGCCTGCCCCGTTGCCACCCGAACAACGTGTCGGTTTCGCTATCGTCGGCCTGGGCAGGCTTGCACTGGGCGAAATCCTTCCAGCTTTCGCAAAATCATTGATGGCCAAGCCGGTGGCACTGGTCTCGGGCTCCCCCGAAAAGCTGCATGCCGTGGCCGCACAATACGGTATCAAGCCCGAAGCCTGCTACAGCTACGAGGACTTCGACCGCATCCGCGACAATTCCGAAGTCAAGGTGGTCTACATTGTGCTGCCCAATGCCATGCACCGGCTCTATACCGAGCGGGCAGCCAAGGCAGGCAAGCATGTGCTGACCGAAAAGCCGATGTCAGTCACCGCGAAGGATGCCCAGGCGATGGTGGATGCCTGCAAAGCCGAGGCTGTCAAACTGATGGTCGCCTATCGCATCCAGTATGAGCCCTTCAATCGGCGCGCGATGAAGGCTGTGCGCGAGGGTGCACATGGCCGTTTGCTCGCCTATCATGGCATCAACACCCAGACCGTTGCGGCCGACGGCCATCTCCAATGGCGTCACAAGAAGGCAATGGCGGGCGGCGGCTCGCTGTTCGACATTGGCCTCTATTGCCTCAACACCGCACGTTTCATGACCGGTGAGGAGCCGGTGGAGATCTTTGCCACCACCTATGCCCCGCCCGGCGACCCGCGTTTTTCCGAGGTGGAAGAGACCGTCTCCTTCATGCTGCGTTTTCCCTCCAGCACCATCGCCAATTGTTTCACCAGCTATGGTGGTCGCGACGACAAGCATGCGCGCCTGAACCTGGCCGCCGCTGCCGTCGACATGCCCAATTGCTACCAGTATCTCGGCCAGCGCATGACTGTGACGAAGCGAGAGAGCGATGCCACCAGCCACGACGAGATCGTCATCGAGGCGAAGAACCAGTTTGCCACCGAGATCGATCATATGGCGGAATGTGTCTTGACCGGGCGGGATCCCTACACGCCGGGAGAAGAAGGCGTGCAGGACCACCGCCTCATGGAAGCAATCTATGAAAGCGCGCGCAGCGGAAAACCGGTTCACCTCCCCGCCCTTGCCGGGCTCGATCACTTTCGCGGCCCTCCCCCCAAGGCGGATAGCTGAGCGATGATTGCGCTCTTCATTCTGCTCGCCATCGCTGGTGGCGTCACCAGCGCGCTCCAGTCGGGCAGCAACCAGATGCTGCAAAGGAGCTTGACCGCACCGCTGTGGACGGTTGCCATCATCTCGGCAGTCACGCTCATCGCCGCGCTCATTCTGCCTTTGGTCGCGGGTGAAAAGTTGCCTCAGGGACAAGCAATTGCCCAGGCACCCTGGTGGGCCTGGGCAGGTGGGGTCTTCGGACTCGGTTTCGTTATGGCAACAGTCTATGCTACGCCCAGGCTTGGAGCCGGGCTCTTTGTCGGGCTCATTGTCACCGCTTCAACAGTAGCCTCGCTTCTCCTCGATAATTTCGGCTGGATGGGCTTTTCTGTTCACCCGGCGGGTTTAGGCCGCATTGCCGGCGGGGTTCTGATGATCGTTGGCGTCGCACTGATAGCGGCATTTTAACCTCGTACGCCTTTGCCTCAACGTACTCCGGCCAGGCCTTGGTGGCTGGAAAGCCAAAGCCCGCTTGGCGAAAACGCTCTGGCGCCGCCCTTCGGCCTGACGTACACGAGTTTCAACACACAAACCGGGACATAAAAATGGCGCTCGTCAAAAAATCGACTTTGGGAACGCGCGCCAAAGGGAGTGCCGAAAAAGCCGGGCCTACAGCAAAACCAAGCCCGGCCCGGCGCCCTCGCAAATCTCCTGCGGCAGGGTCTTTGACGGCTCAGGATCGTATCGTGCAGGCAACGCAGGATCTGGCAAGCGGGTTGGGACAAGCCAATGCAGCCTCCCGCGAACTCGCCCGCACGATGGATCATATCGCCAGCGGCGCGGAGGAGGCTGCCGGCGCCGCCCAGGAATCATTGGGGCTGATTGCCGCACTCGGAACCAATTTCGCTGAAGCCCGCAGTCGAGCGCAAACGTCGAGCCAGCAGGCAGACCAGGCGGCGCTCGCCTTTGACGAGATCGCACGTCTTATCGAGGCTTCAGTCGCAGCCATCGAGTTAAGCGCGCAACGCCAATTAGCTACGGTCGACCTCATCACCGGCCTCGAAGCGGCATCGGCAGAGATCGGGCATGTTGGCAGCACCATCGTCGATGTGTCGGACCAGACAAGTCTTCTGGCCCTCAATGCCGCGATCGAGGCAGCGCGCGCAGGCAACGAAGGAGCCGGATTTTCGGTTGTTGCGGACGAAGTCCGCTTGCTCGCCGAAACCTCGGAGAGCGGAGCCATGGCGATCACCAGACTGGCCGCTGGTATTGCCCGGGAGGTTGGCAGCATTGCAGAGCGTGTCCGTGCAGCATCCACACAAGCGGCCGACGAGGCCAAGGCTGGGCGTGATGTGGTGACACGCCTAGCCGAAGCGCGTGAAAACCTGATCGAACTTGGCCTCGGTGCCCAGGAGGTTCTTCAGTCGGCGACCGAGGCCGACCGGGCGGCGCAGGAGGCCGAAAAGGGGGCGCAGCAAGTCGCCGCAGCAGCCGAGCAGCAAGCCGCTGCGGCGAATGAAGCCAGGCAGGCGATCGACGAGCAGGGGCATTCTCTGTCCGAAAGCCAGAAGACAGCAGAAGCACTCAGGACGCTGAGCGAAAACCTCGATCAGTCCGCAGGGCGCTCATCAGGCGCGGAACAACTGGCAGCCGCTGCCGAAGAACTGTCCGCGACAGTGCAGGAATTGTCAGGGACCGCCGGGCAGATCCTGATCGCGCTTGAGCAGATCGGACGCGGTACACAGCTTCAGGCTGCCGCCACGGCACAAGCCAACGTTGCCATGGGCCAGATCGAGGCATCTGCCGAATTCGCCCGCTCCCGCTCTGAGTCTGCGAGCGAGCGCATAGGCGCAATCGTGCTTGCAGCGGAGGAAAGTGCCCGGCGGATTGATGGGCTCGCCGAAGGCGTTGGCTCGGCTGTTTCGGAAGTCAGGGCCGTTCTCGGCCTTCTCAACGCCCTTTATGCCACCAGTCGCGACATCGAGAAGACATCCGATCGTCTGGCACTGGCGGCCGTTCAGACCAGCATGCTCGCCGTGAGTGGTACGGTCGAATCCACTCGGGCGGGCGAGGCAGGACGCGGTTTCGCCCTGGTTTCAGCCGACATTCGCAAGCTTTCGGGCGAAGCGGCGAAAAGCAGCGAAGACGGGAAGGACGGCGCCCGTTCAATCCAGGAACAGATCATTGCCATCAGCCGTGATCTTGAACAAATCGCGGGCGCTGCGGAGGCGGAGGTTGCCCGCAACCGCGCCATGGTCGAGCGTTTTTCCATAGTGATGGACGGATTGCGGGTTGCGCGGGACCAGAACGAGGTCATTCTCACCGGGACGCAGGACATTTTGCGTTCGGTACGCGAAGTGCGCAGCGGTACCGAACAAATCGCTCAGGCTGCCGATCTCGCTTCCGGAGCGGCAAGAGAGGCAAGTGCAACGGCTCGCCAACAGAATGAAGCGGCTGACGGTCTCGCAGCCTCGATTGAGGATATTGCATCGCTCGCCACCGTTTTCGCCGCCGCGCAGTCCTGACGCCTTGTCCGCCGCATCTGCCTCGACTGGCCGGGTTCTCGGTTTCAGGCTCGACGATGAAGAGATGAACATCGCCGCGGCCACTGTCAGGGAAATTATGCCCGTCCCTGTGCTGGCCCGCGTTCCTCACGCGCCACCGGCGCTCCTTGGCCTGGCAGCGTTTCGCGGCGAACCGGTGCCCGTACTCTCCCTTGCGTCCCTTCTTGGGCGACCGGAAGGGCCGATCGGAAAAATCATCCTGATTGATGTTGACGGTCCCGTTGGCCTGGCCGTGACCGGTGTGACGCGCATCAACCAGACAGCTGAAACATCGACGATCCCAACGCTCGATATGGCTGGCCTTATCGCAGCCGCAATGCCTCAGCGCCGATCCCCTCGCGGTCTGCATCCTCGTACCCACCGAGCCTCCGCTGAGGCAATCGAGGTTGGCACAAGGCAGGCTGAAACGCTGCCTCTGGTCACCTTTCTTGTGGCCGGGCAGGAATTTGCCCTGCCGATCGCCGCTGTCGAGGATGTGCTGCGCCTCCCCACCCGGGCCGCCCCAGTTCCAAATGGCGAAGCCGCGATTATCGGAAATATCGCCTGGCGCGGGTCAACACTGCCTCTCCTTTCGCTGGGCGTTTTGCTGGGCCTTCCCAAAGGCGTCGCAACGCATCAGGCACGGATCGTGGTCACCAGGATCGCCGGACACACGATCGGCCTTGTCGTCGATGCCTTGCGAAATGTGGAGCGGGCGACGGAAGAGTCCATCGATCCTGTCTCACCCTTGCTCAATCGCGGCAGCGAAGCGCGCGTCCAGGCGATTTGTCGGCTTGAGGGCGGCGAGAGGCTTGTCTCCATTCTTTCGCCAGACCAGTTGGTCAAGGACGACCTGAAGGCGGCCATGCCGCACAGCAGAAGCCGGGGACCTGACGTGATGACCGCATCTGCCGAGGAAGAACTTTTCGAGACCTTTCTGTTCTTTGGCATCGAGGGCGCCCGCTATGCCGTGCCGATTGAGGCTGTGCTGCGTGTAAGCCTTCTTCCACCAAACCTGACATCCATGCCTCGCGCGCCTGAATTCGTGAAGGGCCTCATGCAGATCGATGGCGACATCGTGCCGGTGATCGATCAGCCTCAACGGTTCCATGGGCGTAGCGCTGCCAGCCAGAAGCCCAGAGTTGTCGTGCTGACCATCGGCGCTCTAACGGCGGGTTTCATTGTCGATACCGTCGAGGGAATAAGACGGCTTCCGATCGCTGCATTGAGAGAGGCGCCTGATCTCGGGGTGGAGGGTCTTCGTGTCTTTGAACGCGTCGCCCAAGCCGACGGTGACGAGAGCCTGATCCTCATCGTCAGTCCCCAGCAACTTTTTGAGGCCGCCGAACGCGATCTGCTCCTTGAACTGAGCAGAGAGGCACTGAAGTCAGCACCGTGATCAGACTGCTCGTTATCGACGATTCCGCGCTGATGCGGCGCCTCATGACCGAAATCTTCACCCAGGCCGGCGACTTTGAAGTGGCCGTGGCGCGCAATGGAGCGGAGGCGCTTGCTCGGCTTGGCGACTTTTCCCCGCAGGTCATTACGCTCGATGTCCAGATGCCCGACATGGACGGATTGGTATGCCTTGACAAGATCATGGTGCTTCACCCCTGCCCGGTGGTGATGGTCTCGTCGCTGACGCAAGAGGGAGCCGAAGAGACGCTTGAAGCATTGGCGCTCGGCGCTGTCGATTTCTTGCCCAAACCGCGTGGCGCCCTGTCCCTGGAGATTGACCGCATTGCCCCGGAACTGGTGACACGCGTCCGTGCCGCCGCCGGCGCGCATGTTGCACGCAGCCATCGGCTGCAGGACAGGTTGCGGGCGAAGAAGTCCGCGCTTGCGCAGTCCGCATCTGTCATACGGCCCACGCGCCGTATGAATCTGGTCGCTGAAGGGCATGACCCGCCGGCGGGCCTCGTACTGCTGGGATGTTCAACCGGGGGGCCTCCAGCCCTCGATGTCGTGCTGAGCGGGCTTCCGGCCGAATGCCCTTGGCCGGTCCTTATTTCGCAGCACATGCCATCGGCATTCACCGGCCCGCTCGCTCGACGCCTCGATCGGCTGACGTCGCTCAAAGTGGTGGAGGTCGATCGCGCTATGCCGCTGCGTCCCGGTTACGCCTATGTCGGGCGCGGCGATACTGATCTTATTCTGTCTCGCAGGCAGGGCCATCTCGTTGCCCTCCCTGCCCCGGCAAGCTCTGATCATCTCTGGCATCCCAGCGTCGATCGTATGGTCGAAAGCGCCATGAAGCTGGTTGCACCCGAGTGCCTGCTTGGTGTGTTGTTGACAGGCATGGGGACCGATGGCGCTGCAGCAATGGCACGATTGAAAGAGGCTGGCGGTCATACGATCGCCGAAGCCGAGTCGAGTGCCGTTGTGTGGGGAATGCCCGGCGCCTTGGTGCAACGTTCCGGCGCCAGCCAGATCCTTGATCTCAGCGAGGTTGCCAGCGCCATTTGTCAGGCGGTCGCCCCGTGAGCGGCAGAAGCGACCAGCCGGCTCCCGTGGCTCCGGACGACCAGGTCATCGCGCGTGCGGCGGTGTTGATCCGGCACTGGACCGGAATGACCTTTGGTGAGAACAAGCGCTATTACATTGAACGCCGGCTGGTCGAGCGTATGGCCAAGACCGGTATTGCCGCGCCCGCTGCCTATCTCGACTTCGCGACATATATGCCCGGCGAACGCCAGGAGCTGATCAACGCGTTCACCGTCAATGAAACCTATTTCTACCGCGAAATCCATCACCTTTCTGCCCTTTCCGGGCACATGCTGCCCTCTATCGTGCGGCATCGGGTGCCTGGAGACCTGATCAGGATCTGGTCCATGCCATGTGCCACAGGCGAAGAGGCGTATTCCATCGCGATCTGGCTTCTTGAGAACTGGGCCCTGGTCGATGCGTTCAACATCGAGATTGTCGGATCTGACATTGACACCGCTGCGCTCGCCAAAGCGCGTGACGGCCATTTCTCGCAGCGTTCGCTCGCGAGGCTGCCCGAGCAGATCCGCGAAAGCTACTTTGAAATTGAAAAGGGGCACCAGCGCCAGATCATTCAGGACCTTCGCGAATCGGTACGCTTTACCCCGGCCAACCTTATCGATCCCTCCAGCGTGGAAGGACTTGGCAGCTTCGATGTCATTCTTTGCCGCAACCTGCTGATTTATTTTGACGACGACGCGCGGAAGCGTGCGGCCGATCTCCTCTACGACAGGCTAAAGCTGGGCGGCTATCTTTGCCTTGGGCACAGCGAATCTATGAAAAACATCTCTGATCGCTTCGAGGCGACTCGCCTTGACGACGCAATTGTCTATCGTCGGCCCTGATGGACGAATTGCTCGAACAATTCCTGATCGAGACGCGTGATCTCGTCACCCAAGCGGGCAAGGATCTGGCGCTCCTGGCGAGTATCCCGGATGACCGCATGGCCATCGACAGCGTTTTCCGTGCCATCCATACCCTCAAGGGTTCCTTTGCCATCTTTGGTCTGGCTGCTGCCGAAGGGCTGCTTCACGGTGCAGAAGACCGGCTCGACCAAGCGAGAAAGGGTACGGCCGGACTGAACGCGTCGACCGTGAAAAATTTGTTGGCCTGCCTCGATCAGACTGATCGCTGGATCGACGAAATGGAGAGCAACCAGTCTTTGTCAGGAGACGCTCAGCAGAAGGGCGCCCGACTCCTTGCACTTTTCGACCAGGAACACACGCCCTCTTTCGCTCACTCTGAATTACCCTCCAGGCCTGAACCCGCGAGCTGGGTTTCCACCCTTCTTGAACGTGAGAAATCTGTGATCGCGGCTCAGCAAGGCAGCCTCGTGGCCTTTCGCTATTGCCCGGATCCAGATTGCTTCTTTCGGGGTGAAGACCCCCTTTCGGTCGTGGAAACCGTGCCGCAATTGCTGGCGCTGGCCATGTTGCCCCGAGATGATAGCTGGCCCGCATCGGACGACCTTGAGCCATTCTCCTGCTTTATCGTGATCGAAGGCCTGAGCGCGGCGTCCGAAAGCGAAATCAAAGCCGCCTTTCGTCTTCAGCCCGACCAGGTGGAGACAGCCTCCGTTGCCGGACATGACAGCCCGCTCGCCTCGATCGAGGCGATGCGTGAAACCCAACTGCTGCGGGTAGAGCAAGCTCGCGTTGATGCCCTGGTCGATGGCCTGCGCGATCTTGTCGTTGCGACCAACCGCATTGCCCCGCTCGCAGCCGAAATCGAGGTTGCACATCGCGATCTGGCGGCTCGATTGCGGGCGCTCGACACCGACATCAAAAGGATCACCGCCGGGCTTGGCAGCCATCTCACGCGGATACAACAGGTTCCCCTTGCGCCGGCCTTACGCCGCCTGCCCCGCGCTGCCCGCGATATGGCCCATACGTTGGGCAAAGAGATCGATTTCACGATCACCGGCGATGGGATTGAGGCTGACAAGCAGATCGTCGATGCTCTTTTTGAACCGCTCCTTCATTTGCTGCGCAATGCAATTGACCACGGCATAGAGCGCCCGGATGTCAGGCTTGCCTGCGGAAAGGATGCAGAGGGTAAGGTTTCTCTCGCAGTGCGCCGGGAGAGCGATGCCATCATTCTTGCCATAAGCGACGATGGCGCGGGCATCGATCCAGCCCGGATTCGCAAGATCGCGGTGGAGCGCGGGCTACTGACACATGCCGAATCCCAAAGTCTCGACGATCAGTCGGCGCTAAGGATCATTCTCCGCCCGGGCTTTTCCACCGCCGCTGAGGTCACCGACCTGTCTGGGCGCGGCGTAGGCATGGATGCGGTCGACATGGCGATTGCCAGGTTACGGGGCTCGATTGATATTCAAAGCAGTTCGGGCCTGGGCACATGTTTCCAATTGCGACTTCCCGCCCACGCGCTGACCACCCGGCTCCTGGTTGTCACCGTCGGCCTAGACCGTTTCGGACTTGCGCTCGACCAGGTCAGGGAAACTGTGCGCATCGATGAAACCGCCATCAGGCCTGCGGGCAGCGGCCAGGTCCTTCTCCTGCGTAACAAGGCGATCCCGGTCCTTGATCTGGCAGAACTCCTGAACCTGCCACCACACAAAGGTCACCCGGCCAGGTTCGTGATCACCCAGCTTCAGGGTGATATGGTCGCTTTGCGCATCGGGAATTTCGCTGAGCGACTCGACACGGTGCTGCGTGCCCCCCGTGGCATTCTCGCTCTGTCGCGGGGCATCATGGGCTCGGCTTTGATGGGGGACGGCAGCGTTCTTCTGGTTCTCGACCTTCCGGAGTTGATGGCATGAGCGTCAGGGTTGAGGGAGGTGTCATCCATCTTATGGGCCGTTGCCCTGCCGATGACGCGGAGGATCTGCTTCGCCAGATCCAGGAAAATCCGGATTTTGCTGTCGACATTTCGGAGGCGAAGAAGCTTCATACCGCTGTCATGCAGATTCTTCTCGCCTTGAGCCCCGCCGTTCAAGGTCGACCTTCTGATGGTTCGCTCAGCCATGAGCTCATGTGGGGCCTGATTTCAAAGCGCGACAGGGCGCAAAAAAATTTCTAACAGCATCTTGATTGAGGGGCGCGATCAAGGGCGACCCGGAGGAAGCAATGCCAGTCAAAGTTCTGATCGTTGATGATAGCAAGCTTGCCAGGATCGTCGCTGGAAAGGCGCTGGCCAGCCTGCAGCCAGATTGGGAGAAACTCGAGGCGGGCAGCGCTGCGCAAGCGCTCGAGATCATTGAAAATGCCACCCCTGACCTCGCTCTGGTCGATTTTAACATGAGCGAGAAGGACGGACTTGAACTTGCGGGCGAGTTGCGCGTTCTGTTCCCCGACATGCCCATCGCCATCATTACCGCCAACATTCAGGACGAGGTTATCGCGCGTGCGCGAGAGGTCGGCGCTGCTTTCGTTCCCAAGCCTGTGACGCCCGAAGCGCTCGAACCGTTCCTATCCGGTGCGGCTCTGCGCCTGAAAGCAAGCCGCCTGTGACATCAGAGAGCATCACCCTTGTCGGTCTCGAACGCGATGCGCTCACTGAGATCGTCAACATCGGCGTCAGCCGGGCTGCCTCGAGCCTGCGCAAGATGATCGGCGATCAGGTCCAGCTCTCTGTCCCATCGATCGAGGTCGTCAGCCAAAGTCGGGCGGCCCGCCTGATCAGCGAACGGGAAGTCAGCGATCTCGTCGCGGTGCGCCAGGATTTTTCAGGGCCTTTTTCCGGTCGTGCCTTGCTCATTTTTCCGGAAATCAACAGTCTCGAACTCGTCCGGGCGGTGACCGGCGGTGAACTGTCCGCCGATGAGATCGTTGAGATGGAGGGTGAGGCGCTCTGTGAGACGGGTAACATCATCCTCAACGCCTGTTTGGCAACCATGGCCAACATGCTCAAGCGCTCCTTGTCGATGACGCTTCCGGAGGTTCTGCGCGGAACGAGCGCGAACCTGTTCGAGGTTAATGAGGAGAATGGTGGCCGGGGGCTGGTTCTTTTCCTCTATATCGATTTTGCCGTGCGCAGCCGGGACATCCGCGGCTATATTGCGATGATCATGGATATACCCTCTCTCGAAATCCTGAAGGAATTGCTGGGAGAATTTATCGCGCGCGTCGTCGGCGATGATGGCTGAGGCCACCATGCGAGCAACTCTCCCCTTTGGCTCGATCCTGTCCGGTGCGAGCGGGACATGGGCTTGGGATATTCCCGGTGACCGGCTGCATGTGGACGAGCATTTCGCCGAGCTTTACGGCCTGCCGGCAGTCGAACTCGAGAGCGACTTCCCGACATCGGTCTTCTTTCAGGCGATCCATCCGGATGACCGCTCGCGCATCCGCATTGCCGTTGCGGGCATGCTGGCCGGCGCGGAACTTTTCACCAAGGATTTTCGTGTAATTACGCCGGGCGGTAACACGCTCTGGATGCACGGTCGTGGACAATGCCACCTCGACGACAATGACCAGCCGGTGCGCTTTACCGGGCTGCTGGTCGACATCACCGAACGCAAGCGAGCTGAAGAAAAACTGCGGATCGCTCAGAGCGCCGGCGGTATCGGAAGTTTTGAATATATCGATGGTTTCGCCACGGCGTCCGTTTCCGATGAATTCTGCCGCGTGCTGGGGTTGCATCCGACCTCCGTGCTGCCTGTTCAGACCATCAACGGGCTGCTTGAGGACGCATCAGTCCCCTTGATCCCTGGCCCTGGCGACGGCACCGTTCCCGACACAGTTGATCGCGAATTTTGTATTCGCCGATCCAGCGACGGCGCTTTGCGCTGGATCGCCCGGCGTGGCGAAATTATGCGCGAGGGAGCCGGATATCGACTGGTTGGCGTGATTTACGATATCACCGTCGCCAAGGAGCAGGAAGCTGAATTGCGCTCCTGGAGCGAAAAGCTGGAAGCCCGGGTCGAGGAAGAGGTCGCAGTCAGACATAAGGCCGAAGATGCTTTGCGTCAGGCTCAGAAGATGGAAGCTGTCGGGCAACTGACGGGCGGAATTGCCCATGACTTCAACAATCTCCTGATGGCGATCACCAGCAGCCTGATTTTGCTGCGCAAGCGAATTCCCTCCGATCCCGCAACCGATCGCCTGATCGATGGCGCAATGCAGGGCGCTGAACGCGGGGCGTCCCTCACGCAGCGCATGCTTGCATTTGCACGTCGACAGGATCTCACCACGCGCCCCCTCGATATGGCCGTCGTCGTCGAAGGTATGAAGGAGCTGGTGACCCGCACGTTGGGGCCGGCCTGGTCACTCGAGCTCGACGTCTCACCCCAGCTCCCCTCAGTCATGGCGGACGTCAATCAGATTGAGATGGCGATCCTCAACCTCACGGTAAATGCACGCGATGCGATGCCCACGGGCGGCCCAATCACGATTGAGGCACGTCTCAAGGAGCACGCTCATCTCGAAAACAGTCAGCTCACGCCCGGTGCTTACATTGCCATCTCGGTGATCGACAGGGGCACCGGTATGGACAAGGCGACGCTTGAGCGCGCAACCGAGCCATTTTTCACGACGAAGGGGGTCGGCAAGGGCACCGGCCTTGGCCTTTCAATGATCCATGGCCTTGCCGAGCAACTCGGCGGTGGCTTCACGCTGGAGAGCACCCTCGGCGTAGGGACACGAGCGACTCTCTGGCTGCCTTTGGCTCCTCTTGAGCATGGTCTCACCAATCCTGCACCGGTCAAGGAGGCAATCGGCGATCACGCCCCGTCGCTCAAGGTTCTTGCGGTCGACGACGATGGGCTCATTCTGATGAACACCGCAGATCTCCTCGAGGATCTCGGTCATCAGGTACTCGAAGCCGGTTCGGGTGAGGAGGCGCTTGAAATGCTTCGCCAGGACCCTGGCATCGACGTGTTGATCACAGACCACGCAATGCCAGGTATGACCGGCTCGCAGCTGGCGGAATTGGTAAATCTGGAGCGCAGCGATCTGCCGATCATTCTAGCAAGCGGGTATGGGGATCTTGCCGGAGTTGGAAATCGGCACCTGATCAAGCTCGGTAAGCCCTTCACACAGGACATGCTGGCGCAGGCATTACGTGATGCAATCGACATGATCCCGCGCGCCGTGCTCCGTGAAGATTGAAGCAGCCCCTCCAGGCCATTTTCGTGGGCATGGCGGCATCAGCCACCCGCCCGGCAAGGCAGGTGAGTGACCCGGTTAGTGGTTGCCTACAGCTCCTTAACTCCGGAAAAGCGTTCGTAAGAAGCCGCTCCATCTGATGGACGGAACCCGAGTTTCCAAAGGTAATTGAGTACCGCCTGGGCATGTCGGATCGCCAGATCCTGAAAGCCGGGGCTGTTCATCAGTGATTTCGCAGATGTCGATGCCAGCTGGCATTTCGCACTCAGGTCGTGCCACTGCATTCTCGTTAGCTCACCGACAGCCATATTCCATCCTCTCAACTGCTACTTGCGATGCAATGGTCTGGAAGAAGCGGTGTTCCGGATCTTCTGCGTCTTTGTAGTCGCTGGCCCGGTTCATACGGCCTTCGTGAAAATTACTCCCTCTCGTCGCAAAATTATCTTTGATCAGATATATACCCCTTTTCCAACATCTCGCCATAGATCCAAAACGATCATGGCCGATCGCACAAAAATCTACGCAAAATTTTCTTATATTCCTAAATTTAAAATAAAACATACATCCACTAAACATGCTATAGTAGAGGTGTAAGATTTTTTTAGGTGCGGTTAAATGCCATCCGATGGACATGACCGCTCTTCACCGCCGTATCGGAAGCACCGAAGAATTCAGGGGAACTCCTTGAAGGGGTTGTGCTTCTCCTAATCAGTGAGCTCAAAAATGTCTGTTCGCGAAGGACAGGCATTGCCAACTTCTGGGTTGAGTCTTGTTGAGCGGATTGCGCGCGATCCCACCTCCGAACGCCTAAGCGTCGAGGGCATCGGCTGCGAGCCATCCACTTTCAGTAAGCCCGACATGGTGGTGGCTCGCAGCCGGACACCCGGCAGTTTGGCAAGCAAAGGTCGAGCCCCCTATCGATGAATGAGTCGACGGGTTCGTCAGTAAACTATTAAAAAAGGGAGAGTAGAGTTGACCAATTTCGCACGGCTTGATCACCGGCTTGACGTTTCAGCCTTGACCTGCAGAGCCATCATCGAGACCCCGAAAGGCAGCCGGTCAAAGTATACCTATGAGCAGGAGGTCGAAGCATTCGAACTGACTGGCCTTTTGCCGGTCGGTATGAGCTTTCCCCTCGATTTTGGCTTCATTCCTTCTACACTCGGGCAAGACGGTGACCCGCTTGACGTTCTGGTGCTGGGAGATGAACCATCTGTGGTTGGCTGTCTCGCCAATGTCCGGCTTCTCGGTGTGATCGAGGCAGAGCAAACAGAAAGAGATGGTAGAGTTATAAGGAATGATCGCTTGTTGGCGCGGGTCGATCAATCAATCTCGTATGAAGGTGCCGCGCAACTCGACGATCTGGGGACCCTCTTTATCGATCATCTCGGAAGGTTTTTTACCAACTACAATGCCCTCAAAGGCAAAGGTTTCAAGGTCATAACCACGGCGGGGCCCGAGCGTGCTGCGGCACTTATCAGATCGGCTTCCAGTCACTCCCCCCTCTAGACTGACGTCCACCCTGCTCTTGCCAACCGACCTCCAAAAGCACCTTCGGTTGCGAATGCTCATCCACCTCAGTCGCAAAAGAATACCCCGCTTTGCTGATTTGAATTCCGGCCCCATGTGGTTTGATCAAGGAACGTTCGGCATCTTCGCCGCTTGCTTTATTGAACCGCCCGGTGAGGAAGCTATGACCAAAAACAGGAAGAATGCCGAGAACTCTGGCGAAAATCCCGCAGCAGGGGGTTTTGAGAGTGTTCGTGAAAAGGTCGAGAAGACCATCGCAAGCGATCAGGATGAAACAGATCAGGCACGGAAGCGCCTTCTACACGGTGGCAACCGATCGAACCAATCAAGGTGAGGCGGATGGCCGAGCGGAGTAACGCTCAGTCGAACCAGGAATTCCCCTGCGCGCAAAATCAACACCTCAATCAGAGCAGCTACCACCACAGATAGCACGATGTCTAGTCGGGCAGGATTTGTGGCGAGTGCGGGACTAGCTCTCGCCCGGGATTACTCATCCTTCTGTTTTTTGACCTTTCGCGCCTCGATCATGGAATCAAGTGATCGGTCCGCAAGCGGCTGAACAGCTCGATGAAGGCTTCATCGGTCGCTTGGTAGGCCGAGAAGCCCAGCTTGCGGCTTTTGCTCATATCGGTGACAACCTCGATCGGGCGCCCAAGATCGGCATCGGTGTGCCATGGGCTCGCCAGACGAGACAAATCCGCCTCGGCCAACTGCTCGCGCTGGGCAAGACTGCGCCAGATCGAGGCATCCTGGGCCATCTGCACCTCCAGCGGGAGGATCTCGCCATCGAAAGGAGCCGGTGTCAGCCCGAACCAGTCGGCGATGCGCCCCCACATCCAACTCCAACGGAAGACATCACCATTGACCACGTTGAAGGCCTGATCGCACGCCTGCGGTGTTGAGGCCGCCCACAACAGATGGCGGGCCAGCAGGCGGGCATCGGTCATATCGGTCAAGCCGCTCCACTGCGCCGATGATCCGGGGAAGCGGAAGGGACGACCAGTCTCTCGGCACAGCGCAGCATAGGCCGCCAGCGTGGTCCCCATGTTCATCGCATTGCCCACCGCCTTGCCGATGACCGTGTGCGGGCGATGGACGCTCCAGCCGAAACCGTCTCGCGCGGCGGCGGCGAAGAGCTCGTCCTCCTGCGCGTAATAGAAATTCTCGACATCGAGACGGCCTTGCTCCTCGCGGAACGGAGTGGCGGGCAGCGCGCCCTGCCCATAGGCCTCGAACGGCCCGAGATAATGCTTGAGCCCCGTCACCAGCGCGACATGCGCCACGCTGCCCGCCGGGCGCAGCGCATCGAGCAGGTTGCGGATCATCGCGGCATTGACGCGGATGTTCTGCGCCTCGCTGGCCTGCCGCGACCAGGTGGCGATGAACACCGCATCGGGCCGGTGGCCAGCCAGAGCCGCGCCGAGGGACGCGTCATCCTGCAGATCGGCGGCAAGGGGGATCACGCCCTGCTGCGCGACCGGATGGCGCGCCAGACCGAGCACGGCCCAGCCCTCGCGCACCAGCAGATCGGCTGTCGCGCTGCCCACGATGCCGCTTGATCCCACCACCAGCGCTGTCTTGCTCATCACCGTCTCCTTAGCTTGCAAGGCAGCACCTAGGCATGCGCGGAGGCGCGCGCTAGAAGGCACCTTTTAGGGACATAGGCACCGAAAGGTTCCCACCATGACGATCAACACCCCATGAAGGCAGGCTCCCCCGAAGAGGCATGGCGCGAGGATTGCGCCCCGCGCCGCACGCTCGACCTGTTCAGCACCAAATGGCTAAGCATGATCCTGCACACGCTGCATGTGCGCCATGGTGGGAAAGCGCGGACCGGCGTGCTGCTGCGATCCCTGCCCGACATTTCCAAGAAGATGCTGACCCAGACCCTGCGCGACATGGAGGAGCGCCAGTTGGTGACCCGCCATGTGCACGGCACCATCCCGCCCGCCGTGGAATATGAGCTGACCCCACTTGGCCTGCGCTTTATCGAGCCCATCGAGCTGCTGTATGACTGGGCTCGCCGCAACGCCGATGCGCTTGATGCCCTGCCGCGCGGGGCCCGGTCACGCTGGTAGTCAGGCTTTCCAGCCGCCTTATTCGCTCCGATCAGGCCCATCATCGGCCAGATGTCCAGCTACCCCACTCTCCAGGCCAGCCAGCGTATGGGCCGAGTTGATCAACGCGAAATGGCTGAACGCCTGCGGAAAATTCCCAAGCAGGCAACCCGCCTTGGGATCATATTCCTCGGCAAAGAGGCCCAGATCATTGCCATAGGTGAGCAGCCGCTCGAACAAATCTCGCGCATCCTGCACCCGCCCGGACAAAGCATAGGCATCACAGAGCCAGAAGCTGCAGGCCAGGAAGGCGCCCTCATCGCCCGGCAAGCCATCGACATCGCCCTCATCGGTGCGATAGCGATAGACCACGCCATCCTTGAGCAACTCGCGCTCGACACGCTCGATAGTGCCCAGCATGCGCGGATCGTCGGGCGGCAGAAAGCCCAGCGTCGGCAGCTGCAGCAGCGCGGCATCGACACGGTCGGCGCCATAATATTGCACGAAGCTGTTGCTGGCGGTATCGAAGCCCTTCTCGCAGATTTCGGCATGGATCGCATCGCGCGCGGCGCGCCAGTCCTCGACCGGGCCATCCAGAGCGAAATCCTCGGCGCTGGCCACCATGCGGTCGAAGGCGAACCAGCACATCACCTTGGAATAGACGAAGTGACGCACCGGGCCGCGCACCTCCCAGATGCCGGAATCAGGCTGCCTCCATAGCTCCAGCAGGTTCTTGGCGATGGCGCGCTGCACCGGCCAGACCACATCCATATCCGCCAGCCCACCGCGCCGAGCCGCATCGAAGGCCCCCAGCACAGCGCCATAGACATCGAGCTGCAACTGGTCATGCGCGGCATTTCCGATGCGCACCGGGCGGCTGTCGGCAAAGCCGGGAAGATGGTCGAGGGTGATCTCGGTCAGGCGCCGCTCGCCGCGCAGGCCATACATGATCTGCAGTTCCTCGGGAGCGCCTGCTGTGGCGCGCATCAGCCACCAACGCCAGGCGCCGGCTTCTTCGTGATAGCCCGAGGCCGTCAACGCATAGATGGTGAGAACCGCATCGCGCAGCCAGCAAAAGCGGTAATCCCAGTTGCGCACCCCGCCCGGCTTCTCAGGCAACGAGGTGGTGGGCGCAGCGACGATGCCCCCCGTCGGCGCATAGGTCAGCGCCTTGAGCGTCAACAGCGAGCGGCTCACCATATCGCCATAGGGGCCCCGATAGCTGCCCTGCTTCGCCCAAGTCTGCCAAACCGCTTGGGTATGGCGCAGCAGCGAAACCGGATCGCGAGGGATCGGCGGCTTGATATGCGAGGGGTAATATTCCAGCGTCGCTGTTACGGTCTGGCCCTCGGTCACCGTAAATTGGGCTTGGGTAGAAAAATCCGCGTTCGTCAAATCAATGGTGCTGCTCAGCCGCACTGCATCGGGCCCGGCGACGGCATAGATCGCCCCCTCCTTGCGCTCGACCCAAGGCTTCCATGCACCATAGTTGAAGCGCAGGCGCAGTTGCGTGGACATCTCCACCCGGCCCTCGACCCCACGCACGATGCGGATCAGTTCATGCGTCCCATCACGCACAGGTACCGGCATGAAATCACAGACCACCGCCTTGCCGCTGTTGGTTTCGATGGTGGTTTCAAGGATCATCGTATCGGGCAAATAGCGGCGCGACAGGCGCGCCCGCGGATCGCGCGGCCCCAGATCCCACGCGCCATGTTCCGGGGTGCCGAGCAATGCGGCAAAGATCGCTTCGGAATCGAAGGAGGGTAGGCACAGCCATTCGATGGTGCCGTTGCGATGCACCAGCGCCGCACTCTCGGTGGAACTGAGCAGTGCATAATCCTCGATCCTGCGAGGTCGGCCTGCCGAGGCGGTCAAAGCGCTATCATTCCATATCTCGCGCCCGTCATTTGGACCGGCCCATGTACTGCGTGAACTGCTGATCGGCACAATTTTTCATGCAACGGATATGGCTGGCTGCTTCCCAAGTTCCAAAGGCAAAACCCTTCCCTTTGAGGCAATTCGATGAACGGAACAAAACCAGCAATGCCGCTCTGGAAATCAGGGCGGTCTGTCACCCCGGCCATGCCGTCCAGTCCCGACTTAGAATTCCCACCCGCTCTTTGATCCGTCGATTCTGGCGGCACCAGCCGTTCACTTTGTGGATTGTTGGCCAGCCTAAAACGGTTGCTCGCCGTTTTGAAACTCCGGTTGAAAGGTCGCAGAGTTTCCCGCACGCAACCAAACTGCTCACTGCGCTAGAGGGGCCTGGTAATGTTTCAGGCGCTATAGGGAGATTTTACGATCGCAGAAGTCTCTCGTTCCGACAGATGCCATTCCATCGCTGAGGAACAAAAAAGATTCCTGCCTCCTAACATCGTGGATGGCAAGCCATATGGATGGCGTGCTGATCACCTCCTTATCCCGGAGATGCGATGCGCAGTCCCAGCAGAAAGCGAAGATCATGCTCAAAGCCTTGGCCCTCAACTGCACCCTCAAGTCCGATCCGGCGCAAGCTTCTTCCACCGACGCGTTGATCACGGTCCTGGAGCAGGCATTTTCCGTCAAAGGCGTTGAGCTGACTGAAACCGTGCGCGTCGCCGCGCTGAACATTAAGCCTGGCGTCAGCTCTGATGAGGGGGATGGCGACGATTGGCCAGCACTACGGACCAAGATCTTGGCGCACGATATCGTGATCTTCGGCAGTCCCATCTGGCTTGGTCAGCTCGGAAGCGTGGCCAAGCGTGTCCTGGAACGCATGGACGCTTTCCTGGAGGAGACAGATGAGAAAGGCCGCATGCCCAGTTACGGCAAGCTGGCTGTTGCCGCCATCGTGGGCAATGAGGACGGCGCGCATTACGCCTCATCGCAGCTGTTCCAGGCGCTCAACGATGTCGGGTGGACCATCCCGCCGATCGCGGTGTGCTATTGGGTAGGCGAGGCCATGGGCTCAACGGATTTCAAGGATCTGGCCAGCACGCCCGACATGGTGAGCAAAACCGCCGGCATGCTGGCTGCCAATGCCTCCCATCTGGCCGATTTACTCAAACAGACGCCCTATCCGGGCTAGAAGCTTTTAGCCTTCCTATCATGGGTTGGGATGCAGACGATTTCGCGGAACGATCCACCCAACCGCCTGTTCACAACGCAGGATTGTCCCGATCTGGTCGCCCCCTGCCGGGGCAATCCAGCCGTATTCGGCCAAGCCTGTCCAGGAAGTAATCCCCTTCCCGGCCGAACCTTGCGTGCCCGGCAGCCGACTCCCAGGGCCGGGCACGCAATTTTCGAGAACTTGCATAACCTAGGTTGGTTCCGATGGAACTGTGCAGGGGCCAGAACCTTCAACATGCTGTGCCATAGACCCGGGATCACAGGCCCGTAATCAGGAACAGCGTCATGACCAAAATTCAGGAAATGATCCATGAGGATCCGTTGCCGGGCCACGAGAGCAAGCTGAGCCCCAAGCCGGAATGGCAACCACGCTATCGCGGGTCGGACCGATTGAAGGGCAAAGTGGCGATCATCACTGGGGCCGACAGCGGCATCGGACGGGCAGTTGCGGCTTTATTCGCGCGCGAAGGCGCGCATGTAGCCATAGTTTATCTGCTGGAAGACGATGATGCAGCAGAAACACAGCGTATCGTCGAGATGGAAGGCGGCCGTGCCGTCACCATCAAGGCCGATGTCGGATCGCGCAAGATGTGCGAACATGTGGCCCAACGCGTGTTGGAGGTGTTTGGCCAGATCGACATTCTGGTCAACAACGCGGGTGAGCAGCACCCCGATGAGGATATCACCGACATCGCCGAGGAACAGCTTCTACGGACGTTTCAGACCAATATTTTCGGGACGTTCCATATGGTGCAAGCGGTGCGCCCTTACCTCCAGAGCGGTGCTGCAATCGTCAATTGTACCTCGGTAACAATGTATCAGGGGGCAAGCAATCTGCTCGATTACAGCGCTACCAAGGGTGCAATCACCGCCTTCACCCGTTCACTCTCGGAGAACCTTATCGGCGAAGGCATCAGGGTCAATGCCGTCGCTCCAGGTCCGATCTGGACGCCTCTCAATCCCTGTGGGGGGGCCGATCCTGAGAAGATTAAGCATTTTGGCGAGAAGACCCCCATGAAGCGACATGGTGAACCCAATGAAGTTGCCCCGGCGTTCCTGTTCCTAGCCTGTGAAGATGCCAGCTATATGTCTGGACAAGTGCTACACCCGAATGGTGGCAGCGTGGTCAATGGTTGAGCCGTGAGCAAATCTCTTCAGTCTCGCTTTGGCAGGGCATCTGAACGAAGGCTCCTACGAAAAATGTCTGCGCTTCCGGGTGCCATCTGACGAACGGCTCCCATTGCTAACCGCCTAATATCAAAACGCCCCCTGTCAGTGGGTACCTGCCAGGATATAGCCATCCGATGCCCCGTTACCGATCCCGCAGAGCTACGGTACTCACCAGAAAATTTTTTCTAGATCTCCTGCGTTATTCGGAGTTGAGAAATGTTTCTAGAGCCCATTCAAAGCTCGAACCGGTCATCCGCAGCCGACCTGACAATGGATTAATAACCTATGTTAATTTGCCATCCTCATATTTTGTCGTAAGTAACTTAGGTTAATGCAAGAAACTGGATGTTGAAGGAAGGGCAGCGCACCTCGGGAGAGATGCATGCAGCCACCCTACCATCGACTTGAAGAATTTGTACCTCTCACCCAGCATGAACTAACCATCGCCCGTGGATGGCTGAGCGATCGGCGCCAGCTTGCACGAGGGCATTGTATTCGCAGGGAAGGAGATCCCGTCCATGGCGTCTTTTTCCTCCTGGAAGGGTGGGTCGGTTCTTCCCTGATCCTTCGCGGGGGTAAACGGCAGATCGCAAAAATCCATCTGCCCGGTGACATGCTTGGCTTCCCCAGCCTTTCTCTTTCCAAAGCTGTGGAGACGTTGGAAGCGGTCACCGACATCACCTTCTGCACTATTCCCAATCTGATGATCGGACGCATGTTCGAAAATGCACCGCGACTCTCCGTCGCGATGTTTCTGAGTTCCCAACTCGAGCGGGTTGCACTGATGCAAAATCTTTCTTGGGTAGGAGCAGCTTCTGCCATGGAAAGAGTTACCACCTTCCTGCTCGATCTTCATGATCGATTACAGGCAGCCCATTTAGTAAAAGATGCTGGATTTGATTTTCCACTCACGCAGGTACAGGTGGGCGAGTTGCTGGGGCTGACCCCGGTCCATGTGAACCGTACTTTTCGGCGTTTGGATGAAACCGGCTATATCGAGCGTGAACGCGGGCACATGATTATCAAAGATGCAGCCAGCTTGCGTAGGCTGACCGCCGGGTTTGTGCCCGACAAAGCCGGGCATGCGGCATGGGATCGGCTGGGACAGCCATCCTGATGTCGATCCCCGGTGGAGCACGGAGGCTACCCTCGAATTAACCTCTCCAGCATTGCCGCCGATCAGCCGAGCGCGCTTATCGTTCCCCGTACGTTCTTATTGTGCTAGACCGCGCTGTATGAGCCAGCAGCCGACTCGCAAGATCATTCACGTCGACATGGACGCGTTCTTCGCCTCCGTTGAACAGCGCGATGATCCGTCTCTGCGTGGACGGCCGGTCGCGGTCGGCCATGGCGCCACGCGCGGCGTTGTGGCCGCCGCCAGCTATGAGGCTCGAAAGTTTGGTGTGAAATCAGCACTCCCTTCCGTCACCGCGCTACGTCGCTGTCCGGAGCTGATTTTCGTGCCGCCGCGCTTCGACGTCTACAAATCGGTCTCGCGGCAAATCCATGCCATCTTCGAGCAGTTTACAGACCTCATCCAGCCGCTCTCCCTTGATGAAGCTTATCTCGATGTCACCGACAACCGGGCGGGGCTTCCAACGGCATGGCTCACGGCCAAGGCCATCCGCGCACGTATCCTGGAGGAAACGGGCCTGACGGCGTCGGCGGGCATCTCCTACAACAAGTTTCTGGCCAAGCTTGCCTCGGATCACCGCAAGCCTAATGGGCAGTTTGCGGTGACACCGGAGATGGGACAGACGTGGGTCGAGACTCTGCCCGTTTCGCGGTTCCATGGCGTCGGCCCGAAGACAGCAGCCAAGATGCAGCGGCTTGGCATCGAGACCGGCGCCGATCTACGCGCGAAATCGCTCATGTTTCTCGAGCAGCACTTCGGCAGCACGGCCGATTGGTACTATGCTATCGCTCGGGGAGAGGATCATCGTCCGGTCAATCCAAATCGTGTGCGCAAGTCCTCCGGCTCGGAAACAACCTTCGATCGTGATCTGACCCAGCCTGCGGAAATCGAAGCGGGCGTGTTGCAGATGGCTGATGATGTGTGGGAATGGTGCGAGCGCGCCGGAGCCTACGGCCGTACAGCTACCGTCAAGATCAAATTCAAGGACTTTCGGACCATCACACGCAGCCGCAGCCACACCGTTGCCATCACGAGCAAGGCCATGTTGCGGCGGGCGAGTCTCGATCTCGTCCGCTCAATTTATCCGCCGGAAAAGGGGATCAGGCTGGTCGGCGTCACCGTCTCGAATTTCGAAACCTCCGCCCTTGACCAGGAGCCTGCGCTCCCCCTTTTCCCAATGGAAATGGATAGGACTGCCCCAACCGGTATGCCCGGACAGGTGCTCGCATGAGCAAGCGGGCCGGTAGCGCCGACATGCCCCTGCATGGCGGGCGTGTTCCAGCCTGGCTCGGGCAAAGGATGACCCGTCTTGGTGCCGTTATTGTCGAGGCGATCATCCTGGAGTACGGACGCGATGAGTTTCTGCGCCGCCTCGCCCATCCGTTTTGGTTTCAGTCCTTTGGCGCCGTGATGGGCATGGACTGGCATTCCTCCGGGATTACCACCAGTGTGCTCGGCGCCTTGAAGCGTGGCCTTGCCCCTCTCTCTGGAGAGCTTGGCATCCATGTCTGTGGCGGGCGCGGTAAGCACAGCCGGGCAACACCCTCGGAATTGACTGCGATCGGAGAGCGTACGGGCCTCGATGGCAGCAGCCTTGCTCGATCAAGCCGCTTGGTCGCAAAGGTCGACAGCGCGGCAGTGCAGGATGGTTTCGAACTCTACCTTCACAGCTTTATCGTCGCTAATGACGGCCGTTGGGTGGTGGTCCAGCAGGGCATGAACGGCAGCCGAAAGCAGGCTCGCCGTTACCACTGGCTCTCTGAGGGGCTGGAGAGTTTCGTCGAGGCGCCTCATGCTGCTATCGAGGGGCGCGACCAGGGCAAGATCGTCAATCTCACGGACAGAAGAGCTTTGTCGTCACGGCAAGGACAGCTTGATCTGCTGCATCGTATGGGCCCTGACGGAATTCTGCGTGAGCTGAGCCGAGTAGCTCCGCGTGATACCGCGGCGCCTCTGCCGATCGCACAACCTCTCCTGCCGCATCTGGTGATGCCCGATCATCACGACGTTCGTCCTGACGATATCGTGACACGGCGCTTGTATGGCGCCCTTGCCGCTGCCGCTGACCGTGGTCCTGAAGATTTCGCCGAATTGCTTTTGGTGCCCGGCATCGGGGCGCGGACGGTGCGCTCGCTCGCGATGGTGGCCGAAATTGTCCACGGAGCCCCCTGTCGTTTTAGCGATCCAGCTCGTTTTTCCTTGGCCCACGGCGGCAAGGATAGACACCCCTTCCCGGTTCCGACGAAAGTTTATGACAAGACGATCGCCGTGATGAAATCCGCTGTCAGCACCGCCAGGCTCGGACATGATGAAAAACTGGCTGCGATCCGCCGCCTGGATGAGCAGGCGCGGCGGCTCGAGCGGACGGCCACGGGGCCTTCGTTTGAAGCGCTGATCAACGAAGAGCGGAACCGATCCCACGAATACGGGGGGCGCAGTGTCTTTGGCTGGGAACCGCCAATTGGTCCAGAGTGGAAAGATCAGGGTCGATCGCTGGAAACATGCAAAAACTCCAAAAGCTGAATGTGAACCGCTGCGAACTGAATGGACCCAAAGCCGCTGCCGCAGGTTTCTGCCTCACAGACGTGGCGCTCCATGCGCGCGATAAGAGGAGGCACAGCATGCCCATTTTGCTCTGGCTGTTAGGCGTTCCAATTCCCGTCATCATCATCTTGCTGCTGCTCTGGCATTAAGGGAGGCGAGAATGGCAACAATTTCTGACCTCGATCCTGTCCACGCGTCGCGTGGCCTTATCGAATCCAACCGCTCAGCGGTTAACTGGGGGCCGGTCTTTGCCGGCGCAGTCGTGGCCCTCGCGACCACATTGATCCTGCTTGCGCTCGGCTCCGGACTTGGCTTTGCGATCGCTTCACCATGGCCGGGCGCCGGTGTGGCAGCTTCAACCTTTGCCATCGGTGCCGGGATCTGGTTGATCGTGACCCAATGGTTGTCCTCGTTCCTCGGCGGATACATCACGGGCCGGTTGCGCACCCGCTGGACCAACGTTCACACTGATGAGGTCTTCTTCCGCGATACAGCCCACGGCCTTCTTGCCTGGGCGGTGTCGGCAGCGGTGATTTCCGCTGTTGCCCTCAATGCCGCCAGCTCAGCTTCCGGCACAGCTTCAAGCGCTACGGCGACTTCAGCAAGTTATGCGACGGATACGCTGCTGCGTTCCGCACATCCTGGGGCCAGCGCATCGGACGGAACGGTGCGCGCTGAAATTGCTCGCCTTCTGGCTCGTGGGGACGATTTGAGTGTGGACGACAAGAACTACGTCGCCAACCAGGTTGCAGCACAGACCGGGCTGGAACCGCAGGAAGCTCAGAAGCGTCTCGACACCGCAATGCAGTCGCTCCGCGAGGCGGCTGACAAGGCGCGCAAGGTTTCTGCAGCGATCAGCTTCTTCACCGCCCTGTCGATGGTAATTGGCGCTTTCATCGCCAGCGTGGCAGCCGCCTATGGTGGTCGGCAGCGTGACGATCACGAAGACCGGGTCCACTTGCGCTGATCACCGTCCTCAAAACGGTAAGAGCCGACGCGATCACCACAAAGGGATTGCGTCGGCAAATTCACGGGCGGCATGGATATTTTCGTTCCAGAACTTTGTCATGACGCGGCCTGCAGACGCCACAGCACCACCATTGTCCTGGTAGCGACCGTATCTGTCGGGCGTCGCTGACCGAGCGGGTCAATCGATGGGGCAGACCCAGCAGGCAACCTCTCATCAGAAAATCTCGGCGGTGGAACCTCATTCTCCCGGAAAGCTTCTGTAAGAGAACGCAATTCGGGAAGCCGGCATGTTTTGGACAGTGATGATGGTGCAGATCATTCTCTGTGTCATCGGCCCTTCTTATCGTGCGCATTGCTGCTCGGCCCATCGCTGCGCTGCAAGCGGTCGCTTTGCTCCGAAGCGTGTCTCCAGACCGAACCAGCATCCTCGCATCGCCGCCGGTAACACCCAATGATCATGGCATGTGGATCAGCGCTTTGACGTCATCGGCGGATCCCAGCCATTACGGAACTCTGGCTGGCATTCGCCTTGCCATGGCAGGCATGGCAGTTTTCTCGCTCTCGGCCTGCTCTCAGGGCGTATTGGCGCCGCTGGGCCCCGTAGGAGAGGGGGATGCCACGATCTTCATCGACGCGCTGGTGATCATGCTGGCGATCGTTCTGCCCACGATCGCAATGGCTTTCTGGATAGCATGGCGTTACCGGTCCTCGAACAGCAAAGCTGACTATCGGCCGGAATGGGCTTTTTCCGGACGGATCGAGGCTGTCGTCTGGTCCATACCTATTCTGACTATCATGGTGTTGGGCGGTTTGATCTGGATCGGCTCAATTCGGCTGGATCCCTTTCGCCCCCTCCCGGCCCGGAAGCCTCCGCTTGAGATCGAGGTGATCTCCCTCGACTGGAAATGGCTGTTCATTTACCCCCAGCAACACATAGCTGTCGTCAACGAACTGGTCATCCCCGTCGGGCAGCCCGTGCATTTCTCGATCACATCGGCCAGCGTGTTCAACAGCTTCTTTGTCCCGCGTTTGGGCTCGATGATTTATGCCATGCCCGGCATGGTTTCACAGCTTCACCTTCAGGCTGACCACCCCGCGATGCTGTGGGGCGCCTCCACCCAGTTTTCCGGCGAAGGCTTTTCCGACATGCATTTCACTGTGCGCAGCCTGGCTGGCAACGACTTCGACGCCTGGGCGAGAGGCGCAACGCGCCTTGGTCCCAGCCTTGATCGCGCGGCCTATGCCAGCCTGCTGCGGCCGAGCAGCAAGGTCGCTCCCTTCAGCTATCGTCAGGTGGATCCGGGACTGTTCCAAATGGTGGCTAAGCAAACATTGCCTATCCCTGCATCTCAGCATCAAGCGGCAAGCGGCCCTATCTGTGGCGGCTCGAAACCATGACCGTCCTTGGCAAGCTGAGCCTTTCGGCCATTCCTCTGGATCAGCCGATCCCGATCATAACCTCCATGGTCCTGCTGCTTGTCATGTTCGGCACGCTGGCCCTGGCCACGATCAAGGGCTGGTGGCCCTATCTGTGGCGCGAGTGGATGACGACCGTGGATCACAAGCGGATCGGCATTCTCTATGGCCTGCTGGGCGCCCTGATGCTGCTCCGCGGCTTTGCCGATGCCATTATGATGCGCACGCAGCAGGCGGCTTCTGTCGGCGGCGGCACAGGTTATCTTCCACCAGAGCATTACAACCAGATTTTCTCCGCCCATGGCACGATCATGATCCTGTTCGGCGCCATGCCGCTGGTGCTGGCATTCATGAATTTTCTGGTGCCGTTGCAGCTTGGCGTGAGAGATGTGGCCTTTCCCACCTTCAATGCGGTTGGTTTCTGGCTGACGGCCTCGGGCGCATTGCTGGTCAATGTCTCGCTGTTTGTCGGCGAGTTCGCGCGCACCGGCTGGCTGCCCTATCCGCCCCTGAGCGAAACGGGCTATTCGCCCGGCGTCGGCGTCGACTACTATCTCTGGGCGGTGCAGATTTCCGGCATCGGCACGCTGATCGGCGGGATCAACATCCTGACCACGGTGTTGAAGATGCGCTGCCCCGGCATGAGCTATCTGCGCATGCCGATGTTCTGCTGGACCGCCATGGCGTCCTCCCTCCTGATCGTCGCGGCCTTTCCGATCCTCTCGGCCACGCTGGCGATGCTGACGCTCGACCGCTATGTGGGCTGGCACTATTTCACCGCCGAGGCGGGCGGCAATCCCATGATGTTCGTCAACCTTGTCTGGGCCTGGGGGCACCCGGAGGTCTACATCCTTGTGCTGCCCTGCTTTGGCATCTTTTCCGAAATTTTCCCGACCTTTTCGGGCAAGCCGCTGTTCGGCTACCGCTCGATGGTGGCGGCAACCTTGTTCATCTGCGTGGTCTCGATGATGGTCTGGCTGCACCACTTCTTCACCATGGGGGCGGGCGGCGCGGTGAATGCCTTTTTCGGCATCTCCTCCAGCATCATCGCCGTGGGCACCGGGGTGAAGATCTACAACTGGATTTTCACCATGTATGGCGGCCGGGTGCGCTTCGAGGTGCCGATGCTGTGGTCGATGGGCTTTATCGTCACCTTCATCCTTGGCGGGCTGACGGGCGTGCTGCTGGCTATTCCCCCGGCTGATTTCATCACCCATAATTCGATGTTTCTGGTGGCCCATTTCCACAATGTGATCGTAGGCGGGGTGGTCTTCGCGATCTTTGCGGGACTGGAATTCTGGTTCCCCAAAGTCTTTGGGTACCGCCTTCATGCGGGCTGGGGCAAAGCTGCCTTCTGGCTGGCCTTCATCGGCTTCTGGGTCACCTTCACCCCGCTCTATGTGTTGGGGTTGATGGGCATGACGCGGAGGCTGCAGCATGTCGATTTTCCGGAATGGCAGCCATGGCTGCTGATCTCGATGGCGGGAGTCGCGATCCTGCTGGCGGGCGTGATCTGCCAGATCACCCAACTGGTCGTCAGCTACCACCAGCGCGAGGCATTGCGCGACACGACCGGGGATCCCTGGGATGGGCGCTCGCTGGAATGGTCCACCACATCGCCCCCGCCTTCCTTCAACTTTGCTGTTCTGCCTCGTGTGGAGAGCCAGGAGGCATACTGGCGCAGCAAGCAGGAGGCTCTTGCCGCCTCTCAAGCTGGGGATGCTCCGGAACTCGAGCCGTTCGAGATGCCCCGCAACAGCGCTGTCGGCTTCTTCACGGCCTTTTTCGCCTTCACCTTCGGTTTCGCCATGATCTGGCATATCTGGTGGCTGGCCATTGCCGCTCTGATTGCGGCCTTCGCCGGTTTCGTGATCTTTGCCTGGCGCGACACCGGTGAATTCGAAGTATCTGCGGAGACGATCGCGTCCGCGGAACACCAACGGCAATTGGCGCGCCGGGCGCTGATGGAGCCGAAAGCATGAGCGGCGTCCAATTCCCTGCAAGCCACGAAGCAGCAGATCGTCTGCGCAACAGACCCGACCTGCGGGCCAAGGACCCGGTGCCTGCCCTGCCCGGCACCGGTCAGGGCGAGACAGGCCCCGCCGACAAGCGCATCCTGGTAAGCTATGGCTTCTGGATCTATCTCCTGAGCGACATTGTCCTATTCTCCGCTTTTTTTGCAGCATTTGCCGTGCAGCATGGCGCGTCGGCTGGTGGCCCGAGGATGCCGCAGATCGTCGATGTTGGCAGGGCAGCACTGGAAACCGGGCTGCTCCTCGCCTCCAGTTACACGTGCATGCTTTCCTTTGCCGCAACCCACCGCAAGAACCTCCTGTGGACCCAAATCTTCCTGGCGGTCACCGGCCTGCTTGGTTTGGCTTTCGTCCTGCTTGAGGCGCAGGAATTTTTCGATCTTGCGGCGCGAGGAATCACCCCGCAACGCAGCGGTATGCTGACCGCCTTCTTTGGACTTGTCGGTCTTCACGGTCTCCACGTCAGTCTGGGCGGGTTGTGGCTGGGAACCATGATGGCGCAAGTTCAGGTAAAGGGTTTCACCACGCAGATCGTTCACCGCCTGACCTGCTTCAACCTGTTCTGGCACACGCTGGACATCGTCTGGATCGGTATTTTCACGATCGTTTATCTGATGGGAGGCGCCTCGTGAACAACGCCGACAAACCCGACGACCACGCCCCCGGCGACCAGCTGGAAGAAGAAAAGGGGCATTGGCTGCGCAGCGCCAACATTGGCCTTGGACTGTCCATCATCCTCACTGCCGCGTCGTTCGGACTGGCCCGATCTCATCTCCTTTATGCCCCGGCCGTGCCGGTGGCCTTGATCGCGCTGGCCATCGCTCAGATGGGAGTCCATCTGGCCTTCTTCCTTCACATCACGACTGGACCGGACAACACCAACAATGTCCTAGCCCTCGCCTTCGGCGTGATGGTGGTGTTCCTGCTTGTCCTGGGGTCGATCTGGATCATGAGCCATCTCAGCTCAACCATGATGCCTCAGGGCGCTGTCATGCAGGCTCAGATGCAACCCTGACTTTGGGGACGGCTACCGCGAAGCAATCCGGATCGGATCAATCGCACACCAAGAAACTTCCTTAAAACACACCCCCCGAATGCAACAGGAGCATGGACATGGAAGACCCTTTGAAGCCAGCCCCCAAGCGACGCGTGCGCGGAGGTATTGTGGTGGCGATTATCGTTCTTTGCATTCTCGTGTTCGGCTTCATCGGCCGCAACCTGGGCCATATTGAGCAAAGCCAGTACAGCGAAACTGCCAATGTGGCGACGCATGAAGGCCAGTAGTGCCTGATCAATTCCGCTTGACCTAACAACGCCCCAGCGCTGCCCTGAGGGCCCAAGTCCCCGGCGAACCTGTGGTTAAAAGGTCAAAGGTTTACCGGAGCCACGTTGCATCCCGCCTTTTTCGCGACGACCTCGTCGCCGCAAAACACGACGGGGGACCAGGTTGCGCACCAGACGATGGTTGAGCCCTTGGGGCGCCCATATTGCGCATCGAATAGCAGGAGATTTCAATGAGCGATCGACTGACCATGCAGGACCCACGGGGACAATATCCCAAGCCCCCTTTCCCTCGGCAGCCGCAGCCTGTTCCGGGGCTTGCACGGGAAATGGAACCAAAACCGGATCACGGTGAGGAGAGCTATAAAGGCTCAGGCAAGCTTCTGGGGCGAAAAGCGCTGGTAACCGGTGGAGATTCCGGAATTGGCCGCGCTGCGGCAATCGCCTACGCCCGCGAAGGTGCTGACGTCGCCATCTCCTTCCTGGACGCAGAGGAAGCCGACGCGCGTGAGGTCATTGCGCTGATCGAAGCGGAGGGTCGGCGCGCTATCGCCCTGCCCGGCGATGTCACGCAGGAAGAGTTCTGCTCCAGCCTTGTGAGTAAAGCAGTCGAGGGCTTGGGCGGTCTGGACATCCTCGTGATCAACGCGGGCCACCAGCAAAGCCGTGATGATATCTCTCAGGTCACTTCGCAGGATTTCGACCGGACGCTCAAGACCAACCTCTATGCCTTGCACTGGATCGCTCAGGCCGCTGTCCCCCACCTGCCGCCGGGTGCCGCAATCATCACGACCGCTTCGGTTCAAGCCTATGATCCTTCCGCCACTCTGCTCGATTACGCCACGACCAAGGCGGGGATCGTTGCCTATACGAAAGCCTTGGCCAAAACGATGATCATCAAGGGCATCCGCGCCAATGTGGTAGCTCCCGGACCCTTCTGGACTGCCCTCCAGTCGAGCGGTGGCCAGCCGCCTGAGAAGGTGATGAACTTTGGCGAGCAGAGCGCTTTTGGGCGCCCTGGCCAGCCTGTGGAGATTGCCCCGGTTTATGTCCTTCTCGCCTCGCAAGAGGGAAGCTTCATCAACGGTGAGGTCTATGGTGTCACCGGAGGAGCGGGCATTGCCTAGGCGAGCTTTCTCCTGACCCATCTGGCGGAGGCTTCATCACGAGGCGCCGCCAGACCGCCTGGTCCCGCCGTATCCTTCTTTCATTGCCAAGATCGGTTCGAACTTCCGATCTCCGGATACATCCGAAAGTCAGGTGACGGTATGCGGGGAACCAAGACTATGGCGTAGCGCTTTCCCATAAAACGGCAACAAAACCGGGCTTGGGAAAGGATCATGACGATGAAAGAACTCAGCGACAGAGGACGCGCGACTCTTGAGGGCGCTGCTGCGCGACAAGGCATCGATCGCGATGCTGCCTTGATCCTCATCGATGCGGTCTCGAAAGGTGGCGGGAAGCAGGCCCATTTCAATCACCCCGCTCTCGGGGGCATGGGGCAATGGTCACGGGGCGGCATGGTGATGATCGGCGACATGTCCAACAATGATCTCAAACACCGGCTCGATACGTTATGCAATGAGATCGCAATGCTACTCGAAAATCCGTCGAGCATTGATGAGCCTCGCGCGGAGGGTCCTGGACATCAGCCCACACGAGAGCAATCAGCCCCGCCCATTTTCTTCACCGGTCCGGCCATACCTTCCAGTGCGGAGAGGACTGAACGACCTGCAGCCCACGAAAAGGTGGGATCAGGCCATGCCTTCATCCAACATGATTGAATTTTTTGAACCCGCCAAGTTTCCTGTGGCTACCGGCAAAAGAATTTCCATTTTCTATTGATCTTTTCGGCGAGCTGCGCTGCGGCGGTCCTAGAGTTTTTTGACCTCCAACCGATTTCTCTCGAAAGCTTTGACGATCAGTCAGCAGACAGCTTTCAGGCTTATTTTAAACCTGCTTTCCGTAACAGCTTTCCGACAGCCGAGTTCAGTTCACGGACAATCGAGAGCGAATCGCTGCGGGAAATCCTCGGGACAGATGGAGAAACCGCTGACCGCTGATGGCGACGCGAGGGCTTGCTTGACACGATCAAGGGTGCCGAGGACCTCTCACCAAGGCTCCACTGCCGGGCAAGATGTCTGGTGGACGATATGCCCGCATCCAGCATGAATGGTCCTTCAACGCCCCTGGGGTGATCACCTGCTACCGCAAGAGGTGTTCCATGATCCATACCGGGGATGAGAAAGGCTTCAACGAGCGGCTCTCCATCAACGTTGCTCCAGAGCCGGTGATTGGCTCCGTCGACCACATCTTCGTGAGCCGCATTGGCCTCGATCCCCAGGACAGAAAGCCATTGCTTCAGGATACGCTCGGCATTGCCTCGGACAACGGTCCTGTCATTCTCTCCCTGCCAGACCGAGATCCGCGGCCATCGGCCGACGTGTCCGGATGCGTTGCGAACCGCATCCGCCAGTTCGGCATCCGGCACGATCATCTCGCCCCGCATTAAGGCCAAAGCTTGTTGAACCGATCGGGCAGCCCCATACGGCAAACCTGCTATAATTCCGCCGGCCGCAAACATCTCGGGATAGGTGGCCAACATGGTCGATGTCATCGCGCCTCCCGCTGACAAGCCGGTGATATAGACCCGCTCTGGATCGAGATCGTGACGCTCAATGAACGTGGTGATCATCTTATGGATCGAGGCTGGCTCACCCGACCCTCGTCGGGAATCGACGGGCGAAAACCAGTTGAAGCACAGGTTTGGATTGTTCGCTCTTTTTTGCTCCGGAAACAAAAGCGCGAAGCCCTTTTCATGCGCGAGCCTGCTCCAACCCGACCCCTGATCATATGCAAAAGCAGTTTGTGTGCATCCATGCAGGACGACCACCAGCGGAGCGCCATGCTCCAAATCTTCAGGCATAAATGTCCAGCCAAGCAGGTTCCCGGGGTTCGATCCGAAGCCCTCCAGCGCCTCAAGCCTGCGTTCATGCGCTACCAGCGCATTCTTGAACGGATCGCTGCTTCCGGGGGTGCGAAGGAAAAAGGCAGAACCGGATGAAGGCATTGGGTCGCTCCGAATGGATCCGACCGACAGTGCGGCAGGCCCTGTGCTGATTGAACGCTTCACATCGGCCCCGGTTGCTGCAGCGCACAATAATTTGCGGCAGCCAAAGATTTCAGGCTCTTGCCTTCAGCATGTCATTCACCTTCGTGGTGAGCGACTGGATCGTGAATGGTTTGGTGAGAAGCTCCATGCCGGGCTCAAGGTGCCCGTTGCCGACAGCAGCGTTCTCCGCGTAGCCGGTGATGAAAAGCACATCGAGGCCGGGGACGATCTCACGCGCCGCGTCAGCGACCTGCCGACCATTCATTCCCCCGGGGAGGCCGACATCCGTGATCAGCAACTCGACGCGCGCCCCGGACTGCAGGACCTTGATTGCTGTTGCGCCGTCGGGCGCCTCGATGACGGTGTAGCCAAGCTCATCCAGAACTTCTTCAATCAACAGCCGGATCATCGGCTCATCGTCGACCACCAGCACAGTGGCGACCGCGTCAGCCGCTGCAATCGCGACCACTTCTTCTTCCTCGGGTTGATCAGCCTCACCCAGATGTCTGGGAAGGTAAATGCAGATCGTCGTGCCCTCACCGATCTCGGAATAGATCCGTACCTGGCCATGCGACTGACGTGCAAAGCCATAAATCATCGATAGACCCAGTCCAGTACCCTTGCCGATCGGTTTGGTCGTGTAAAACGGCTCAAATGCCCTTTCGATCGTTTCCGGCGTCATCCCCGTGCCGGTGTCGGTTACACAGACCGAAAGATATTGCCCGGCAGGTAGGTCACGATCGCGCGCCGCGCGATCGTCGAGCCATTTGTTGGCGGTCTCGATTGTCAGCCGCCCACCGTCAGGCATGGCATCACGCGCGTTGATGCACAGATTAAGAATCGCGCTCTCGAGTTGGGCAGCATCGATCATAGCCGGCCACAGACCTGCGGCTCCAACCACCTCAATAGCAACGGAAGGGCCAACCATGCGGCGAAGCATGTCCTCCATGCCAGCAATCAACCGGTTCACGTCTGTCGGACGTGGATCGAGCGTCTGGCGCCGTGAAAAAGCCAGAAGGCGCTGGGTGAGCGATGCAGCACGTTTGCCCGCTGTCTGAGCAGCGACGATGAACCTTTCGGTTTCCTCAAGGCGGCCCCGAGCCAGACGTGATTGCAGGAGCTCAAGATTGCCCATCAGGCCCATGAGCAGATTGTTAAAGTCATGAGCGAGACCACCGGTGAGTTGGCCTACCGCCTCCATTTTCTGCGCTTGGCGAAGCTGGCTCTCTGCGGCGGCCAGCGCACGGGTGCTCACTCTCTCTTCGGTGACATCGCGGCCTACGGCAACAATTTTGCCCTGGCCAGGTCCCGCGGCCCAGCTGATGTCGCGATGGCTGCCATCCCGCCGTCTGTACCGGTTTTCGAAACTGGCGAAAGACTGCCCTGTGGCGATCCCGGCTGCGCCCTCGATGGTATGTTCCAGATCATCGGGATGAATCAGAGAAAACAGGGGGCGCCCTATCAATTCGCTCTCCCGCCAGCCCAGCAGTGTCGTCCATGCCGGGTTGACGGCCTCAATCGTTCCATCAAATTCGGCAACCAGCATGAGATCTGTCGACATCTGCCAAAGGAGATTGCGGTCTGCGACACGCTGGGCGACCTCGATTTCCAACGAGGCCTTGTCCTGCTCAAGCTTCTGACGCGCATGCCAGCGTTCGGTGTCATCGCGAGCGACCTTGATGAAACCGCGATGCTCGGCATGCTCATCGGCGACGAGCGGATGAACAGAACCATTGAGAAATACACGCGTGCCGTCCTTTCGCAGGTGCCAGCGCTCGTCACGGGCAGATCCTTTGGCTGCAGCGATCTCGATCTCCTGACGATCGATGCCAAGCACGCGGTCCTCCGGCGTAAAAATCAGCCCCATTGGCCTCCCGATGGCCTCCACTGATTTCCAGCCCAAAACGCTTTCCGCCCCGGCCGACCAAGTCTCGATCGTCCCGGAAAGATCGGTGGTGAAGATCACGTGGTCCTTCGCTCCTTCGATCACCAGCCGCAAACGCTCCTCGCTGCGTCGTAACGCGGCATCGCTCAGAACACGCTCTGTGGTTTCATTCGTGAAAATGAAAAGCCCCGCTACCTCGCCGTCTGGTCCGAGCACCCGCGAGTAGGAAAAGGTGAACCAGGTCTCTGCCGCGCCGCGATCGGTATCGAGCTTCCAGGGAAGATCGTTGAAGCGACGGCTCCTGCCAGCGAAGGCATCTGCAATGATGGGTTTCGCCTGTTCCCAGCCATCCGCCCAGACCTGTCCGAAAGGCGCCCCCATCGCCCACGACAGACGCGGCCCCAGCAGAGGGAAATATGTTTCATTGAAAAAGAATGTGAGTTGCTCCTGCCCCCAGCACAGGATCATAGATTCAGGTGAATTGAGAACTGTGCTTAGGGTTGCCTTCAGTCCTTCGGGCCAGTGCTGAGGTGGGCCCAGCGGGTGGGTGGCCCAATCACGCGCCAGGATGAGACGCGTAGCCTCGCCTCCGCCTGCGAGAAAGCGCAGATCGGAGGGCAAGGTGGAAGGGTCACGGAACACTTCGGAGATCATACTGGTCCAACGAAAAGACAAAGCGTTGAGAGTCTAACAACCCGCAGCCTTGATCGGTCCATAAACCTCGCGCCAATGACGCTTCACACCTTCGGCTTTCGTGCCTGACGCAAAACTCGAGACAATTCCTCGACCGAATAGGGTTTATGCAGGAGAGTGAAGCCGTGGCGTGCATCCTGGGCCAGGACGTGGCTGTAACCGCTGGTGAGAACGATGGTCATCGCCGGCCAACGCTCATGGATCACGCGAGCCAGATCGACCCCGCTTTGGCCAGGCATCACCACATCGGAAAAGACGATGTCGATCGTATCGCTTTCTTCGGCAAGGATCGCCAGAGCCTCACGGGCATTGCCCGCAAAGCGCGTGACGTAACCCAGATCATGCAAGAGCTGCGAAGCGAATTCCCCGACCTGCTCATTGTCTTCGACGATCAGGATTGTCCCCTGCGAGAAATCCGTCGGTTCTTCCGCACGAGACTGACCCTCGGCAGCTGACGCCTCGACCTGCGGAAGATAGAGTTTGAAGGTCGCGCCTTCCCCCGTCTTGCTGAGCACGTCGACCTCTCCGCCCGATTGCTTGGCGAAGCCATAGACCTGGCTAAGCCCAAGCCCCGTCCCCTTGCCGACCTCCTTCGTGGTGAAGAAGGGCTCGAAAATCCTGCCCAGCTTTTCCTCGGGAATGCCGGTTCCGGAATCGGTGACGGAGACAACCACGAAACCGCCATCGACCCCGGCATGTCCGCGCAGCGCCGGAACGGCATCGACCGCCTCGACAACAATCGTCAGCTGCCCCTCACCATCCATGGCATCGCGGGCGTTGACCGCCATATTGACCAGGGCTGTCTCGAACTGGCTGGAATCCGCTTCGATGAAGCACGCGCCGCATCGAGGCACCACTTTCAGATCCACGCGCGATCCCACAACTGTGCGCAGCATGTCCGCGATGGCCCCCACACGCTCCGCTGCGTCAAACACCTCGGGCCGAAGTGCCTGACGTCGGGCAAAGGCCAGGAGCTGCCCGGTCAACTTGGCGGCTCGATCAGCGGTGTCGGAAATCGCGTCGATGTAGCGCTTGCGTTTCTCGGGGGCCAACTCGCCCCGCCGCAAAAGGTCGGCTGAAGCGCGAATGACCGTCAGCAGATTGTTGAAATCGTGAGCCACGCCGCCGGTCAATTGACCGATCGCTTCCATCTTCTGCATCTGGCGCACGCGGTCCTCGGCCTCCATCAGCTCGCGAGACCGCTCATGCACCCTGAGTTCAAGCGTCTCGTTAAGCTGCTTGAGCATGATTTCGGCTTCACGTCGGGCCGTCACATCGGCGGCCATGCCGAACCACTCGGCAATCTCGCCCGCACTGTCGAGAACCGGCACCGCGCGCGAGAACGTCCAGCCGACACTGCCATCTGCGCGCCAGAGGCGGTGTTCCAGCTCGAAAGGCCTCTTCTCCGCGACAGCCCGGCTGATCGCTTCCAGCACCTCGCCCCGGTCGTCCGGATAGAGATAGTCCTCGATCCAGCGGATGGTCGGCATGTCCGTGTTTGCGATAAATCCGCGACCGTCGAGAGCACGCATCTCGCTCCAGTCCGGGCTCATCGTGTACAGCACATCAGAGCTGGCATCGACCAGCGCGCGCAGGCGGTCTTCATTGGTGCTGAGCTGGGCATTGGCCTCGTCTCTTTCACGCTCAGCCTGCTCGACGCGAAAATTGCTCGATACATCCGTGGTCACATTCAGAAGACCGCAGACCAATCCGCTCTCGTCACGCAGGGGCGAGTAGGAAAAGCTCCACCATGTATCCTCCGCATAGCCTTTGCGGGTCATGACCAGAGGCAGGTTCTCGAAGGTCAAAGTCTCCCCGGCATAGACGCGGTCGACAAGCGGCCCGATCTCATCCCACACATCCGGCCAGGCTTCGCGAAACGGAATTCCCAGCGCGGCGGGATGGCGCTCGCCAAGCATCGGCGCGTAAGCATCGTTGTAGAAAAAGATCTTCTCCAGCCCCCAGGCAAGGCACATGGCGTGCCCGGACGCGAGCATCATGTCGATCATCGACCTCTGGCAACCCGACCAGCTCTCCATGGATCCCAGAGGCGTGTCCTCCCATGCAAAAGCAGCCGTCAACTCTTTCATGTTCAAGCCGGTGCCCATCGGTCCGTGCATCCCCCGTCATTCAAGCCATGGTCGGGCCATGTGATGCTCGTGCGCCTGCGCGGCATCCAGTCAACCCTTCACAGGTGACGATACGACGGGGCCACCAACCTGTTCCAATCCCCTTTTTCGGTTAGTCTCCGACAGGAACAAACCGCGGCAGCGCACCAGCGGTTAGCTTGGAGAAGAAGATCAACTTTGTCGAAATCCCACTCAATCAGAAATAGGCCAACGTCTCACATCCTTTGCCCGCCGGGACAGTCCGGATAACGCGTGCTGACAAGAGGTCGATTTCCGCAAGGGTGCCTTCGCCCTCATTGCAGATCAGAAAAGTTCGGCCATCGGGATGGAAGGCTCCGTCCATCGGCTTGGTGCCAACCTTAACGCTGCGCTGCCGCCCTGATCCGGTCTCGAGCAGCGTGATAACGGGTTCATGGTCCCCGATCACCAGCAGCAAGCTACCGTCCGGGCTGACACGTACGACCTGAGCGCCTCTGGTATGACCGCTCAGCCATATTGGCCGCCCCACACGCATTCCGTTCATAGCCACCGACCACAGTTGGGGACTTGTGGCAACAGTACAGAAGATCATGCTCTCATCAGGCAGAGCCGCGATCCCCGCCAGTGCCGCAGGTAGTGCTACTTTCCCTCGAAAGCTGTGATCGCCAAGACCAAGCACCGACATGCTGCCATCCTCCTCATTATCGGTGCAGATAAGGCCGCTCCGGGGGAGAATGACCAAACGGTGACTGTTGCGTGAACCGGTGGGTATCTTCCCGAGAAGTCTGCCCTCTCTCACATCGAAAACCGCGACAGCACCACTGTTCTCACACGCGACATAGAGCAGCCCTTCCGGCCCGAACCGCAAGGTATGGGGCGCCTCCAGCGGGGCGAGGTCGATATTTCGCTCAAGGCAGCGGCGTTGAAGATCAATCACCGAAATGAAGTGATTGGGATGGGCGTTGTCACCGTGCACCCCGTCTCCATAGGCCGGAACGTAAGCCCTTTCCCGATCAGGGGACAGTACCAGCTCATGCGGCAACGGCGGCATCGCCGTGATTTCCGCAACCGTTTCGAGCGTTCCCGGGTCGAGAAAGAGAAGGCGGTCGCCCTGTTTATCAACGGCCACGATGCCGCGTGGAACGAAACTCATCCAAGCCTCCGATGCTGCTGCTCAGAATGAAATTCTCCTGCGCCGAGTGCGATCCATGCATTTGAAGCAAGCTGGGTTTCGCGATCCGCGAGGGAACAAAAAGATGGCGCTGGACTGCGCCTAAGCAAGACCGTGGAACATTGGCCCATTTCCGGCGTCTAACAGCCTGATTGAACGAAAGCTCGTTCAGCTGAGGGGGAAACATTTGGAAGAGGCGATCGCTGGGCACGAGAGGGGTGATCAGGGCGGAGATCGCCTGACGTCCTGTCTCGATTGCGGTTTGCAACAACGCATCCCTCATGGCGATGAAGTGGCTTGCACGCAGTGCGGAGGGACGCTCAAAGAAGGGCGGGGACGCAGCCAGCGTGCGGCACTTGCCCTGTCGCTTGCAGTGTTGCTTCTCCTGATCCCCGGGAACTTTCAAACCTTTCTCTCGACCTCGATCCTCGGGATTTCCCGGCACAGCCATCTGGCCTCCGCAGCGCGGGTGATGGCGCAAGACAGTTGGCCTCTGTTGGCAGGCTTCATCTTTCTCTTCGCCGTACTTTTCCCGTTCGTGCGCTTTGCAGCGCTTGCGGCAGTCTTGACGATGCTCGAGCTGGGACGACAGGTTCGCTGGCTTGGGCAACTCTTTCGGGTTGCGACCGAGCTTCAGACCTGGGCGATGCCCGACGTGTTCCTTCTGGGCCTTGCTATCGCCTATGCGCGGCTCAATTCATCCATCACCACGCATATCGGGATCGGAGCGCTTTGCTTCATCGCTGCGGGCATCCTGTCGCTTTTCCTGCGCGCCGTTCTTGATGAGCAGGGCATATGGCAACGCATCTACCCCGACCCGCTGGTTCCGCCATCGCCCGATGACATCACCTGCTACACCTGCGAACTGGTGCTGCCACGAGACTGCGAACGGCAACATTGCCCGCGTTGCGGATCATGGGTCACGCGCCGCCTCGCGGAAAGCATCAGCCGCACGGTTGCTCTGACCCTGGCCGGTCTCCTGCTCTACATTCCGGCCAACCTCTACCCTCTCGCCACGCTGCCAATTGGTGGCAAACCCATGCAATATACGGTGTTTCAGGGCGTGATCGATCTGGTTGACGCCAAACTGTGGGCACTCGCCGCCATCGTCTTCATTGCCAGTTTCCTGATCCCCGCGCTGAAGCTGGCAGGATTGAGCTGGTGCGTCGCCTCGGTCCTGCGCCGCTCGAACAAGCGACTGGTCGCCAAGACCCGGGTCTATCGCATCGTGGACGAAATCGGCCGTTGGTCGATGGTCGATCCTTTCGTGATCGGCTGCTTCGCTCCGGTCATGGGCTATAACGCGTTGATCTACGGGCGTGCGGGGCCTGCTGCCTTGCCCTTCACGCTGGTGGTTGTCCTCACGATCATCGGAGCCAAATGTTTCGACCCACGCCTGATGTGGGATGCCGCCCGCCACACCCCGGAGACCAAGACTTGAGCGACGACCAGGACACCCCCGCCATACCGACTGCCCGTGTCATCAGAAGGCGCTGGCCGGGCCTGGTCTGGGCGGTGCCTGTCGCCGCGCTTCTGGTGGTTGCCTATCTTGGGTTGAGCGCTTTGGCCAATCGGGGCACCGACGTTACGGTTATCTTTGCAAGCGCCAACGGGGTTAGCCCCGGGGACACCAAGGTGCTGGACAATGGTGTCGAGGTTGGGAGGGTATCAGCGGTCCGCATCGCGCCTGACAATCGCCATGTCGAACTGACGCTTCATCTCGATCACCGTGTCAAACCCGCCCTGACCGATCAGGCTCGTTTCTGGATGATCGGCGCGAACCCGAATATCGCCGATCTGCAATCGGTCAAGGCCGCCATAGCCGGCGTTGCCATCGGGATGGAACCGGGCAGCGCGGGCAGACCGGCGCGCCACTTCACCGGTCTCGATCAGGCGCCCGTTATTCCCTTTGGTGCGAGGGGAAAGAATTTTGTGCTGATGTCACGCATGCTGGGCACACTCGTGCGCGGCGCCTCGATCCGGTATCGCGGGCTGGAGATCGGCAAAGTCACCGACACAACGATGGACGGCACGGACCGGTTCCGCATCGCCATCTGGATCCACGCGCCGTTCGACCGCCTGATCCGCGAGGGCTCCGAGTTCTGGACAGCCAGCCCGTTAAAAGTGAAGCTGGGCGGTGGCGGCCTGTCGACGGAGCTGGCCCCAGCCAGCCTGCTTCAGGGCGCGATCCAGTTTGACCTGCCCGACGAAGACCGTGACAATCCGCCGCTTGCCGCGGGAACCATGCTCACGCTGTTCGACGATCAGGGCACGGCCCAGCAAGGCGATCCGGGGCCCGAAATGCCCTATGCCCTCATTCTTCATGGCGACGCGGGTGATATGGCCAAGGGAACTCCGGTCACCTTGATGGGGTATCAGGTGGGTGAGGTCGGATCCTCACGCCTCCTCTTCGATCCGCAAGGCGGTCCCTTCACCCTGGCGACCATTCAGCTTTACGCCCATAAGTTCGGCATTACGCCGCCTGCGAACGCCCATCCCCAGGATTGGCGAAGCGCCATGGACGCCGCTGTTTCGCGTCTGCTACACTTGGGTTATCGCGCGAAACTGACGCAGACCCCGCCGTTGGTGGGCGCGCATGGCATCGCCATCGTCCGCGATCCCCGCTCGGGCGCCGGCACACTTGATTTCGGGCATTGGCCATATCCCGCCGTGCCCGTCAGCGACCAGAACGGCAGCACCACAGATGACATCATGACGAAGGTCGACCAGATCGTCACCAAGATCAATCGCATGCCGCTCGACCAGATCGGACACAATGTGCAGGCGCTCACCGCCAATGTCCGTGACATCACCACGCAGGTGAAACCAAAGGTGGGACCGCTGATGGATAAGCTGAACGCCACGGCGTCCGGGCTGGATGCTGCAGCCGCTGCAGCGCGCACGACCTTCACCGGCGAAGGCGCGAACCAGGGCGAAGGTTTGCCCGAAACCATCCGTCAGCTCAACGAAATGTCGCGGTCCATCCGGTCTCTCACGGACTATCTGGGCCGGCATCCCGAGGCCCTTATCCGCGGCAAGAGCAAGGACGGCCACAGAAACAGGGAGACCGCGAAATGAATAGGCATGCTATCACACTGGTCATCACCATGGCCGGCCTGTTCATGTTGGGCGGTTGCGGCCATAGCCCACAAACCCACCTTCTCGCGCTGGATCTGGCCCCGCCTGCCATGAGACCAGACCCTGCCTATGCCGGGCCGCCGCTCAGGGTAACGGCGGTCCACATTCCCGCTTCGATTGACCGCCTGGAATTTGCCCTGGCGACCTCACCGACCGAACTCCAGCTTCAGGATCAATATCATTGGTCGGCCTCTCTCGGTTCACTGGCCCGGGATGCCCTGCTTCGCGACCTGATCGCACGCCTTCCCTCCGCGATGGTGCTGCCACCCGATAGTCCTGCCACCAAGGGCGTAAGACGCGTCGATGTGACGCTGCTGGACTTGACCACCGCTTCAGCCGACACCACGATGGAAGTACTCATCACCATGGGCACGGACGGGGAAGCAGGTGTCATCCGCCGTCAGGCACACTTCACCCGCCGCCATGCTGAGAACCAGAGCCCGTCGCAATCGGCAGCAGACTATTCTTCGATGCTCGGCGAGGTCGCGGATACGATCGTATCGATGGGGGCACCACCGGTGCGATCAAGCGAATAGGCGCTCTGGAGTAACTAGGTTTCGCCTCATCGCAACAGCGTGGCGCGGGGCGGAACAAAGAAATCCGGTCGACGTGTCGTCCTCCAGTTACCCCACACCTCAAGGGTTTCCCACCGCTGATGACATTCGTCAGGGCGCGAACCCGCTTGATCGACTGGAGAAGGCCCATGCTCAAGGCACTCGCTCTCAATTGCACTCTCAAGCCCGATCCTCAGCAGGCTTCGTCCACGCACGCGATGATAGGGGTTCTCAGCCTTGCGTTCGCAGAGAAAGACGTCGTGCTGACAGAAACCGTGAGGGTCGCCGCGCTGGAAATTCGTCCGGGGGTCAGTTCGGATGAGGGTGACGGCGACGACTGGCCTGCCCTGCGCGACAAAATCCTGGCTCATGACATCGTCATTTTCGGAAGTCCCATCTGGCTGGGCCAGATCAGTAGCGTTGCCAAACGGGTCCTCGAACGCATGGATGCGTTCCTGGGCGAAACCGATGAAAAGGGCCGTATGCCAAGCTATGGCAAGGTGGCCGTCGCTGCTATCGTCGGGAACGAAGACGGCGCTCATTTCAGCTCCGCTCAATTCTTTCAGGCTCTTAATGATGTGGGCTGGACGATCCCGGCTGTCGCTGTCTGCTATTGGGTCGGAGAGGCTATGGGATCGCAGGATTTCAAGGACCTTCCTCACACGCCTGAGGTCATCACCAAAACCGCCAGGATGCTCGCCGGAAATGCGGCACATCTGGCGGGACTTCTGAAGGCGAACCCCTACCCCGGTTAGCGCTTGCACTTTCGCGGCGCGGAACAGGCCCGCTCCACCACACTTTCCTCTGCGGAGGTGTATCATGGCCGCACGCGCATATTGGCAAGGACAGATCCGGCTGGCGCTGGTGTCGATCCCGGTGGAGGTGTATCCTGCCACGCGCTCGGGCGCGGCCATCAGCTTCCACCAGATCCATGAGCCCAGCGGCAAAAGAGTGCGCTACGAGAAGGTCGTGCCCGGTCTGGGCCCGGTGGACCGCGACGAGATCCTCAAAGGCTATGAGGTCGAAAAGGGCGAGTACGTGCTGCTCGACGAGGAAGAGATCGAGGCGGTCAAAATCGAGAGCCGCAAGACGCTGGAACTGGTGCAGTTTGTCGAGAACGGCGCGGTCGATGTGCTCTATTACGAGAAGCCCTATTTCATCCTGCCCGCCGACGATCTGGCGCAGGAGGCCTATGTCGTGCTGCGCGAGGCGCTGCGGCAAACCGGCAAGGCCGGATTGGGCCAGCTTTCGGTGCGCGGGCGCGAGCAGCTTGTCTCGGTACGGCCCTGCGGCAAGGGCCTCATCATGGAGGTGCTGCGCTATGCCGATGAGGTGGCCAAGGTGGCCAGCCAGTTCAAAGACCTGCCTACCGGCGATCCCAGCGAGGATCTGATAGAACTGGCCACCACGCTGATCGAGAAGAAGACCCATCCCTTCAAGCCCGAGGCCTTCCGAGACCATTACATCGATGCGCTTCACCGCCTGATCGAGAAGAAGCGCAAGGCCAAGGGCGGCAAACGCATTCTGGAGGATGTGGAGGAACCGGGCGGCGCCAAGGGCGGCAATGTCATCGATCTGATGGCGGCGTTGAAGAAGTCGGTAGGTGGCGGGGAGAAGGCACCCCCGAAAAAGCCGACTGCGAGCAAGCCGCGCAAGGCAGCGCTAAAGCGCAAGCGTGCCTGACATGGCGGGCGCCGATCCGCTCAAACCCTATCGTGCCAAGCGCGATTTCTCCCGCACCAGCGAGCCTGCCGGCGATGAGGCCTTGGCGCGGGCCGCGGATGGCAAGGGCCCAATTTTCGTGGTGCAGAAGCATGATGCCACGCGCCTGCATTGGGATTTCCGGCTGGAGGTCGATGGTGTGCTCAAAAGCTGGGCTGTCACGCGCGGCCCCAGCGTCGATCCCGCCGACAAGCGCCTTGCCGTGCGGACGGAAGATCACCCGATGTCCTATGCCCATTTCGAGGGTAACATCCCCAAAGGCGAATATGGCGGCGGCACGGTGATGCTGTGGGATCAGGGACACTGGGCGCCGGTGGAGGGCAAGAGCGCCAAGGATATCGAAGCGGGCCACCTCCATTTCCACCTCTTCGGCGAGCGGATGAACGGCGAATGGCTGCTGGTCCGCATGAAGCCGCGCGGGAAAGAGAAGCGCGAGAACTGGCTGCTGCGCAAGGTGCAGGATGCCCATGCCGGGCAAGGCGACATGCTGGTCGAGCGCAACCTCATCAGCGTGCTAACCGCGCGCAGTATGGCCCAGATCGCAGCGGATACGGGGGGCACGCAATCGCTGGCGGGCAAGAAGGGCAAGGCTTTCGCGCAGGTGATGCAGCAGGCCGAAACCCATAACCGCAAGAAGGCCAAAGCGCCTACATTGCACAAGGTGTTAGGCCCGCCCGTTTTCGAGCCGGTACAACTGGCCACGCTGGTCGATAGCGTGCCGACCTCCAACGCCTGGATGCATGAGATCAAATTCGACGGCTATCGCATTCTTGCCGCCGTTGCCGGGCAGACGGTGCGGCTGTTCACCCGCTCGGGCCTCGACTGGACGGAGAAGTTTCCGGCCATCGCTCAAGCGTTGACGGGGCTCGACCTGCCCGATGCGCTGATCGATGGCGAGATCGTCGCGCTGGACGGCAACGGGAACCCCAACTTCTCCGCCCTGCAGGCATCGTTGAAAGGCGATGGGCAGGCCCCCATGGCCTTCTTCACCTTCGACCTGCTGCGCCTTGCGGGGCAAGATCTCAAACCCCTGCCCAACATCGAGCGCAAGGAACGGCTGGAGGCCTTGCTCGCCGACGCCCAGCCGCCCCTCCATGTCGCCGACCATGTGATCGGCTCAGGCGAGGCGCTGCTGACCGCCATGTGCCGGGCGGGACAGGAAGGCATCATCGCCAAGCGCATAGACGCCCCCTATCGCGGGACACGCGGCCGTGACTGGCTGAAGATCAAATGCACGCTGCGGCAGGAGTTCGTCATCCTCGGCTGGACGGAGAGCCCCGCCAAGGGCCGGCCCTTCGGCGCCCTCCTGCTGGGCCAGTGGGAAGGCGAGACGCTGACCTACAAGGGTAAGGTCGGCACCGGCTTCGACACCAGCCTGCTGGCCGATCTGGCACGCACCATGAAGCCCCTCGCCCGCAAGACAGCGGCAGCAGAGGTCCCCCGTGCCGAGACGCGCGGCGCCCATTGGCTCCGCCCCGCACTGGTGGCCGAAGTCAGTTTTGCCCAGTTCACCGCCGAGGGGCGTGTGCGCCATGCCAGCTTCGTGGGGCTGCGTCAGGACAAGAAGGCCAGCGATGTCAAACCCGAAACCAGCCAGCCCGCACCCGAACCCCCTATCATCGCCATCACTCACCCGGACCGCGTGCTGTTCCCCGAAAGCGGGCAGACCAAGGGCGATCTGGCATCCTATTATCAGGCCATCGCTCCGCTGATGCTGCCTTTTGCCGCTAATCGTCCCTTGAGCCTGGTGCGTTGCCCGCAGGGCCGGGCCAAGCAATGCTTCTTCCAGAAGCACGACAGCGGCTCCTTTGGAGAGCATGTCTTCCATGTGCCGATCACCGAAAAGGACGGCGGTGCCGAGGACTATCTCTACCTCACCGAGGCACAGGGCCTGCTGGCTTGCGTGCAGATGGGCACCATCGAATTCCACGGCTGGGCCTCCACCGCGCAGGATGTCGAACAGCCCGACCGCATGATCTTCGACCTCGACCCGGATGAGGGGCTGGATTTCGCGCAAGTCAAGAAGGCCGCAAATGACATTCGCCGCCAGCTGGCGGATCTGGGGCTGGTCAGCTTTCCGCTGCTCTCGGGCGGCAAGGGGGTGCATGTCACCGTCCCCCTGCGTCCCGTCCATGACTGGGACGCTCACAAGGACTTCGCCAAACGCTTCGCCGAAGCCATGGCGCTCAGCGAACCCGCCCGCTTTACCGCCACCATGAGCAAGGCCAAGCGCAAGGGCCGAATCTTTATCGACTGGCTGCGCAACCAGCGCGGCAGCACCGCGGTCATGCCATATTCCGCCCGCGCCAGAGAAGGTGCCCCTGTAGCCGTGCCCATCGATTGGGACGAGCTGGACGGCATGGACCATGCCCATCCCTTCTCCATCGCCGATGCCGCAGCGCTGATCGAGCGCGCGCAAGGCAAGGCGCTCAAAGGCTGGGGCTTTGCCGACCAGCCCCTGCCAGAGGTGTAGAACTGGCGATGGAGGACTGGCTCCACACGATCCTCGGCCCCGATCAGGCCCCGGCCTCCACCGCTCACCTGTGCGCCCGGGCTGTCGTGCTGTTCCTTTATGGGCTGCTCTGTATGCGGATTGCCGGGCGGCGCAGCTTTTCCAGCCTCAGCCCTTTCGACATCTTCATCGCCATCATCGTGGGTTCGAACATCAGCCGGGTGATGACTGGCGGCGTGCCTTTCATCCCTTGTCTGGCGGCCACGATGGTGGTGGTGGTGATGCACCGTCTGATGGCCATGGCCACGATGCGTTCCAACTGGCTGGCCCTGTTCGTCAAGGGCCGAGCCGATGTGCTGGCACGCGATGGGCATGTCGATCAGGCGATGATGCGGCGACATGACGTCAGCCCGGAGGACCTCGCTGAAGCCCTGCGCATGCAAGGGATAGATGATGTCAAAAAGGCGAGGCTGGTGACCTTCGAACGTGGTGGCAAGATAACCGCGATTCCCAGGAGCCCAGCCTCCTAAACGTCAACAGGTTTGCTCTCGCAAGATCCGCCCTAGCAATTGCCATCAGGAAGCGGCCTCGCGCATTCACATTTTGATCACTGCAAATCCTCTATGAGGATGTACCGTCGGGTGCTTTGGGTTCCGGAGCATCGGAAGGCACTGTCGTATCTGACGCGTCGGTCGCCGGCGCCGGTTTGGGACCGCCCAGCGACAAGATCAGCCTCAGCCCAACCACCACCGCATCGGGCGCATGAGCCGCCGCAGCGGGATGCCGCAGATATTGCAGGTCCGGCTGCAGGGCCAGCAATTCACCCAACTTGAACTGGTATGTCGTTTCGAACGACGTTTCATGCCGGGGGAGCCCTGACAAACGTACCGCCACAGGGGCGATGGAGGCACATGCTACGGCCAGTCCCAGTCGATCGTCCTTCCGTCCGGGAAACACCCCTTTCCCCGTGATGCCGGCGCCCCAATAGCCATCGACCTGCTGCACCGAGCCCGCAGCCTGGCCATAACGCAACCAGCCGCCCCATTTGGTCGAGCCGGGAAAGGCGGTTTCTGCCTCTACATACCACCCGCGGTCATGCCGCTGGTCATTGCCGTCAAGTGTCGGCCTCAGATGACTGTAGCCCCAGGCACCTGCCGCCACCCTGCCCTTTTCGGACCATCGATAATCAACCTGACCGATGACCAGAATTCCGTCCCGGGGCGCCAGCCGTGCAACAACAAATTCATCGGGTCGCGACGGATTACCCGGCACCCCATCGAGTACCGCGATGCGCGCGGTCCACTGCTTGCTGGGGGTCCAGCTGGCTCTGATGCCAAGCGAAGACACCGGATAGATCGAAGGGCCATTCAACCCGCTTCGGGCCAGATCTGCCCCTATACCCTGTGAAGAATTAACCAGCCAGTTGGCCGATACGATCGAGTCGAAATCAGCATTAACGTCGAGCAGACCGGCTCTCAGGGCCACATTGCGCTCTTCCGAGCCAAACCTTTGCTCGATCCAGAATTCAAACAATCTGGTCATCGGCTGAGCATCGATTGCGTCCGCAGTCTGAATGTCCTGGGTCCGCTCGCTCAGGCTGCTCCCGGAAAGGTTGAAGATCTGGGCATGAACTGCAAGGCCCGGAAGCCCCGCACGGTCCAGAGCAAGAGTTGCCGCGAGTTGAGCCCGGTTGAGGACCACCTCTCCTGCATCCCTGCGGCTACTCTTGGCTACGAGCCACCCATCCAAAGTGTCTCGGAAGCTCATCGTGAGGATGGGGGGCGTATCTTCGGCAAGGCACCTATCCGGAAGGAGGCTCACGGCACCAACCGCCAAAGCATGCAGCACGGCCAGATGCACCTTGAACCCTCGCAGGGCTTTCGAAGGAAAAACCGCGGTCAGCAACGTTCCCACTCAGCTCGGAAGGACGAGCATCGAGATGGCCGCCACCCCCATGGCAACTGTCGTGATCCACCCGAAAATCCAGAGTGATATGGAGGCGGTGTATTTTCCCATTACCTCTCGGCTGCTCACCACAAGCATAAGAGCCACAAGCACAGGAACTGCAACAATTCCGTTGATCACCGCAGACCAGAAAAGCGCTTTCATCGGGCTGATCGGAGACCAGTCAATGGCAACGCCCAGGATCATCCCCAGCGCGATGACAGCGTAAAATACGCGAGCCCGCTGTGGTTTATCTTGCAGACTGGCTGCCCACCCGCCCACCTCGCAAACAGCATATCCGGACGAACCCGCCAGCACCGGCACAGCCAGAAAGCCCGTGCCGATGATCCCGAGTGTGAAGATCGCAAAGGCAAGGGGACCGGCCACCGGCTGCAACGCTTTGGCTGCATCGGCCGCACTTTGAATATCGGTCTTCCCTGCAGCATGCAAAGTTGCAGCCGTCCCCAGAATGATAGCCAGAGCAACAATGTTCGAAACCGCCATACCGGTGAACGTATCGATCCGAATGCGGTTGAAAGCGTCCTCGGCCTGATGCTCGGCGCGCTGGAGGGGTTTGCGCTCTTCGACCTGATCGATCTCCTCGACCTCTTGAGCCGCTTGCCAGAAAAAGAGGAAGGGGCTGATCGTCGTTCCCAGGATCGCAACCACAGTGGTTACCTCCTGACGTCCATCGAGGTGCGGCAGGACAAGATCATGCAAAGCTTGCGACCAGTCGACCTTCACCATCAGGACGAGAGCCACATAGGCCAACAGGACGAGCGTCATCCATTTCAGGAGTGCAGCATAACGGTCATAGGGCACAAACATCTGTAGCAGGAGCGAAGCCAGGGCAAAAATGATGGTGAAGACATGCTGCCCGCGCCGGACCGTCATACCGGCCGCTTCTCCCATCGCCGCCAGATCGGCGCCGATATTGATTGTATTGGCGACGAAGAGCAATGCCACCAGGATAGCCATCAGCCAGTGAGGCATGATGGCCTTCAGGCTATGGCCCAACCCTTTCCCTGTTACGCGTCCGACGCGTGCGCTTGCGAGTTGGGTGGCGACCATCAACGGGTAGGCAAACAGCATTGTCCAGAGCAGGCTCGTCCCGAACTGCGCCCCAGCCTGGGAATAGGTTGCTATTCCGCTGGGATCATCATCCGCCGCTCCGGTTACAAGCCCTGGCCCCATTCGCTTGATCTGATCAAGAAGGCTCATCGTGCAGCCTCCTTCGATACCTTCCGCTTGTCGGCGAAATCGTGGCTTCCCCGCCTCATCCCACCCTCCTGAATGTGCCAGTCAGGTGAGAAAGCGTCGTGCCTCCCTTTGGGTTCTCCAAATGAGACCCACAGAATTTTTATTCCGGAAATAGCAGTGCGCCACTAATCCAGATTAATAATGGAGCACACACCGCAAGCCTTCATCAAGGGCACGCTTCAGCGTGCATTAGAAACCAGCGGCACCAAAGGCAGAGCAAGCCGGGCAGCGGCTCCCCTAAAAAATCTATTAGCGGATGATCGAGGGAGCTGCTCGTAGGAGCGGTTCAACGACCACAAAACGCATCATAGGCTTCCTGCGCTATGTCCGAGGCGACCTGAGCCAGCAGTCTGAAGTCGGGCTCCTCGCCCTGTTGCCGCACTTCTTCCACACCTTCTCGCAGGGCTCGGAGATAGGCCTTCTGGGCGACGGAACGCCCTACCTCGTCATCACCAATGATCTGCATGGGAGGAAAGGGAGTGCCCTCCATCTCAGACTCGAAGTCGTCATGCATAGCGAGGCTCGGCAATGGAAGGACGGTTGGTAGACTGTTGCTGTCATCCACCGCCCAGGCAAGCCGATCCTGATGACATGTTTTTTCCCAGCGACGAATAGACAGCGCCGCGCCATCGTGCCTTCCAGAAACAGGCGCCAATCATTGGTGCGTTCTGCGTATGAGAGACCAATCGTAGCCGAGCTCTCTAACCCTCTCTTCGAGAAAACCAAGAACCTCGTTGGACGGACGAACGACCCTGGTCAGCACCCAAAGATAACGACCGGTTGGCTCTCCTACGATGGACCAGTCATAATCGTCCCCATGATCGAGAACCCAATAATCCCCGAAAAAGGGACCAAAGAAGGAGACCTTCAATTTGGCGCCGGTGTCCGGGTCCACGACCTTTCCAGTACCGACACTCTCCTTCCAACGCCCGCTCTCCCCCGCTGTGCGGCCTCGGTTTGTGACCTCGACCGAACCATCCTCACGGAGCGAATAATGGGCGGTCACCTCGTCCATCCCACGCTCGAATGACGCCTCGTAGCGAAATTGTTCGTACCACCTGCCCATGTAACGATAGAGTTCGACATCCTTTGCCGGCGCAGGAACGGCCTTGTTCCCGACCGGTCCGCGCAAGGCCTTGGCAGCAAGCGTTCCAACCACCACCGATACTCCCACCAGCCCGGCTGCAATCGTGAGTTTGCGCATGACACCTCCTGGGTTTTGACTTTTGGGGATACGGCTCGCTGACACCAAAGTTTCGCAAAGTCCTGATGGACATGCCATTCGCGCGGTGTCCAGCACGGTCATTTCCAGACAATCATGGCCACTCTCATCTGGAACTGTCCAGCCGATGTTGGTGGTATCCCATGAATATCTCGCATTAGAGATGCCCATTGGAACTTGGCCTGCTTCGGCGAATTGCCGACCATAAGGGCAGCAAGAAAAATGCCTGGCCCTCTTCCCCCTCCCTCAAAGGATAACGCAGTATGCAGCCACTGCCTTTCAGCCCCGACGTCGAGGTGGTCGAGCTTGACGAGCCCCAGACCCAGGCCGAGTTGATCGAAGCATTTCGGAAGATAAGCGAGACAACCCACCAGGACACCGGACACGGTTTCCGCGCCGTCCATGCCAAGAGCCATGCCCTCCTCTCTGGCCAGTTGCGCGTCCTCGCCGCCCTCCCCCCCGAATTTGCCCAAGGTATTTTTGCAACCGAACGCGACTATGACGTCCTGTTGCGTATTTCGACGAATGCAGGCGATGTACTGCCTGACACTATTTCGCTGCAACGCGGGTTTGCTATCAAAGTGCTGGATGTCGATGGCGAGCGACTGCCGGGCAGTCAGGACGCCAGGACTCAGGACTTCCTGATGGCCAATGGTGCTGCCTTCCCATCAGCCGGGCCAAAGCCCTTTCTCCAAAGTCTCAAGCTGCTGGCTGCTACGACAGACAAGCTTGTGACGATGAAGGAGGTGATCTCGGCTGCTTTTCGCACAATTGAGAAGGGCATAGAGGCGCTGGGAGGCGAAAGCGCGCTTTTGTTGGCGTTGGGCGGTAAAGCCAACACCAATCCGCTGGGTGAGCGATTTTTCAGTCAGGCACCGATTCGCTATGGCGCCTATATGGCCAAGATTGCTCTTCGTCCGCGATCCGAGAACTTCAAGGCCCTCGAAGGCAAGGATCTCGACATTGCAGGACGGGAGAATGCTCTCCGGGAGGAAATTGGCAATGTTCTCGTAAGCCAAGGCGGCCAATGGGAATTATGCGTCCAGCTTTGCCGGGACCTCACCGCCAATCCGATCGAGGATGCTTCGGTGCCCTGGCCCGAGGATGACAATCCATACGTCCCGGTCGCTGTGATCTCGGTGGGGCCCCAACCCGCATGGACACTGGCCCGAGCAGCGGTGCTCGATGACGAAACCTCCTTCAGCCCATGGCACGGGATCACCGACCATCGGCCTCTCGGCGGGATAATGCGCATGCGCAAACCCGCGTACGAAGCCTCTGCCCAAATGCGTGGGCAATTCAATGGTTGTCCAATGCATGAACCTCTCAGGGTTAATCTCCCCGGGTAAAAGGTTTGACGTGCTCTTCATGTACGATGCCGAGATCTCTCTGCAGGGATCTCGGCATGACGACCGGCCTTCACCGAAAGCCAAGAGCTTGTGCTTGTGCTTGTGCTTGTGCCCACCCCAAACAACCAGACTAGGCTCCCCCCCTCAGCGCCCTATAAGTTGCTCAAGCCCATCTGATCGGCGATAACGCTGACCTCGGTCCCTGCTGGCACGATCATCCACTTTTGCGGCTCGGCTCCGTTCACAACAACCACTGAACCTTTCGGGCAAAGCTTCAAGCAGCCAGTCTCAAGGACCAGCAGCTCCACCTTTCGACCTTTGCCTGCCCCGGCAAGCTTCCGCAGTTGTTTGGAGAGTGGTTGGTTGCCCTTCTTGCCAAAGCCGCCCCCGACTTTCTTCGTACACTTGCTGCACACGAGCAGGACGGACCGGGTTTTGGCGGAAATGGGACGAAGCATCTTTATAGTATAGGTGTCGGGGCAACCTGTTCCAAGGTCACGGGAATAATGAAGACGCCGGCAACACCAAACAGTCCAGATCAGGGGCTCAAACGCACGTCGCTCTCGTCATTTCTCAAGGCCTTTTGATGCGCTTTTCAGTACGTCGGGGCAAACCCGAACATTTCTCCACCAGCACTGCAAGCCTCTTGGGATCGGGCCGTCAGGTAGTCTGCACAAATGCCTTCTGCTTCCCGACCAAGCGAGAGTTCGCGACGAAACATGAGGGGGCTTCTGGCGTTCTCAAATAGAGGAAGCGAGGAGAGAGCGATGCCCATCGATACGCACAAGCTGAAAGAGCATTTGTGGGAGAAGCTCGAAAACGGGCCTTTCGCAATGGTTGGCCTCCGTGACAACACCAGCCATTGCGAGCCACTGACGGTCCAGCTCGACAAGGATCAGGCCGACACGCTCTGGTTCTTCATCAGCAAGGACAATCGTCTGGCCAAGGGCGGCGCTGCCTTGGTGAACTTTGTGTCCAAGGGCCAGGATTTCTTCGCCAGCCTTTCCGGCCACGCTACAATCGACAACAATCCGGCGATGATTGACAAGCTGTGGTCTGGCCAAGTCGAAGCCTGGTTTACCGGCGGGAAATCCGATCCCAAACTCGCGCTTTTGCGCATCGACATTTCTGGTGCCGAACTTTGGGAGGCAGACGTGTCGCTCGTGGGCCAATTGAAAATGCTGCTCGGCAGCAGCATCGAGGCCGGCGAGCAGGGCAGCCACGCAGTCGTTACGGACACGAAGATCTGACCGGTCTTTTGGGAAGCGGGCGCCGCGCTTGCGGCGCCCGTTCACCTGCATGAACCGAGGCACATTTCCAGTTCGTTACGCCCACGATCGTGTCGGTTGACGCGGCGACTAAATCCTATAAATTGTCACTGCCGAAAACGCTCTGTTCGGGGCAAGATTTTCGGGAAAAAGCGTCATGTTTTTCATTCGGCGAAACGCGTGGAAATCGGTTTTATTAACAAGTTTTCTCTTTTGAAATCAGAGATTTTTGTTTTTATTTCGAATCCCACCCTGTCCGCCAAGAGCTAAAAAAGTAAAGAAAATCAAGCAAGTTTACAGCCAGCGATCCAACGCTGGCTTGCAACAACGGAACGCGGATAGATCATAAGCCGTGCTCAACTTCCCAGTTGGGATCCGTCGGACGGGCTCCACGCGACAGGACGCACAATACCAAACATCGCGATGGCTGGCGTAGTGGTACCTAATGCATCCGCTGAAACGCAAAGGCGGCCAGATCATGAAGTGCGGAGGCCTGGCTCCCAAACCCAATGAGGGCCTCATGGCAATCACGCTCGAGATGGGCCGCACTCAGATTCGCGTCTTCCAGCCCCAAACAGGCTGTGGCGGTATTTTTACCTTGCGCAGTGTCTTTTCTCAGCCCTTTACCGACCAGCTTTTCATCGCCCGACATATCCAGAATGTCATCCCGGATCTGGAACATCAGCCCAAGCTTTTCTGCAAAGGACATAAGCTTTCTGCGCTGGCCATCATCGCAGCCGGCCAAGATAGCCGCCGCTTCGACGCAGTAGCGAATGAGCGCGCCCGTTTTGCGCATTTCACACAGGATCATGGCCTCGCTGCTGATCTGGTCACCGGGGAAAAGATCCAGCATCTGGCCGCCCGCAAGTCCATCCTGACCCATGGTCCGGGCGAGTTTCAACACAAGATCGCCACGCACCGCTGCTTCGGGATGTGTCCGGGGATCGCTCAGAATTTCGAAAGCAAGGGCCAGCAAGGCGTCCCCCGCAAGCACGGCAGTCGCTTCATCGAAAGCGCGGTGCAGCGTCGGCTTGCCGCGCCGCAGGTCGTCATCGTCCATGCAGGGCAGGTCATCATGGACAAGCGACTGGGCATGCACGCATTCGATGGCCGCCGCGACGCGAAGCGCACCACCGCGCCTCGCCCCCAGCAGATCACTGACCGCAATGACAAGCATGGCACGGAAACGCTTGCCGGCACCCAGCGCGGCATAGCGCATGGCATCTGCCAGTCGCTGGTGACGTGATGGGCTCGTACCGATGGCCTGGTCGATCACCGCATCGATGTCCCGGCGCAGCTCGGTGGGACGAGATGCCGCATTTTCTTCCTCGCCTGGCTTGGCCTCGCCGGAATGCTGACCTGACATAACCCTCTCCCCATCGCGTTGCTGGGTGAACATCGAAGAATGGCCCGCGCCGAAACCTGTTGCCCGGTATCATCCGCCTCACCATCGCACGGACCTCAAACCTCTCCCATCTGTCTTCCGGTACAGGTCCAGCAGCTGGATCAGACGAACGCCTGCGCGAAGAGTCGTTTCGCAAACCCCCGGCTTGGGCTAGGGTGCCTTTTCATAAAGGGCGCGGGCGATGTAACATTCAGCTGGCGCCAAGCATTTTCGGGGTCCCGCACATCATGTCACACGCGCAACTGCAGGACCATCGGCTTGCCCCGCCCGAGCCCATCGCCACAGAGCCTTTTCTGGCGGGTGGAGGCCTCTGCGCCCGCATCATCGCCACGAAGGACTGGGCGGCAACCCCGCTGGGGCCGATGGCCGATTGGCCACCATGCCTGAAGGGGGCGCTGTCGATCCTCTTGCGTGCCCGTGTGCCCATCGTGATGCTGTGGGGCGAGCATGGCGTGATGCTCTACAACGACGCCTATTCGGGCTTTGCCGGTGGCCGTCACCCCGCGCTGTTCGGTTCCAACGTGCGGGAGGGATGGCAGGAGGTCGCCGATTTCAACGATCATGTGATGAAGGTGGTGCTGTCCGGCGGCGGCACGCTGCATTATCGCGATCAGGAACTGACGCTGCATCGCCACGGCCAGCCCGAGCAGGTGTGGATGGATCTCGACTATTCGCCCGTGCCCGACGAGAGTGGGCAGCCGGCGGGCGTCATCTGCTTTCTGGCCGAAACCACCGAGCGTGTCGCGGCGGAGCGCAAGACGGCTTTCATGCTCGCCCTGTCCGACGATCTGCGCGGGCTGACGACACCGTCCGACATCATGAACCTGACGGCATCGCGGCTGGGCGAGCATCTGGGCGCCAGCCGCGTCTTTTATGCCGAGATCGCTGGCGGCATCATGACCGTCGAACGCGACCATCATCACGGTGTGGACTCGATCGTGGGCGTCCATTCGCTGGAGGCTTTCGGGCCCGATCTGCTGGCGGCCTACAAGGTTGGCACGCCGGTGGTGGTGCGCGACATTCCCGCGGACCCGCGCCTCAGTCGCCCGGCGCGCGAAGGGCTGGGCTCGCGGCAGGTGGGCGCCTTCATCGATGTCGTGCTGTTCGAGGAAACGCAATGGGTCGGCCTGCTGGCGGTGCAAAGCGCCACGCCCCGCATCTGGACCCCCGCCGAGGAAACGCTGGTCCAGGAGGCGGGCGAGCGCGTCAAGATCGCCATCGAGCGCGCAAGGGCCGAACGGGACCGCCTCTGGGATCTTTCGCAGGATATGCTGGCCCGTGCCGGTTACGACGGCATGATGTCAGCGGTTAGCCCCGCCTGGACCAAGGTTCTGGGCTGGAGCGAGCATGAGCTGCTGACGCGCGGCTATGCCAGCTTCATGCATCCCGAAGACCGCCAGCCCACGCTGGACGCCGTTGCGGGCATGGCCCTCACCCGCCAGCCGATCCGTTTCGAGAACCGCATCGCCACCAGCGATGGCGCATGGAAGCCGATCGAATGGACCGTCGCGCCCGAGCCGGACGGCATCAATTTCGTCGCCGTGGGCCGTGACCTCAGCGATGCCAAGGCGCGTGAAGCAGAGCTGGACAATGCCCGCGAAGCACTGCGCCAGAGCCAGAAAATGGAAGCCATGGGCAGCCTGACCGGCGGCGTGGCGCATGATTTCAACAATTTGCTGACCCCAATTCTCGGCTCGCTCGATCTGCTGGTGCGCAAAGGCACCGGCGGGGAACGCGAACAGCGTCTGATCGGGGCCGCACTGCAATCGGCGGAACGCGCCAAGACGCTGGTGCAGCGCCTGCTCGCCTTCGCCCGGCGCCAGCCGCTGCAACCCACGGCGGTGGACATTCCCCGGCTGGTCGAAGGCATGGTGGACCTGTTGCGCTCGACTTTGGGGCCGACGATCACCGTGCAGGTCGATCTCGACAAGAGCATGCCGCCCGCCAAGGCCGATCCCAATCAGATGGAAATGGCGCTGCTCAATCTGGCGGTCAATGCGCGCGATGCCATGCCCGAAGGCGGAACCCTGATCCTGTCGGCGCGGCGCGGCACCCTCAGCCAGCCGGAGGCGGGGCTTTTGCTGCCGGGGTCCTATATCCGGTTGGGCGTCAGCGATACCGGCACGGGCATGGATGCCGAAACCGCCCGGCGCGCGGCGGAGCCCTTCTTCTCCACCAAGGGCGTGGGCAAGGGAACCGGGCTTGGCCTTTCCATGGCGCATGGTCTGGCGGCGCAATTGGGCGGGCGGCTGACCATCGAGAGCGAGCCCGGCCATGGCACCACCATCGAACTGTGGCTGCCGGTCAGCGAGAGCGCACCGGACAGCGAACGCGGGGCGATTGAGGCGGCCCGGGCAGCTTGTGGCTCGCAAGGGCTGGGCATCGCGCTGCTGGTCGATGATGATCCCTTCGTGCGGATGAGCACCGCCGATATGCTGGACGATCTGGGCTATGAGGTCATGGAGGCCGACACAGCTGAAGAGGCCCTGCGTCTGGTGAAGGGTGGCGTCTCGCCCGTGGTCCTGCTCACAGACCATCTGATGCCGGGCATGAGCGGCACGGAGCTGGCGCGCGAAATCAGGGTGTTGCGCCCGTCCCTGCCCGTGCTGATCGTCTCGGGTTTTGCCGAGGAGGAAGGGATCGACTCCGATATTCCCCGGCTGACCAAGCCTTTCCGCAATGCCGAACTGGAAGCCAGTCTGGCAGCCCTGCGTCTGGGGGCTGCCGCTTTCTGATCGTGGAGGGGCGGCCCTTACCGCTGGCAAATGTGGCGCGGTTCTCTGCAACCGCCCGCAAAGCGCAGGATCTCGAAAACCTTCAGGGGTGAAACTGCTAACCCTGAACCATCACCGGCATGCCCAGCTTTTCAGCGACCTCTTTCACATCGCTCTGCGCGGGCACGATGAGCCATGTTTCTGGGGTGGTGGCATCCATCACAGCCACCGCACCCTTCGGGCAAAGCTTGAGGCATGGGCTCTCAAGGACAAGCAGGTCGGCCTTTCGCCCCTTCCCGGCCCCTGTCAGCTTGCGCAGTTCCTTCACCAGCGGTTTGCTGCCCTTCTTCCCGAAGCCGCCGCCCAGCTTTTTCGAGCATTTGCTGCACACAAGGACGACAGAACGGGTTTTGGCGGGAACAGATCGAAGCATGACCGCAATGTAGGTATGAAGGGTTCGGGTGCCAACATCATCGCATATGCTTGCGCGCAGATAACCGGCACCCAATCGCACAACCTTCGGGCGGCCCACCACGCAAGACAGGCGCAACGCCAGCGGCCTCCCGCGAAACATGGCGCGACCTGTGGCGTTACTGGATTGGCAACCCGAGGAGAGAACCGATGGCGGATACCTACACACTCAAGGAGCATTTGTGGAAAAAGCTTGAGAACGGCCCTTTCACCATGGTGGGCCTGAGCGATGGCAACAGTCATTTCGAGCCATTGACCGCACAACTCGACAAGGATCAGGTCGATACGATCTGGTTCTTCATCGGCAAGAACAACCGTCTGGCCAAGGGCGGGCCTGCAGCGGTGAATTTCGTCTCCAAAGGGCAGGATTTCTTCGCCAGCCTCTCCGGCCATGCCACGGTCGATAACAACCCGGCCATGATCGACAAACTATGGTCCAATCAGGTCGAGGCCTGGTTCCCCGGTGGCAAGGCCGATCCCAATCTTGCGCTTCTGCGCTTCGATATTGCCGAGGCCGAACTGTGGGAGGCCGATGTCTCGCTGATCGGTCAGCTCAAAATGCTGTTCGGCGGCACGATCGGGCCGGATGAGGCGGGCAGCCACGCGGTCGTCTCCGATACGACCATCTGACCCTTGAACCGGGCAGCGGGCACGGTACCATCCGCGCCCGCTGCCATCGCGATCCTTGTCGCCGCAATCGGTGTTCCATGACGGTTCTCGTTCCTGTTCTCGGCGATCAGCTGTCGCTTGATCTGTCCTCCCTCGCCGCCGTTTCGCAGCGGGAGGCCGTGGTGCTGATGATGGAGGTTTCCGAGGAAACCACCTATGTCCGCCACCACAAGCAGAAGCTTGTCTACATCCTCTCGGCGATGCGGCATCATGCCCGCGCGCTGATCGAGGCGGGCTGGCAGGTCGATTATGTGCGGCTGGACGCGCCAGACAATGGCGGCAGCTTCACCGGCGAAATCGCCCGCGCAATCGAACACCACAATCCCGAGCGGATCGTGGTGACGGAAGCCGGGGAATGGCGGGTTGCCGCCATGCTGGAAAGTTGGGAAACCCTCTTCGGCTTGCCAGTGACCATCTGTGCCGACAGCCGCTTCATCTGTTCGCACCGTGAGTTCGACACCTGGGCGAGTGATCGGCGCGAACTGACGATGGAGTTTTTCTATCGCGAGATGCGCAAGAAAACCGGCCTGCTGATGCAGGATGGCAAGCCGGCGGGCGGGCGCTGGAACTTTGACAAGGACAATCGCAAACCCGCCAAGCCGGATCTGTGGATGCCCCGCCCCTTGAGCTTTCCGCCCGACGCCATCACGCAAGAAATCATCGCCCATGTCGAGACGCGGTTCGCAGACCACCCCGGCGCGCTTGAAGGGTTCGATTATGCGGTCACAGCAGCCGATGCCGAGCGTCAGGCGGCCAATTTCTTCGCTCACGCCCTGCCGCAGTTCGGCGATTATGAGGATGCCATGCTCACCGGGGAGCGCTTCCTGTGGCACTCTATCCTGTCACCCTACATCAACGCTGGCCTGCTCGATCCGCTCGATCTGTGCCAGCGGGCCGAGGCGGAATTTGAGGCGGGGCGCGCGCCTTTGAATTCCGTGGAGGGTTATATCCGCCAGATTCTGGGATGGCGCGAATATATGCGCGGCATCTATTGGCGGGAGGGGCCCGATTATGTCGACCGGAACTTCTTCAACCACCAGCGCTCGCTGCCCGACTGGTTCTGGACCGGCGACACGCAAATGAACTGCCTCCATCAGGCGATCGGCCAGACCCTCGTCACGGCGCATGCCCATCATATCCAGCGGTTGATGGTGATCGGCAATTTCGCCCTGCTGATCGGCGCCGATCCAAAGCAAGTCCACCAATGGTATCTCGAAATCTATCTCGATGCCTATGAATGGGTGGAATTGCCCAACACGCTTGGCATGAGCCAATTCGGCGACGGCGGACTGCTGGGTTCGAAACCCTACATCTCGTCGGGCGCCTATATCAACCGCATGTCCGACTATTGCCGTGGTTGCCGCTATACCGTCACTGAGCGCATCGGCGAAGATGCCTGCCCGTTCAACGCGCTTTACTGGGACTTCCTGGCCCGGCATCGCGACAAGCTTGGCGACAATCATCGGCTGGCAATGCCCTACCGCACCTGGGACCGCCAAACAGCGGAGGACCAGAAGGCAACGCGCAGGCAGGCGAAAACATTCCTCGATGGCCTCGCTCGACGTTGAGCAAGGCGTCCCCGTCCCGGCCAAGGTCGGCTTTGGCAGCCAGCTTCATGATGCTCCTGGGTGAAGCATACCCAGACGGGGACAGACCAGCCCGCTCCGGCCATCCTTCCAGAACCATGATCTCTGCGCAGATTGATTTTCCATGGCACGCTGGCTTCCCTTCTCACATCAAGGGGATCATAGGGGCATCATGGACACCCGCCCTTCCCTTCAGACCTTATTTTTCAGCTTTCTGAAAATCGGCCTGATGGGTTTCGGCGGCGTCGCCGCGATCGCCAGACATGTTCTCGTTGTCGAACGGCGGTGGGTGAACGATGAAGAGTATGGGCGCCTGCTCGGTCTTTGTCAGGCGCTGCCGGGTGCCAACACCGTCAATGCGGCCGTCATGCTTGGCGATCGCTATCGTGGTCCGCTGGGCGCGCTGATCTGTGTCATCGGCATCATGGCTGCGCCTTTGACCATCCTTGTCGCTGCCGCCACGGCCTACGATCGCGTTGCCAACCATCCGCTCGCACAACTCGCGCTCACCGGGGCGGCGGTCAGCGCAGCGGGGCTCATTTTAGGAACGTCAGCCAAGCTTCTGGTGCGGGCGCGCCCTTCGCCCATGGCATGGGCCTGTGCCATCGCGGCTCTTGTGGCTGTGGCAGGCTTCCACAAGGGGCTGCTGCCGACCCTCGCTTGCCTCGCGCCGCTCAGCCTGGCCAGTGCGGCATGGTCCACCCGGCGAGCATCGTCATGAGCGGGCGCATTTTAATCCAGTTGGGCACGATCTTTGCCGGGCTCTCGCTGATCTCCATCGGCGGCGCCAATGTGCTGATCCCCGAAATCCACAATCAGGCGGTCGAGGTTCATCGCTGGCTCGACGATGCGACGTTCGCCCGACTCTTCGCCATTTCGCAAGCGGCCCCCGGGCCCAACATCATGCTCGCCAGCATCATCGGCTGGCATATCGCTGGCCTTTCCGGCCTGCTGACCGCCTCTATCGCCATTCTCACGCCGCCGGCAATCATCGCACTGTTCGCCGGGCGCGGTATCCGACGCTGGAGCGAGCATCGCGCCATTCGGTTGCTTACCCTCGGGCTGGTTCCGGTGGCACTGGGGTTGATGCTGGCTAGCGGGGTGGTCGCTTCTCGCACGGCCAACGCCGGGCTGGCCGGCTATGCGATCACGGCTGGCGTCGCTCTCGCAATGTATTTCACCAGCCGCAATCCTTTGCTGTTGATGACGATAGGAACGGCCGCTTTTATTGCCCTCCATTCCGTCTAGCATGCTCCGGAAGCGCTGACAGAGCTAACGTTCCCATCATTCTACGTGCCCATCGAGAGCAGCCCTTTGTTAAGGCACCCTGACACTGGCAAGGGGGCTGGATGCACAAGGATGCAAATCTTCTCTGTGCAGCATCTTGCCGAGTTTGCCCCTACAATACCGACAAAAGCTCCTGCCCGTGGCCGCGCATTGAAATTTGATAACCTAGGGGCATGCCTCTGCCATAATTCCAGTCAGAATAAGATCGATCCCTGCCAGAAACTGCTCGCGATCGTCATGCCCGGGAAGATGCGCTGCAACCTCCCGCAGGAAAGGATAATCGTCAGGATCGAGTTGCTGCCATCGCGCCGCCATGGCCGCCAAAAGCGTTTCGCGATCCGCCTCTACATGCCTGCGCCGAGCATTATCGGCGTTCTGCGCCGCAACGCCCAGAATATAATTCACCAGCGCCGACCAGGCATCGAAGCGCGCTGCCGCGGGAACGCCGAGGCGCTGAAGCTGAGAGCCTATCGCCTCGAAAAACCCCAACATCGCCGATTGATCGGGTGCCAGCGACAGGCGGGCCCCAACCCATGAATGCGCATCGAAAGCATCGAACACCGCAAGAGCAATGGCCCGGATCGCGCTCTGCGGCCCATCGTCATGTCCGCTCACACCAGCAAGAGCTTGCGCAATGACATGATCCGCCGCGGTGGCCAGCAGATGGTCTTTGTTGGCCACATGCCAGTAGATCGCCCCGCTTCCGGTCGCCAGCCGGGCGGCCAGAGTGCGAAACGTGAGGGCCGCTTCGCCCTGCGTGTCCAGAATCTCGACCACTGCCTCGACGATCTGCTCTTTCGTCAGTGCTTCGGAGCGGCGTTCGGTGCGGGTGGGCTTATCGGTCATGCCCCTTCTTGACATGTTTGGAATGCCGTTCCAAGAATATCTTCATGGAACAGTGTTCCAACGAGTCGATGGAGATCATGACATGACCCGACCGATCACGATCATCGGTGCCGGCCTTGGCGGCCTTGTTCTGGCCCGCGTGCTGCAACTTCACGGTCTGCCCGCTGTCATTTACGAGGCGGAAAGCTCACCATCGGCACGCGGTCAGGGCGGCATGCTCGATATCCATGTCGAGGACGGCCAGTCGGCCCTGCGGACTGCGGGGCTGTTCGAGGCTTTTGAGGCACTCATTCTGGAGGGCCGCCAAGCATTCCGGATTCTGGACACCAACGGTGCTGTCCTGTTCGACAAGCCGGATGACGGCACCGGTGGACGCCCCGAGGTGCAGCGCGGTGAGTTGCGCCAAATGCTGCTCGACTCGCTGGCTGCAGGGACGGTGCAGTGGGGGCGTAAGCTCAGCCATGTCCGCCGCCTGAGCGAGGGCCATCACGAGGTGGTCTTCACGGACGGGTCATCTGTCGAAACGGACCTGCTGGTCGGTGCCGATGGCGCATGGTCCAAAATCCGCCCGCTGCTGTGCGATGCGGTGCCCGCATACACCGGCACCAGTTGCATCGAGACCTATCTGTTCGACACCGAAATCAGACACAAAGACAGCGCCAAGGCGGTGGGCGGCGGAGCGATGAGCGTCATGGCGCCGGGCAAGGCAATCATGGCGCATCGCGAGCGCGGCGATACGCTTCACACCTATGTGATGCTCGACAGGCCTCAAAGCTGGTTTGCCGCCGTGGATTTCACCAATGCCGCCCTCGCCACCCGGCAGATCGCGCAGGAATTCGCCGGCTGGGCCCCGGAGCTTCTGGCGCTGATCACCGACAGCGATCTGCCCCCGGTGCTGCGCCCGTTCCATGCCCTGCCGATCGGCCAGACATGGGAGCGTGTGCCGGGCGCCACGCTGATCGGCGACGCGGCGCATGTTGCCGCGCCCAATGGCGAGGGCGCCAATCTGGCCATGTATGACGGAGCCCAGTTGGGGCTGGCCCTTGCAGCACACCCCGGGGACCCGGAGATCGCTCTTGCCCTCTACGAACAGGCCATGTTCGCGCGCAGCGCGGCATCGGCCAGCCAGGGCGCAGGCTTCTATGAGATGCTCGCCAGCAGCGACCCTGCTCAGCGCATGATCGACATGTTCCATCAAGAGGGGTGACGCCCTGTGATCAAAGACTCCGTTTGAGACCTCATGAAGTTTCGTGACCGACAGTGGCTTGTCACCACCCTCCCCCGCTGACGGAGCCGACATAGCCAGAAAATTTAGGAGTGCTTGTTGCGAGAAACTTCTTCTTCACATCGTGGCGCAACTCACGGTGGCCCATGACGCGCAGCCTCATAAGCATGAACACTATGCAACTCTCCGCACCGGAAGCAATGGGCCCTGCGCATAACACCCGGGAAAGCCCAGAAAGCACCAACCTTATTTTTGCTCAAGAAAATCCGCGATCAGGGCGTTGATGGCTTCGGGCGCATCCTCGAAGCAATAGTGACCGACACCGGGCAGGCGATGCACCGGCGCATCGGGGAACAGCGCGGTAAACAGGGGCAGGAAAAATTGCGCCTGCAACGTCTGATCGGCCTCACCCCAGATTGCCATCGCAGGCAGGCGCCGGATCGCTTGCAGAGCCGCGGCATCGGGAGTTTCGAACGCATGCGCCCCCTCGGCAAAACCGCCGGCCCAGGAGATCGCCCCCAGACATGCCTCGGGGGTACCGAAGGGCGCGCGATAGGCTTCCAGCCATGTCGGCGTGATCAGGGCATTATGCTCAAAGCCATTGAGTTTGAGCACACTGAGCATGGTAACATGCAACTGGCCCAGCACATGCTCCAGCGAGCCATCAGCATGAGCCTTGGCAATCCACTGAAACCATGGCGCGCTCGTACCATTGGCGACCAGTCGCTCCATCACATCCGGTTGCCCGAAAGGCGTCGGCCCATTGGCCGCGACGATCCGCGCGATGCGCTCAGGATGGCGCGCCGCCAGTCCCATACCCATCGGCCCGCCAAAATCATGCATCACCAGCGTGATGTCCCGCAGATCGAGATCCAGCACGAAGCGTTCCAGATTGTCGATATGATCTTGCAGCAGATAGCGCCGATCCTGCGGCGTCTCGCTTTTGCCAAAACCCATATGGTCGGGCACCACCACCCGATGGCGGTCACGCAGGCGATGGATCAGGTGGCGAAAGAGATAGGCCCAGCTGGGCTCGCCATGCAGACACAGGATCACGCCTGATGCGTCCTGCGGCCCCTCGTCGACATAATGCATGGCAAAGCCGGCAGCCTTGGACACATGGGGCGCAAACGGAAATGTGCCGTCAAAAGCAACATTCAAAGGGATCACGGGAGGCTCCTTGAGAACGAATCAGTTTCATCTTGAAACCATATCTTCCATTTGAAGTTTCAATTTGCAACTGACATAATCACGCTCTGGCCCACTCAAGGAGAACACCATGGTCAAACGCACCAGCCACAAGGAATCCCTGTGCGGTGTCGCGCGTCCGATGGACGTGATCGGCGATGGCTGGTCATTGCTGATCGTGCGCGATGCCTTCAACGGAGCGCGCCGCTTCGGCGAGTTTCAGAAGAGTCTGGGCATGGCACGCAATATTCTGGCCGCCCGCCTGCGCCATCTGGTCGATCACGGGATTATGGAGATGGCGCTACCGACCGACGGCGGCGCGCATCAGGACTATGTTTTGACGCCAAAGGGACGTGGCCTGTTTCCATTGCTGGTTGCGCTGCGCCAATGGGGCGACGACTTCTTCTTCGCGCCGGGCGAACAGCATGCCGTGCTGGTCGACAAGGCCAACGGGCTGCCGATCCAGCGCTTGACACCACAAACGCAGGATGGTTGCCCCGTGCTGGCCGAGAACACCGTCCTACGCTTGCCGGGACAGCCCGCCGTTGGCGCTGACAGAACCGACATACAGGCAGTCCAAACATCGCCTTCTTAGCTGCCCTGCATTCATCAAACACCGAAGAATTGGATATATGCGGCCACGGACGCTTGCATTGCACCTGCAGGCATTTGCTCACTGTGAACTGCAAACGCCGGCGCCATGCTCTTGGCGCGTACCTTCAAACCTTTGGCTTTTGCGCTTCCAGCACATATTGATCGAAAGGCTGACCGCTTGCACTGACGGAAAAAGATCCGTTCGGACCGAACAGGAATTCAAGTTCCGGAGCCGGCGCAGGGTTTGTGTAAAGATAGCTGAACAGCTTGGTGATGGCGTCCATGTCCGCATTGCTGGTGGCATGAGACCAGGCTTTGGTGAGCGGATCAAACTGCGCATAATAGGCAAGCTGGCTCGACAGGGCATGTGTTTCCGTCAAGGCTTTGCTCATCCCCGGATCGTTGGCCAAAGCCTCTCGCAACTGATCCGCGTATTTATAGTCGCTGGGAATTTGAATTGAGTTATCATATTGTGCAAACGTGATTTTCGCTGGCGCTTCGGGAATACCATTTGCGGCAAGAAATCGGTTCATGCGATCGCCAACATAAGCCTGAAGTGCTGAAACGGTGCCGGTGTTCATCCATGCTATGGGATCGCCTTGCTTGTAATGCCCCGGATCGAAGAAGCTGTCGTCAATCTGCATTTGCTGCAATTGTCCCCCCAGCCCCATTTGGACGGTGATGGTCGCCATGGGTGTCGTGGAGGGGTAAGCTCCTTTGGCATTTGCTTGAGCAGACACGGATTGGCTGCGGACGGCTGACGCTGTCAATGTATGGGAGAAAGAAGCTGCCGAGGACGCGGCAAGAGCCTTGCTGACACCGGCTTGCGTTAACGTCAGATATGCTGAATTCGTGACGCCCGAAACAGAGGAAACCATCGCAAAACTCCTCGGAATTTTCCGGATTTCTAACATCTATAATGAAAAACTACCGAAATCTTCTTTAGGTGATTTCATCCTGCTTTCAGAAGAAGCAACATATAAATTCCATAATATCCCGCGGTGTTTTTTAAATTCTTCATGATATCCATAGAAGTTTCACAAGATCGCCAACCTACAACAGAAATCCCAATCCTCCTCGGTCAGCCGCTCCGGAAAATCTATCTGGCATGAGCGTTATTGGCTGACGAACGAGCAGATGGCACGTCTGTCACCGTATTTTCCCAAGAGCCATTGCAAACCTCGGGCGGACGATCGGGGGCGCTGAGCGGGATCATTTTTCGTCAACTGCAACAGTCTGCTCTTGCGTCCGATTATTCCTTCAATCCACCGCCATGAAAACATGGGGTGTGATAGATCCACCTTCGAACTATCTTCTCCATACAAGTCGCTGCCGGCAACAAAGCGGACTTCTATCCTGCCTATTCCAGGATGATGAAGATCAGCTCGACCACTCAAAGATCGGCCCAGCGCCGCAGCAGATTGTGGTACACACCAGTTATTTGGATCAGCGCATTCTGCTCTGCCCCGGTCTGGGTGAGGCGCTGGATCGCCATATCGAGATCCAGCAGCATCTCGCGCTGGCCATCGTCGCGGATCAAGCTCTGCACCCAGAAGAAGGAGGCGATGCGTCGCCCCCGCGTGACAGGCTCGACGCGATGAATGCTGGTGCCGGGGTAGAGCAGCAGCGATCCCGCCGCCAGCTTCACCGCCTGCGTGCCGAAGCCGGTGCGCATCACCAGTTCGCCGCCGTCATAGCTGTCGGGCTCGGCCAGAAACAGCGTGGCGGAAAGGTCGGTGCGTACCCGTTCCCGCGTGCCGTTGATGGGGCGGATGGCGTTGTCGATATGGTCGCCGAAATCATGGCCGGGCTCGTAGCTGTTAAACAGTGGCGGGTAGATCTTTTCGGGCAAAGCGGCGGCCATGAACACGGCATTGGTCGCCAGCCTTTCGAGAATCCGCTGCCCCAGATCATGGGCCAGCGGATGGCTCTCGGCCAGCTGGCGGTTGCGCTTGGCCTTGGCGGATTGCGCGCCCGCCGTCACCTTGCCGTCCAGCCAGTCGGCTTGACACAGGGCCTCATGCATCGCGGCGGCCTCTTCGCGCGTGAACACATCGGGGATTTCGAGAAGCATGAGGGTTCCTGCAGGTTAGAAGGAAAGGTCGAGGCTGCCCGTCACGGTGCGGCCCGCGCCGGGGATGCCATAGATCTGGAACCCATCGAGCGAAGAGCCGATGCGCGACCAGTAGAAGCGGTTGGTCAGATTAGCGACATTGAGGTTGAGCGACGCATAGTCACGCAGCTTCCAGCGTGCCGCGATGTTCTGCACAAAATAGGCCGGGGCCTTCTCATTATCCAGCGTATAGACCGCATAGACGCCCGAGGGGCCCGAGGCATAGCTGGCATTGTTGTTCTGCCCGCCGACATAGCGGAAGTTGGTGAAGCGCCGCTTGCCGACATATTGCGCGCCATAGCTGACCTCGAACTTGGGCGTGATCTTGTAGGAGGTCCACAGACTGCCGCTCCAGTCGGGCACATTGGCGGCCTCCACGCCCTTGTTCACGCCCTTGGTGATGCGGCTTTTCAGGCGCGAGAGGCTGGCGATCACCGACCAGCGCTTGGTGATCTCGCCGTGGGCTTCCAGCTCGAAGCCATCGACGCGCTTGGCAGGCAGGGCGCGCACCGGCGACGTATCGCTATCGCCATACTCCCAGCTGTCGGAGAGTTCGGTGCGGAAGATGGCGCCCGTCAGATTCAGCGCGCCGCCCATCAGATCCCACTTGGTGCCCGCCTCATAGGTGCGCGCGGTGGCGGGCTTGAGCGCGGCGGTGGCGGCGGCGCCGTAGATGGTGTTGTTGGTGGTGAGCCCCACAGCCGAGGGCTCGGAGGCCTGACTGAAGGAGACATAGATCGCCCCCGTCTTCACCGGCTTGTAGACCAGCCCGGCGCGGCCGCTCAGCGCCACATCGGTGCGGCTGGCGCCCGAGGAGACGGCGCTCCAGCGGTCGAAGCGCAGCGCGGTCTGCAGCTGCCATTTCTCGCCCAGCGAGATGGTGTCGTTCATATAGGCGCCCACGCTGTCGACATGGGCACGCACGCTGCCCGCACCCTTGACTGTGGTGGTGGCGGCAAAGCTGGTGGACGGGGCAGCCAGATAGAAGGTCATGGCTGTGGCGGGGGTCAGCGTGGTGCGCTCGTGATCGCCGTAGAATTCGCGATAGAGTTCAAAACCCGCCGTCAGATCGTGCTTGAAGGGGCCGGTGCGGAAGCTGGTCTTCAGATCGGTCTGATTGTCGAGGATCTCATAACGCTTGGAGGTGCCGTAATCGGCGCCGCGCAGCGTGGCATATTGCTGGTTCGCGGTGTTGGCGTAAGCAGTGTAGCTGTTGATGCCCGCGATGCTGGTCAGCCCGCCCGAGGCGGTATAGCCCAGCGTGGCGCAGCGCGTACCCGTGCAGGTCTGTGTGCCATTCGCGCTGGCGGCGTTGAAACGCGCGGGGGCATAGGTGCCCCAATTGTCCGAACGCTCATAGCGGAACTGGCTGCGCAACCGCGAGGTCGCGGAAAAATCATGCTCGTAGCGCGCGGTGACGGTATCGATCTGCGTGTTCTGCGCATAGATGCCCGTCGCACCGTACCAGGCGTTTTCCGGCACATTGGGCATGCGCTGGCCGCCAGTGCCGCGCTGGATCGGCAGGCCGGTGTCGGGCACATTGTGGTCGCGCTGGTGGAACAGGTCGAGGATGAAGCGGTCGCTTGTGCCAAGGCCGGTGGCCAGCGAGGCGCCGATGCCATAACGCTCGTAATTGACCTGATCGCGGCGGGCGACATCATTGTGATGCGCCATCAGATTGATGCGCAGGGCGGTGGTCTCGCCCAGCTTGTGGTTCACATCCATGGTGGCGCGCTTGTAATTCTGGCTACCCAGCCCCAGCGAGGCGCGGGCGAAATTCTCAAGTCCCGCTTCCTTGCTGACCAGATTGACGCTGCCGCCCGTGGCCGCCACGCCCGATTCCACCGAACCGGTGCCCTTATAGACCTCTGCCTGCCCCAGATTGAAGATATCCGTGCGGCTGGACATGCCGCCATCGCGCACGCCATCCACGGTGATGCTGGTTTCCGAAGAGAAGCCCCGGATGGTGAAGAAATCACCCCAGCCCAGATTGCCCTCGCCCGAGGTGAAGGTGATGCCGGCCACATTCTTCAGCACATCCTGCAGGTTGAGTGCATTCTGCTCATGCAGCGCCTCGGCGGTCACCACACTGATGCTCTGCGGGGTGTCGAGCAGGGGCTGGCTCATTTTGGGCGATTGGACCGTATCGGCCTTATAGGGGGACATGGCCTCGCCCTCGACAGTGATGCCGCCCAGGGAAACGGGATGCTCCGCCTGCTGCGCGTGGGCTTGCGTGCCCAGTGCCAACAACAACCCCACCGGCAGGATGCGCGTGGTGCTGACCTTGCGCACGATGCCTGACGGTTGGCCGGATTGATATGTTTCCATAGATGCCCCTTCTCTACTGCGACGCATTCGCATATGATGCGGCGCCAATAGCAGGTGGACACAAGATGAGAACCGAATGGCGGCCCCTATGATGTAACCGGGTAAGCCGTTTTGTAATGGAATGTAATAGGCGGCCATTGCGATAACTTTTGGCTGCGAATGGAACGCTTTTTCTGGAGGAATGCTTGCAAACGGAGGTTATCAAAATCCTTGTCGTCGATGATGACCGGGAAATATGCGATCTGCTCTGCGAATATCTGGGTGATGCCGGGCTGACCGCAAGGTCGGCTGACAGTGGTGAGGCGATGTGGCGTGTGCTGGAGCGTTTTCTGCCCGACCTGATCGTGCTGGACCTGATGTTACCCGGCGTCGATGGCCTTGAACTGTGCCGAACCTTGCGCGAACGCACGCAGATCCCGGTCATCATGCTGACCGCCCGGGGCGCCCCGGTCGACCGCATCATCGGGCTGGAAATGGGCGCGGATGATTACATCGTCAAACCCTTCGACCCGCGCGAGCTGCTGGCGCGGATCAAGGTCGTGCTGCGCCGCATCCGCCAGTTCCCGCCTGAAGCGCAGATCGAGGAAATCGGCACGCTGCACTTTGAGGGGTGGCGGCTCGACATGCGTCAGCGCAGCCTGATCGCGAAGGATGGCACCGTGACCGTGCTGGGCGGCGCGGACTATCAGATGCTGCGTCTGCTGCTGCGCCATCCGCACCGCACGCTCAACCGCGATTTTCTGCACCGCCAGATCTATGGCCGCGAACGGGGCCCGCTCGACCGTGCGGTCGATGTCTGCATCAGCCGCCTGCGCCAGATGCTGGGGCCAACGATCATCCGCACCGTCAGGAACAGCGGCTATGCCCTGCCTGTCGATGTCTCGATCGACGCCTGAATGCGCTTGCTTCACCGCCTTGTCCCGCGCTCCCTCGGCAGCCGGATCGCGCTGATCCTGATCGCGGGTCTGTTCGGCGCCCAGCTCTTCACCAGCACGGTCTGGTTTGACCGCCGGCAAAGGGCTTTGATGGATGCCCCCAACCGCATCGTGGCGGTCAGGGTTGGGGATGCGCTGAAGCTTCTGTCCACGGCAACGGATGCGCCCGAACGCGCACTGGCCCCGTTGCAGACGGACTTCTTCCATGCGGCTGCGGTCAACACCCCGGACAAGGCGTCTGGCAAGATCGGCATCGATGCCAATGCCCTGCGGATCATGCGCAGGATTATCGAGGAGGAAGCCGGGCCCATCGCCGAGCTGCGCGTCACCCGTGCGGACATTCTGGGTGATGACGGGCAGGTCGCGGGCATGTCGGCCCTGCTCTGTGCACGCGAACCACGGGGCCGTTACACGATGTTCGTCGCGGTTCCGCATCGCTCCGGCTGGCTGAAGGTGGAGGCCTCAGAGGGCCAGCATGGCGCGGGCACACATTGCCTCGCGACCATCACGGATTACATTCTGCGGATCTATCTGGTGCGCATGATCATCATCGCACTGATCGCGCTGCTGGCGGTCCGGATTGCGATGCAGCCGCTCAAACGGATGATCAGTGCCGCCGAAGCGCTGGGGCGCAACATTCGCCAGCCGCCTCTGCCGACCGATGGGCCGGAGGAGGTCAGACAAGCCGCCGAGGCCTTCAACCTCATGCAGGCCAAGCTGCTGAAGGCCATGCAGGAGCGCTCGCACTTCCTGACGTCTGTCTCGCACGATCTGCGATCGCCCATCACGCGCCTGCGCCTGCGTACCGAAACGCAGCTGCCCGCCGAGATGCGGGAACCGTTCCGGCGCGACCTGCTCGACATGGAAACGCTGGTCAACGCGACCTTGTCCTTCATGCAGGACGGGACCAGCGATGAAGGCGCCATGCCCCTCGATCTGTTCCAGATCCTTGATGCGCTTGTGCATGTTCTGGGCGAACAGGGCGCCAGGATCGAGCTGATCGGATCGCCAGGAGCAACGATGCTGGGCTATCCCCAAAGCCTGAAGCGATGCTTCCAGAACCTCATCGAAAACGCGCTGCGCTATGCGGGAAGTGCGCAGATTGAGGTAGCTATCGAAGACACGCGCTTGCGAATTTCAGTCCGCGATGATGGTCCGGGCATTCCGCCGGCGCTTCTCACACAGGTGCTTGAGCCTTTTTACCGGGTTGAGACATCGCGCGCAGCGGAAACCGGCGGGTTCGGGCTGGGCTTGAGCATTGCGGCCAACATCGTGAAATTCCATTCGGGCACGATTGAACTGCGCAATCGCCATTCGGGTGGTCTGATTGTCGATGTAGTCTTCCCCAGATTGTCGGGCGCAACCTCCTGACCTCAGGGTGAGAGTATCCAGCGCAAGAAGGACGTTTCAGGAGGCCCATCGGGGGGCGACACTTGCGGATGAGGCGTTGGGCTTGACCATAGGGAACCAACCTTATGCATCGCCTACCGGCCTCATCGGCGGCCTTGTCCGTAGATAAGGCCAGACGTTAAGCTCCCCGCATGATGTCAGATCCACCCACCAGTCGATTCTCCGGCCATCGCCAATGCCCGTTGCTGTTGCGCCGGCTGCTGCGGGCCAGGGATCGCATGGATGCGGCGTCTCATGAGGATTGGCCGATCGAACGGCTGGCGCGGGTCAGCGGCGTGTCCAAAGCGCATTTTGCCCGCGCATTCCGGCAGGCTTATGGCATACCTCCACATCGCTATCTGCTGACACGGCGCATCGAACGGGCCAAGGCTCTGCTGCGGGACACCGACCTGCCCGTCACCTCCATCGCCTTTGACACCGGCTGGAACAGTCTGGGGACATTTGGCCGGATCTTTCGAGAGATCACAGGCGAAAGTCCCACCACACTGCGTCAGCGCGAGCAAAGGCTGGCGCAGCCCACAGCCCAGGTCCCCGGCTGCTATCTGAGCGCGGCATCGCGCCCTCACCTCACAACAGCAGTTTCGGAGAAGCGTCGACATCGCCACGAGGATATTGAGGTCCCGTCTTAAGCAAGGAACAGCACAATGAGCGATTCAATCCAGATGGTCGGCCTTTACGTGCGCGATCAGGACGAGGCCCATGACTTCTACGTCGGAAAGCTGGGCTTTCATGTCCACACCGATCAGCGCAATGGTGATTTTCGCTGGCTGACGGTGCAGCACCCGGACCAGCCCTCCTTCCAACTCGGACTGTTTCGCCCTCAGGCGCCGATGCATGATGAGGCAACTGCTCAGGCCCTCAACGAACTGGTCGCCAAGGGCGCGATGCCGCCTCTCGTCATGGCCGTGAGCGATTGCCGCGCCACCTATGACAAGCTGCGCGACCGGGGCGTCGAATTTACGCAAGAACCGGTCGAGCGCTATGGCAATGTCGACGCCAATTTCCGTGACCCTTCCGGAAATGGCTGGAAAATCCTCCAAACGGGCCGCTGATTGCCCCATCGCGTCATGGGTGTGTGTTATCCGGCCAGCTCAGATCGATCGTCAGACCACCTGACGCCCCGCCGGAGGTCAGTGACAAGGTGCCTCCGGTTGCCGCGACCAGATCAGCGGCAATCGGCAGGCCCAGACCATGGCCAGGACCGGCCTCATCCAGCCTTTGCCCCCGCAGCATGGCCCGAGACATCCAGTCCGATTCCATGCCCGGGCCATCATCCGCAATGGCAATGCGGATGCAGCCTCGCTCGGCCCAGGCGGAGATGGCGATGCGCCGGCGCGCGAAACGGGCTGCATTCTCGGTCAAGGCGCCGATAATCTCGGCCAGATCGGCGGAGCTGAGAGGCGCCTCGATCCCTGCGGGTACATCGATGTCGAACACCAGCAGGCTGCCGGCATCGGTGCGTTCCACCACGGCCACAACCCCTTCGATGGTGGCCAGAACATCGGCGCGGGCGGGCGCCTCCCGCTCACGGGCGATGGCCGAACGCGCGCGGGCCAGTTCAGCTTCCAGCGCGGCCTGTGCCACGGCGATGGTGCGGTCGATCGCATCGGCTGCACTGGAGGCACCCTCCGCACGGGCGCGGCGCGATTGCGCTGCCAGCGCGGCCAAAGGCGTCTTGAGACTATGCGCGAGATCGGCGGCACGATGCCGCGCCCGGTCGAGATCGGCGGCGCGCGCGTCGGCCAGGGCATTGATGGCCTCGACAAGCGGAGCGATCTCGCGCGGGTGATCCGTGGAGAGGCGCTCGGCGGGGTTGCGCCGCAGCAGATCCAGTTCGGCCCCCACACGGCGGAAAGGCCCCAGCCCCAAACGCACCTGAACCACCGCCGCCAGCACCAGCACCACCCAGAGCAGGCACAGCGCCAGCGCGGTTTCCATCCGGAACTCGTTCTGAAAAAGCGACAGCGCATCACCATCCGTGGCGAATTGCACCAGAACGGGCGGGCGCCCGGCATCAGGCCGGATGGTGCGGGCAATGACGATCAGGCGATGGCCGAAGGGGCCGTCGGTATGGCGCAGACTCCACGTCTCGCCGGATGGATCGCCGGTCAGCGGGTTCGGCATGCTCAGGGACTGATCCGACAAGGAGCGCGAACGGATCACACCGCCCGGAGCATTGGCCTGCCAATAGAGGCCGCTCCCCGGATGCAGGAAACGGCTGTCCGAAGGGAGCGTTTGGGCAGAGGGGCGCGCCTGGGCATCGACATGCAGCCCGGGCAGCAACTCTCTGGCCTTGACCTCCAGAGAGAGACCTTCGCGCTGCTCGATATGGCGCTGAAACAGCCAGACCAGCCCATTGCCGGCGATGCCCAGCGCCAGCAGGATCGTCAGCGCCGCGCCAAAAATCAGCCGCCCATGGATGGAGCGGGTGTTCATGGCGCCTCTTCGGCCAGACCATAGCCCAACCCGCGGCGGGTCACCACGATATCGGCGCCGATCTTGCGTCTCAGGCGGGTAACCAGCGCCTCGATGGCATTGGTGTCGCTGCTCTCGCTCGTGCCATAAAGATGTTCGGCGATGGCATGTGTGGCGGCAACCCGCCCCGGCTGATGGCTGAGCAGGTCAAGGAAACGGAATTCGAGCGGAGAGAGCAACACCGCCCGCCCATCGATCGACGCCGCCATCCGCGATGTATCCAGCGTCAACCGCCCGACCGCGATGGTGGAGGACAGGTGCCCGGCCACGCGCCGTAACAGGCCGCGCAGACGGGCGATCAATTCCTCGATCATGAAGGGCTTGGCCATATAATCGTCGCCGCCCGCCTGAATACCCTCGACCTTTTCGGTCCAGTCGCCGCGCGCCGAAAGGATGAGCACCGGAAAAGCCTGCCCCCCTGCCCGCCAGCGACGCAACACACTCAACCCATCGAGGCGCGGGAGACCAAGGTCGAGAATGGCGGCGGCATAATCCTCGGTATCGCCCCGGAACCAGGCCTCCTCGCCATCGCGCACGAGATCGACGACGAACCCTGCCCGGGTCAGGGCCGCGGCCAGATCGTCACCAACGTCGGGATCGTCCTCAACCACCAGAATGCGCATCAGTTCTTCTCAATCCGGATGATGGCACCGCTGCGCGCGTTCAGCCTGATGCCGCGCAGCCGGCCATCGGGAGCCAAGATTGTGAGATCATAGGCGAGCTTGTCCGCCCTGTCCTCCAATTCGACCTTGAGGATATCGCTGGCGATCTGGCGCCGGGTCATCGCTCTTGTCCGGCATCCGGCTGACATGCGAAGGGGCGCCGGGGGCATCATGCTGCCCGGTGCCCCGAAACGCGCAAGTCGCCAGGCCTTCAGTGGCGGACCCAGTTTCTTTGGACCGAAAGCTGGTCAACCGCCCCGTCACGCACCCCGACATCGACGTTCCAATGCACATCGTCGAGGAATTCATCACGGGTTTCGACTGTGTGATAGTCGCAAGCCATGCGGTCCGGCGCTGCTGAACGGCAACGTGCCCCGGCCTGCTGAAGAAGGGCCTGCGCGGTTTGGGCCGACGTTCCTGCAGGAATGGCCGCAAGGATTTCATCGCGCATGGGCGCCATGCGCGTCTGCCGCGTGGCATAGGACTTCCACAAGGGATCGGACGAAGCCTTCAGGGAATCCGCCGGCATCTCGAACTCCATGGTCGAAAAGCTTGGCAAGGGGCTTGGGCCACCGCCCGTGCCGGCGACAGCCGTCAACGGACAGCACGAGGCGATCAGCGCAAGGATCGAGGCTTGATACGCACGAAACGTCATAGGACCTCCTGCATCTAAGGAACGGCGCCGTTAGAAGGCTGCCGGTGATGCAGGCTTAACAAAGGAGCGCTGACGCCAGGCTGACGACATGGTGATGGATGTCGATCAGGCGAAGCGCGGTGACACGCCTCCCGCTCCTTCGAGAGAGAGCCTTACGCGGAGGCCGTGCGAATATCACTCTGAGCTTGCACGCTTCTTGGTGCCGACATTCGCGACCCATCATTCTCGCGCGCCAGAATTGCGAGAGCAGCCGGCATCCACCAGATCATGTAGTCGTCATGCGCCGTCGATCCCGTCATAATCAACAAGAGCGTAATGAACACATAGAGGACAAATCGCGTATCCGGCTGCTCCCGATCACGGGCCGATCCTGCGCGTCCTCCCGCCCCCCGCAGCATCAGCCAGACCGAACTGGCCAGCCACGCGGCCAGCGCGCCAAGACCGGCGGCACGACCGAGCCAGGACGGCGCAACATACGCCATGAGGTCGGATCTGGCGAACGAACGAGATTGAACAGCAGCACATTGCGAATGAACGCTTGCGGCTCCCACACCAGGAACACCAGTGTCGGCAGCAGCCCCAGAGCCATACCCAGCAGATAGTGCTTCCAGCGCTCGGGAGGAAAAACAATGGTCGCGGCGGCCAGTCCGGGCATCAGTTTGCAAGACAGGCTGCATCCGACGAACAGCCCTGCCAGCATTGCCGAACGCTCCCGCAGCAGAAAGGCGCCAAGCACCAGAACTGTACCGGCCAAATCATTGAAGCCCATGGCCAGAGCGCTTTCCGCAAGCTCTGGTGTTGCAAGCAGCACGGCAAGGACCACCAACCGCTCGTCGCTCGTGACTGCATCCTGCGCCTTCCTCTCCAACAGCTTCCAGATTACGCCGCAAAGGAGCGTAACCAGCAGCAGATTGATCCCGAGCACAGCCAAAGGGCCCATCGGCACCACAAAAGGCATATGGGTCAGGATCATGAGTGGCAGGTACTTGTAACCGCCAAAGGCCGGGTCATGGGCATTGGCAGCGCCATAGGGGTCGAGAGCGGCCGCGTAAGGATTCTGACCTTCAAGGAGCAACCGTGCCGCATCGACGGTTGTCGTGGCGACGTCAGACAGCTTGGGCACGAGCAAACCGCTGGCCAGATTGAGCAAGGGAACGGAAAGCGCAAACAGGAGCAAGATCCAGCCGAACCATGGCATCCCGTCCAACGCCCGCTTGGGGTTTCGCGCGATACGATCATCGCGCCACAACAGGGCGCCGATCAGCACCAGAACGACAAGGGCTTCCCAGATCCGTACCTTATTGGGGGATCTCAGCGAGATCAACAACACCATGGCCGGCATGACCTCAAAGAGCACCCAGCGGCCAGCCACGCCGATTTGTTTCAGCATGTCGTCAAGGACCGGCCGTGCTCTCCTGTTCGTGATCAGGAACAAGAAACCGAGCCCGAAAACCGTCAGCAAGGCGAAGCGCGGCAATCCGTTCTGAAAAAAGCTGATCGGCAAGAGAATGGCGAAGTTGAGATAGACGAGAAAAGGAAGACTATCACCGCGCTGTGTGGTCATCTTGTTATCCATCCTCGCATCCTTGAATCATCGCGCGTCATATTCGATCGATTTTGGGTATGGGAACAAAAGAAAAATGAGGCAAGATGCGGAAATTCAAGAAACTTTCTCTTTGAGGGACAAGCCTTGCTCTTGACGCCGAAAAAATCGCCCTGGTGCACCAGGAATTTCAGCCTCAGCGAGACAATCTCCAATAATGTGGCCTTGGCGATGTCGTGAGAAAGTTGCACCACCTCTCAAGCTCGTGGTGCCAAACTGGTGAAGATATTCACGAGATCTGACCCGCCGAAGTGCAATGCTCTCGTGGTTTCAGAATGCGGCTCAAAACGGCAGAGCGTGGGTACGAGCAAAGATACGCGCCGCCCGGGCATTTCTGCCCTGTCGCGCGAGCGCGTTGATCACCGCCTCGGCCTAGGCGGGGCGAAAGACACCGATCGCTTTTCCGTCAAAATCGGTTGCAGCTCCCGCCATCGTTACGGCTCTATTCGCTGGGTAGCCTGCCGATACGGCCATGCGGCCCGACCACGAAGGGAACCGAGAGGGCCGTCCAGCCCTTGCCCTCCTCGGTGCTTCCGCCCGGCGCAGGACGCAGCGGCGCCCAGATCAGCCCGTCATCGACCGTCACATCCGTTCCTTCCGGCCCCACAGCGATAAAGCGGTTGTGATCGCCATCAAAATCGACCGCTGACCGATAACCGCCCGGCGCCACGCTGGCAGGCTTCCAACTGGCGCCCCCATCCGTGCTGAAGGCAGCCGCGCCCGCCCCTTGCTGCGGATTGCCCCCCACCGCCACCAGCGTCGTTGCTGGCATCGTGCCGATTCCCGTGACGGTGCCTGTCGCGGGAACCATAACATTGCGCCCGGCCACAGAAGCCGTCACCCCGCCCTGTGCCAGAGGCGTGGGCTTACCGCTCCAGCCGACTTCGCAGGCCTTGCCCTTGCAAAGCGGACCATAGCTGTAGACCGGCGCGCCCTCGCCCGCCCCGCCGAAGGCCATGAAGGAAAGCACATTGGTCATCGCCGAACTGCCGCCCACTCCCGGATGCGCGCCTGAGGGCACGGCCAGCCCGTCATCAACCTGTCGCGTCCAGCTATCCCCGGCATTGCGTGAGAGATAGACCACGAATTTGCCGTCCACCGGCAGGCCGAGCAGATAGATGTCATAGGCCGTAGCCCGGCGCAGCGCCTCGAAAGACCCGGCAGCATCCGGGTTGGCCAGGACCACCTTCCATGTGCGACAGCCATCGGCGGTCTTGAACAGGCGGGAAGCTTGCCCCTGCCCTCCGGCCATCGCCACTGCGGTATCCTTGTCGAAGCCCTGCACGCCGCGCAGATCAAGACCTGCGGCGCCGGGCGGCACCGCGCAGGCCTGCCAGCTGGTGCCGCCATCCTGTGTGCGCAGCACGGTGCCATGCGCGCCCGAGACCCAGGCGATCTGACCATCGATGGCAGAGACAGCACTCAGATCCTCATGCGTGCCGGAGAGCAGCCCGTGCCATTGCGCCTGCACGGGGGCTGCTGCCAACAAGCCAAGCACCACCGCCATGGGAGAAAGAAACCGCATCATTTGACCCTCGCTGCCGCTTTTTGCGCCGCCAGTTGAGCCGGCGAGCGGAACTGGATACGGTCCACCGTATCGGCCTGATCGCAAGGCACCCAGGCTTCGTTGTGATAATCGTCAAAGCTCATGTGGCGGGGGCTGCAACCATGGGTCGGCAGTGGGAAATAGGTCATTTGCCGCGTCCTGGCGTCGAACTTGAACATGCCCTCGCCCGCCTGCACGCTCCAATAGGCATTGTGGTTCTGATCCACCGCTGTCTTGTAGGGATGCGCCCAGAAGGGCATCTCGTGATAGATCACCTTGTGCGTGTTGATGTCGATTTCGGCCACACTGGAGGCGGCCCAGTTCGGCACCCAGACCTTTGTGCCGTTCTTGTCGGCGGCCAGACGGCGCGGCATTTCCGACCAGGGTGTAGGATCGCCCGCCGTGCTGCCCCAGGTGAGGCTGCCCACGGAATCAAAGAACTTGAGATCCGCCGCCGACATCAGCGCCTTGCGGGCGTCATATTTGCTGTCATGCATGGCAAATTGCGTGACCTTGCCGGTCTTCATATCCTTGGTGGCCACCACATCGGAATAGCTGGCCGACCACCATGGATTGTTCCTAGAATCCGCCGCCTGCCCATAGGTCGTGCCATTGCCAACCACATCCTGCAAATAATGCGCCCAGCCCGGGAACATCACATCCTTTTCGCCAAGCTTGGCCGGATCGAATTCCACGATGCCGAACTTGCCATTGATCCAGGCGCGGCCGATGTTGTCGCCATCGATCGAATTCTGCGTGCCGCCATAGGCCGTGGGAATCGGATAGCCGGTGAAAGGGTTGGGGCTGAGCGTGTCGAGCCGCACCAGCGCGCCTGCGCCATGCATCCAGATCGTGCCCTTGGGGCCGAGCGCCTTGTCGCTGATCTGCTCGAAATACATCGGCTGACCGCGCGGATTGTGAAGCGTAAAGACCGTCATCTCGCCGGTACGCGGGTCCAGCTTGATCAGGCTGCGGTTGGTTTCCACCGTGGTGCGTGACTGGGTGATCCAGGCCATGCCATCAGGCGCCGCAACCACATCATGCAGCCCCACCGTGCCATGCATGCCGGTGGCCTCCCCCCTCATCCAATCGTCACCGTGATGCCAGGCGTCTTCATTGGGGCGATCCTGGATGGGCAGGTCATATTGGGTGATCACGGCACGCGCCGCCTCACCCGTCGGACGCGGCAGGGGTTTCAACTGGAAGGGCGAGGGATTGGGTCCGCGCATCTCGGCCAGATAGGCGGCAAGATCCTTTTCGAACCGCCGCATGACGAAGCCCTCCCAGTTGAGCTGGTTGGGGGGAATATCATCGCCACCGCGATAGCCGGTGTAATCGGCCGATTCCATGGCTTTGACCAGCCGCAGCCAGCCCGCCTCGTTGAAGCGGTTGTTGAGGATGACGTCGAAACCATGGCAACCCGAGCAGGTAACGAAGAGCACCTGCTTCATCTTCCTGTGCTGAAGCGTGTCCTCAGGAAGCGAATTCATCCAGTCCGCACCGGTCATCATGGCATCATATTTGGCCAGCACCGGAAGGGTGAAATCCTCACGCACCGTCCTGGCAGGATCGAGGGGGCTCTGCGCGCGCGCCGTGGTGAAACCCACCGCCTGCGCCCAGATCCGGTACTGCCCGGCCAGCAAGGTCGGGAAGACATAGTCGCCGCGCTCATCGGTGAAGACAGTGGTCTTGAACAGCTTGTCGTCAGCCTGAGCGGTGATCGCCACTCCGGCCATCGGCTTGCCCGCACTGTCCTTGATCGTGCCGATCAGGCTGGGTGGTTCGGCCGGGGTCGCGCCAATCGCTTCCCAACCGCGCGCCCCCGCCAGCAATGTGACGGCGGCCATGGCTGCCAGAGAAATCACACGGCTCGGGTTCTTCATCGCTGCCTTGATTGTCTTGCGCATCTCGAAATGCCCTTCAGTGCCTGGAAGCGCCAGCTTCGTCCCGCCCGGCAAGCTGGGTTGCCACGGGCTTTTGTTCGGGTTTCATATTCTGCAGGAAGGCCAGAACCCCCTCACCAAACCGCGATTCTGAATCACGACCAGTCAGTGAGCCAGCACCGTCACCACAGATGGCCACATCCGCGATCGGCCTGCCGCGCGCATCCTTGATGGTCCGGGTCATGCCGGGCGCCTCTCGCCACGCTGCGCCCGCGGCCTCCTGACCATACAAACCTGTGAGCAGAGCCACGGTAGCGATAGCCGCGAGGCAAAGCCCTCGGCGCGAGTGGTTCATCGCTGGGTTGATACGCGTGAGCATCCCACAAAGCCCTTCAGTCGCTGGCCGCCTGCCCCTCGCCCCGCCCGGAAAGCTGAGTTGCCGTGGGCTTCTGGTCGGATTTCACCGTTTTGAGGAAGGCGATCAGATGGTCGATCTGCTCATCCTCCAGATTGTATTTGAAGGCGGGCATGCGAACATCACCGTTCTTGATGAAATTCTTCGCATTGGCTTCGCCAATGTTGGCGATCATCTCTTCGCCCAGCCATGGCCCCATCGTGCGGTAAGTCGGTGAGCCGACGCCATCATGGCAGTAAGCGCATTTCTGAACCCAGAGAATGCGTCCGGCCTTCACATCTTCGGGCACCTTGGCCTGTTCGATCATCTTCGGGACGTCATATTGCCACACCTTGACCTTGAGCGGCCATGTAACGCCATCACCATAGACCTTTTCCGGTTGAGGTATGCCATGCTGCCCGCCTTGGCCAAAGGCCGCGATGGTCACAGAGACCGCCAGCAGGCCGACAGCGACACGCCCCGCGATTAACGCCTGTTTTGTCACATTCCCTGCTCCCCAAATCCTGATGCGACAGCCTCAGACATATTTGATCATCCCGAGGAAACCGTGATCCATATGCAGCTGCATATGGCAGTGATAGATGGTGTCGCCCGGATTATCGGCAATGAAATCAACAGCAACACGCTGATATGGCAGCACATTGACCGTATCCTTGATCAGCCCGCTCATCGGCTTGCCGTCGATCGCCACCACTTCGAAGGAATGGCGATGCAGATGCATAGGATGCTGGTCCCCGCTCAGATTGTGGAACAGCATGCGGTAGCGCTTGCCCTTTTCCACCAGCAGCGGGTCAACCTCCGGCCACGCCTTGCCGTTGATGGTCCAGGTGTCGAACATCGAACCGTCACGGGTGCCAACGTCGATAAATTGCAGGTTGAAGACCTTGTCAGGCGTGGGCGCCTGCGTTTCCGAGGCAAACTGCCGATAATCCCATGGGGCCTGCGGCACATCGTGCCACACGGGCCGCCCCTTTTCTCCGGCATATTCCACAACGATGCCCAGCCCCATGTCGCGCACTTCGGGCAGGGTCGAACCCAATATCCACACCCCCGGATTGTCCATCTCGACGATGCAATCGATCCGCTCGGCCACCGCGATGGACAGAGTCTCGACCTTGCGCGGATTGGGCACCGGATTGCCGTCGAGCGCGATGACCTTGAATGTGTGCCCCGGCAACGCCATGACGACATTCTCCGTCGCGCTGGCATTGAGCAGGTGGAGCAGAACGCGCTGCCCCTTCTTGACGCGCAACGGCTCACCTGCGCCCAGACAGTGCGAATTGACCGTGGCATATTTATAGGCGACGTCCGATCCCACCGAGACGGGACGATTGGCCGAAATGGCCTGCATCTGCATCACCATCGGCACGAAATGCGGCACCCAGTGATGGATGGCGAGATAGTGCTCCTGATCGTAATCCCCCGGCGAGGGCCCGCCATCGACCGTGAGAAAGCCGAACTGGCCGGAATAGCCACCCAGATTGAGATTGTCCCCGGCCATGGCATGGGTGTGATACCAGCGCGTGCCTGAAGGCTCGGGCGTCAGGTGATAGCGGAAGGTTTCGCCCGGCTTGATCATGGACGCGCCCTGCTCCATGGCGCCATCGTTGCGCACATCGGTGTGCAGCCCGTGCCAATGGGTCAGATCCTCGACATCGGTGGCGTTGATCACATCGATGGTTGTGGGCACGCCTTTTTTGAGCTGCAGCATCGGCCCGGGCACCTGGCCGTTGAAGGCGGTGGTCTCGACCGTCACGCCCGGCGCGATCTCCAGCTTGCAAGGCTCGATGCGCAAGGTGTGATCAGCCTTGCCGACGGGCGGGGGCGCGACGGGCTCATGCCCCATCGCATGGCCTTTCATGTCCATAGGCCCCATATCCATCCCGCCCTGCATGGCTGAAGCAAAGGAAGGTTTCAGGGCCGACGCCGTGGCAAGAGCTGACATTCCAGCGAGAAATTTACGGCGCTCCATCGCCCAACTGACCTCCCCAACACATGTCGATGCTTTTTCTGCTCTCAACTCAATGAGCCTTCGCGGCTGACAAATCCTTCCAGCCCATCTGCATTTTTTTGGGACCGCTTGATGGAAGCGAGAGCGCAATGGGCGCTCATCACTCCCTCAAGCACGGCTTTATCGCGCTGAATCCACCAGCTTGCCGTCGACCACGTTCCAATCCCGCTGATTGTCCGGCCCGATCAGCCTTTCAGCCTGTGTGTCATAGGTCTGGGGCAGTTTGATCGGCCCGCGTACCGACACATAGCTGGCCGCATCCTTCGCATCCCCCTGACCGCTGTAGCGGGCCACCTGGGGGAAGGGATAAATCGGGCGCGTGTAGCTGGTCGGCTTTGCCGGAGCGGCATAAGGCGGCGTAGGCCCTCGGCCCATACCGCCCGGCTCATCCTGCACCTTGCCTGCTGTCAGGCTGGTGGGCGCACGATGCAGCTCCGTCCAGGCCATCAGCGGGGTAAGCAGGTCGATCTGGTTCGGCCCCTCGCCCCCGGTGCAATGCCCCACGCCCGGCAACAGGAAATAGCGCAGGAAGGTGTCTGTGCGCGCCGCGCCCAGCAGCTTCTGCACGCCCTGATAATAGGCCAGCGAGATCTCGGGCTGCACGATCAGATCTTCCGCACCATGCCACAGGATCAGCCTGCCGCCACGCTTTTCGAAAGGCGCCAGATCGGTGTTGGCCGCGTTGTAGAGCGAGGCCAGAGCCATGGTCTTGTCATAGAAACTCTGGTCATAGCGGAATTCCGCTTCAAGCTGCCCGGCGCTTTTCTCACCATCCGGGGGCAAGAACAGGCGGCGCATGGCGAAGCCCTCTTTGGTTTCGCGATCACCATATTCGGTGGCAGTGGACAGCTTCCAGAAGCCCTCCGAGCCCAGCGGCCAACCGCCGATCTCCAGCTTGCGCCCGGTATCGCCTGAAGGTCCTCGATAGAGACGCTCCACCACAGCGACCTCTTCAGGCGTCAAACACGTCGAACTCTCCTTACCCGGCGCGCATTGCACCCATGACGCATCGAAGCGGCAGGCGGTGGGTTGCTGCAACATGCCATCGATCAGCCCCGCCGCCGTGCCGCAATGCCGCACCACCGCCGCATGCAGCAGCGCCAGCCGGTCTTTCACCAGAATGCGCGAACCATCGGCGCGGTGGTTCACATGATCCTCCCAGGGGTGGAAAAACACATTGTGGACGCTGTCGATGGCCACCGGAGCGCCCGCCGTCACCCCGTCGAAATCATCGGGAAAGCGCTGAGCCTCCATCAGCGCCTGACGGCCCCCTTCCGAACAGCCCATGAAATAGGAGAATTTGGGTGCCTGCCCATAGAAGGCGCGGATCAGCGCCTTGGCCACCAGCGCCGTCTGATGATTGCCGCGATAGGCATAATCGATGCGTTTCTGCATTTGCGACGTCCAGGCAACATCCGTCTGGCCCCCGCCCGCCCCGGTGGAGTGATCGGAAGCCACGACAAATTCACCATCTGTGGCCGGTGCGCAGCCGCTCGACCAGGCGGGTGTCTGGCGGCCCATGGCGTTTTCGAGGAAACGCTGGGTCCAGCGCTCCATCGGCAGCTCGACGGTGAAGGCGATGGTGGGCGCCACCGTGCCTTCCACCTTGCAATAGGCACCCTTTTCTGTCTGCTCGACCCTGGACGCGGTGACCGTGGTCGGCGCATCGGTCACACCATCGAAGCGGAGCGCAGACAGACTTTCGCAGGATACCACGGGTTTGACCGGCGCCAGATCGAGCCGATCCGCCGTTGCGGCCTGCGCCTGCCCGGGCAGACCTGCCAGCCCCACCGCCATCGCGACACCGGCAACGCCGGCGCCACGCATCATCCGATCAGAAAACCATGAGCGCATCTCGAAAAACCTCCCCTGTCGCGCCGCGCTTGTGCCCGGCGCCCGATGATCACGTGCCGGATTTGACGCAGGCAAAGCTGGCGGCATCATCCACGCTGCCCTGCCCCTTGTAGCGGGACGTCTGAGGCCATGCGCAGACCTTGCGGATGCGGGGACCATGCGGAGCGTCGCCTGCGGTCACCGCGGCATAGGACACCGTGATCGTATCCGGCGCCACGCCCTGCTCGACCCAGCGGGTGATCACTTCCATCTGGTCGAAGGGATTGCCGCAATGGGCCTTGCCGGGGATCATGAACAGGCGGATCAGATCCTTCGTCTTCTTCGGCCCGCCGTTGGCCTGCACCGCATCGCTGTAGAGCTTGAGCCCGATCATCGGCGTAATCGCCGGATCATCCCAACCGTGATACATCAGCACCTTGCCGCCGCGCGCGAAGAGCGCTTTGAGCTTTTCCGGATTGACCGCATTCATCGTCTGATAGCCCAGCCTGTCGGCTCGCGGAATATCGGTCTCGACATCGAAGCGATGGAAGTCCCAACTCGGGTCCTTGTAGAGGATACGATAAGTCTGCGGCGCGGAAGGGTCCGGGTTCTTGCCCCCGACCGGCCCCGGCAACAAGGCCGAACCCATCGGATAGCCGGGATAGAGCTGCTGCCCGCTCTTGCTCCGCATGCCGCGCGTCACCGCTCTGAGCGAGTCCAGCTGAGGGGCAGTGAGGCAGGAGGTTTGATCCTCTCCCTTGCACAGCAACTGTTGGGGGTCGAAACGGCAGGCCAGCGGGTTTTCCACCAGACCGTCCTTCAGCCCATCCTGCGCATCGCAGGCGCGAGTGAAGCTCTGATGGATCAGCGCCCATTTTTCCTGTGAGATAAAGCTGGTGGCCGAACGGTTGAGCATCAGATTGAGCCAGAGCGAACTGCCCTGTAGCCGCGTCATCGGATTGGCGGGGTCGCCAATGGCCAATCCATCAAAATCCTGCGGATAATATTCCGCTGCAATCCAGCCTTGTCGCCCCCCGGTGCTGCAGGAGTTCCAGTAGGAATATTTGGGTCCTGTGCCAAACAGGCTGGCGACCACCGCCTTAGCCGCCACAGCTGTTTCATGCACGGCGCGGACTTCCCAATCGACAACCTTTTCGGGATGGCCGACGTAGAAATCCTGATTGTGTTCTGGCCTATGCCCGGTGTCGCTTGAGGCCACCGCATAGGATTTGCTCAGGCCAAGCGCCATATCACCATATTGGATCGCCCCTTGATAGCCGCCATTGCCCAGCAGTTGCAGCCGCCCGTTCCAGCCCTGGACAGGTGCCCAGACCTCGATCTTGATGTCAGAATCCGGGGCAGGATGCAGATCGGCCTGAATGCGACAGAAGGCTGGCAGGGAGGCATAGAGATCGAGGCTCGCCTGGTTGGGCGCCGCACCGTTGAAACCGGGCGGCGCGGGCATGGCGCCCTGAGCCACCAGCGTCGCCCCGGTGATTTGCCCATCGGAAAGCGTCGCACGGGCTGCCGCGTCACATGAGGTAGAGGAGGCTGGCGAGGCATGGCCAACCCCGCCCCCCAAAGTGAAGGCAAGCGGCAGGATAGCAAGCTGCGTTGCGGAGCGGCTCAGCTTCGATCTCATGGCAAATCCCTCCCCAAGGATATCGGCGTGCGGGAGGCATCACGCTGAGGGAACCTCCCGGAAAACAGGTTTCAAGCCTTGATCAGCGCCCCCAGCGCCCGCACATTCTCCATCTTCTCCAGCGCCCAGATCGTATCGATCAGCGCCTGGCTGCGCGCCCGCGTCAGCACCGGGGCGATAAGATCCATCGCCTTGGCCGCCACATCCTGCGTACTCAGCGGATTTTCCGGCGTGCCCGAAGGAAAGCGCGTGTGATGGCTGAGCACACGTCCGTCCTTCAGCGTCAGTTCCACGATGGCACCGCGCGGGGCGGCAGGGTCCATCAGGCTCTGGTCGCCCACCACCTTGGTGCGCGCGCGGATCGCCAGCACGGCAGGGGCCTTCATCAACGACACATCATGGGCATCCACGAAGGACACCGCGCCCTTGAGCAGCGCCACCGAAACCAGATGCGGACAGTTCACATCAGGCATGGCGCTTTCGCCCACGATGCCGATGGCGTCGGTGGGCAGGCGCACCAGAACCGAAGCGACCTGATCGGCGGTGAGGTGGTTTTCCCTGCGCAGGGTCAGCACCGCATCGAGTGCTGACTGGTTGGGATAGCCCACCGTATAGGTTTTGATCGCCGATCTGGTGATGAAGAAGCTCTGCCCCAGCCCCGTGACAAATTGCTGCGGATCGGGCCTGGTCGACAGCGCCCTGATCAGATTATGCGTATCATCGAGCACATTATGCACGCCGGTGAATCCGGCCTCGGCCATGGTGACGGCCATTACGCCGTTGCGCGCACCCATGCCGGCGAAATCGAAGCCCTTTTCGATATGGTCCTCATCATCCACCCAGCTCCACAGACCCGAAACCTGCTGAGCGCCATAGGAGAGCGCATAACGCATTCCCGTTTCATCCATGGCCGTCAACGCTGCCGAGCCCAGAGCGCAATAGGTCGCCGCCGTGCCCTCCGCGCTGCGGTGCGTGCCGCGCACCAGATCGGGCCCCAGCGCCATCAGCAAGCGGCAACCCAGATCATAGCCCAGCACCACGGCGCGGATCAGTGCCATGCCGTTTGCCCCGTTCTTCTCGCCCACAGCCAGAGCGGCAGGCACGGTTGAACTGCCAGGGTGAGCTTTGGTCACGGGCTCGAAATCGTCGGTCTCATCGGCATGGGCACACATGGCGTTGGCCAGCGCCGCATTGACCGTGCTGGTACGCAGATTGCTGGCCACCACGGAAGCCTGAGGCGTGCCGCCCAGCCCGCGCACATAGCCCACTGCCGCGATCCCCGGCTTCATCCGCGCGCCAGAGATCATCGCGGCGAACGTATCGAGAATACGGTGCTTGGCCGCCTCCAGCACTTCGGGCGGCAGCTTCATGTCGCGCATGGCGACCATATGGCGCGCCACTTGGCCGGTAATATCCTCGCCCGTGGCCGCTCGCAGTGCCATCGGCGCCATCCCCGCCAGCCCCAGAGCGGCAGCCCCACCTGCCATGGCGTGGCGGCGGTTGATCGTGAAGCTCATTGTCCGTCTCCGAGATAGGGCGCGCGTTTGGGCAGGCCCCAACTGACCACAGTCACCAGCACCATCACGGCCGTCACATACCAGTAGAACGCGCCTTCATGGCCGATAGACTTGGTCCATAGCGCGACATACTCCGCCGTCCCCCCAAAGACCGCATTGGCCAGCGCATAGGCAAAGCCCACCCCCAAAGCGCGCACCTGCGTGGGGAACAGCTCGGCCTTGATGATGCCGGAAATCGAGGTGTAGAAGCTGATCAGCGCGAGAGCCGCCGTGATCAGCATGCCAGCCTCCAGCGGGCTTGTCGCGCCATGCAGCAGGGTGATGATCGGCACCGTCAGCACCACGCCGCCCACGCTGAAGATCAGCATGTTGGCCCGCCGCCCAATCCGGTCAGACAATGCACCCATCACCGGTTGCAGGCACATGAAGACGAAAAGGCAGCCCGTCATGATGCTGCTGGCAGTCGCGATGCTGAGCCCCGAGGAGTTCACCAGAAACTTCTGCATATAGGTGGTGAAGGTGTAGAACAGCAGCGAGCCACCCGCCGTAAAGCCCAGCACCGAGATGAAGGCGCGCGGATATTGTGCCAGCAGCGCCGAGAGTTTCCCGGCATCCTTACTTTCCCGCGCCTCATGCCCGGCGGTTTCCTGCAAGCGAAGCCGCGCGACCAGCGCGCAAAGCGCTGCCAAGGCCCCAATCATGAAGGGAATGCGCCAGGCGCCCCCCTTCATCTCCGCCTCAGAGAAGATCTGCTCAAGCACGACCACCACCAGCGAAGCCAGCAACTGCCCCCCGATCAAGGTGACATATTGGAAGGATGAGAGAAAACCGCGACGCCCCGCCATCGAAACCTCGCTCATATAGGTGGCCGCGGTGCCATACTCGCCGCCGAGGGCAAAACCCTGCACCAGCCGCGCCACCATCAGCAGCGCGGGCGCCCAGACACCGATCGCGCCATAGGTCGGCAAAGCCGCAATGCCCAGCGAACCGGCACACATCGTCAGCACCGAGGCGATCAGCGCACCACGCCGCCCATGCCGATCGGCCATACGTCCAAAGAACCAGCCCCCAATCGGCCGCATCAGGAAGCCGGCGGCAAACAGCCCGGCCGTGTTCAGCAACTGCGTGGTGCGGTCCGCCGAAGGGAAAAAAGCTCCGGCAAAATAGATCGAGCAGAAAGAATAGACATAGAAATCGAACCATTCGACCAGATTGCCGCTGGACGCAGCAATGATCGCGCCGATCTTGCCGCGCGTGTTTTGAGCCTGCGCGGCTGAGGTACGGGTTTTGGCAAGCATCCTGGTTTCAGTCCTCATGCTTGGGACTTGATGGCGGCGTACCGCCTCCCGTCATGGTCATGGTGACGCCCGCCCCCAACGGTTTGCCTTTTTCCGGCTCCGGCAACAGCAGGGTCACGATGCTCTGCACCTGGTTGCTGTTGTTGAGATTGTTGTGCGCCACGCCGATGGGCAGCACCACCAGCGTGTTGGCGGGAGCCTGATAGCTGGCCATCCCATATTGCACTGTCATCTCGCCCCTGCGCACGAAATAGACCTGATCGAAGGGATGCAGATGGGTTTCGCTGCGCCCGCCGCCGGGCAGCATATCATTGAGCCGCTCCAGCACATGGGCCGAGCCCGTGGCGCGCGAGGCCAGCACCCGCTCATTGAGCGAGGCATGGCCGGTACCGCTCACCAGTTGCCCCAAAGGCGGAGCGACGCGCACATATTGCGCAGCATGCTCAATCTTGCGGGGGGTGGCAGGCCTGAACAGGCTGGCCAGATCCCGGGTCGGCGCGGGGGTGACGACCTCCAGTGCGGCATCCTCCTCGCCGCCCGCGTTCCACACGCGATGCGGCACACCCGCCGGGATCAGCGCCAGCGTCTCGGGCTTGAGCGTGAAACGCTCATCACCAATCTCGATATCCAGCGAGCCCTTGAGAACCAGAAAAGTATGGTCCACCGGCAGGCTGATCGCCCCCTGAGGCAGGGTATGAGCGGCAAGCCGCGTGTAGATCACCCATGAACTGTCCAGCCCGGAAGATGGCCCGGCGAGGATTTCGCTGGAGGCCCGCCCCTTGAACGGCGCAAGATCCACGGGGCGTAAAGGCCCGCGCGCAGGCGATAGGTGGTAAGGCCCGACCGGGGCGAGGGAAGAACCCGGCCGGGCCTCTGCCACACCGGCCATGCAGGCACTCAGCGCGGCAAGGGAAACAATCGCAATGCTGGTTTTCATGAACGGTGTCCTTGCCCGGCAGCGCCGCAGGTAAAGCTGGCGGCATCGGCCTTGTCGCCGCTGCCGTTGTAATGGGCGATGCCCGGATAGGCGCAGACCGGGCGCGTGACGTCAGGCGGGCTGGCCCTGGTGCCGCTGCCATTGGGGTTACCCTGCCCCGGCGCGCCGCCTTCCATATGCCCGCCGATCAGGCGCTTGGGCTCGACGCCCTGTTCAACCCATTGTTCCAGAGCGGTGAGTGTATCATGCTCACCATCCATCGGGGCGCCGGGCACGGGACCGGTCTGACCGATGTTCCACGGGCCCTCGCCGCCGCCACAATGGCCTAAACCCGGCACCATGAAGAGGTGATAATAGCTGTCGATCAGCGCTGTGGCCTTGGCCGGGGTCAGCTTGCGGCGTTTCACCAGATTGTCGATCAGGCTCTGACGGAACTTGATCGCTTCGAGCGGCGGAATGTTGGGATCGTCCCAACCGTGATACTGGATCACCTTGCCGCCAGCCTTGGCAAAGGCATCGAGATCGCGGTTACGCGTGTTCCAACTGCTGTCCAGTGTCTCTCCGCCGACCTCACGGGCGCGCAGGGCGGTGACATCCTTGTCGAAATCGAAGGTCAGGTATTTCTGGCCCGGCAGATAGTCCGGATCGCCATAGGCCATATCCATCAGGAAGCCGCCCCAGGGCCGATCAGCCTTGGCGGGATTGGTCTTGCCGGTGAAATACTTGTCCCAACTGCCTTCGCTGCCCGGCATGATCCCGGCCAGATACGCCTCGCCATTGTGCGGGTTCTTCGGTCCGGCATAGATGGCCCGCACGATGGCCAGTTGACGTGGCGTCAGGCAGGTGCCGCCCGCCTCACCCGGCTTGCAGGCCAGCACCTCCACCTTGAAGCGGCACAGGCGCGGATCGGTGAGGAAAGGATCGGAGGCCAGACCGCCATCTTTGCCCGCACATTGCTTCAGCACCGCACCATGGATCGCGGCCACCTGATCGGCACGCAAGGCATCGGCAGGATATTTCAACGAGGCCTGAAGGGTGTTCCACAGCGCGCCCAGCTCCTGCCCGACATGGTCCGGCGTGGCATCGCCGATCACATAGCCGTCGAAATCATCGCTGTAGCGCAGCAGTTCGGTCAGCCCCTGAATGCCGCCCGCCGAACAGCCGACATAATAGGCATGATCGGCCTTCTTCCCGTAGAATGCCGCAAGAAGCGCCTTGGAAGCCTGCACCGAAAGATGCTCACCCCGGTAAGCGTAATCGACCACCTTGTCAGGATGGCCCAATGCCCATGCGGCATCCTCGGGCGCGCCCGCCTTATTGATATGGCCCAGATCGGTAACCATCGTGGCATAGCGCCGACGCACCCCGCCCAGCACGCCGCGCAAATTCAGCGTGCCCAGAAAGCCGCCATTGCCCAAAGCCTGGAACTTGCCATTCCAGCCATCGCCCTCAGGCATCCACAGTTCGAACTGGATATGGGAATCGCGGGTCGGAGTGATAAAACCGGTGACACGGCAGAAGGGCGCGGGAGCCTTTTCCTTGGCCAGTGCGGGCGAGACGGCATCGAGCGATGTCACCGTCTCGGCTTTGGTCACCGTAACGTCAGCCAGTTTCAACGCCGCGAGGTCGCCACACGTGCCCGCCAGCGCGGGAGATGCCACCATCCCTCCCGCCAGCGCGACACCCGCAGCCAGCGCGCGGCGCCAGCGTTTCGATATCATCCGCAACCCCGTCATGCTTTTCTCTCCCGACCCTTTGGCGTGCCTTCAGTCAGCCTTCGGGAATTTGATATCCAGATAGATCACCGGCTCTTCCACCTTGAGCCAGCGATGCGCCACGCCCGCCGGGACCAGCACGATATCGCCCGCCTTCACATGCTGCTGCACACCGCCATCGATGCCGGTGCCCGCCAGATCATTGGCATTGCCCGCAGGTCGTTTCGCCCCGGCGGGGGGAGGTGCCTGCGGATCGAGGAACATATCTTTGTGCGTGGCGGAATCATGCCCGGTCACGCCGGTGATGGTGCCCCCGGTCTCCAGAATGCCGCTGCCGGCGCGTACCACGAAGATCTCGCTCCACACCGCATGGGCATGAGGCGTATCGGGCTTGAGCAGCCGGATCAGCGACGTCGAATGCGTGCTGGCTGTGATCAGGCGCTTGGAGAAGGCAGCGGGCGCGCCGCTGGTCTTGTCTTTCGCGCCATCCTCGATGGCCTGCATCTGTTCGGCGCTGAAATAGACCGAGCGGTCACGGGGCTCGCCCGAAGGCGCCTGCTGAGCCATGGCGGCTGGAGCCATGGCCAGCAGGGCCCCGGCGGTGATTGCGGTACGGATCATGATCTTTCCCCCTCTCACAGCTTGAACAGCCGCTTGGCATTGCCGCGCAGGATCAGGTCGCGGTCACCTGCCGAGAAGTTGACCTGATCGATCACCGAATTGGGTTCATCGGTCATCTGGCGCTCGCCGGGGCCGTACATATTGTCCGTGCCCAGAACGATACGGTCCACGCCGACCACATCGGCCAGATAGCGCAGATTTTCCGGCCAATAGACCAGCGAGTCAAAATAGAAGCGGCGGAAATATTTGTAGACCGGCTGGGTCAGCTTGCCATTGCCGCCGCTGCGGTTTTCCATGCGCCCGCCGATCAGCGGAATGGCACCGCCGCCACAGGTGGCGATATACATAATGTTGGGGTAGCGATCGAGCGTGCCCGAAGAGATCAGCTTGGCAATGCACACCGCGATCTCCATCGAATTGCCGACCGAATTTGTCAGGCCCGGGAAACGGTTGGCCATGGGGTTCGCGCTGGCCGTCGCGCCGGAAGCGGCATCGGCCAGACGCTTGCCCAGAAACCAGTTCGCCTCGCCATCAAGCGGGTGAAGAATGATCGGCAGGCCCAGATCGTTGATGCGCGCCAGCACCGGCTGGAAAGCATCGTCATAAAGGAAATCCTTGCCCGCCAGCGCCGTGGGCAGATGCACACAGACCAGACCCGGCTTGCCCGCCACACGGTTCAGCTCGGCCAGCGCGCCGACAGGATCGCTCGCGTTCAGCTCGATCCCGGCGATAAAGCGGGTGGGATGGGCCTGATGCGCCTCGATGGCGGCATCATTGCTGACGCGAGAGATCAGCGCACCCTGCTCGGGCGTGACCCAGACCCAAGGGCGGAAACCGCCGAGGGTCAGCAATTGGGTCTGCATGCCATGGCCATCCATCCAGGCGATGCGGCGCCCCAGATCGGCATTGACCGGATCGAGAAAATCAGGCTGCCCCAGATCGGCCTTGGCCTTGAGATAGGGCAGCGGCGCCCAATGGGTATGCACATCGATCGAGATCGCCGGAGAAGGACGCTGCGCCCTGGTCCAGGCCTTGGGCTGCATCGTCTCGACCAGGCTATGGCCGACACCGGCAGGCACGGGCAAGCTTTGTGCCTGCGCCAGTCCCGCTTCGCCGACCATCAGGCCGGCGGCCGAGGCGACGGCCCCCGTTTTCAGGATATCTCTTCTGCTCGGCATCATTATGCTCCCTCGATCCTCACAAACTTTGAGCGCCGGAGCGGGAAATTCCCTCTCCGGCGCTCCAACTTTTCTTTGTTGTTACATTTTCCACTTCACGCCGACGGTGAAGTAGCGGCCTTCGATGTCGTCGCCCTGAGCAAAGCCGCCCAAATAGTTCATCTGGGTGGTGCCGCCCGCGCTGGCATAGACCGGCGGGTAACTGTTGAAGAGGTTCTGGATGTTGAAATAGGCGTTGAAGTTCTTTGCCACATCCACACTGAAGTTCAGATCAGTGTAACCGATCGAAGGCACCGGCGGATTGGCGAAAACATAGGCATAGCCCACGCCATTGTTGTTGAGCGTACCGTTCTGCTGAAGCGAAGAGCGCCAGCGCTCCTGCACCATGACATGCAGCTTCTCGACCGGATCGAAGTTGATGTTGCCCACCACCTTCCACTTGGCGATCGGCGGCAGCCCGCCCACGCCATCAGCCGCGCCGCCCACATCGACCTGCCCGGCAGGACCGTTGTTGTACAGCAGCGTGGGCTGATAAGTGACCAGCGCGCGCAGGCTGAAGGCATGGTTCGCGATCGGATGCGCATAGTTCATCTCGAAATCGACACCATGCGTGTTGAGCGAAGCGACGTTGAGCGTCTGTGAATAGAGCAGCGTGGGGAAATTTGCCGCCGAATGATCGCTGAACGCGTTGGGACGGACATAGAGCGAGCAAACCACCGCCGTACCGCCCGACTGTTCGCAGGCCGTCTGCGTGGCCGGCTGCATGCCCGAGATGTTGACCAGCGCATTGTTGATCTTGATCTTGTAATAGTCGACCGCCAGGCTGAAGCCGGGAATGAAGTGGGGCTTGAGCACCACGCCCAGCGTCAGCGTATCGGCCTTTTCAGGCGTCAGATTGGGGTTGCCCTGCTGCTGCTGGCCCAGCACGCCCGATGTGTTACCAGTATGAATGTCCACATAGTTGGTGGTGCTGATCGTGGCAGGCTGGAACAGATCATAGAGGTTGGGCGCGCGGATATCGCGCGAACGCGTGCCGCGGAAGGTCAGTTCGTCGCTGACATTCCACACCGCGCCACCCTTCCAGGTCCAGGCATCGCCGCTGGTGTTGTAGTTGGTGTAACGCACCGCCCCGTTCAGCGTCAGCGACTTGAAGAAGGGCTTGTCGGCCAGCAGCGGCACTTCGGCCTCGGCAGCCACTTCCTTGACGATCTGGCTGACCGGCGTGCGCACCGCCGTCTGGCCACCCAGATAGCGCAGGGCGCTGGTGGAGTTGTAGCACCCTGCCGCCGAACTCAGGCTGCCGGGGAACTGAATGCCATTGCAGTCGATCTGGTCGCTGGGCGTGGCGTTGCTGGCCACCGCATAGGTGTTGCGGCGCCATTCGCCCATGACCACCGCCTTCACATCACCGGCAGGCAGATGGAACAGGCTGCCCTTGATGCTGCCGTTCAGATCGGTGGTGGCATAATCCACATCGCTCATGATGGCTTGCCTGACATAAGCCATGCCTGCCGCGCTTTCGGTCCCGGTGCCCAGCACATCGAGCGGAACGCAATTGGCGAAATTGGGATTGGTCAGCGCCGCGTTGCAGACGATCTGCCCATTGGCCGGGTTCCTGACGGCATTGACGGCGGCATATAGCCGGTTGTAATTGATGCCATTGTTGTTGCGCGTCAGCTGCAGGTTTTCAGTGCGGTACAGATCGACATCCCAGTCGAACTTGCCGAAGATCTTGCCGTCCAGCCCGGCATCGACCTGGTAATAGCTGTTCAGCACATTGTACTGATAGGCCGGCAATTGCATGTCCATCTTGTTGAGCACGAAGCTCGAACCTGCTGTTCCGGCCGGAATGGCCGCTCCCGCTGCGATTGCGGCCTGATACTGGGCGCCTGCGGTGGCAAGATAAGGGTTGTTATAACCAATGTTCAGTGAATATTGCGGATTTTGCTGGGTATAGCTCTGCTTGAACTTGCTGAAGATCCCGGTGACATGGCCATGGACGGCATCGGTGATGTCATAATCGAACCGCGCCATGGCGCGATGATTGACGGCCGCCGCGCCCGCCGTGGAACCGTTGAAATAGGCGCCGTCGCCCCCGGTGTTGACCGAGGAGGACAAGGTGGGCGTCCCCGGATTGAAGGGGCCGACAACGCCATTGGCACCAAACTGCATGCCCTTGAAAATGCCTGTGCTGGCATAGCCGCCAAAGGCATAGTTGTTGAGCCGCGCGCCATAGACCAGCGTGTAAGGCGAAGCCGCCGTCCCCGATCCGGTCATGCTCGCCCAATTGTTCAGGAAGGGGCGGCTGGAGCGCAGAAAGCCGCCATTGTCGGCATATTCATAGCTGGCCTCGAAATGGCCCCTGCCATCGTTGAAATTGGTGCCCCAGGCGATGCTGGCGCCGAGCTTGCGATCGTCGCCATATTGCGAGATGCCCGAGTGCAGGTCGGTCTTCAGCCCCACGAATTTGGTGTCGGTGACGAAGTTGACCACGCCCGACACGGCTTCCGAACCATAAGCCGCCGAAGCGCCGCCCGTCACCACATCGACATGCTTGAGCAGCGCCTGCGGGATGACATCAACATCGACCGAGCCGGTGGTCTGCGTTGGGCCGACCCGGCGCCCATCAACCAGAATCAGTCCGCGCGTCGAGCCGATGCCACGCAGGTTCAGTGTGTTGAAACCGCCAGTGTTGACATTGCTGGTGGTGTTGATCGAACCCAGCAGGCCAGGCAGGGCGTTGAGCCCCTCGATCACACCGGCAGGCTGGGCCTTCAGCAGCGTATCGACACTCGCCACCGTGACCGGCGTGGGGGCGCTGTTGCCGTTGGTGACAAGGCGGGAGCCCGTCACGATGATATCATGGTCAGGCACAGCGGGAACATCGGCTGCCTTGCCGGCGGTTGCAGCAGGAGCACTATCTTGCGCATGAACGGTGGGCGCCAGGCAGGCAAGAGCAATCATCCCGGTGGACGCCCTCAGCGCCCGCCGGATCAGCACAGTATTCATGGATTTCCCCTCCATAACTTGACTTGTGCTGGGTTTGAATCTTGGGCGGAGAAAATCCCTCCCCTCCAAACCTTCTTCTTTTCTATTTTCCTCATTTCTCGCTTGCGAAGCGGTCTCTGCCGAAAGGGCATCATTGTCTATGGCGATAAAAATATTCTCGATTTCAAAGGCATCTATACGGATGAAAGGCACTGGTGCAAAAATGCCGCGCAGAGGAAATTTGCCGATGCGGTCGCCGGGACGCCATGAGCAAACGGACCTTCTCGTTCAAAATTTTTGCAATTAATTCGCAAAAAGCATTGAGATCGGCGAAGGATTTGCAGGCTGCCGAGACTCCAGATCGATAGCCGTCGTAAAAAAGGCAGGTTCGCATCCCTTTTGCGGACAAGCCGGACAATGGCGGCCGATAACAGACTGGATGAAGAGGCTGCCTTGATGAGTAAGGATTTTTCGCTCGCGCCACCCGCGAATGTAACTCGCACGCTCGCGATGACATTGGGCCTCTCCCTTGCCCCGGTCGTGACCTCGCCTGCCGTGGCTGCGGATGCAACCGACAATGCCCCTCACCCCGAGATCATCGTTACCGGCCAGAGCGCCGACACCCATTTGGCTTTCAACAAGATCGCCACGTCGCTGCTCGACACGCCCCAAGCGGTCACAGTCATCAGCCATGACGAACTGGACAAGCGTGCAGTCAACAGTCTGGCCGATGCCCTGCGCCTGGTGCCCGGCCTCAGCCTGGGCGCGGGCGAAACCAGCTGGCAGGGCAATAATGCCTCCTTGCGCGGCTTCACCACGCGTGACGATACCTTCCTCGATGGCATGCGCGACTTCGGCTATTACGACCGCGACACCTTCAATGACGAAAGCATCGAGGTGCTCAAAGGCCCGGCGGGCATCCTCTTCGGGCGCGGCTCGACCGGCGGGGTGATCCATCAGGTCAGCAAGCAGCCAGGCCTGACCCCGATCTATGATGCCAACATCGCGGGCGGCACCGACAACACAGTGCGCGGAACGATAGACATCAACCGCCCTCTCAGTGAGACCGCAGCCATCCGTATCAACGCCATGGGCCAGACCGGCAATGTCGCCGACCGCAATGAAGCGCTCAATCGCCGCTGGGGCATGGCACCGACGATCTCGCTGGGTCTGGGCACCGATACACGCTTCACGCTCTCCTATTTGCATCAGGAGGAGCACAACCGGCCCGATTACGGTATTCCATGGTTCAACGGCGCGCCTGCCAAGGTCGATCGCCGCAATTATTACGGTTTTGCGGACGATTATCTCGACACCACCGTCAATGTGGTGACCGCAAGGCTGGACCATGATTTCAGTGCCAGTACCACGCTTCACAGCCAGATCCGCTATTCGCATGACACGCGCGAATTCCGCACCAGCGAGGCAGTGGTGCCCACCACCTATGCGCCCACCACGCCGCTCAGCGCGATCACCGTCACCCGGAATGAATTTTCCGGCACCAGCGTCGATCAGTTCGCGCAGGGCGTCGTCGATCTCACCAACCACTTCGCCACCGGTCGGATCAGGCACACGCTGACCACCGGTGTGGAACTGGGGCTGGAGATGCCGCGCCCCGTCTATATCTTCCACAATGGTGTGATCACCACCAATCTTGCCAACCCGCAGCCGCAGGTTTTCACAGAAGCCTCGTCCTATGTGCGGCTCAACGCGCGCACGCGGGCAGCCACCACCGGTCTCTATGCCATCGACACGATGGAACTTGGCAGCCACTGGATTGCCATCGCGGGCCTGCGCTGGGACCGCTATGAAGCGCATTATCAGAGCACCGGCTATGACGCGACCGGCACCACCGTGGCCCATACCGATATCGATCCGGTCAACCACAAGCTGTCGAAGCGCGCGGCGCTGACCTACAAGCCCGTGACAAATGGCAGTTTCTATGTCAGCTATGCCGACAGTTTCGACCCTTCCGCAGAAGGGATCACCTCGCAGATTTCCTCGGGCCGCACGGTGGCTCAGGCCAATCTGAATGTGGCGCCGGAAACCGGGCGGATCATCGAAGTTGGCAGCAAATGGTCTCTGGCGGGCGGGCGTCTGCTGTGGACCACCGCGCTTTTCGACATTCTGAAAAACAATGTCCGCGTGCCCGATCCCACCAATTCGGCCTTCAACACCAATGGCGGGCGCCAGCGCGCACGCGGTTTCGACACCGAACTGGTCGGCAACATCACCCGGGCCTGGACGCTGCGTGCGGGCTACAGCTACCTCTACACCGAAACACTGTGGACCGATAATCCCACCGCCGCCGGATCGCCGCGCATCGGTGCCCCGTTGCCGCTCTCACCGCGCAGCAGCGGCAGTCTGGAAACCGACTACGCGCTCACCCCGCGCTTCATCGTGGGCGGCGGTGCCATGTATCAATCGAGCCGCCTCGGCCAGAACACCAATGCCTCCTTTCTGGTGGCGCCGGGCTATGTCACCTTCGAGGCGCGTGCCCATTATGATGTGACGAAGAACCTGTCACTTCAGGCCAATCTCTACAATGCCACCAACAAGCTCTATTATGACCAGCTGCACCCCTTCCATGTGATCCCCGGCGCCGGTCGCAGCGCGCTCTTCACGGTGAGCTGGAAGCAATAGGCTAGAAATGCAAACGCAGATTGAGCGTCATATAGCGACCCTCGATATCGTCACCCTGGGCATAACCGCCCAGATAGTTCATCTGGGTGGAGCCGCCCGCGCTGGCATAGGTGGGCGGCCAGGCGTTGAAGAGGTTCTGGGCGCTGAAGCTGGCCTCCAGATGGCGGTCGATGCTGTAACGCAGTGACAGGTCGGTGTAGCCGATGGCGGGCACATCGCCATCGGCAAAGACCAGATCGGCATTGCCATGCTGGCGCAGCGGGCTGCGCCAGCGTTCCTGCACAGTCAGCCCCAGCGCAGAACTCAGGGCGAGATTCATGCTGGCTGTAATCCTGACCGCAGGCAGCGGCGGCAATCCGCCCACGCCATCGGCCGCCCCGCCGACATCGACGATGCTGCCCGCGCCATTGTCATAACGCAGCGTTGGCTGCCAGGTCACCAGAGCCCGCATTGCTAGGGCACGCCCGGCCAGTCGAGTGGCATAATGTGCCTCGAAATCCATGCCTTCCGTCGAGAGCGAGGCGACGTTCAGCGTCTTGCTGATCAACAGGCTGGGATAATTGGCGGCACTGTTGTTCGCAAAACCATAGGGCCGGATGTAATAGGCACAAAAAGGCGATGTACCCCCCGATGTCTCGCATGCCACCTGCGTCGATGGCTGGAACCCGGCGATGTTGACCAGCGCCTGATGGATACGGATGTTGTAGTAATCAAGGGTCAGGCTGAAACCGGGCAGAAAGTGCGGCGCCAGCACCGCGCCGATCGTCAGCGTATCGGCTTTTTCGGGCTTGAGTGCGGGATTGCCCTGCTGCACCTGCGCCACCAGCGCCGAAGTGTTGGTATGCAGATCGGTGTAATTGTTCACGGCCACCGCTTGCGGGCTGTAGAGATCATAGAGATTGGGCGCGCGAATGTCGCGGGATCGGGTCATGCGCAGGGTCAACCCATGGCCGCTCTCCCACAGCACGCCGCCCTTCCAGGTCCAGGCCGCGCCGCTGGTGTCGTAATGGGTGTGGCGCACCGCGCCATTGAGCGTCAGCACACGGGCGAAGCGGCGGTAGGCCAGCACGGGCACCTCCACCTCCAGCGCCTGCTCGGTCACCGTCTGGAACACCGGGGCCAGCGATGCCACCGCACCGCCCAGATAGCGCAAGCTGGCCAGCGGGCTGGTACAGTTGAAGGCGATGCCGTTGCAATCCATCGGATCGGCGGGCGAGGCATTGCTGGTGACATCATAGGAGGAACGCCGAAATTCTCCCACCACCGCCATTTTCACCGTGCCGGCCGGCAAGGCGAAGATCGGCCCGCGCAGGCTGACATTGGCATCCTGCGTCACGAAATGCTGCGTGCTGATCAGCGGCTGCTCGATATAGGCGGTGGCCGCGCTCTGCTCGGAACCGGCACCGAAAAGGTTGAGCGGCGCGCAATTGGCATAGGCCGGATTGATAAGCGCGGCCTGGCAGACGGTATGGCCGTTGCCATCGCTTACCGCATTGAGGGCGGCGTAGAAATGGGCCAGATTGATGCCATTGTTGTTGCGCTGGGTCTGGGTAGACTCGGTGCGATAGGCATCCGCCACCCAGTCGAGCGCGCCCAGCTTGCCGTTCAGTCCCGCATCGAGGTTGGTATAGGTTTCCCGCGCCGTGATCTGGAAATTGGGCAAGCCCAAATCCAGCTTGCTGAACTGAAAGCTGCTGCCCGCTGGCTGTCCCGCGACAATGGCCTGATAGGCAGGCTGAAGGCTGGCGAGATAAGGGTTATCATAGGCGATCGACATCGTGCTGAACAAAGGGTTCTGCAGCGTATAGCTTTGCTTGAACTTGCTGAAGATGCCAGAGACATGCCCCCCCAGCCTGTCGTTGAAACGATAGTCGAGCCGGGCCATGGCGCGGTTGGCCACCTGTGAGGCCCCGGCGGTCGATCCCGTGAAATAGGCGCCATCGCCGCCAATGCTGACCCCTGAGGTCGCCGTGGGCATGCCCGGATTGAAGGCTGTCAGCGTGCCATTCCTCGCAAATTGCAGCCCGGCCAGCGGCCCGGAATTGATCAGCCCGCCAAAGCTGACCGCATTGAGCGTGGCGCCGCGCGCCAGCGTGTAGGGGCTGGCTGCAGTCCCCGATCCCACCAGACTGGCCCAGGGCGAGAAGAAGGGGCGGCTGGAACGCTCGAACCCTGCATCATCGCTGTATTCATAGCCCAGTTCCACATGGCCGTGCTGCTGCGCAAAGCGCCCGCCCCAAGCGGCTCCGACCCCGCGCTTGGCATCGTCGCCATAGCGCGAGATGCCGCTGCGCAGATCCACTTTCAGCCCGTTGAAATCGGTATCGGTGATAAAATTGACCACGCCCGACACCGCATCCGACCCATAGGCCGCCGAGGCGCCACCCGTCACCACATCGACCCGCTTCAGCAGGATCTGCGGCAGCACATCCACGTCCACCTGCCCCGTGGTCTGGGTTGATCCCACGCGCCGCCCGTCGATCAGGATCAGACCGCGCGTGCTGCCCAGCCCGCGCAGGTTCAGCATGTTGTAACCTCCGCTGTTGACATTGCTGGTCAGGCCGATCGACCCCTGCAGGCTCGGCAAGCCATCCAGCCCCTCGATCACCCCGCCGGGACGGATCGCCAGCCGGTCCTCCACAGACATCATGGTGATCGGCGTGGGCGAGCGGTTGTCATGCGCAATCACCAGCGATCCGGTGACGATGATCGGCTGAATATCGAGCTTCTTGATCGGCAGTTCCGCGCGAACCGCCTGTCGATAGGCATGATCGGGCCCATGCGGGTGGCCAGGCGCGTGTGGCGCCCGGCGCGGATGGATCTCGGCGGCCACAATCACAAAAATCTGCGGACCGGTCTGGCGTGCCTGCAAGCCCGTGTTGTCGAGCAGACGGTCGAGGGCTTCGCGCGGCGTCAGATTGCCCTCGACCGGATTGGTCCGCTTGTCGGCCAGCAGGCGGCGGGAGGCCACAATCTGCAGACCGCCCTGCCGTCCGATGGCATCGATTGCGGTATCGGCAGGCTGCGCAGGGATCGAGAAATGATGCATCTGCGACGGGCGCGTCTGAGCCTCAGCGCGAACGGCTGTCACCCCGGCGGCACAACACAGCAATGCGCAAACAACCCGATGAGCCAGCCCGATGGCCATCGCCCCTTCATCCCCACTGCCCACACCCCCGGTTTCGGATGGCGCGGTTCTCCCATGATATGTTTTTTTGTCAGATTTCCGCCGTTTTTTCGGCGCGTTCTATTTTGATAAAGGCCGGATTGCTCATGTCAACGCGCAGGTTGAAACTATTGCGCACCGCGATCGCAAAACCTTCCGGGTCGTTGAAACGGAATTGCCCGGCCATCTGCTCGCCCGCCACTTCGGGGTCAGTCACCAGCAGTTGCCGCTTGTTGTAGCGGTTGAATTCATCGGCAGCATCGGCCAGCGTTGTGCCCGACAGGCGGATCATGCCCGAGCGCCAGGCCAGAGCCCGCTCGACATCGCCCTTCTGGTCGGAGCCATAATGGATCCTCGCATTGTCGGTCATCAGCAGGCGCTCGCCAGCAGCCAGACGGATGCGCTGCTGCTCGCTGCCTGACCAGGCTTCCACCACGCCTTCGGTCACCAGAACTTCGACCCCGGCATCGCGCCGCCTTACGGAAAAGGCTGTGCCCACCGCGCGCGCCTTCACCTGACCGGAGGTCACCACAAAGGGGCGCTGCGCATCCTTGGCCACCTCAAACCAGGCCTCACCCTGATGCAGATTGACGCTGCGAGCATGCTCCTCCAGCCGCACGGCCAGATCTGTGTTGGAGTTCATGGTCATCACGGACCCATCGGCGAGCGGAACGCGCCGAATTTCGCCCAACCGCGTGGAATAGGACTGCCCAGGGTCGAAAAGAGTAAAGCGTGCAATCAGTCCGGCCACGCTGGCCGCCATGGCGCCGGCCAGCACCGAACGACGCTGCCATAACGGCTGCCTTATCGGGGCTGCCTCGGGCAACGCGGCTGGCGCCACATCTTTCTCGTCCAACCCGACATTGACGGAGAACCAGGTCGCACGGGTCCGCAGAAGCAGTCCCTCGTTACGGGAATCAGCCTCCATCCATGCCTGAAGCTGCGCCTCATCGTCCGCCGACATCGAGCCGGAATCCATACGCGCCACCCAGAAGTCAGCGACTTCCTGGCGGGTTTGTGCCGGGCTATTCATTGCAAAACCTTTCCAAGATGGCCCTTAAGCAATCCTCCTTCCCCATCCGCCTGATGATAGGTGTCCTGCCATGCCTGACGCACGGCCCGCACACCCACCCAGATCTGTTTTTCGACGGCTTTTTCAGTGATATTGAGATGGTCGGCAATCTCCTTTTGCGACCAGCCCTCAATTTTACGCAACTCCACGATCTTTCGGCATCGCTCGGGGAGGCTGGCGATCAGACTCATGACCTTCTCATAGGCCATGCGATAATGCGCGACATCCTCCAGCGACGAGGCCGGATCATCGTCATAGTTCTCCAAATCGGCAATTTCTTCGAAGGAGACTATTTTCGATCTTTTCAATTTTCTAATCAGTAAATTACGGGCAATCGAAAAGAAATAGGCCGGCGGAGAAGCAATATCTTCGAAACTGTCGATACGAGCAATACGGCAATATGCCTCCTGCAGCAGCTCATCCGCATCCTCAGGCGAAACGCGGTTGCGCAGAAACCAACCGCGGATGCGGTTTTCATGAGGCAGAATCTCTCGCGCAACCCACAGGGACATACGCCGATGACGCTCCAATCCGGTTTCAACCTTGCCTTGCGTGGCTGCCTCCCTACTTTATGATTTTCGACCTGTCTGACTTTATGAGACTTGGCGCCGAAAAATCCTTCCCGATAATTTATCAATGAAAATCATGGCGATATAATCGTTTTTAGATTTCCCTGATCGATTTCTCTTTCTGGATCTCGTAAAGGCTCGCCCGCAAGGATTGCGCATGAATTCCGATGGAAGGCCTGGGATACGATAGTGTTGAGTAGGGAACCTCCCCCCTTCTCGCTTCTGCAAACGGCTGCATCCTGCCAGCAACAGCAAGCGATCCAAACCCATCCCCGAAGGTGAAACGCCCAACCACCTGAGCCAATCGCTCGGATTCATTGGCAAGGCTGATCGCTGCCGCCTCGGCCTGCTCCACCAGAGCCGCATTCTGCTGCGTGGCCACGTCCAGATCGGCAATCACACCATTGACCTGCGCAATGGCATCGGCCTGCTGCCTTGAACCCTCGGCCAGCCCGGCGATCATGCCCGAAAGGCCACTGGCTTGTTTGACGATGCGCAGCAATGAAGCCTGCGTCTGGCTGACCATCGTCACCCCCTGCTCCACCTCAAGGACCGACGTGACGATGAGTTCGCCAATCTCGCGCGCGGCCTGTGCACTACGCTCGGCAAGACCACGCACTTCGCTGGCGACGACACCAAATCCGCGCCCTGCCTCGCCTGCGCGTGCCGCCTCCACACCAGCATTGAGCGCCAACAGGTTTGTCTGGAGAGAAATACGTCGATGATCGCAACGATGCTGCGCATCTTTTCCGATGTCGCGGCAATCGAGGTCATAGCCGTCACGGCTTCACCCATCTGCGCGCCGCTGGCTGTCGCCTCTCTTTCCGCTTCGCGCGCGGCATCGGCAGCCGCCGCAGCGGCGGAGCGAGCCTGGATGACCGAGGTTGTCAGCGCTTTGACCGTCAGAGCTGTCTCTCCCAGACGTGTCGCCTGCCTTGCCGTGCGAGCGGAAAGATCGTCTGTGGATGGCTCCCGCGTTGCAAGCACTTTTTGAAATTCTGACGATCGGTCGGGTGCAGTCGTCTGTCCGGCCTGTTGATGCAGTCGTTTCGGACTGCTGGCCCTGATGGGGTCCGAAAAACAGAGTTCCTATCGCCTTCACAGGCTGTTGCGCCTAAGACTTTCCACGGGTTGTCCCTGTTCCCGGTCTGACCGGTGTCGCCATCATTTCTCTTTGCGCTCACAACTCCGTTCGGCCGATCACCTCAGCCGGATTGCGTACTCATGCGGCCAATCCGGGCACATGGTGTGATTGATAGACCTGACCGCGTGTCATGACCGCCCACGTCTGTGGATGGCTCCCGCGTTGCAAGCACTTTTTGAAATTCTGACGATCGGTCGGGTGCAGTCGTCTGTCCGGCCTGTTGATGCAGTCGTTTCGGACTGCTGGCCCTGATGGGGTCCGAAAAACAGAGTTCCTATCGCCTTCACAGGCTGTTGCGCCTAAGACTTTCCACGGGTTGTCCCTGTTCCCGGTCTGACCGGTGTCGCCATCATTTCTCTTTGCGCTCACAACTCCGTTCGGCCGATCACCTCAGCCGGATTGCGTACTCATGCGGCCAATCCGGGCACATGGTGTGATTGATAGACCTGACCGCGTGTCATGACCGCCCACGCGATCCGCGCTATCTTGTTGGCCATGGCGACGCTGGCCACGCGGGCAGATTTTCTAGCCAGTATCCCAACGAGAAACGGGTGAACCGTTGCAGGGCCCTCCTTGGCGCGGCGTAGCAGGGAGGTCGCCCCGATGACCAACAGCTGCCGTAGATATTTATCGCCCATCTTGGTGATCCGGCCAAGGCGCTCCTTGCCGCCACTCGACTGCTGACGCGGTGTCAGGCCAAGCCATGCGGCAAACTGGCGGCCAGACCTGAACTGGTGCGGGTCGGTAACCGATGCTGCCAGCGCGGTTGCGCCAATCGAACCAATGCCCGGGATCGTCGCCAACCGACGCGCCATGTCATCGCTTCGCCGGAGAGCTTCCAGGCGCAAATCAAGTTCATGAAGCCGGGCATGAAGCTTGAGCACCAGCTCGCACAGCATGCCGATCACCTGCGCCGCTTGTGGTGGCAGATCAATCGCGGCCTCGCCATCTTCGATCTGTTGCGCCAGATGCAGCGCCCGCCCAAGTCCGATCGGAATGGCGATACCAAACTCTGCTAACTGGCAGCGCATCATGTTGACCAACTGTGTACGTTGACCAGTCAAAAGAGAGCGCACCCGGTGAAGTGACAGGGCCGCCTGCTGCTCACGAGACTTGATCGCCACGAACCGCATCGTCGGACGTGTCACCGCCTCGCAGATGGCCTCGGCATCAGCAGCATCGTTCTTGCCGCGTTTTACATAGGGCTTCACGTAGCATGGCGGCATCAGTCGCACCTCGTGACCAAGGTTTTGCAGTTCCCGCGCCCAATGATGCGATGTCCCGCAAGCCTCGATGCCGACAAGGCAGGGCGATAGCCTTGCAAAGAAGGGCAACATTTGCGCTCGGCGCAACGCCTTGCGCACAATGACGGTGCCCTCTTTGTCGACACCGTGAACCTGGAAGACATTTTTGGCCAGATCGAGGCCGATCGTGCTAATTTCCATGGCGGATGGCTCCTTGCGTGGGTTTGCCTGACGGCAACCTCATCATGACATTCAAATGTCGTGAGCGGGAGCCATCCACCTCATCCCCTGCTGCCGCCGATATCTCACCAGCTCCGCCTCTTACGGCATCAGAAGACAATGCAACCTCTTCCAATTGCCCTTCCAACGCCTCCGTCATGGCATTGAAATCGCCACGCAGCTGTTCATATTCGCTCGGAAACGCCTCACGGATGCGATGATCCAGCTTTCCCTCCTTGAGCGCCGTGAGCGCAATTTCGAGCGATCCTGTCACGCGGCGCTGAACGGCAATCTGACCATCCGCTTCGGCAACGGCACGATGGGTGATGCTGTGCTTGATGCCATCCAGCGCGCGGGCAATCTTCCCCAATTCGTCACGCTTTTCAGCCCCGGGTATCGTGATATCAAGCTGCCCCTCGGCCATGGCCCCCATTGCCTTTTCAAGGCTTATCAATGGTCGCGTGACGCGGCGGCGGAAAAGCGAGAGGATGAAAAGACCGATCAACAATCCGGCAACGCCAAGGATCGCACTTTGATAGATCGCGCCTCTGGCCTCAATCACGGTGTTGGCGGTATATCGTTGAGCCTCTTCCACATTATAATCGGTCGCGGCATCGAGGGTGCGCTGCATCGTTTCGGCATCGTGGACGATCCTGGTCTGGAACAGGTCGTTCGCTTCGATCCGATGTCCCTGCAAAGATAGTTGCGAGACCTGTTCAACGGCAGGCTTGAAATTACGCCACTGATGAAGGGCAAGCTGATAGAGATCGGCATCACGCTTATCGGATATCAGCGGGGCAAAGTCCGCCAGATCCCGGTCGACCTGCACAATCGCCGCTTTGAACGCGTTGACGGCGATCGCCTGCTGCCGGGGATTCTCCGCCATGATGGTCCGGGCGAGCCGAAGCCGAACCAGTTCGAAATGAACAGTCGTTTTGCCAAGGACAGCCACGCTGGGAAGCATGTTGTCGCTGGTGTAAACCATGTCCCGGATACCGAGCCTTGCCCCCATGATGTGGCTTGCCGTGGTAAGGACAAGGCTCGCAGACAGCAGCAATGTGCCGACCGTCACGATTGTTTTGATCCTGAAACCTTCCAACATGGCCAACTCCGGGACTGGACCCGACCTCAGCCTTAAACCATAAGCTTCAACCCAGCCTGCCCACCTCCCCGGGATAGCTGCGAAAGGCCGTCTTTACCTTTTCTTTGCCCCGTTCGGTGCCCGGCAGGGCAACCGCTGCACCACGGGTCAATCTCCCGCGAGGATCCTCATTGATCAGCATGGCTCACCTGCCAGCCGTTCACATGGTGAAAAGCGGTATAGAGGGTGGCGTCCATGGTTATCGCGGTCTAAGCTGAACCTTCCGGTGCCAAGACGAGAATAACGCGACCATGAGACATGCCGACCCGACCGGGCTTCTGGATCTCGGCTTTCTGCCCGCGAGCGCCGGCATGGCAGATGCCATCCTCCATCTCGACTGGTCGAAAGAGGCAACTCACGCGCTCAACCTGCTGCGCCCCGCCTTGTCGCTGTGCCTGTCGTCCAGCTTTCCCACCGCGATCTACTGGGGCGCCGATCTGCGGCTTCTCTATAACGATGCCTGGTCACCCATTCTTGCCGACAGGCATCCTTGGGCGCTGGGTCATCCCGCCCGGGAGGTTTGGGCTGACATTTGGCCAATCGTCGGTCCGCAAATGCTGCAAGTGGTCGAGACGGGCAAACCCTTTTCGGTGTTCGACCAGATGCTGCCGATGATGCGCCATGGGCGCCGTGAAGAAACCTGGTGGAACTACAGCTTCACGCCGATCCTTGCCGAAGACGGCAGCGTCGCGGGCATTTTCAACCAGGGCCATGAAATCACCAACCGCGTCCTTGAGGAAAAGCGCCAGCAGTTAAGGCTGGCCCTTGACGAGGTCCGTCACACCAGACCTGATCCAACCGAGTTTATCTCCGAGGCCTCGGCCTTGCTGGGCCACCATCTGGCGGTCGAGCGGGTCGGTTATGCCGAAATGGATGAAACCGACACATTCGCTGTGATCCACCGCGACTGGACCGACGGCACAGTCCCCAGCCTGAGCGGCGCGCTGCGCCTTGACAGCTTTGGTGCTGATCTGGCCCGGGCACTCCGGTCCGGGGAAACGATCCGGATCGATGATGCTCTCGATGACCCGCTGACACGCGGCGACGGCACGGAGCAGGCCTTCGCCGCCGTGGGCGTGCGCGCCACGATCGATGTGCCGCTCATCCGTCATGGCCGGCTGACAGCCATTCTCTTTGTCCATGCCAAGGAGATCCGCGCATGGGCGGATCATGAGGTCACGTTCACGCAGGAAGTCGCAGCACGGATCTGGGAGGCGGTCGAACGCAACCGGGGCCATGCCATGTTGCGTGAGAGCGAGGAGCGATACCGCCTTCTGCTCGATGCCTCCCAGCGTCAGACGGCCGAGTTGCAGGCTGTGCTTGAGAGCATGCCGGATGGCGTCTACATCGGCGGCGCCCAGGGCATCACCATTGCCAACCAACCCGCGCTCGACCAGCTGGGCTTTGCCACGCGTGAGGAGCTGAACCGCGATGTCGGCACGCTGGCCGATGAAATCGACACCCGAGATGCGACAACCGGCGAGCTGATCGCTGTGGCCGATCAGGCATTTACCCGCGCTCTGGGCGGCGAGCGGGTGGTCCGGGATGTGATTGTGCGGCATCGCATCAGCGGAGAGGAACGCATTGTCCGCTCCGCCGCCGCGCCGGTCAAAATCGACGGGCAGGTGATCGCGGCGGTTGCGGTCAACACCGATGTGACGGAACGCCGCCGCGCGGAAGCCAATCTGCGGCTCCTGAACGAAACGCTCGAAGCCCGGGTGGACGAGGCGCTGGCCGAGCGGCGCCTGTGGGTCACCATTTTTGAAACATCCGATGCGCTGATCAATGCGCTTGATCACGATTACCGGTTTCTGGCCTTCAACCGCGCCTATGTCGAAGCCTTTGAGCGGCACACCGGACAGCGTCCTGTGGTTGGCGCCAGCCTGCTCGATTATCTGCCGGAAGATGCGACGCAGCGCAGCGCGCTGGCCCGATGGAGCCGCGCGCTGTCCGGCGAGGATGTCGCGATCGTGGAGCCGCTGGCACCAACAGACCCCGGCTCCCGCCATTATGAACTGCGCCTCAACCCGCTGCGCGACAAGGATGGCCAAGTGGTGGGCGCTTTCCAATATGCGATCGACGTCACCCAGCGGCTGCGCGATGCCGCAAGGCTGGCCGATGCCGAAGAGGCCCTCCGGCAAAGCCAGAAGCTGGAGGCGATGGGGCAGCTGACCGGTGGTGTCGCCCATGATTTCAACAATCTGCTCACGCCGATCATCGGCAGTCTCGACCTGCTGCAACGGCGTCGCGTCGGCGATGACAAGGCTCAGCGTCAGATCTCCGCTGCCTTGCAATCCGCCGAAAGGGCCAAGGTGCTGGTCCAGCGCCTGCTCGCCTTCGCCCGGCGCCAGCCTCTGCAGCCCGCACCGGTCGATATTGCAGCCATTGTCGAGGGTATGGCCGAGTTGATCGCAAGCACATCGGGGCCACGCATCCGGATCGAGGTCGACGTTGATGCGGGCCTGCCGCCTGCACTGGCCGATGCCAACCAGATCGAAATGGCCATCCTCAATCTGGCGGTGAATTCGCGCGATGCCATGCCCGATGGCGGACGCCTGGGCATCACAGCGAAATATGCCGAGATCGAACCCGATCACGCCACCCGTCTGGCAGCGGGGCGCTACATTCAACTGGGCGTGTCGGACACCGGCACAGGCATGGATGAGGCAACACGGCTGCGCGCTGTCGATCCGTTCTTCAGCACCAAGGGGATCGGCAAGGGAACAGGGCTGGGCCTCTCCATGGTTCACGGCCTGGCATCGCAACTGGGCGGCGCGCTCACCATCAAAAGCCGCCCCGGTCTTGGCACGCGGATCGATTTGTGGCTGCCTGTCGCGACTGCGCTTCCCGCCGCGCCGTCTCAGGCTGATCACCCGACGAACGAAACATCGAGCGGCACCATCCTGCTGGTGGATGATGAATTCATCGTTCGAGCCAGCACAGCCGATATGCTTGAAGACCTTGGCTATGCTGTGATCGAAGCCGATTGCGCGGAAGAAGCGCTGGCGCTGGTCACCGAAGGTCTGAGGCCTGCCATGTTGCTGACCGATCATCTGATGCCGGGCATGAGCGGCACGGATCTGGCTGAACGGATACGCGCCATCCTTCCTTCGCTGCCCGTGTTGATTGTCTCGGGATATGCGGAGGAGGAAGGCCTGCCTGCAACCCTGCCGAGATTGGTCAAGCCTTTCCGGCAAGCGGAATTGGGGGCATCTTTGGCATCGCTGCTAGCACCGACCTAGATTTCGCTGACTGGGATGCCCTGCATGCTCCCCGCCGGTCGACTGGAAGCATTCATTTTCCCGTGCCTGAATGGCCGCCTTTGGCGCGGGAGGAAACTGAACGATGGCGTCATTCAGGCCCGACACCGTAGCATCAATCGGGCTGAAAAGACGAAGAACTCGCCAGATGACCACAGCTGTATGACTCTAAGCAATCGCAGTCATGTCGCAAGGCGTATTTGCATCCTTCAAATCGAAACATGCTCCCAATCAATCTAGCAATTTCAATTACAAAGACGCGCGATCTCCCGCCTTTTCAAAATATGGGAAATCCTTTTAATCCTTATGCAACCAGCACCATGCGATAAGGGAAAGGTAAATTTGGATTGCTGCATCCAATGGGGAATCTTGTGCAAAGAAGATTGTTTTTCGCCGGATTTCTGGTTTTAGCGTCAAGCTGTGCCTCGGATGCTTTTGCGGCATGCGCAACCTCCAGCCATATATCCGACGGCCAAATCGCCCATGCGCCTCAGGTCATGGCCAACATCAATACGATCGCTTCTTGCGCGGATACGCAAGCATCATCGGGCTTTGCCAACAGTATTCAAAGCAACGGCGTCGGCGGTTTCGGGAATATCAATCCCCTTACAGATGGGCAGCTCATCGCTGTCACAGCCACTGGCTCTGCACCACAAATAACGGCCTTGATTTCCGGATCGGGTATTTCCATCACAAACCAACCCGATGTGATTTCGATCAGCCGTTGGACATCAGCATCAGGCAGTTCTGCGAAAACAAATCAGACACCCCTGGCAATGCTATTTTACATGACAAATATGGCTCTTTCAGTATCCTTTTCTTCAAAATTCCCGTAATTGACATAGCTTATTGCGCTACCCTGAGAATTAGTGATGGCTCATTTTTCCTGCAACCATGCTATGCTTGCACCACATCACCGGCAAAATCCGCTATGCTTGGTCGATGTTAGCGCACCAACCTCGTACCCGATGGCTCCGCCCTCACTTCATCATCCTGCTATCGGCTCGCGGAACATCGTCCGACCTTTTGCATGAAGGCATAGAGGTTCCGCCATCACGACACCGAGCCCAGCTCCGCCGCGAAAGCGATACGCAGCGTATCGGCGAAATTTGCCAGTTGCATCTTGTCCATCAGATAGGCGCAACAGACTGCGACCGTCTCGACGCAGGTCAACCTGTGAAACACCTGTCACTTACGCTCGGTCAAACGAACGATACGGGTGCAGTTCGCCTCATCTTCCCGTTCAGAGCTAGACGAAGCCGGAACTCCATAATGGTTTTGGAGCAGCTAGCCGATAACGGCAGCCAAGGTTAGGATCGTGCGGGCGTGCCGCAATGCCACGGCCTCTCTGTCAGCGCCGTACCCTCCGCCCAGAGTGCTCGCCAAGGGTATCCCTCGCCGCCGCGCCTCCCACGACACCATGCGATCGCGGGCCGCCAGCCCATCATCGGTGAGCGCCAACCGCCCCAATCGGTCGTCCACGTGAGCATCAACGCCGCCCTGCAGAAGGATGAGTTCTGGCGAAAATTGATCGAGAACCGCAGGCAGGGAACCGCTCAAGGCTTCGAGATAAGCGGCATCACCAGTCAGGTCTGGCAATGGAACATCCAGCGATGAGCGCGCCTTGCGCGCAGGAAAGTTGTTCTCGGCGTGCAAGGACAGCGTGAAGATATCTCCACGCCCTGCCGTCAGCGACGCAGTCCCATCGCCCTGATGCACATCAAGGTCCAGGATCAGGATGCGCGAAACATCCCCTTCCTCGATCAACCTGTTGGCAGCGACCGCCAGATCGTTGAACACGCAATATCCCGCCCCGGTATCCGCCAGAGCGTGGTGGCTTCCGCCCGCGCTGTTGGCGGCATAGCCGTGATCCAATGCCAGCTTTGCCGCCAGCCATGTTCCGCCAGGGGACAGCTGTGATCTGCGCGATATCCGCTCATCGATTGCAAAACCGATCCTGCGTTGTTTTGCCGCTGGAACCGTGCAACTGATCACCTCTTCGACATAGGCCGGATCATGCACCGCTTCGAGCCACGCTCGCGGCATGATCTCCGGCTCATGCACGGTCATGGGGACACCGCTCTCGCCAAGAGCGCGCATCACCAGAGCATATTTGTCGTGCGGAAAGGTGCCGGCGCTCTGGGTGGCAACAACATAGCCCGGATGGTGAACGACATGCAGCATCCTCGGGGCGTTAACGGGCCTGAGCATGCCCGTCGAGCCTCTTTCAAACCCCTCATCGGCAGAGCAACGCATGGCGGAACAACACCAAGCCCGGCATCAGAGCGGGGCGCATGACACCTTCATGCTGACTGCCCCCCGCCCTGTGATCTGCGTGACTTTCTTGCGGATCTCTGCTATGTATGATCCAGTCGGAGGGCTCTGCCATGAACCACCGCAGCGCAATTCCCGCCCTGATCTTCGTCCTCGTGTTCGGCGCCGGACTGGCCCTTGCCTACACCCGGCCTGATCCAGCCGCCATGGGCTGGGTGATGTTGCCATCACTGCTGCTGGCTGCTCTCTCCAGCTCATCGATCAAGGTCGCCAATCAATGGGAACGGCTGATCATCCTTCGGCTTGGCAAGTTTCTGGCCATGAAGGGGCCCGGCATCTGCTTCATCATCCCGATCTTCGACACAGTCCCCTACTGGATCGACACGCGCGTCATCACCACATCCTTTGCGGCGGGAAAAAACCCTCACGCGTGATACGGTTCCGGTCGATGTCGATGCGGTGATGTTCTGGAAAGTCACCGAACCGGCCAAGGCCGCTCTGGATGTCGCCGATTACCATACCGCCATCGTTTGGGCGGCGCAGACCGCATTGCGCGACATCATCGGCAAGACCATGCTGGCCGACATGCTCGAAGGCCGGGATCGGATCAGCTCCGAACTCGGGCGGATCATCGACGAACGCACGGAGCCCTGGGGCATCAAGCTGATTTCGGTCGAGTTGAAAGATGTCCTCATTCCCGCCGGCCTTGAAGATGCCATGTCGATGCAGGCGCAAGCTGAGCGGGAAAGACAGGCAAGGGTCATCCTTGGCGACTCAGAGCGGCAGATCGCGGAGAAGTTCGAGGAAGCCGCGGCAAGATATGCCAACAATCCCACAGCCCTTCACCTGAGAGCGATGAACATGCTCTATGAGGGGCTGAAGCAGAACTCCACCATCGTCCTTGTACCCAGCACGGCGGTCGATTCCATGCAACTTGGCGGGTTGATGGGAATGACCACGATGGCTGCCGATCTTGCCCATGGCCAGCCTTCCAGCTCGACGCATGGTGCCGCACCATCGAACAAGGTCGATCAGGCAACAGGCAAAGCCGGATCTAACCGCTGAGATTGCTGCTCAGGCTGAACCAAAAAACAAAGCTCTCGAAGGCTCAGGCATTACGCCATCCGGGCTGATGAAAGCTCCGTAGTCATCGCGCCGATCAGGTCACGCAGCCAGCGATGCGCGGGCTGATCCTGAAAACGGCTCTGCCAGACCATCGTCGTCACCAGCGGCTCGGGCTGGAGCGGCAGTTCGAACAATTGCACCGGATAAGCGCGCTGGAACTCCTCGCCAATGTGGCGCGCCACCACCGCGACCATGTCCGACTGGGTCAGCACCGCGCCCGCCGAAAGATAGGGCGCCTCCGCCGCGATGTGCCGCGACAGGCCCCTTTCGGCCAGCAAGGCATCAAGCCGGGTCAGATCATCGCCGCTCGATGAAATGGCCAGATGGGCCATGGCGGCGAAAGAGGCCGCATCAGGCGGACCTTCCAGCACGGGATGGCCCCGGCGGGCCACGCCCACGAAATCCTCCTCGATCAACTGTCGCGACTGGAAGCGCTGGAGCGGTGGCGCATGGGCCACCAGCGCCAGATCAAGCTCGCCCCGGTCCAGCAGATCGGGCACGTCGAGCGTGCCGCTGGGGCGGAAGCTGAAGCGCACCTGCGGTGCCAGCGCCCGCGCACGCTGCAGGATCGGTCCCACAAAGGCGATGGCCGCATAATTGCTGACCGCGATCACAAAGCGCTGCCGCGCCGTTTCGGGCAGGAACTCCTCGCCATGCAGCACGCTGCGCAGTTCGGTCAGCGCATGGCGCACCGGATCGGCCAGTCGCTCGCCCAGTGGCGTGGGCACCATGCCCTGAGGCGAGCGGACAAAGAGCTGGTCCTTCATGCGATGCCTCAGCCGGTTCAGCGCGTGGCTCATCGCGGGTTGGCTCAGGCCCAGCCGCTGCCCGGCGCGGGTGATGCTGCGTTCTCGCAGGATCGCCTCGAAAACCACCAGCAGATTGAGATCCATGCGATCCATGGCCGCGCCCTTTGTCATTCATCCTATGCATGTACGAATTCATACTATGCGTTGGAGAAATAGATGGCGCAAGGGCAATGCCGATGCATGACACAAGGCCCCCTTCCCTCCTTCACCTGGCATGAGCTTGGCAAGCCGCCTCCCCAGCCCGAGGCGCTTGTGCTGCATCTCTGCATGCCGGGAGAACTGCCCATGGCGCGACGCCGGGCGCAGGCATGGCAAGCCATCGTGCCGCGCTGCGCCTTTGCCGCGTTGAATATGACAGGTGGCGCAACCCCGGCGCCCCATTCCAAGCTTCATACGCTCATCCGGCGGCACACGGTGCATCTGGGCCTGCATGAGGGCCAGCTCGTGGTGATAGCTGAAGGCCGTGCTGCCCTGTGGGCGCTGGGTCTGGTGGCCCGCCCGTCAGCCCTGAACCCTCATGCCGTGCTGGCGGATCTGCCTTGTGTGGACATGCCTCAGCCCCCCGGCGGCAGGCAGAACGCGACCTGCTCGCTGCGCTTCGTGCAACACCGCCTGCCCGAAGACCCGGAAAACCGTCGCTTCCATCACACCGTCAACGCCCTGCGCCGCGTGGGGTTCGACATCCGCACCATCCTTCTGCCCGATGGCGCCGGGCCGCATGCCCGCGCCATCGCCGCCTTTCTGGTCGAGCTGGTCGCCATTGCCTGCCGCTCGCCCGCCACCCCCGATCCGGAGCAGAGCGCATGAACCGCATCGTCCGCATCGCGCTCGATCGCCCCTATACGGTGATCGTGATGTCGATCCTTATCCTGATCGCCGGTGTCATGGCGATCCTGACATCGCCGGTCGACATCTTTCCGCCGGTCAAGGTGCCGGTGGTCAGCGCCGTTTTCAGCTACAACGGCCTGTCGCCCGATGAGATGTCGGGCCGCATCGTCACCTATTACGAGCGCGCCCTGACCACCAGCGTCAGCAATGTGGAACACATCGAGTCCCAGTCGATCCCCGGCTACGGCGTGGTGAAGATCTATTTCCAGCCCTCGGTGGACATCAACGCCGCCCTTGCCGAGGTGGCCAGCACATCGCAGACGGTTTTGAAACAGATGCCCCCCGGCATCACCCCGCCCACCATCCTCAGCTTCGATGCCTCCAGCGTGCCGGTGCTGCAACTCGCGCTTTCCAGCAAGACGCTGCCCGATACGGCGCTCAACGATCAGGCCTCCAGCTTTATCCGCCCGCAGCTGGCCTCGGTGGCGGGCGCGTCGATCCCACTGCCCTATGGCGGCAAGGTGCGCCAGATCCAAGCCGATCTCAATCCGCAGGCGCTCCAGCAATATGGCCTGTCGGCCAATGATGTCTCCGCCGCGCTGGCCGCGCAAAATCTGATCACCCCGGTGGGCACGCAGAAGATCGGCAAGCTGGAATATACGCTGAAACTCAACGATTCCCCCGATGCGATCGCCGCCTTCAACGCTCTGCCGATCCGCACGGTGAAGGGCGCGACGATCTATATGCGCGACGTGGCCTTCGTGCATGACGGCAACCCGCCCCAGACCAATGTCGTCCATGTCGATGGCGGCAATGCGGTGCTGCTCAGCGTGGTGAAATCAGGCGCCAATTCCACGCTGGCGGTGATTTCGGGCGTGAAAAACCTGCTGCCCCAAATCCGCAGCACCTTGCCCGATGGCATCAAGCTTCTGGCCACCGGCGACCAGTCCGTCTTCGTCACCGATGCGGTCTCCAGCGTGGTGCGCGAAGGCGTGATCGCGGCGGGGCTGACCGGGGTGATGATCCTGCTGTTTCTGGGCAGCTGGCGCTCGACGCTGATCATCACCGTCTCGATCCCGCTGTCCATTCTGGCGGCGCTGGGCTGCCTTGCCGCCTTTGGCCAGACGATCAATGTGATGACGTTGGGCGGTCTGGCGCTGGCGGTCGGCATTCTTGTTGACGATGCCACCGTCACCATCGAGAACATCAACGCCTATCTCGAACGCGGCGAAAAGGTGCGCGATGCGGTGATCCGCGGCACCGAGGAGGTGACCCAGCCCGCCTTCGTCTCGCTGCTGTGCATCTGCATCGCCTTTGCGCCCATGCTGCTGCTGAAGGGCGTGCCGGGCAATCTGTTCCTGCCGCTGGCCGAGGCGGTGGTCTTCTCGCTGATCGCCTCCTTCATCCTGTCGCGCACGCTGGTGCCCGCTATGGCCGACTGGCTGATCCATGAACCCAGCCATGATGCCGCCCCCGGCAACCTCTTCACCCGCTTCCAGCGCGGTTTCGAGGCCCGTTTCCAGACCATCCATGCCTATTATCTGGGCCTGCTCGATCTGGCGCTGGTCAATCGACGCAAGGTGGTGGGCGGCTTTCTGGGCTTCTCGCTGCTCTCGCTGCTGCTGGTGACGCAACTGGGGCAGGACTTCTTCCCGCCGCTCGATGGCGGGCAGATCCGCCTGCATATGCGCGCCCAGACCGGCACGCGGATCGAGGGCACCACCCGCACCGCCGATCAGGTCAGCGCCGCCATCCACCAGCTGCTGCCGGGGCAGGTTGCCGGGGTCGTCAGCAACATGGGGCTGAGCATCAGCGGCATCAACATGGCCTATGACAATGCCGGCACCATCGGCAATGAGGATGCCACGCTGCAGATCACCCTTGCGGCCGATCACGCTCCCACCGCCGAGGATGTGAAGCTGCTGCGCGAGGAACTGCCCCGCCGCTTCCCCGGTGTGGCGTTCGATTTCCTGCCCGCCGACATGGTCAGCCAAATCCTGAACTTCGGCACCCCCGCCCCCATCGACCTGCAGATCGTGGGCAGCGACACCGCCGCCAACCGCGCCTATGCCGACAAGGTTCTGGCCCGCATCCGTCAGATCCCCGGCATTGCCGACGCGCATATCCAGCAGGCCTTCCAGCAGCCGCAGCTCAACATCGATGTCGATCGCTCCTTTGCGGGCATGGTGGGGCTGAACGAAAAGGATACCGCCGATGCGCTGCTGACCAATTATGCGGGCAGCACGCAGGTCGCCCCCACCTTCTGGCTCAACCCCAAGACCGGCGTGTCCTATCCGGTCTCGATCCAGACGCCGCAGCGCGCGGTTTCCTCGCTTGATGCGCTGCGCAACACCGCCATCTCGCCGGCGGGTGCCTATGGGCGCAGCCCGCAATTGCTGCGCAATATGGCGCAGATCCATCGCAGCCGCAGCAATGCTGTCAGCTCGCATTACAATGTGCGCCCGGTAATCGACATCTATGCCTCGCCGCAGGGACGCGATCTGGGCGCTGTGGCCGCCGATGTGCAGAAGATCGTCAAGGACACCGCCGCTCAGCTACCCAAGGGCGCTACCGTTGCCCTGCGCGGTCAGGTCGCCACCATGCAGAGCGCCTATAGCCAGCTCTATCTCGGTCTGGCTGCCGCCATCGTGTTGATCTTTCTGCTGATCGTGGTGAACTTCCAGAGCTGGCTCGATCCGCTGGTGATCGTGCTGGGCCTGCCCACCGCGCTCGCGGGCATGGTGTGGATGCTGTTTGCCACTGGCACGCCGCTTTCCGTACCGGCACTCACGGGCGCCATCATGTGCATGGGCGTGGCCACCGCAAACTCCATTCTGGTGATCGCCTTCGCCCGCGAACACATGGCCACCGGAGAGGACGCCCTCGCCTCCGCGCGGGAGGCCGGACTCGCCCGCTTCCGCCCGGTGCTGATGACCGCCACCGCCATGATCCTGGGCATGATCCCCATGGCCATCGAGCCGGGCCAGAACATGCCGCTGGGCCGCGCGGTGATCGGTGGGCTGCTGCTTGCCACCTGCGCCACGCTGATCCTGGTGCCCACGCTGTTCAGCATGGTCCACCGCAAGCCTGCCCCCGAAACCACCCCAACACAAGCAACAGACGCCGGCTCCCCCCAGCCCGCGCAACACTGAGGCGCTGTCATGACCATCACCCTTCAAGCCAGAATGCCCAGCCATCGCGTCCTTCTTGTCACCGGAGTCGGCGCCGCCGTGCTGGCCATCGCCGTGGCCACCGGCGGGCTGGCCAGCCGCGCGCATACCGCCCATGCCAATGCGCAATGGTCGCAGGTCCAGTCGGTCCCTTCGGTCTCGCTGGCCAAAGTGGAGAACGGGCAGACCGACCGGATCGAACTGCCCGGCACGGTGCAGCCCTTCCAGAAAGCGCAGATTTATGCCCGGGTCAGCGGCTATCTGCGTTCATGGCAAGCCGATATCGGCACGCCGGTGCGCGCCGGGCAGACGCTGGCCATGGTCGACACGCCCGATCTCGACCAGCAGCTGGCGCAGGCGCGCGGCGATCTGAATGTCGCGCGCGCCAATGCGAAACTGGCCACGCTGACCGCCCAGCGCTGGAAGGCATTGCAGACCAGCGGCGCCGTCTCGCAGCAGGTGATCGACGAAAAGGCCGGAGACAGCGATGCCAAAAGCGCCGCCGTCGATGCCGCGCTGGGCCGCTTGCGCAGCATCGAGGCGCTGGCCGCCTACAAGCGCATCGCCAGCCCCTTCACCGGGATCGTCACCGCGCGCAAAACCGACATCGGCGCGCTGATCAACGCGGGCGCCAATGGGCAGGAGCTGTTCGAGGTGGCGGACCTCAGCCGCTTGCGCATCTATGTGCAGGTGCCACAGACCCTCGCCTCGAAGCTGAAGGTGGGGCAGCAGGTCGATTTCACCCTGCCCGAAAGCCCGGGCCAGACCGGCCACGCCACCATCGCGGCCATATCCCATGCGCTCGATCCCTCCACGCGCACCATGCTGGTACAGTTGCAGGCGCCCAACCCCGCAGGAGCCATCGACGCCGGAGCCTATTGCACGCTGATCTTCAAGGAGGCAGGCGCCGCCAATGCGCTGCGCATTCCCGCCACGGCGCTGATCGCCCATGACAGCGGATCGCAGCAGGTGGCGGTGCTGGCGCCCGGCAACATCGCGCGGCTGAAAACCGTCACGCTGGGCCGCGACCACGGCAATGCGGTGGATGTGGTGGCCGGTCTCGCTCCGGGCGACCGCGTGATCGACAGCCCGCCCGAAACGCTGCGCGATGGCGACCATGTGCGGTTGGGCACGGGAGCGAGCGCATGAAACGCCTGCGCCTTGCCCGCAGCGTTATGATGACCATGGGCGCCTCCCTGATGCTGGCCGGATGCAACCTTGCGCCCGCCTATCACCCGCCGGTCGCGCCGGTTCCCGCCGGCTACAAGCCGATCCCCGGCTGGCAGGCGGCATCGCCTGCCGACATGACCGCGCGGGGCTCATGGTGGAGCCTGTTCAACGATCCCGTTCTGGCCGGGCTGGAACAAAGGCTGGATGGCGCCAATCCCGATCTGGCCGCCGCCGTGGCCCGCCATGACGCCGCGCTGGCCTATGCCGGGCAGGCGCGCGCGGCGCTGCTGCCTTCGGCGGAGCTTCAGGGCTCGGCAACGCAGAACCGGCAATCGCAGCAGCGACCGCTGCGCGGGACGGACCAGCCCGATAATTACGGTGCCGACCAGATCAACGGCGTGATCGGCTATGAGATCGACCTCTGGGGCCGGTTGCACAACCAGCTGCGCAGCCGTCAGGCCATGGCTCAGGCCAGCGATGCCGACCGCGCCGCGATCCAGCTCAGTCTGGAGGCGCAACTCGCCACCGATTACATGACCCTGCGGGGCCTTGACGACCGGATCCACCTGCTGGACCTGACCGTGGCCTCCTACGATCGCAGCCATGCGCTGACCCAGACGCTGTTCAACGGCAAGATCGCCGCGCAAATGGACGTCTCGCGCGCGCAAGTGCAGCTCGACAATGCGCGCATCGCCGCCGCTCAGGCCCGTGCCGACCGGGCGGTGATGGAGGATGCCGTGGCCGTGCTGGTGGGCGAAGCGCCCTCCACCTTCCAGCTGCCACCCGCCGCTGCGCCGCCGCTGCCCGATGTGCCCGTCGGCCTGCCCGCAACCTTGCTGGAGCGCCGTCCCGATGTCGCCTCGGCGGAACGCGCCGTCGCCTCGGCCAATCTGGGCATCGGCATCGCCCGCGCCGCCTTCTATCCCAGCCTGACCCTTGGCGCGCTGGGCGGCGTGCAGAGTCAGGGCGAAAACCCCTTCAAGGTCGGCGACCTGTTCTGGGGGCTGGGGCCCGCAGTGACCTTGCCCATTTTCGAGGGCGGCAAGCTGAAAGCACAGTTGGCACAGGCTCAGGCGAAGGTCCGGGAAGCCTCCGCCCATTATCGCGCCACTGTCCTCACCGCGTTCCAGCAGGTGGAAGACAATCGCGCCCAACTGGCCCGACTGGCTCAGGAGGCCGGGTCCTCGCAAGAGGCCGTTACCGCCGCGCATCAGACCGCCGATGCCGCCCTGAGCCTTTATAGCAATGGCGCCACCAGTTTTCTGGATGTCGTGACCGCCCAGACCGCACTGCTTCAAGCCCAGCAGGCGGCGCTCGACATCAGGACACGCCGTCTTGTGGCCTCGGTGGGCCTTGTGCGCGCTCTGGGCGGCGGTTGGCACACTCCCTTCATCGATCCCACTCCTGCCCCCGCCTCCAAAGCTGCCCTGCATCCATGAAAGGACTGTCATGACGCTGCTTCGATTTCGCATCCTCATTTCGGCATGGCTGATCCTGCCCACCGGCCTCGCCCCAAGTATCGCCATCGCCGGTGATATCCCAGCCGGGCTTGGCGAGCGTCTTGTGACCCAAGGGTCGTCCTCGGGCGTGCCGGGCTGCATGTCCTGCCACGGTGCGCAATTGCACGGGATCGCCGCGCTCAAGAGCCCTGCCATCGCGGGCCTGTCTTCCGCCTTCATTCTGACCCGGCTTGAGCATTATGCCGGACCACAGGGCCACAATGCTCAAATGAAGCTGGTCTCAACGGGCCTGACCATGCCGGAGCGGCAGGCGGTGGCCATCTATCTCTCCAGCCTCAAGCCATGATCGCCTGTCGTAAGACACTCATCTCCGCTTGGGATCAGGGGCATCACGGGCCAAACGACAGCGGAGATCAAGGTTAGGACATTGCCGCTGCTTTGACGGCGCCTGACCCCGCCCCCAAGCCTAAAGCGCGCAGCGATCATCCGAAACGCCCGCCACCCGCTGCCATTGATAGGCCTGCACCGTTTCGCCCCGAGGCAGATAGGTGAGCGGAAAAACCCGCCCCTCGCGCCGGATCGACAGCTTGAGCCACTCCTCCTGATTCCCCTGAATGCCGTCCTGCGGAACCGGCAGCACGATCTCATCGCCGTTGCGCAAACCCGCCCGGTCCGCCGCCGATCCCGGGATCAAGCCACGCACGATGCGCTGCGTCTGGGCCAGAACGGCGGAATCGAAGCCCAGCTCATAGCGGCGCATCGGCCGGGTGGTGCGCTCGAAACAGGGGCCGAAGGCATCGGAGGCGGGCACAGGCTCCCGACCGCCCAGAAAGGCCCGGAAATCATCGACAGCCCCGTTGCCCAGCTCGCTTTGCAGCAGAGCCTCCCAATCGGCATTGCCCAGAGCGGCACCCGCCTTCTCTTTGGCCAGCAAAGCCAGCATCAGATCATCGAGCGAGCGCTTGCCCTGCGATCGCTTGCGCACCGCATCGTCGATGGTGGCGAAATAGAGCATCCCGCGGTCATAGGGCAGGGTGCGGATGCGCGTATCGGCCCAGAAACGCTTGGGAACTTCGCTGTTGGGCGCCTCGGCCATGGCGCTGGTGTAATAGCGCCCGGCATGCTTGTTGAGATCGCGCAGGAAAGCCTCGGGCGTGATCAGCCCGTAACGTAGCGGCAGGCGGCGCTGGTAGAAGGTGGCCAGCCCCTCGCCGAACCATGAGGATTCAAGGCCCGCAGGCTGGGTGATATAGGGCTGGAAGGTGTGGAACATCTCATGCGCCAGCGTGATGCGCACCTCTTCCGGATCGCTGCCCTGCCCGCCCGCGCGCCCGAAGGTGGTGACGAAGGAGTGATAGAGCCCCACTCCGCCCCCGGCATTGATCGGATTGTAGCGCAGAAACACGCCATAGGGCGGCGGCGAGGCCTGCCCGAACAAGCTGGCATAATGGCCATAGAGCGCGCCCGTCCAGCGCATCAAGGCCTCGGCATCGAAAGGCGCCTGCCCCTGCCAGGCCGCGAAGAAACCGCGTGCGGGCACGGGATGAGGCCAGATGCCGATCCGCCCCACCATGTAATAGGCCATGCGCAGCTGCCCGGCCGTCAGCGCTTCGGACACATTGACGGTGCCCTCGCCATAGGAGCTGATGCCCTGCGCGCCCTTGGGCAGCGCCGCTAGATTCCAGCTGACCTTTGTGCGATAGGCCGCCTGCCCCGGCGGCAGCAGCAGGAACATATGGCCCGCGCCGGAAGCGCCCTGCCCATCATTGCTGAAGGCGAAGGGCGGCGCGGGTCCCCGCGGCGGCAGCGTGGCCTCGGCAGGAACGTTGTAGCGCACGGTCAGGGCGCCGCTGGTGGCCCGGTCGGCCACCCATTCGCGCGAGGGACCGCCCGATTCCTCATCGCGGGCCGCCTCCAGCGGCAGATCGACCGTCCGCGCAACAAGGTGAAGCGGCCCCTGCGCATCGCGGACATCCAGCCTGCCGAGAACCATGGCAATGCTGTCCACATTGCTGGCCACCAGCGGCAGGCGCAGCACGGGTTGCCCCGCCGGAATTGCCAGCCCACCCAGCCGCAGTTCCACCGCGATGGCGCCGATCTGGCCATGACCTGCCGCCGCCGGGCTGGGAGTCAGTTCGATGCCCAGCGTGGGCGCGGAGACGGCGCCACCCTTGCCCTGCGCCGATGCTGGTGTCGCAACAGGCAGCATCGCGGCAAGCGCGGCCACCATGGCCGATGACCAGAGCGCCAGCCTTCTGCGATCCCTGCCTGTGCCTGCCTTTGCCCTTTGCCTCATGATCGTTCCCCGGCTGCTGTCACCACGGAACCAGCCCCTGCCGATCCCGAAAACTCCCCGCGAATGTCAGCCCATCATCGGGCCTTGCCCAAGGGGTAAACATACACCTTGGCATCCGTCTCCGGAAAGAATATCAACTTATTTTTGAAGTGAGCAACATTAATTTGAAATGCTGATCATTCCGCTCCGCGCCGCCTGAACCGGCAGCCTTCCGCAACCTCTGATCCGGAGAATTCCGCCATGCCTTATCGCTCTTCGTCTCTCCGGCAGCGGGTTGGCCGTTATCGTCGCGCAATCCTGCTGGGCGCCGCCATGCTGGCCTGCGCGACCGGGGCTCCTGCTCTGGCAACATCCGCGCCGATGGCCGAGGAAAGCTTCACCATCATCCAGAATGGCGAGACGGTGGGTAGCCTTACGGCACGCCATGCGGCGGCAGGCCTGCACGTCTCCTACCGGGTGGATGACAATGGCCGCGGTCCGAAACTGGAAGAGGATATCCGCCTGTCGCCCGCCGCTGTCCCGGTCAGCTGGACGATCACGGGCACCTCGCTGATGGGCGGCCCGGTCAGCGAGAGCTTTGCGTGGGATAAGGGCGCCGCCCATTGGCACAGCCAGGCCGACGCCGGAGACAAGCCCGCCGTCAACGCGCCGCTATACATCGCCAATGATGCCACACCCTATGACTTGCTGCTCTATGCCCATGCCGCGCTGGCCCAGAGCCGCAATCCCGATCACGGCAGTCTGCCGGTGCTGCCCGGCGGCACGCTGACCGTGGACCGGCTGCGCACGGTTACGCTCGGCAGCGGGGCCAGAAGGGTTGCGGCCAGCGTCTATCGTCTGTCGGGGCTGCAACTGGCGCCGCAATATATCCTGCTCGATCAGCAGAAGCGGTTGCTTGCCTCCATCGGCGATCTGGCGGTGACGGTGGCCAAGGGGCACGAAGGCGATGTGCCGCAGCTGCTGGTGCTGGCCCGCCAACTGGCCGAGGAGCGCGTGGCCACGCTGCAGAAGGAGCTGGCTCACCGCGTCGAGGCGCCGATCCGCTTGCGCAATGTCCATATCTACAATCCGCGCAGCATGACACGCGGGGACCTCTCCACCCTGATCGTCATGGACGACCGCATCACCCAGATCCTGCCCGGCGACGGCGGCCCGGTTCCGGCAGACGAGGCAGTGATCGATGGCCAGGGCGGCACCGTCTATCCCGGCCTGTTCGATATGCATTCGCACACCTCGCTCGACAGCGGGCTGTTCTATCTGGCGGCGGGCGTCACCTCCACGCGTGATATGGGCAATGACAATGCCTTCCTCCAGCAGGTTCTCAAACGCCTTCAGGCCCGCGAGATGGCCGGACCCGCCATCACGCCCGACGGCTTTATCGAGGGCCGCAGCCCCTATTCGGCGCGCATGGGCTTTGTGGTCGATACGGTGGACAAGGGCCTCGACGCGGTGCGCTGGTATGCCGACCGGGGCTATCGCGAGATCAAGATCTACAATTCGCTCAATCCCGACTGGGTCAAGCCGCTGGCCAGCGAAGCCCATCGTCTGGGCCTTGGCGTCACCGGCCATGTGCCTGCCTTCAGCTCGCCGGACCGGGTGATCGCGGATGGTTACGACACCATCGCCCATCTCAATCAGCTGACGCTAGGCTGGGTGCTCTCCCCCAGGGAAGACACACGCACGCCCTTGCGGCTGACCGCCATGGTCCGGCTCGCCGATCTCGATCTCAACGCACCGCAGGTGCAGGCCAGCGTCGCGCTGATGAAGGCGCATCACACCAGCCTCGACACCACCACCTCAATCATCGAGCGGTTGATGCTGAGCCGCGCGGGTGTCGGCGGTCCGGGCGATGATGTCTGGCTCGACCATATGCCGATCGGCTATGAACGCTATCGCAAGCGCACCTATGTGCCGCTGAAGGACAAGGCCGAGGATGATGCCTATTTCAAGGCTTTCGACAAGGCGCTGGCGGTGATGACCATGCTGCACAAGGCAGGCATCCGCATGCTGCCCGGCACCGACGACACCACCGGCTTCAGCCTGCAACGCGAACTGGAACTCTATGTGAAGGCCGGGATCTCGCCCGCGCAGGTGCTGCGCATGGGCACGCTGGATTGCGCGACCTATCTGGGCACCGATCATCAGACCGGCAGTCTGGAGGTGGGCAAGCAGGCCGATATCGTGCTGGTGGCCGGTGATCCCACCAAAGACATCGCCGCCATAAAGCAGCCCGCCATGGTGATGCATGCCGGGGCGGTCTATTACCCCGCCGAAATCTATCGCGCGCTGGGCATCGCGCCCTTTGCGGCAGCGCCCGCCTTGCATATGCCGACCATGGCGCCGCCGGTTGCCGGAGCCTCCGCCGGGTCAGGTTTCGCCGCCGATGATGATGGAGACTTTCAGCCATGACACGCCTGAAGCTGCTCCTGACCGCCACCGTAGCCATGATGGCGGCCCCTTCCCTTGCTGCCGATGCGCCCCCGGCGAGCGGCGCGCTGACGCTCGCGCTGGGGGGCGATATGATCGGCCCCTATCAGCCGCTGGCTCAGGCCGACAAGCAGGGCTTCGCGCCGATTGCCGCGCTGTTGTCGCAATCCGATCTTGCCATCGCCAATTTCGAGGGATCGAGCTTTGCGCTGGCCTCCTTCAACGGATCGGCCTCGGCGGAGACAGGTGGCGGCTATCCGGTGATCCCGCCCGAGAATGCGGCGCTGCTGGCAGGCATGGGCCTGCATCTGGTGAGCAAGGCCAACAATCACGCCACCGACTGGGGCTATGAGGGCCTGACTGCCACCTTCACCACCCTGCGCGAGCGCAGGATCACCTTCGCCGGAGCAGGGCGCACCATCGAAGAGGCCGCCGCGCCTGCCTATGTTGCCACACCGCATGGCACGGTGGCGCTGATCAGTGTGGCCTCCACCTTCACGCCGATGGCGGTGGCAGGCAAACCGGTGGAGCGCGGCGGCCGCAGCTTCGACCGCCCCGGGATCAATGCACTGCATGTGCATCAGGTGCGTCTGGTCACGCCGGCGCAACTCTCCGCCATGCGGGTTGCAGCGGGACCGGTCGCCATTGCCACGCCGGAGCACAGCGATGAACTGCGGTTGGGCGACCAGCTTTTCCGCGCCGCGCCACAGGCCGGGACGATCTGGGAGGCCGATCCCGCCGATGTCGCAAGGCTGATGGGCGCCATTCGCGAAGCACGCAGCAAGGCGCGTGTGGTCGTGCTGGCGATCCACGCCCATGAAACCGCCGGGGACGTGGACGATATGCCCCCTGCCCCCTTCGAACCGCTGGTGCTGCACCGCGCCAACGAAGCCCCAAGCCCCGATGAGCCGCAACCCGCCGCGTTCCTCCAGCCGCTGTTCCATCAGGCCGTGGAAGCCGGGGCCGATGTCGTGCTGCGCAGCGGGCCGCATGTGATCGGCGGGATGGAACTCTATCGCGGGCGCCCGATCTTCTATGGGCTGGGCAGCCTGTTCTTCGGCTTCGGCGGGCAGCGCAGCTACAAGGCGCCGGGCGGCCAGATCAAATCCTTCCCTGACGGGTGGTTTCGCACCATCGTCCCCGTGCTGCGCTTCGATGCCAAGGGTCGCCGGTCGATCCAGATCCACCCGGCAGCGATACGCTCCAGCCATGATGCCGCGGACGGCCTGCCCGAACGCCCGAGCGCCACCGAAAGCCAGGCCATTCTGGCCGAGTTTCAGCGCCAATCGGCGGTCTGGGGCACGAAACTGATGGTCAATGCCGCCACGGCGGAGATCACACTTCCTGATTAGAGGTCTGCCCCGCGCGTGGCAGGCACGACCTCAAACCGCCAGTGGACAATCGCGCATTGACAGAAGTTCAAATTTTTGTTGATGTCATCAAAATTAAATAGAAACCAAAATGCACTGACTCGATGGCCGCAAGCCATCCAGTTCACAACCATCCCGCATCATGCGGGTCTGCCAGGGATCGGCCTCTCGCACTGAGAGGGCGGGGGAATTTCAAGGAACTGTCATTCGTCCTGCGTCGTGGACGCGGGGGAGAGGTCACGCCTGCGGGATCGGGCGTGACCTCCTGTGCGAAGGCAGCAGGGATAACAGTGAGGGAACGATCATGATCAAGACTGGGGTTGAACCGAAAAACCTTGCACGCCGTCTGGCCCTCTCGCTGCTGGCCAGCGCCGCCTTGCCCGGCATGGCCATGGCGCAGGACAGCACCGGTGCTGGCAGCGAGATCGTCGTCACCGCGCAGAAGAAAAGCGAGCGGCTGATCGACGTTCCCGTCTCGGTCACGGCGGTGGGCGCGGATATGCTCAAGGATCAGGGGCTCAACCGCCTGAGCGATCTGGCCCAGCGCGTGCCCGGCCTGCAACTGGGCGGCCAATATATGGCCGATATCTCGATCCGCGGCATCACCACCGGCGGCGCGACCGGCGCGACCGTGGCGATCATGATCGACGATGTGCCCTTCGGCGCCATGAACAACTCCAGCCAGCCGCCGATCCCCGATTTCGACCCCGGCAGCCTTGAATCGGTCGAGGTGCTCAAAGGCCCGCAGGGCACGCTTTACGGCGCCTCCAGCCTGGGCGGGCTGATCAAATATGTCACCAAGACCCCGGACACGCACACATGGTCCGGCTATGTCGAGGCAGGCACCAAGGTGGTGACCGGCGGCGCGCTGGGCGACAGCTTTCGCGGCTCGATCAATGCGCCGATCATCAAGGACAAGGTGGCGCTCGATGTCAGCGGCTTCTACCGCTATGACGCGGGCTGGCTGAACAATGTGCCCACCGCCTCCACCGCCACCGATCCCAAATCGACGGCAGGCATCGCCTATAACGTCAACAACAAGAAGACCTATGGCGGGCGCGCCGCGCTGCTGATCACGCCCACCGACACGCTGAGCATCACCGCCTCGGCGCTGGTGCAGAAGGTCACCGGCAATTTCGCGGATCTGTCCTCCACCTCGGGCGGCATCCGCCTGGTGGACACCGGCACCGCGCCCACCAATTTCACGCCCTATTACGTCAACAACCGCACGCTCAGCGTCGCGCCTGCCACGCTGGATTCGATCTATCGGCTCTATTCGGTGCATGCCGACTGGAAGCTGGGCTGGGCCACGCTGACTTCCGTCACCGGCTGGAGCCACTTTTACGACGATCAGGAAAATGACGTCACCGCCTCCTTCTCCTTCCTGCCGCGCATCTATGGGCTGGGGTCGGGCTCCTCGGTGCAGATCAGCAATGCGGGCATGAATGACCGCTTCACGCAGGAACTGCGTCTGGCCGGGCACAGCCGCCTGCTCGACTGGACCGTGGGCGGCTTCTATCTGCGCGAACATGCCAAGCTGGCGCAGAGCCTGTTTCTTTACGATGGTTCCAACGCGAAGCAGGGCACGCCCTATGTCGGCTCCGGCCCCGATGCCTTCCGTGAGGTGGCCGGTTTCGCCGATGTGACCTTCCACGCCACCGACAAGCTGGACCTGACCCTTGGCGGCCGCCTCGCTCATGATGAGGAAACCGCCCAGACCGCCGTGGTGGTCACCGGCGCGGCCACCGCCGTTTTCGGGGATTCCTCGGTGCAGACGGCAACCTCCAAGGGCACGCCCTTCACTTGGGTGGTGTCGCCCACCTATCACATCACGCATGACATGATGGTCTATGGTCGCATCGCCACCGGCTATCGCCCCGGCGGCGCCAATGTCGGCGCGCTCAGCACCATGCCCGCCACCTATGGCGCCGACCGCGACACCGATTACGAGATCGGCTTCAAGGGCAATGTCGTGCCTCATCTGCTGACGGTGGAGGCCGCGCTGTTCCAGGTCGACTGGCGCAACATCCAGTTGCAGGACACCGATGTCTCCAACCTGACCTTCATCACCAATGGCGGCAAGGCGCGCAGCCGGGGCGTGGAACTGAGCGCCCATGCCACCCCGTGGCGCGGCATGGCGCTGGATGGTTCGGGCACCTACACCGATGCCGTGCTGACCCAGAACCTGCCCACCATCTCGACAGCCGCCGTGCTGCTGGGTTCGGCGGGCGACCGGCTGCCCAATTCGGCCAAATTCTCCACCACCCTGTCGGCCCAGCAGGACTTTGACCTGTCCGAGCGGCTGGGGGCCTTTGCCGGGATCACCTACAGCTATGTGGGTGACCGGATGAGCGCCTTCATCACGCAGGGCAACACGCGCCCGCGCTTCACCATCCCGGCCTATGCCACGGTCGATCTGCGCGCCGGTTTCACCTGGGACAAGGTGTGGAAGATCAATGCCTATGCCCGCAACATCTTCAACTCGCACGGGCTGGTCAGCGCGTCGAACCGCAATGGCGCGACGACGACCTATGCCACCTACATCCTGCCCACCAACTATGGCGTGAGCATCTCGCGCAAGTTCTGATCCGCCGGGGGTGGCGGCCTGCTGCGGGCCGCCGCCCCGTCTTTTCTCCCCTTTGTCAGAGGCTGGCCATGCTCCCTTCGTCCCTCTCTCGCGGTGTGATCCTCGCCCTTTCGCTGGGTATGGCGGGCGCGCAGCCCGTCGCGGCGCAGGAGGCCGCCCCCACGCATCATCAGGGGACATTCCACGGCAAGCCCCTGACCTATGATGCGGCGCTGGACACGATCGACATTCCCGGCACCGACGGCCAGCCGGGCGCGCGGCTGAAAAGCTTCACCTACACGCTGCCCCATGCCGCGCCGGGCCGGCCGGTGATGTTCCTGTTCAACGGCGGGCCGATCGTCCCCTCGCATTACATCCATATGGGGGCTTTCGGACCACGCAGGCTGGCGCTGCCCGATCCGTCCGACACAGCGGGAACGGCAAGTCTGGTCGACAATCCTGACAGTCCGCTCGATGTCGCCGATCTGGTGTTCATCGATCCGGCGCAGACCGGCTTCAGCACCATGGCGCCGGGCGGCGATCCGCGCCGCTATTTCTCGGTGGAGGCCGATGGCCGTCAGGTCACCGCTTTTATCGAGCACTGGCTCGATGCCTATGGGCGGCGGGAAAGCCCGGTCTATATCGTTGGGGAAAGCTATGGCACGCTGCGCGCGGCGGCGGTGGCCGGGCAACTGGTCGATCTGCCGCGCCCGATCCATCCTGCGGGCGTGATGCTGCTGGGACAGGCCCTCAACATTGTCGAGACTGCGCAGCGCCCCAACAATCTGATCGGCTATGCCGTCGCCATGCCTACGCTCACCGCCATCGCGGCCTATCACCATCTGATCGACCTGCATGGCAAGAGCCTCGACACGCTGATGGCCGAAAGCTGGGCCTTTGCCTCCGGCCCCTATCTGACCGCACTGATGCAGGGAGACACCCTGCCGCCCGCGCAGGCCGCCTCCATCGCCCGCCATCTGGCCGAGCTGACCGGCATCTCCGCGCGCTATTACCTCGATCACCGCCTGCGTATCACCAAGGAAGACTATCGCCGCACCGCATTGGCAGACAGGCATCTGGTGCTGGGCGCCGATGATGCGCGCTATGTCACGCCCGACAAGGGCAAGGACACCGCCGATGCCTCGCAGCGGGTGCAGGTCCAGTTCGATGAGGGCTTCCGCCGCTACAGGACACAGGAACTGGGGATCGCGGAGGGTGCGGACTATGTCACCGGCTCCCCGGTCAAGGGGCTGGACGACTGGGACTGGGGCGGGCGTTCGCCCTTCGGCGACTGGCCCTTTTCCGCCGCGATCACCCATGCCTTCAGCCGCGATCCTGCGCTCAAGGTGATGGTGGTGACCGGCACTTACGATACGCTCACCACGCCGGGCGCCTCGCGGCTGATGGTCAATCAGGCGGGCTGGCCTGCGGCGCGCGTGAAGCAGGTCGCCCTGCCCGGCGGCCATATGTTCTATACCGTGCCCGCCAGCGAGAAGGCCTTTATGGCCGATGTGCATGATTTTATCACCAAGGACCTGCCCTGATGCCCCTGACCCATTACGATGCCGATGCTGTGCGGACCAATCTGGACTATCCCGGCTGCATCGAACAGATCGCCATGGCGATGCGCGCGCTCAGCACCCATGACAAGCCCCAGCCGCTGCGCAGCATCCTGCCGCTGGAGGAAGGGCAGCTTTTCGCGCTGATGCCCGGGCAATTGTCAGACGGCACCGGCTTTGGCGCCAAGGTCATCAGCGTCTTTGCCGATCAGGACAATCCCAGCCGCTCGGCCCATCGCGGCCTTGTCGTGCTGTTCGCGCCCGGCACCGGCGAGGTGCTCTGCACCGGCGATGCCGGGGAGATCACCCATATCCGCACCGCCGCCGCCAGCGCCGTGGCAACGCGGGCGCTGGCCCGGCCCGATGCCCGCCACCTCACCCTCTTCGGCTGCGGCGCCCAGGCCCGCACCCATGCCCGCGCCATGGTCCATGTGCGGCCCATCGAGGCGATCACGGTCTGGGGCCGCTCGCCAGAGGCAGGGCAGGCCTTTGCCGCGCGCATGAGCGAGGAACTCGCCCTGCCCGTGCGCTTCGAGAGCGATGGCGAGGCCGCCGCCCGTCAGGCCGATATCATCTGCACCGTCTCCAGCGCGGCAACGCCGATCCTGCAAGGGGCATGGCTGCAACCCGGCACGCATCTCAATCTGGTGGGCTCCAGCTTTGCCGGGCCCGTGGAGGTCGATCACGCCGCCGTGCTGGCGGGCCGCTATTTCGTCGACAGCCGGGCCTCGGCGCTGGCGGCAGCGGCGGAGTTTCTGGCCGCGCGAACCGCAGGTCTGGTCGATGACACGCATATACAGGGCGAAATCGGCGCGGTGATCGCCGGGGACGCCAAGGGGCGGCAGAGCGCCGAGGAGGTTACCATCTACAAATCGCTGGGGCATATTGTTCAGGATTTATCGGCGCTGGCCTATCTTCATGCCCGTTCCACAGGCATGACAGTGGCCTGAACCGGCCTGATACGCCTAGAGCGACGCTGCGCCCCATCGCTGGAGTTTCCCGCTTGCCCATCTCCCCTCCTTCCGGCCCCGACCGCCCGGCAGACAAGACCATCGAGATCCTTCAGGGGGTGATCGAGGTGCTGCGCAACTATATGCCGCCCTCGCTTGAGGTGGTGGTCCATGATCTGACCCGCCCGGACAGTTCGGTCGTGGGCATCGTCAACGGGCATGTCAGCGGGCGGGGCGCCAGCAACTCCATCCTTGCCGGCCCCAGCGAGGACAAGGGCTTCGAGGCACTGATGCCGCGCGACCCGCAGGACCGCTCCACCACGCGGGTGGTCAAGGATTATGTCTCTCGCACGCGCGACGGGCGTGATCTGCAATCCTCCACGGTGGTGGTCTTCGACGATGCGGGCGAGCCGGTGAGCGCGCTTTGCGTCAATATGGATGTCGCCAGCGTGCAGGATCTCAACCGCCGCATCAGCGACTATCTGCTGCCCGCCCCGCAACCCTCGCCCGATGAAGGTGGTGAAGGCACGATCGACCAGCTGATCGACGAGATCGTTGCCGATGCCATCGCCCATAATGGCGGCGACGCCCGCCGCATGACCAAGGCCGAGAAGGTGGCGGCGGTGGCGGCGATGAATGCGCGCGGGCTGTTCCTGATCCGCGGCGCGGTCGAGCATGTCGCCAGCCGCCTCAACGCCACCAAATTCACGATCTACAACTATCTCGACGAACTCGGCGCCCGGCGCGGGCAAGGCTGAGCCAAAGCCGCAAAAGCATCAACCCGGCCCCTGACGGCCAATTTCGAGGCATTGCATGAACCGTTTCCGTCCGGGCCCCTTGCTGTTGACCGCCCTTGCCGCGCTGGGAGCCGCGCTGGGACTGGGCGCCGCGCCGCAGGTCCGGGCTCAGGCCAGCCATGACCCCAATGCGGCAGATCTGCCGATTGCCTCAAGCCCTGCCACCGCCACGCGCCCTGCCGATCCTGCCGCCCTGCCTGCGCCCCGGCGCTTTGTCTCCCATCACAGCATCCGGGTGGGCGGCAAGCCGCTGGCCTACACCGCCATCGCCGGGGAGACCTACCTCCACAATGATGCGGGCGAGGCCACCGGATCGATCTTTTCCTTCAGCTACATCAAGGACGGCCCGTTGCAGACCCGGCGCCCCGTGATGTTCGTGTTCAACGGCGGGCCGGGGTCGTCCTCGATCTGGCTGCATATGGGCATCGTCGGGCCCCGGCGGGTGGTGCTGGACCGCGATGTGAACCCCTCCAACGTGCCGCCCTTCGGTCTGGCGGACAATCCCGATACGCTGCTCGATGTGGCCGATCTGGTGTTCATCGATCCGGTGGGAACAGGCTGGTCACGCGCCATCGGCGTGGGCCATGCTGCCGACTTCTGGGGCGTGAATGAGGATGCCGATGCAGTCTCGCAATTCATCGAGCAATGGCTGAGCGACCACAACCGCTGGAATTCGCCGAAATATGTGATGGGCGAAAGCTATGGCTCGACCCGCGCGGCACTCCTGCCCCGCGCGCTGATGGGCGGGCCGACCTATGTGGGGGTGATGCGGGGGATCACGCTCAACGGCGTCATCCTGCTCGGCACCACTTTGGAGGCGCGCGAGGCCAGCGGCGCGCCGCATCTGGAGATGAAGGACGCGCTGGAGCTGCCAGCCATCGCCGATACGGCCTGGTACTATCGCAAGGTGGACCGCAAGGGGCTTGATCTGGAGGCTTTTCACGCCGCCGCCTATGATTTCGCGCTGGGCGATTATGCCAGGGCTCTGGCGCAGGAGAAGGCCGGAACCCTGCCCCCGCAGCAGCGGCAGGCCATCATCGCCCGGCTGACGGCATGGACGGGTCTTCCGGCCAGCAGTTTTGAAAAGTCGCTGACCCTGTCCGCCACGCATTATGCTGCGGGCCTGCTGAGCGACAAGGGCGAGGATGTGGGGCTCTACGACAGCCGCTACACCCTGCCGGTCAAGAATTCCGGCAATGATCCGGTGTCCGACGATCCGGCGATGGGGCAATATGTGCCGGGCTTTGTGGCCGCTTTCCACCAGATGCTCTCCAGCGATCTGGGGGTGAAGATGGACCGGCCCTATGGCGCCATCGTCTGGCGCGACCTGCTGCCCAAATGGAACTGGAAGCGCACACCCTTGCCGCAGGACCAGAGCTTCGCCACCGATCTGGCGGTGGCGATGCGGCGCAATGCGCGGCTGCAGGTGCTGGTCGCCTCGGGCTATTACGATCTGGTGACCAGCGCGGCAGCCGCCCAATATACGGTGCAAAGGGCCGATCTCCCCGCCGACCGCGTGACCATCAAGCGCTATGCCTCCGGCCATATGCTCTATCTGGGGGATACGGCGGCCTCCTTTGCCAGCGATATCCGGCGCCTGATCCAGAACACCGCGCAAAAGTGATGCCGGGCGCTCGCTGAAAAGGCTTGATCCGTGACGGCGGGCGGGCTAGTTGCCCGCCCAACATCAAGAGTCGGAAGCGAGCGTCCGACACCAACCTGCTCCCGAGCAAGGTGGTGCCTCTGAGAAGAGGGATGTGGCCGGTCCGGCAACAAACGGGATCTCAGCGCCATATTTCACATCGTTTCCGGTCCTTGCCCGTTCAGGATTGGAGCATCGAGTGACCAGCGCATCCCCCCAGCAATTCGCCAGCGACAACTATGCGGGCATCTGCCCCGAAGCGCTTGCGGCGATGACGGCGGCCAATGACGGCTCCGCCGTCGCCTATGGCGACGACCCGTGGACGGACCGCGCCGCCGATGCCTTCCGCACCCTGTTCCAGAGCGATTGCGAAGTGTTCTTCGTCTTCAACGGCACGGCCGCCAATTCGCTGGCGCTGGCCTCGCTGTGCCAGTCCTATCACAGCGTGATCTGCTCCTCTTCGGCCCATGTGGAGACCGATGAATGCGGCGCGCCGGAGTTCTTCTCCAACGGCTCCAAGCTGCTGGTGGCACAGTCCGACAGCGGCAAGCTGACGCCGGATGCCATCCGCGCCCTGACCAGCCGCTCAGACATCCATTACCCCAAGCCCCGCGCGGTGACGATCACCCAGCCCACCGAGACCGGGCAGGTCTACACCATCGCCGAGGTCGAGGCGATTGCCGCCACCTGCCGCGAACTGGGCCTCAAGCTGCATATGGATGGCGCCCGCTTTGCCCATGCCTGCGCCGCGCTCGATTGCGATCCCGCCGACATCACCTGGAAGGCCGATGTCGACGTGCTGTGCTTTGGTGGCACGAAGAACGGCATGGCCGTGGGCGAGGCGATCATCTATTTCGACCGCAATCTGGCGGAGGATTTCGGCTATCGCTGCAAGCAGGCCGGGCAGCTGGCCTCCAAGATGCGCTTCCTTTCCGCGCCATGGGTCGGGCTGCTGGAAAGCGGCGCCTGGCTGCGCAACGCCCGGCACGGCAACCTTTGCGCGCAGCGCCTCGTGAGGCAGATCGACGACCTGCCCGAGGTCCGCGCCATCTTCCCGGTCGAGGCCAATGCGGTGTTCCTTGAGGCACCGGCCACAGTGCTGGAGGCGCTGGCGGCGCTGGGCTGGCGCTTCTACACCTTCATTGGCGGCGGCGCGCGTTTCATGTTCGCATGGGACGCTCAGGTCTCGCGCGTGGACCAGCTTGCCGCCGACATTCGCGCGATCGCTCTGGCCGAGCAATCTCTGGCGGAGGAGGACAAGGCGATCGATGGGGCACGGCATGTTGCGCCCGAACCTCTTTGCGATGCCGAATGTTGAAGGGAGCCATCCCGAGACGCCGCCCCTGAATTGCGATAACGTTGCCCCCGCAAGGCAGAACAGACCGGGATACCAGAACCATGCTCAACCTCGCCTCAACCTCATGGCTTTTCTGGAGCCTTCTTTCGGCGATTTTTGCCGCATTGACGGCGATCTTCGCCAAGATCGGCATTGAGGGCATCAACTCGGATCTCGCGACATTTCTGCGCACCATCGTGATCGTGCTGATCCTGGGGGCGATGCTGGTCTTCGGGGGCAAGTTCCATGCGCTGGATCAGATCACGCCGCGCAGCTGGGCCTTTCTGATCCTTTCGGGTCTGGCGACCGGGGCCTCATGGCTCTGCTATTTCCGGGCTCTGAAAATGGGGGACGCCGCGCGGGTTGCGCCGATTGACAAGCTGAGCGTGGTCATCGTCGCGCTGGCCGGCGTCTTCCTTCTGGGTGAGCATCTGAGCCTGCGAGGCTGGCTGGGCATCGGTCTGATCACCATGGGCGCCATCTGCGTGGCACTGGCCTGACGCGCCGGGAAGGCCTTGTGCCCGCAGATAAAACCGCCTTCTTCCCGAGGCGAATGCGACATTGATACGATGCGACTTTTATGGAAATAATATATCCATGCAAAGTTACGGGATAAGCTGAAAATGAAGCCGTTTGTCGTGCTGGCCTTTTCTTTGGCGCTGTGCAGTTGCACGACCAACAAGGCGGATGTGTCCGGCTTTGTAAAGCGTATCACCGTGTCTGGCTCACCGCAAAAGGTGGAGCATTTTGCCCGGCATCAACGTTTCTTCAACGGCGCTGTCCTGGTGAGCAACATCACAATCCGCCCCAACGGCGAGGCGGAAGCCACGATGTCATTCCGGGGAAACTATGCTCCCGACGATCTGATCCACACCACACAAGAGGCCGTGGCAGCGGGCCTCTCCTACACCTACACCGATCTTCGCCTGACAACGTCTCTGTCATAGAAGGCTGACCACCCGGCGTTGCGGCCGCCCTATTTGGAAAGAGAATATTCGGGATAGCGCGCCATCGCCTCGAACACGGGCTGGGCGTCCTGAAAGATCTGCTCGCGATCATAGGTCGTCTCGCGGATCATCTCATCGATGCTGTAGCCGAATTCCACGGACATACGCACACGCCGCTCGATAACCTCGCGCGGCACATGGGGCTGCAGCGGAGCATGCAGCGCGGTCAGCCGCTCGGTCACCACGCGATGCGATTCCAGACGGATCGAGGCAAGGCGCGGCACGGCCCGCAAAGCGCGCAGCACCCACAGCGTGCCTGGTTCGGCATCGCCGACCAGAGCCGTGTCGCGCAGCAGATCGATGGTCTGGGCGGCGATCTCTTCAGCCGAAGCCGTCTGCCAGCGCTCCACCCAGGCTTCCAGCACCACATTCTGGCGGTCCATCAAGCGCTCGGCCAAGGCGGCCAGCACGCCATATTTATCGTCGAAATAGCGATAGAAGGCGGGCGGGGTCAGCCCTGCCCGCTCGCAGATCAGATTGCTGGAGATCCGCTCGATCCCCACCTCGCCCAGCAGCGCGCCGGCCGCATCGAGCAAGGCGTCAAAAGTCCGGCGCGAGCGTTCCTGCTTGGGTTTGCGAAATTCAGTCACGCTCCGTCCCATCCCCCGATGTGTTGCGATCATGCTTAATGATATCGATCGCTATCTTTTTTTGCAATGCCAGATTTCCCCGTCAGCGGCGGCGTTTAGCCAGAATCCACGGCGCTTGCCAGTGGCCGAAACGGCCAATCGCGCCGTCACTGTCACAAAAATGATATTTATGACTACCATATGGCGGCGCATAGATTCGAAAACAGAGGGTTGTTTCATGCGTTGCCATTTCCTGACCGGGCTTTCCGCCGGTGCCCTGATGCTCGCCCTGTCGCAACCGGCGCTGGCGGAAGAGGCCAGGGCAGACCATGCCGAAACGCCCGGCGCCAGCAGCGACATCATCGTGACGGGCCGCGCGGGCAACACCGCCCGCCGCAAGGTGGAGGCCAGCTATGCCATCTCCACGCTGAGCGCCGCCGACATCCAGTTCAAGGCCCCCATCGGCGTAGGCGAGGCGCTGAAAAACGTCCCCGGTTTCTGGATCGAAAGCTCCTCGGGCGAGGCGAGCGGCAATGTGCGCGTGCGCGGCATCCCGAACGACGGCTATTCGCAGCTGGCGCTTCAGGAAGACGGTCTGACCATCCAGCATGACGCGGGCCTTGGCTGGCTCAACGCCGATCAGGCCTTCCGCGTGGATTCCACCGTGGAGCGCATCGAAGTGGTGCGCGGCGGCCCCTCCTCGATCTTCGCGTCGAACGCGCCGGGCGCCACGGTGAACTTCATCACCCGCAAGGGCGGCGACCATTTCGAGGCCTTCGCCAAATATGAGGTCTCCAGCTACAATTCGCACCGTTTCGACGGCTGGCTGGGCGGCCCGATCGGCGCGACGCCGTGGCGCTATTTCGTCGGCGGCTTTTACCGCATCTCCGATGGCCGCCGCACCAGCGGCTACGGTCAGGACAAGGGCGGGCAGATCCGCGGCACGCTGTCGGGCGATTTCAACTGGGGCTCGCTGATGCTGGGCGTCAAGCGGATCGACGATCGCATCGGCAATTCGATGGTCAGCCCCTTCGTCAATGACGGCAACGGCAACCCCGAGGGCGTGCCCGGCTTCAACGCGCTCTATGACAACATCGCGGGGCCTGAAACGCGCTATTTCAACTTCCGCCAAGCCGATGGCAGCACCTATCGCTTTGACGATGGTGTGGGCACCACCGTCAAGCTGACCCAGCTTACCGCCGAGCTGAAGCTCAATCTGGCCAAGGATTTCACCTTCAAGAACAACGCCCGCTATCGCGACAGCTGGACGCGCCGCAATGCGGTGACGCCCTATTCTGTCTACACCGCCTCCTCGCTGCTTTCGGCGCTCTCGCCCTATGCTGCCACGGTCTCGGGCGGGAAGAGCGTGGGCTATGTCTACACCGACACGCCGGGCACCGTGGTCAACATGAACAACGCCAATGGCAATGGTCTGGCGCTGGTCGACCTGATCCGCTCCTTCACCGTGCCCGAGAAGGAGTTCGTCGACGATGCGCGCTTCCAGAAGACCGCGTATCTCTTCGGCCAGAAGCATGATTTCGCCTTCGGCGGCTATTACGCCCATGTGTCAGAGGCCTATCAGGCTACCTCGGCCACGGCGATCACCGATGTGCAGAACCAGGCCCGCCTGCTCGATGTCTATGTGCTGGATGCCAATGGCAAGCCGATCCAGTCGCTGACCGAGAACGGCATCCTCAGCTATGGCGCGGAATATGCCAATGGCCGCGGCCATTCGGACACGGTGGCGCTGTACGGCAGCGATGAATGGCAGATCACGCCCAAGCTGCGCCTCGATGGCGGCATCCGCTGGGAGCAGGTCTGGGTGCAGGGTCAGGTCGAGGGATCGAAGACCACCAACCTCAACCAGTCGGCCACCATTGCCGACAACAGCGTGCTGGTGGGCACCGGGGTCTACACGCCCTTCAACCGTACCTTCAACCATGCGGGTTGGACGCTGGGCGCCAATTACCAGTTCATGCCCAGCTTCGGCGCCTTTGCCCGCTACACCTCCACCTTCCGCCTGCCCAGCGTGGGTGACTTCATCAGCAATGCCAACAACAACCCCATCGTCCAGACGATGAACTTCACCGAAGTGGGCCTGAAGTTCCAGCGCCCCACCTTCAATGCCTATCTCACCGGCTTCCGCTCGGTCTACAAGAGCTATGCCATCACCGATTACAAGACGGTGGGCACCGCTTTCGTCGCCCAGACCGTCTATGGCGACACCAACACCTGGGGCGTGGAGGCCGAGGCCACCTGGCATCCACGCACATGGTTCGACATCCACGGCCAGTATACCTGGCAGGACCCGAAATTCTCGCGCTTCATCTACACCAACAGCAGCGGCGTGCTGACCGACTATTCAGGCCACCAGCTGATCCGCGTGCCAAAGAACAGCTGGCGCATCTCGCCCGCCGTCAATCTGCTGAACCAGAAACTGCGCATCCAGACCGATGTGTCCTTCTATGGCAAGCGCTGGTCGGATGTGGCCAATCAGGTCAAGCTGCCCAGCTACACCACGCTGGATCTGGAAGCGCAGTACAGCGTCAACAAGCGCCTGATGCTCAACTTCTATGTCGATAACCTCACCAACACGGTGGGCCTGACCGAGGGCAATCCGCGTGCCGGCACCATCGACAACACCGAAGTGGGCGCCGCCACCTATCTGGCCCGCTCGATCTTCGGGCGCAGCTTCCGCGGAGCGATCAGCTACAAGTTCTGATCGCCGGAGCATGGTGTCGCATCGTTTTTGCAAAAAACCGGTGCCCACTTTTTTGCACGATGCTCCAGAGCGGCAGGAGCCGATGGGGGATGGTCGCCCCCCGTCGGCTCCATTCATGTGACGTAAAACGGTCAAAACCGCGTCCTATGGGGCCGGAAACACTCAATTTCCAAGGATATGCCATGCGCCTGACTGCTTCTGCCCTCCTCGTGTCCGGCGCCATGGTTCTGATGGCGGGCAGCGCCTCTGCCGCGCCTGCGCAATCCGCCTGCCACCTCGATGTGGCGGATGTTGCCCATGCCGGGCCGGGCTGTGCCGAGCGCTGGATGGATGCGCATCTCAAGGTCAACGATCTGCTGACGGTGGGCACGCATAACAGCTACAAGCGCGCCATCCCGCCCGCCGACTATCGCCTGATCGCCGCCGTCAACCCCAAGGGCGCTCAGGAGCTGGACTATGCCCACAAAAGCCTGACCGCCCAGCTGGACTCCGGCGCGCGCGAGATCGAGATCGATGTGGTCTATGATCCCAAGGGCGGCCGCTATGCCCGCCCGCTGATCGCCATGCAGACCCAGACCCAGCTCGATCCGGCATGGATCGCCACGATGCAGCAGCCCGGCTTCAAGGTGATGCATGTGCCCGATGTGGATTTCCGCTCCAGCTGCCTGACCTTCAAGGCGTGTCTGGGCATCGTGCGGGACTGGTCGAAGGCCCATCCGCGCCATGCGCCGATCATGATCCTGATCAACGCCAAGGACGGCAAGACCGTGCCCGGCGGCACCCCGCTGCTGGACTATGACGAAGCCGCTTACGATGCGCTGGATGCCGAGGCGCGCGCCGTGCTGCCCCCTTCGCAACTGCTGACGCCGGACGATGTGCAGGGCCATTACCCCACCCTGCGCGAGGCCGTGCTGGCCGACAACTGGCCGACTTTGGCCAAGGCGCGCGGGCGGATCATGTTCGCACTGGACGAAAGCCCCGAGAAGGTCGCGGTCTATCGCGGCAAGCGCCATTCGCTGGAAGGCCGCGTGATGTTCATCAACACCGATGAGCAATCGCCCGCCGCCGCCTATCTCACGCTCAACCATCCCGTCGAGCAGGCTCAGCGCATCGCCGATGATGTGAAGGCCGGTTTCCTTGTGCGCACCCGCGCCGATGACAGCACCTGGCAGGCCCGCAACAATGACACCGCCCATCGCGATCTGGCGCTGCATTCGGGGGCTCAGGCGGTGTCCACCGACTACCTCTGGGCCGATCCGCGCTTTGCCGGAGGCTTCACCGTGACCCTGCCCGACCATGCCGCCAGCCTGTGCAACCCCATGCGTATGGGCGATCGCTGTGCTGGCATGCCGGTCGAAAAGGCGAGCGATGCCGATTGGGCCAGCGCCCAAGCCGCCCCCATCGTGTGGCCAGCCGCGCGATGAAGCGCCTGATCCCCGCCCTGCTGGCGCTGTCCACCGTTGCGGCCTCTGCGCCCGATCCGGTTGCGCAGGTCGATCCACTGATCGGTGCGGACTGGTACGGCAATGTCTTTGTCGGGGCGACGACGCCCTTCGGCATGGTCAAGGCCGGGCCGGATATGGAGAGCTTCGATGGCGTGCCCTCCAAATTCGGCTATCGCAGCGCGGGGCGCATTCTGGGCTTCAGCCACCTGCATCTGAGCGGCGCGGCGGGCAAATATGGCAACATCCGCCTGATGCCCAGCGATCACGCCGGGCTGGAAGACATCGCCAGCGCCCGCCGCGATGAGGTGGCGCAGCCGGGCTATTACGCCGCCACCCTGACTGGCCCGGACGTGCGCGCCGAACTGACCGCCACGCCGCGCGCGGGCCTGCACCGCTACACCTTCCGCGCCGACAGGCCCGCCTTTCTCACCCTGCGCCTTGACCAGATGCTCAACAAGCGCGGCGGCAAGGAGGATCAGCGCTTTCTGGGCGGTTCGGTCCATATCGCCTCCCGCCATGAAATCACCGGCATGGGCCGCTACATCGGCGGCTGGAACATGGGCGCGGAATATCGCGTCTATTTCGCGCTGATCACTGACCGCGATGCCGTGAATGCCTCCGGCTGGAATGGCGCGCTACAACCGGGCCCCGATACGCAGGTCGATGGCGACAAACCCATCGGCGCGCAGCTCGATTTCGGGCGTAAGATGGGACAGGTGGTGAATACCCGCGTCGGCATTTCCTTCGTCAGCGTCGATCAGGCGCGGGCCAATGCCATGGGTGCCCCGGCCTTCGATGCCGCGCGGCAGGCCGCGCAGGCGGGGTGGCGCAAGGCGCTTTCCCCCATCGCCATCTCCGGCGGCACGACCTCAGAACAGCGCCAGTTCTACACCGCGCTCTACCACGTGATGATGATGCCCAGCGACCACAGCGGCGAGAACCCGCTCTGGCAGTCCAAAGAGCCCTATTACGACGATTACTACACCATCTGGGACACGTTCCGCACCTCCGGCCCGCTGCTGACGCTGATAGCACCCGACCGCCAGCGGGACCTGCTGCGCTCTCTGATCGACATCTACCGCCATGACGGCTGGCTGCCCGACGGGCGAAGCGGCAACAGCAATGGCCGTACGCAAGGCGGCAGCAATGCCGATGTGCTATTCGCCGATGCTTACGTCAAAGGGCTGAAGGGCATCGACTATGCCACTGCGCTGGAAGGCATGGAGAAAAACGCCTCGGTCGAACCCAAGGATGCCGAGAAGGAAGGGCGCGGTGGCCTGCCCGATTACCTTTCCAAGGGCTATATCAGCACCACCTATCCCCGCGCCGGATCACGCACCGTCGAATATGCCTATGACGATTTTGCCATCGGTGAGCTGGCATGCGGTCTGGGCCATAAGGTCACAGCCAAAGCCGCCTTCGCCCGCTCCGGCAATTGGACCAATCTGTGGAACGCCGATCTGGAGCAGGAGGGCATCAAGGGCTTCCTTCGCCCGCGCCAGCCCGACGGATCATGGGCCGCGCCCTATCTGGTGAAGCGCGGTACGTGGCCCGATTTTCTCTACGAAGGCGATATCTGGACCTATTCGCTCTATGCTCCGCAGGATGTGCCGCGCCTGATCGCGCTGTCGGGCGGGCGCGAGGCCTTTATCCATCGCCTCGATACGCTCTTTGATCATCTGCATTTCGACATGACCAATGAGCCGGGCTTTCTCATCCCCATGCTCTATCACTGGGCCGGCCGCCCGGATCTGTCGGTGGATCGCATCGTCGATTACCGGGAGAAAGGTTTCTTCGACGGACACGGCGGCCTGCCCGCCAATGACGATTCCGGGGCCATGTCCAGCTGGCTGATCTTCCAGATGCTGGGGATCTTCCCGGTGGCCGGGCAGGACCTCTATCTGATCGGCTCACCGGTCTTCGGGGAGAGCAGGCTCGATCTGGGCGGAGGCCACACCCTGCGCATTCTCGCCGAGGGCGCCGGAACGCAGGGCACCAATCGCTATGTGCAGGCGGCCTGGCTCAATGGCCAGCCTCTTGACCGCGCCTGGTTCCGCCACGGCGAGATCGCCAGGGGCGGAACCTTGCGCCTCAAAATGGGCCCGGAACCAACGACATGGGGCCGCACCCCGCCACCAAGTGTTTCCGGGGATGTTTGCCCCTGAGCCAAAGTGAGCCGCGCCTTCCCGCTCCGTCAGAGGCGGGAGGCATGGCCCGGCCAACCGAGAGGCATGCGTGCTACCCCTCAGCGATCGCGGCCAGAGTTGAGCGGGACGGCGCAAAAAAGGTGGTGCCGGTGTGCGCCACCGAAAAATCGAGCAGGCGATCATAAGACCCGGGCGGATCACCGATATACATACGCTTGAGCATCGTCTCGATCACCCAGAGATGGCGGGTGTAACCGATGAAATAGGTGCCGAATTCTCCGTGACCGGCGCGCCCGAAAGGCATGTTGTCACGCAGGATGTCATGCTCATTGCCATGCTCATCGGTGATCGTTGCCAGTGTCTTGTGCGATTTGCGGGGCGCGGCATCGTCATCCAGTTCGATGTTGTCGATTTTCGTGCGACCGACGATCTCCTCCTGCAGCGCGGTGGAGGTGCGGTTCCATGCGGCAAGATCGTGCAGATATTTCTGAACCACGACATAGCTGCCCCCGGCAAAATCCGGGTCCTCATCGCCGACAAGCGCCGCCTCGCCAATGTCCTGCCCCGCCGGATTGGCTGTGCCATCGACAAAGCCAAGCAGGTCTCTGGCATCGAAATAGCGGAAGCCGGACACCTCATCGACCATGCGCACCGCCGAGCCCAAAGTCTGAAGCAGGATACGCTCGAACTCGAAACAGATGTCGACCCGCTCGGCACGGATGTGAAAGAGCAGATCGCCGGGCGTGGCGGGCGCCGTGTGGGGCTTGCCCTCGATCGCCGCAAAGGGCTTGAGTTCATGCGGTCTGGCCGAAACGCCAAGGCGGTCCCACAAATCGCTGCCCAGCCCGGCAATGCAGGACAGCTTGGCAGAAAGATCACGGAAACCAACGGTCTTGACCAGATCGTCAAGGCTGCCCAGCACCTCCCGCACCGTGCCGATCGCCTTGTCCTCATCGCTCACACAGAGCACCAGAAAGATCGCCGCCTGCGACAGGGGAGCCTCGATGCTCTGCGCGTCAATGGGCACACGCTCCCAACTGTTGGGCATTGGCTCTCCTCTTCACCTGCAGTCGATTCGACGGTTGGCCTGATGCTGCGATCCTGTCACAGCCCCCGGCCCGAAACCATAGGCGAACGCCTGCCGGTTTTGACGGTTCGGCAAAGGCCGGATCGAGCAGCGAGCGAAGGCAAAGCGCGGGCTTCGCAAACTTGTGAAGTGCTCACAGCATGCAATCGATATTGATCTTAAAAATCAACGAAAAATCAGAAATGATTGCAAGTCATATCTGCTGAACTGAATAGTTCATCTTATAAATATTCTCAAAGTGAAGTGAATTATCCCCGCATAAAACAAGCAATTTACGCATGCTTAAATATCTCCGGCTAGAGGCTCCGGACTTTCTCGGAACGGGGCTTGTTTCCCGATGCCGGAAGATCCGGCAATCAGGCGGCATCCAGCACGTCGAACGGAACAGGGGGACGGCATGCTTGGGCAAAGGCGCCAGGAACATCGGCTGATCGCGGAGGCGCCCATCACGCTTCACGCCTTGATCCGGCATGAGATCGCCGCTGGCGAGGAAGCCTGGTTCGCCCGTTGCCGTGCGGATTTCCTGCGCTCCTTTCCCACCCTGCTGCTGGAATGGACGCGACTGCTGATCCTGCTCAGCTTGCTGGGAGCATCGGCGGGCCATGCCTATGCCTCCTGCATCATCCTTGGCTGCCTTGCGGCCAGCGCAGCCCAGATCATCGCCCAGCGGGCCGAGAACCGTCACAACAGCGACGAACAGCGCAATCTGACCCGTCGCGGTTGGCTCATGGCCCTGCGCACGCTCTGGTGGAGCGTGGCGGTGTGCTGGGGGAGCCTGCTCGCCCCCCTGCCCGCGCGTGAGGCGCTGATTGCCCTGACCATCGCCATGATGATGATCGACGGGATCACGGCCACCACCCTGCCAAGGCTGGCGCTGGGCCTCGCCATGCTGCAAGGCATCGCCCTGACGCTTGGCTGCGTGCTGGCCGAGGGTTTTGCGGCGGCTTGGGTGGGCGTGATCGTGCTGGTGGTCGGCACCTTCCTGCACTGGACGCTGTTCAACCTCTATTACATGTTCGCCACGCGCCGCCTGCGCACAAGGCGCCTGTCGCAATCGCATGAGACCGTGCGCCTGCTGCTCAACCAGTATGACGATGAGGGCTCAGACTGGCTCTACGAACTCGATGCCAGCGGCGCGATCCGCCATCCTTCGGCGCGCTTCTGCGCGGCGCTGGGGCTGGAGCCGGGCGTGCTGGACGGTCTCGAACTGGAAGCGCTGTTCACCGGCGAGGCCGCTCAGGCGCTGGCAAGGCACCTTCAGGCGGGGCAACCCTTCCGCGCGCAGGTCCTCTCGCTGGTGATCGGCGACGAGGAGCGCTGGTGGTCGATCAGCGGCCGCCCCATCACCGATGCCGCCGGAGCCTGCCAGGGCTGGCGCGGCTTCGTGGCCGACATCACCGAGGCGCGCCGGGCCGAGGCGCGCGTCACCTGGTTGGCGCATTATGACGCGCTGACTGGCCTTGCCAATCGCGCGCTGCTTCAGGCCAATCTGGAGCGTGTGCTGGCGGGGCGCCGTGACAGGGAACGCGTATCCCTGCTCTACATCGATCTCGATCTCTTCAAGGAGGTCAATGACGGTCTGGGCCATGGCGCGGGCGATGCCGTGCTGATCGAAACCGCCCGCCGTCTGGAACATGCCGTGCGCCCGCGCGATCTGGTGGCGCGCCTTGGCGGTGACGAATTTGTCGTGCTGGCCGATGGCGCCGATGCCCAATCCGCCCGGATCATCGCCGAGAGCATTCTGGCCGCTGTCGCCCAGCCGATCGATCTCGACGGTCAGATCGCCCATGTCGGCGCCAGCATCGGCATCGCCACGGCGCCCACCGATGCCCTGAACGCAGGCGATCTGCTGCGTGCCGCCGATGTCGCCATGTATCACGCCAAGGCGGCGGGTCGGCGCGGTTTTGCCGTCTTCGATCCCGACATGCAGACCCGCGTGCGTGAGCGCCGCGAGCTGGAGCTGGATCTGCGCGCCGCGATCCGCCTCGGGCAATTGCAGCTGCATTATCAGCCTTTGCTCGATCTGACGGATGGGCGCACAGTGGGCCATGAGGCCCTGCTGCGCTGGCAGCACCCCACACGCGGGCTGATTTCGCCCGACGACTTCATTCCCATCGCCGAGGAAACCGGGCTGATCGTCGAAATCGGCCAATGGGTGATCCGCGAGGCCCTGAGCGAAGCCTCGGGCTGGCCCGAGCAGATGACGGTGGCGGTCAACCTCTCCCCGGCGCAGCTGAGGGACCGGGCCCTGCTGCCCACCATCGTGCAGGCGCTGGCGGGCAGCGGCGTGGCGCCCGGCCGGCTGGAGCTGGAAATCACCGAAACCATGCTGCTGCAGGATACGCAGGATGTGCTGGCCCTGCTTCACAAGCTGCGCGAGCTGGGGGTGCGGATCGCGCTGGACGATTTCGGCACCGGCTATTCCTCGTTGAACTATCTGCGTTCCTTCCCCTTCGACAAGATCAAGATCGACCGCTGTTTTATCGCCGAACTCACCGCGCGAGAGGATTGCCAGGCGATCGTGCGCTCGGTGCTGTCCATGGCCAGCGACCTCAATATGGTCACCACCGCCGAGGGGGTGGAAGCTCTGGAGCAATTGGAAGCCCTGCGCGCCGGTGGCTGCGATCAGGCTCAGGGCTATCTGTTCAGCAAGGCCGTTCCGGCAGCAGAGCTGGAGTTACCCTCGCGCCAGAATGCGGAGTGGGACAGGCCGACAAGACAGGCCCTCATGCTTTAGGGAAAACGCGCGCGACCATATCAAAAGCGCATGGACAGATGAAAAAACCTAATCCTGTTTCATAGCTGTGACAGCCCCCGTAAGTCTCTGGCAACGGGTTTTGAGGGGGTTTTATATGGCATTCGCCACGCGTAAACGCATTGCTTTGTCGCATCTGCTGGCTCTGGGGGGCAGCATGTTGGCGCTGGCATCCGGCACCGCGTCAGCGCAGGGGGTAACGGCGCAGGACACGCCGCCCGCAGACACAGCCGCCAAGCCTGCCGAGGCCGGAGACATCGTCGTCACCGGATCGCGCATCCGGCGCAAGGATGCGGATTCGCTGGGGCCGCTGCTGACCATCACCTCGGATGAGATCGCCAAATCGGGCACCTCCTCGGTGGGCGACCTGCTGCAGAAGCTGCCCTCGGCGGGGGTGAGCCTCAATTCCAACGGCACGCAGGGCACCTCATACGGGGCCAGCTCGATCAATCTGCGCTATCTGGGCGGAGCGGAAGGCAGCGGCAACCGCGTGCTGGTGCTGGTCGACGGGCATCGCTGGGTCGATGGCGTGGGGCAGCGCGGCTTTCGCGATTTCGTCGATTTGAACACCATTCCGGCGGGCATGATCGACGGGATCGAGGTGCTGAAGGACGGCGCATCGGCGCTGTATGGCGCGGATGCCATCGCGGGCGTGGTCAACATCAAGACGATCCAGCCCTTCAACGGGCTGAAGGCCACCGCCAAGGCGGGCGTGACCGACAAGGGCGATGGCGCGGAATATTCCACCACGCTGAATGTGGGGCATAAATGGCAGGGCGGCTCGATCATCCTGTCGGGCAGCTATTACCAGTCCTATCCGATCCTGACCTCGGCGCGGACGCTCACCGCCAACACGCTGGTGCCCGTCACCACGCCGGGGACCAGCCCCAACGGGCTCTATGTGCTGCCGGGTCTGGCTAACAATGGCTATTTCGGCACGGGAGCAGGTTTTGCCAGCAGCGCCGCGCCCATCGCCTTCAACGGCGGATCGACCTATGGCGCCGGTTCGCTGGCCGACAACAGCTACCACACCGCCAGCCTGCCCGGCGACTATTACAACACCGATGCGCAGGGCGTCTATTCCACCGGCCCCTCCAAGCGTTACGGCTTCTATGCCCGCCTCGATCAGGAGATCACGGACGGGATCACGCTGAAAATCGAGGGGCTGTACAACAAGCGCACCTCCGAACAGCTGTTCTCGCCCAATCTGCTGGATATCGGCGGCACATCGGGCAGCGTGCAAGGCTTCGCCATTGCCAACAATCAGGCCTTCAATCCCTTCGGCACTGCCAATGGGGTTCCAGCGGCCAATGCTCTAGCTTTCGCCGCCAACAGCCCGTGGCGCATCCGTAAGGTGCTGACCGAGGTGGGCAACCGCACCAGCCTGCAGGATGTGACCACCTGGCGCATCGATGCCGGGCTCTCCGGCAGCTTCGATATGCTGGGCCATAGCTGGAACTGGAGCGTCTACGGCGCCTATTCCAAGGATATGATGAAGTCGGCCTCGCTCAACTTCCTCGATTACGATCACCTTTATCTGGCGCTGGGCTCGCCCACCACCTGCGCCAACACGGCAGGCTGCACGCCGGTCAATCTGTTCGGGCCGATGAGCAGCGCTCAGGCCGATTACATCCGCAACAACAGCTATGAGGGCAACAGCACCAGCCTCTACAACGCCACCGCCGATCTGACCGGTACGCTGCTGGACCTGCCCGCAGGCCCGCTGCAGCTGGCCGTGGGCTATGAGTTCCGCAAGAACGGTGGCGAGGATCACCCCGATCCCTACGTCAACAGCCCCTCGCTCTATCTGAGCAGCGCCTACACCCGCACCAGCCAGCAGCAGCGCACGCCCACCATGGGCAGCTACGATCTGCATGAGGTCTATGGCGAGCTTTCCGTGCCCGTCTTCAAGGACTGGGCGCTGGGCAAGAGCCTCGACGTGGATCTGGCCTCACGCTTTTCGGATTATTCAACGGTGGGCAGCAAGGTGACGATGAAGGCGGGCTTTGGCTATCGCCCCATTCAGGACATTCTGCTGCGCGGCACCTATTCGCAGGGCTTCCGGGCACCATCGCTGCTGGAACTCTATCAGGGCGCGCGGGCCACCAATTTTCAGGGCATCGATCCCTGCAACGGCGGCGCGGCGGCGCATAGCGGTCTGCCGGGCTGCGCGGGCGTGCCCACCACCTACAACCAGTCGGGCTACAATGGCGCGCTGCTGCCCGGCATCATCAGCGGCAACACGCAGCTGAAGCCGGAAACCGCCAACACCTACAGCGCGGGCATTTCGCTCACCCCGCATCAGATCCGGGGGCTGAGCCTGACGGTCGATTACTACAAGATCGTGGTGAACAATGCGATCGCCTCGCAATCGGCGACGCAGATCCTGGGGCTGTGCGCCACACAGGGCGGGGTGTTCTGCAATCTGGTGACGCGCGATCCCACCTCGGGCGCGATCATCGCCATCCAGCAGACATCGCAGAACCTCAACTCGATCAGCACCGATGGTGTGGACGCCACACTGCGTTATGAACGCTCGACGCGCATCGGGCGGATCACCGGCACGGTCGATGCCTCTTATCTGCACAGCTTCCAGACGGTTTCGCCCAACCCCGCAGGCGGCGCGCCCATCGTGGACGAGCGCGCGGGCAAGGGCGATCAGCCGCGTTCCACCTATCCGCACTGGAAGGGTCAGGCCTCGCTGGGCTGGTCGAAGGACCGCTTCGATCTGACAGCCCGCGCCCGCTACATCGGCCCCACCACCGATGTGGTGAACCCGGTGAAGGATGCCCATACCAAGTCGATCATCTACACCGATCTGGAGGGCGGCGTGAGCATTGGTGACGGCGCCTATCGCATCGGCTTCGGGGTCAGCAATTTGTTCGATGTGCAGCCGCCACTGTCTTACGCCAATGCGCCGATCAACTACGATATCTACACCTATGATGCGCGCGGGCGCTATATGTACCTGCGCGTTGCGGTGAAGATGTGAGCGTGATGGAACAGGCTGCCCTTTCCCAACCAGGTCACCCCCCGGTTTCTGGGGCGCCGGTGGAGCCCACCACCGGCGCCCCCTCTCACGCGGCCCGGCGCCGCTGGTCGCTCGACCCGCTGCTGATGATGCTGGCGGCGATGGCGGTGGCGATCGCCATGACCTGGGCGATCCCCTCGGGCCTCTACCAGCGCGCCTCCGACAAGGAGAACGCCCCGGTGGTGGCGGGCAGCTATCGCCCCCTGCCCAAGCCGATCACCGCCGCTGCGCTGCTGCCGCATGAGACGCCCAAGGGCGTGGCTCATCCCGTCAGCCCGGTGGCGCTGGTCACCTCGATCCCGCAGGGCCTGCTGAAAACCGCGCCGATCATGATCATGGTGCTGATGCTGGGCGGCATGTTCGCCATGCTGCGCACCAGCGGCGCGCTGGATGCCGGTATCCGCCGCCTGCTGGCGATCAGCGGCGGCAGGCCGGTGGTGCTGGTGCCGCTGCTGATGCTGGCGCTATCGGCGGGCAGCACCTTTCTTGGCATGGTCACCGAATATCTGCTGCTTATCCCGGTGATCGTGACGCTGGGCCGCGATATGGGCCGCTCGACCATGTTCGGCTTCGCGCTGGTGACGCTGGCGGCCAAGGTGGGCTATCTCGCCTCGGTCACCAATCCCTTTGCGCTGCTAATCGCCCAGCCGATTGCCGGTGTGCCGGTGTTCAGCGGACTGTGGCTGCGGCTCTTAATCTGGGTGCTGTTTCTGGGCATCGCCATGCTGGTCGTTCTACGTACCGGGCGGGGGGCCGCCACGCCCGCGCCTCTGGATGCCGCAAAGCTCTCCCCGCGCCATTTGGGCATTCTGCTGGTGGCGGGCATCACCTTGGGCACGATGATCTACGGCTCGGTCAGCCTTGGCTGGAAGGAGATGGAGCTGGCCTCGGTGCTGATCGCCGCTGGCGCCGTGATGGCCGCCATCGCGCGCATGGGGCCCGCCCGCGCGGTCGAGGTCTTTGTCGAGGGCATGCACCGCATGGTGCTGGCCGCCGTGCTGGTCGGCCTTGGCCGCAGCGTCGACCTGATCCTGCGCGAGGGGCAGATCCTCGACACCATCATCGAGGCCGTCACCCTGCATATTCAGGGCATGAGCCCCTTTGCCGTCGCCCCGATCCTGATGGGGGTGGAAATGCTGCTGACGCTGCTGATCCCCTCCACCTCGGCCAAGGCGGCGCTGAGCATTCCCATCCTTGTGCCCATCGCGGCCACCTGCGGCGTTTCGGCCCAGACCACCGTGCTGGCGTTCCTTTTGGGCAATGGGCTGGTCAATATGTTCGCGCCCACATCGGGGATGCTGCTGGCCTATCTCGCCACGGCGCAGATCAGCTATTCGGGCTGGTTTCGCTATCTGCTTCCGCTTTTCGCGCTGTTCACGGCGCTGTCGGTGAGCGCGCTGCTGCTGGCTGTCGCCACCGGATATTAGGATCAAGTCCATGACCGAACCGACCCTTCGCACCATGATGGTCGCGATGCGCGACGGCGTCTGCCTGTCGACCGACATCTATCTGCCCCCAGAGGCGCTGGCCGGGAACCCCGTGCCCGTGCTGCTGGAGCGCACCCCCTATGACAAGCGCGGCACCAACCATGGCGACCGCACGCTGCTCGATCCCGTGCCGCGCGCCAAGCCGGAGATCGCCGCGCAATTTGTCAGCGCAGGCTATGCCTATGTGCTTCAGGACTGCCGGGGCCGCTTCGGATCGCAGGGCAGCTTCACCAAATATCTCAATGAGGCCGAGGATGGCTTCGACACCATCGCATGGCTGATGGCGCAGCCATGGTGCAACGGCAAGATCGGCACGCTGGGCCTGTCCTACTGCGCGCATGTGCAGGCGGCTTTGGCCACGCTCGATCCGCCGGGGCTGGCGGCGATGTTCCTCGATTGCGGGGGCTTTTCCAGCGCCTATCACAATGGCGTGAGGCAGGGCGGTGCCTTTGAATTGAAGCAGCTGACATGGGCCTACAACCAAGGCACCGAGGCAGGCGACGCCCAAGACCCTGCTGTCGCGCAGGCCGTGCGCGCGCAGGACATCCGCGAATGGATCAAGGTAATGCCATGGCGCCGGGGGCATTCCCCCCTCACCGCCGCGCCCGAATACGAGGATTACGTCGTCGAACAGTGGGAGCATGAGGACTTCTCCCCCTTCTGGCAGCAGCGCGGCATCTATTGGCGTGGCTACTACCCGCAGACCGCCAATGTGCCGATGGTCCATCTCTCGGGCTGGTACGACCCCTATTCGATCACCGCGATCGAGAACTGGACGGCGCTTTCCACCCCGGACCGCGCGCCCTGCCGCCTGATCCTTGGCCCATGGACGCATGGCCAGCGCTCGGTCAGCTTTGCGGGCGATGTCGATTTCGGCCCCGCCGCGCCGCTCGACGCCAATCTGGCGGAGGATTTCGTCGCCCTGCGCCGCAACTGGTTCGATCATCATCTGAAAGGCGAAGGCGCTGACGCCCTGCCCTATCCCGTCTCGATCTTCGTGATGGGCGGCGGCAGCGGGCAGCGCAACGCCGATGGCAGGCTGGACCATGGCGGCCAATGGCGCCACGAAAGCCAATGGCCACCTGCCGCCATGGTGCCGCAAACATGGCACTTCCATGCCGATGGCGCGCTGACCCCGCAGGCTTCGCAAGTACCAGACGCCAGCCTGCCCTATGATGCCGATCCCGCCAACCCGGTCCCCACCATCGGCGGCGCGGTCACCTCCGGCGCGCCGGTGATGGCAGCGGGCGCCTATGACCAGCGCGAAACGGAAGTGCTGTTCGGCGCCACCCAGCCGGGTCGTGATCTGGGCGAGCGCCCCGATGTGCTCAGCTTCGTCTCCGCGCCGCTGGAGGAGGATATGGAGTTGACCGGACAGATTACCGCTCGGCTGTTTATCAGCTCCGACGCGCCCGATATGGATGTGACAATCAAGCTGATCGACCTCTATCCGTCAAACGACGAGCATCCGCAGGGCTTTGCGATGAACCTTGCCCATGGCATTCTGCGCGCCCGGTATCGCAACTCCTTCGCGAATCCGGAACCGCTGGAGGCAGGCCATATTCATGAGATCGAGATCACGGCCTTCCCCACCAGCAATCTTTTCCTGCGCGGCCACCGCATCCGTATCGATATCGCGGGCAGCAACTTCCCGCATTTCGACATCAACCAGAACCGCGACTGGCGCGTGTCCAATGCCCCGCCTCAGGTGGCGCACAACCGCCTGCATCTCTGCGCCAGCCATCCTTCCAGCGTCATCCTTCCGGTGGTGCCGCGCCGAGGGTGAACCCTTTTGAACCGCCCGCGCCAGATCAGCCTTCGCGCGATGCAGGGCTTTGCCGAGATCATGCGCAGCGGATCGGGCACGGCGGCGGGGCGGGCGCTGGGCCTCTCCCAACCCGCGATCAGCCGCATCGTCGGCCAGCTGGAGCAGGACATCGGTTTCGAGCTGTTCTACCGCGACAAGGGTCGGCTGGTCCCCACCAAGGAGGGCCTGCTGCTGGCCGATGAGGTGGAGCTGGCACTGGCCAGCGTGGCGCGCGTCCATGCGCTGATCGATGATATCGCCAACCATGCCACCGGCGAATTGCGCATCATCGCCCCGCCCAGCTTTGCCGAAGGGGTGATGCCGGGGATCATCTCGGCCTTTGCGGCGCGGGTGCCGGGGGTGCGCATCGCGGTGGATTCGCGCAGCATCGCCACCACCCGCACCATGATCGCCACCCGTGTGGCCGATTGTGCCTTTATGCGCATGCCCGCGGGGCATGAGGATCTGCGCGCCCGCGTCGTCGTCACCAGCCAGAGCATCTGCGCCCTGCCCGTCGATCACCCGCTGGCCCAGCATGAGGTGATCACACCCCTGCTGCTCAAGCATATGCCGATGATCGCGCTGGGGGCCGGCAATGCCTATGGCCGCCAGATCGACGATATCTTCCGCGATCATGGCGTGCAGCAGCATGTGGTGGTGGAATGCCATACCACCAGCGCCGCCTGCGCGCTGGCCGCACAGGGCATGGGGATCGCCATCGTCAACGAGTTGCTGGCCAAGGCCTATCTGGGTCCGCGCCTGATCGCTCGCCCCTTTGCCCCGGCGCTGACGCATGATTACGCGCTGGTCACCTCGGCGCGAACCCGGCCCTCCTCGCTAATGGACATCTTCGAGGAGACCGTGATCGACTATTTCCAGACCAGCCCTGATCCTGGCCCCCGCTGACGGTCAGCGGTTCTCCCCAAGCGTGACGACATTGTTGAGCTGGGTCACCTCCGGCGCGCCGGTCGAGACCCGAACGCGCAATGGTGTCGGCCCGCCGCCGGGGATGGTCAACGTCACTGTTGCCGTTTTGGCCTTCAGATCATGCGGCGCGTCCAGCGCGGGCACGGCGGCAGTGGCCAACACCTTGCCGTCGGGCGTCTCCAGCGTGACCTTGCCCGCAGGCGCGGCAACCGAGCCAAGGCTATGCACGGTAACCGAAAGCCTGTTGCCCTTGCGCGCCACATCATCCACCCCGATGCCAAGGTCCGCACGATGCTCCGGCTGCGTGGCCGCCTTCTGCTTGAGGCGGAAGGTCATCACCGTGGTGGTGCCGGGCGCGAAACTGACGGGCAGCGAACCGCTGCGCTCCAGTTCCACCTGCCTTGTGGTAACATCGCCCTGCGCCACATCCCCGCCCGAGGGAGCGGTGCCCTGCGTCATCTCCCATGCGCCCGCCGTGACGTTCCATGTGCCCATATCGGCGCGCTGCTCGCTGGCGGTGGTGTTGTAGGCCACCACGGTGAACTGCTCGGGCGTGGCATCGCGCACCAGAATGGCAACCTTCACCGCCGCCTCGGGATCGGCGAAACGCCAGCTGACGGCATTGCCCGGATAGGACTGGCCACGCTTCAAACCGATGCCGCCAAGCCTTTCGCGCTGGAGCAACTCGTTGGGCGCCTCCACGCGGTCGGTCCACCAATGGCCCTGCGTGTACATATACATGTGCTGGCTCTTGTCGGCGATGCCATGGGCGTTGAGTGCCTCCAGCCATGCGCGGTCGCCGGTGCTGTTCCATGCCTCGAAGCGGGAGAAATCATCGCCACCCTTCGCCTTTTTCAGCACGGCATCCTTCCAGTCGGCGCGCTTGCCCAGCGCCGTGATGGCATTCTCGTTAAGCTCGGCCAGAGCGCCGAAATTGCCGGTGCCGACGCGCGCCAGCACGGGGCGCAGATATTTGTCATCGCCAGTAAAGCGCCACGCTGCCCATGCCGACTGCATCGGCACAGAGGCACCGCCGCCATCGCCTGCCCGCTCCGTATCATGGTCGAAACTGATGTCGTTGGGGAAGGTCCAGAGACCATTGGTGCCCTGCTTGCCATGGGCCAGCAACCCGTCGATCACGCCCGTCACCAGACCGCGCGCGGTGGGATCGGCATTGAAGGTGCCCAACAGGATCGGGCTGTGCATGATCACGAAACCATAGGGCTTTTGCCATGCCCATGGCTCATCATGATAGATCTTGCGCCCGCCATACCAGCTCGACGAAATATGCATATGGCCAGCCGGATTGACCCGGATCAGCCCGCCCAGCGCCTTGACCGTGGCCATGATGCGCTCGACCGCCTTGGGCTCGCCCCAGTTGAGGTAAAGCCGCTCGGCATCGGAATTGATGCCCTCCTCATAGACGTGAAGTTCATCGCTGGTGATGTAGCTCAAGCCGTTGACGATCATGCCATTCTTGTAGACCGCATCGGACAGCGCCCGCAGCGAAGCATTGATCTTGTCGGGATCGACGCCCATCAGCGCCAGACCCGGCCATTGCTCGACCAGATCGGTGTCGTCGGAAATGCCGCCGCCGAAATCGCCGAAGGGCACCTGACGGTTGTCGATCCACCAGTTCACGAACTGGCGGGTGAGCTTCAGATCCTCCAACTGGCGGAAGGCCCAGAGCGGCATGCCCGCAGGCGCCTGAGGCTGGACGAAGGGCGGCAGCTGATCCTCGGAATAGCTGATATCGGCCCAATAGCGGCGGGCTTCCAGATTGTCAGGATCGACGCGCAGCAGATCGGTGATGTCGCCATAGAGCCGTTCGTACAGCCGGGCGCGCTTGGAGGCGGTGTGTTCCTCAACCAGAAAGGCCCAATTGTCCTTCACCTGATTGAAGCGGTCGGCGATATGTTCGATTTTCGCTTCCGCGCGATCCTTGAAGACCATGCGGACGTTCATGCCATCAATCGACTTCGGCCCAAAATCGGGCGCTGCCGAGGCAATGGTGAGATAAAGGCTGTCGGCAGTCAGGATTCGATCGCGCAGATCGAGCCAGAGTGTGCGCGCCTCACCCGGGCGCACCGAGACCTGCACATCGATCATATCGCGGTCCGGCCAGATCGGGTCCTTCACGCGAATGTCGAGCGGGATCAGCCCTTGCGCATTGGGTTTGGCGTCCATGGCAGGCAGATCGAGGGCGATGCCATCCAGCCCATCATGCACATTCTCCCAGCCATAGTTCCAGGCGCGGGCCAGCGGGCGATCCGCCGGAGCATCGCCGAAATTGGAAGGGATCAGCACATGAACCAGCGGCAGATCATCGGCATTGCGCCGCGCCTTACCCGAAGCCCCAGCGGCACCCGCACCGACCGCCGCCTTCACACCGCTGGTCGGCAAAGCGACCACCGTGGCGCGCTCATTGGCGGGGTAGCGGCCCGCGATATGGGCGTTCAGGGCCGTCAGCGCGCCCAGATCCGATGCGGCATCGGCGCGCACGGTGTAACTAAGCTGGAACGTCCCCTTGGGCACCTCACCGGGATGGATGTTGTAGGCCCAGATCTCCTGAATGGGCTGTTCCTGCATCACATTGGTGAAGCGCAGCGTGCCGCCCGTGGTGATCGGCGCATCGGTCAGCGAATGGACCACGCCTTGAGGGCGCGTCGCCAGTTTCTTCCATGAGGACTGGCCATCGCTCGACCATTCCAGCGCGCCATAGGCGGCCCCGCGAATTTCCACGCGGTTGAAGGCGGCATCCTTGGGCACCGTCAGCTGATAGGTCTTGCCGCCCTCGACATAGACGTTCCAGTCGGGCAGCTCGAAATAATCGTCACGCCCCGGCAGGCGTGAGCGGTTGTAGACGCCGGGCCATGTGGTTTCGGCAATGCCGTCCACGCCCTTCCACATCCACTCCTTCAGATCCTTGGCGTCCGCAAATTCGACCTTGCGGATGGTGGTGACCCTGCTCTCCAGCGGAGCCGGGCTCTGCGTGTCCCAGCCGAAGCGGTGGAGCCATGCCTTGCGGATATCCGCCTCGACAGGTCTGGGGCCATGGGCGGGTTGCTGTTTGGCGGCCAGTTGGGCGATCTGATCGCCATCCAGCATATGGTCATAGACCTGAATATCGTCGAGATCGGAGCCGCGCATGAAATTGTAGCGGCTCTGCACCTGATGCGGTGCGATCACACGCCCGGCGAGGCCAAACTGATCGAGCGCCATATCGAGATCGGCGGCCTGTTTCTTCGCGGCCACCTCCCTGCCGTCCCAGAACAGGCGCACGCCTTGCGTTTCATCCCAGGCGAAGGCGATATGGTGCCACGCATCGGGCGCGGGCGGCGTCGGCATGGTCCAACTGACGCGCACGCGGGACAGATTGGCATCCGTAACGAAGGCATCAAAGCCATGGCCGTTCCAGTCGAGGCGCAGAAAGGCCATGTCCCAGCTGGAATGGTCGCCCGCACCGGCGCGGAAGATCACAAATGGCGCCTCACCCACCGGCGTATGGCTGCGCCAGAAGAAGGAGAGCGTGCCGCGCTCGGCATAGATGTTGCCGGGCGCGCTCCAGGCGACATAGCCGCCATCAGACCAACGCCCGGCCCCGCCAATGGCCCCGTCGCTGACGATGGACACATCGCTGCGGAAATTGGGCGCGGCAGCACCGCCCGAAACGGTCGCATCAAAGCCGGTGTCGAGCGGCGCGCGAAACAGCAGCCCATCCGGGGCCTGAGCCTGCGCGGGCGCGCCAACAGCCGCCATCACACAAGCACTGGCCAGCGCGATCCGCGAGCAGGCAAGCTTGGTCGCGACGTGCCATCGGGGATGCGCCATGGGAATTCCTCTCTCTTTCCGGATGCCCGGATTCTTGTCTCTTTGCGTGCACCGTATGACACCGGTATCATAACGACAAGCCCCTCGTTCAGGAAATAATGTCGCAGGCGGTCGCAAAGGCCAGGCCGCCCTTCCCGCAGCGGCCGGAACGCATTGCAAAACCCGCCGCACGAGATTAGCGTTTTGAGCCAAGGGAGGCGTTTTTGACAGCCAGCAATATGGTTTATTCCGCTCCGGCGCTGGAAAAGGGGCTCGATATCATCGAGCTGCTGTCCACCGAGCCTGACGGCCTCACCGCCAATGAGATCGCGCGGCGGCTCAAGCGGTCGATCAACGAAGTGTTTCGGATGATCATGGTGATGGAGCAGCGCCGCTGGCTCAGCCAGACCGCCGACAGCCGCTATCGCGTCACCTATGAGGTGGTGAAATTCGCCCTGCGCGCCACGCCTGCCCAGGGGCTGATCGATGCCGCCGCGCCGGTCATGCATGATCTGGCGCGGGCGACCTACCAGTCGTCGCATCTGGTGGTGCTGTCGCAGCAGCAGGGATTTGTGCTGCATCGGCAGGAGAATGTCGGCCCGGTCGGCTTTGGCATGCGGCTTGGCGCGCCGATCGATCTGATCACCAGTTGCTCGGGCAATGTGCTGCTGGCCTTTAGCGCGCCCGAGATTGTGGCGTCTTTGCTGAAAGATCTGCCGCGCCCAAAATCACTGACACTCAAGGCCCTGCAGAGCCAGTTGGCCAAGATCCGCGAGGATGGTTGCGCCAGCCGCCCCAGCCTGCGCACCGAAGGCGTGCATGATATCAGCTATCCCGTCTTCGGCTTCGACGGCACCCTCGCCGCCGTGCTGACCATGCCCTATCTGCGACTGATCGACGGATCGCAACAGTTTGATTTCGAAGAAACAGGGGCGGCTCTGGCTCAGGCGGCCACGAAGATCTCAAGAACGATGGGCTGGGCCGGGTAAGGCTCAGCCCAGACCATAAAAACGCAGGGCTGTGGCACCGAAAAGAGCGGAGCTTTGCGTGTCATCCAATCCCTGTGTGAGGCGGCGCGAAAGGTTGAGCCAATCCGCATAACGGTCGCCGCTCATATGCAGGACAGGCCAGTCGCTGCCCCACATCAAGCGGTTGGGGAACAGGTCGAGCAACGTCTCGACAACGGGTTCAAGCTGTTCGGGCGGACTTTCCGGCGCCTGCTCTGTGCGCAGGCCGGAAAGCTTGCAGAAGAGCTGAGGAGATGCAGCCAATCGTGCCATCCCGGCACGCCATTCCTCCAGCGTGCCCCGGATCAGATCGGGCTTGCCGCCATGATCGATCACCATGGGCAGCATGGGCCAGCGCAGAGCCAGTTCGGCCAACACGGGCAGATGGCGCGGCGTGATCAAAGCATCGAAACGCAGCCCGTGTTCAACCATTGCGGCAAGCCCGGGCTCGACCTCGGGGCGTAAAATCCAGTCGTCCTCGGGCAGATCCTGCAACATCGGGCGCAGACCGACCAGCTTGGGATGCAATGCCAGCCGGGCAATCCGCATCGGCGCATCCACGGCATCAAGCTGCGCCCAGCCGACCACGCCCAGAATGCTGTCATGGCGCGCGGCCTGTTCCAGCAGCCAGTCGGTATGGCTGTCACAGGGCTGCGCTTGCACCAGGATCGAGCCGGTCACCGCGCCCGCTGTTTCTGTCGCGAAATCCTCCATCGCATAATCGCGATGGATGGCTGGCTGGGCGGGCGTCGGCCAGATATGGCCCGGCGCCTGAAGGGTCCAGAGGTGATGATGCGCGTCGATCAACATGCCGGCTAATCCATCCGCCGCTGTCCAAGGGCAAAGATCAGCACCACCGCAAAGCAGCCCGTCGGCACCAGCATCGCCCAGCGCAAAGATCCGGAAAGCTGCGCCAGCCACCCCATGGCGGGCGGGAACACCGCGCCACCCACAATGGCCATCACGATCAGCGGCGCGCCCAGCGAGGCGAAGCTGCCCAGCCGCGCAATGCCCAGCGCAAAGATCGTGGGGAACATGATCGACATGAAGAAGCTGGTCAGCGCCAGCGCGCCCACCGCCAGCACGCCCGAGGCCATCATCGCGGCCAGGCACAGCAAGGCGCCAGCCACCGCATAGATCAGCAACAGGCGGGTGGCATCGATCTTCTGCATCAGCGCAGCCCCGGAAAAGCGCCCGACCATAAACAGAAACAGGCTGAAGGACAGCAGATAGGCGGCATGGCGCTCGGAGACCTCGGGCTGCATCTCCTTCACGTAATCGACGAAAAAGCTCCAGACGCAGACCTGCGCGCCGACATAGAAGAACTGCGCGACCACCGCAGGCCGCAGGCCGGGCTGCCGCAACACCCAGCGCAGGCCTGGCGCCTCACCTTGTTGATCCTCCGCCGCAGACAGGCGCGGCAAACGCACCAGCGCCACGGCCAGAGCGACCAACAGCACAACGCCCGCCAGCACCAGATAGGGCATGCGCACCATGGCGGCTTCGAAGGCGCGATAGGCGGAAAGCTTGGCGGCACTCATGGCCGCAAGGTCAGCGGCGCTGCGCTCGACACCGGAAAAGATGAAAGTGCCGCCCAGAATTGGCGCGATCACCGCGCCCAGACCATTGAAAGCCTGTGCGAAATTCAAGCGCTGCGAGGCCCGGCTGGGGTCGCCGAAACCGGCGATGCAGGGGTTGGCGCTGGTCTCCAGAAAGGCCGCGCCCGATGCCAGCACAAACAGCGCGATCAGGAAGGGCGCATAGAGCCCCGTATAGGAGGCCGGATAGAACAGCAGCGCCCCGCAGGCATAGAGCAGCAGCCCGACCAGAATGCCCATGCGATAGCCAAAGCGCCGCGCCACCAGCCCGGCGGGCAGTGCCATAAAGAAATAGCCCAGATAGAAGGCGAACTGGATAAATCCGGCCTGAGCCCGGTTCAGCGCCAGAGCCTTTTGCAATTGCCGGATCAGAATATCGTTGAAATTGTTGGCAATGGCCCAAATCAGAAAGAGGCTGGTCACCACAGCGAAGCCCAGCGCATAGCCCCGGGTGATGAACCGCCCGCTGACGGGTATGCCACCTTGCGGGCCCCTTTGGGGACCGGGCGAACTCAAAGCGCTGTCCATATCCTCTCCTTTTAGGCGGCGCCCGCTTTTGCGGATCGCCCGAGATCAGAAACGTCCGATAGCCTTCATCACCGAGCCCTGCATTGCCAGCAAGTTCGGCATGTCATTTTCCAGATTTTTCAGTTCAAAACTATGCGTATGCAGGTCAGCGGAGGGCAGCGATCCGTCCATCATGCAGGCGATCACCTGCTCAAAATCCTCACGCAGGGCATTGCGGCTGCCGATCAGCATCATCTCGCGTTTATGGAATTCGGGGTCGCTGAAACGGATCCGGTCCTTGACCACGCTGACCAGCACATAACGCCCGCCATGGGCAACCCAGTTGAAGCCCTGCTCGATGGCGGAGCTGTTGCCGGTGGCATCGAAAACGCAATCGAAGAAATCCCCGCCCGTCCACTCCGCCAGATCTGCGGCGAGATGCTCGCCAACCAGACAGGTGGGCGCCGCACCGATGCGATCACGCGCATGAGCCAGGCGCTGCGCGCTGGTGTCAGCCAGCAGCACCCGTGCCCCGGCAATCCGCGCAAACAAAGCCACCCCCACGCCGATCGGGCCCGCGCCAACCACCAGCACCGTCTCCCCGGCGCGCACCATGCCACGGCGGACCGCGTGAGCGCCCACGGCCAGAAACTCCACCATCGCGGCCTGATCGAGCGCCAGCCCCGGCACAGCGATCACGGCGGAGAGCGGCACGGCGATGATCTCGCTCATCCCGCCATCCATATGGACGCCCAGCACCCGGATCGCGCAGCAGCAATTGGGCTTGCCCAAACGGCAAGCCTTGCAGTCACCGCAGGGCAGATAGGGGTTGATGGTGACGCGATCGCCCGGCGTCAGCCCGCTTTCCTTCGGCGCCTCCACGATCTCACCGGCCAATTCATGCCCCATCACCCGGGGGTAGGCGAGGAAAGGCTGGTTGCCCTTGAAGATATGATAATCGGTGCCGCAGAGCCCGACCCGGCAGATCCGCACCAGCGCCTCACCGGGCCCGGCATGGGGCACAGGGCGTTCCTCGATGGCCAGCTTGAAAGGCTCTTCGCAGATGATCGCTTTCATGCCAATTGTCCACCGGTTACCTTGACGATAGATTTTACAGATGAAAGCAACTATCGCAAATCAAAAGTGGAGAGACGCCTGACCATGCCCGATCTGACACGACGCACGCTGCTCGAAGCCGGTGCCAGCGCCACCATGATCGCCAGCCTTTCCACGCAGGCCAAAGCCGTCTCGGCTGGCGCGCCCGGCGTCGCGCCCGAAACCTTCCCATGGCGGCGCGGCCTTGATGAGCAGCGGATCGCCGATCTGGGCAATGGCAGCTTTCTGAACCCGATCCTGTCGGGCGATCATCCCGATCCGGCCATTCTGAAGGATGGCCAAGATTATTACATGACCTTCTCCAGCTTCGATTCCTATCCCGGCCTCACCATCTGGCATTCGCGCGATCTGGTGAACTGGCGCCCGCTGACGGCAGCTTTGAACAAGAACATCGGCTCGGTCTGGGCGGTGTCGCTGGCCAGGCATGATGGCCGCTATTTCCTCTACATCCCGGTCAAGAGCAGCCCCAACTCGATCTTCGTCATCTGGGCCGACCATATCGAGGGCCCGTGGAGCGATCCCGTCGACCTCCACATGCCCGACCATATCGACCCCTGCCATGTGGTGGGTGAGGATGGATCGCGCTGGCTGTTCCTCTCAGGCGGTGACCGCATCCGCCTCAGCGCCGATGGCCTGTCCAAGGCCGGACCGGTCGAACATGTCTATGATCCATGGCATTATCCGCAGGACTGGGTGGTGGAGGGCTTTTCGCCCGAAGGCCCCAAGGTCTTCAAGCGCGGGCCCTATTTCTATCTGGTCACCGCCGTGGGCGGCACCGCCGGGCCGCCCACCGGCCATATGGTGATCGCGGCAAGGTCGCGCTCGATCAACGGGCCATGGGAGAATTGCCCGCATAACCCCATCGTGCGCACCACCAGCGTGAACGAGCGATGGTGGTCACGCGGCCATGCCTCGCTGATCGAGGCGCCGGATGGGGCGTGGTGGTCGGTCTATCATGGTTACGAGAACGGTTACTATACGCTGGGGCGGCAGGCCCTGCTCGATCCGGTGGCATGGACTGCGGACGGCTGGTTCCGCATGACCGGAGGCGATCTGTCCAGACCCATCGCCAAGCCGCGTGGCGGCAATGCCGTGCTGCATGGGCAGAAGATGTCCGATGATTTCGCGACATTGAAGCTGGGTTCGAAATGGAATTTCTTCAAACCCTCGCCTCAGGAGGCGCAGCGAGCGCAGGTACAAGCGGGCACGCTGCATCTGACGGCATCGGGCCATGCGCCCCATGATTCCTCACCTTTGCTGCTGGTGGCGGGTGATCAGGCCTATCGCTTCGAATGCGATATCGAGATCGATGAGGGCACCATGGCCGGCCTGCTGCTGTTCTACGACGAAATGCTCTATGCGGGCCTCGGCTTTACCCAGAGCAATTTCATGACCCATCAATATGGCGCCGAACGCGGGCATCCCCGCAATCCCTTCGGCAGGGCCTTGCGGATGCGCCTCACCAACGACCGCCATATCGTCACCTATGACCTGAGCGGCGATGGCGGCAAAAGCTGGACCCGCTTTGATCGCGGCATGGAGGTTTCGGGCTATCATCACAATGTGCGCGGCGGCTTTCTGATGCTGCGCCCCGGGCTTTACGCATCGGGCAAGGGCGAGGCGCGCTTCCGCAATTTCCAGTTTCAGGCAATTTAGATATAAAAATTGCTTTCACATATGATGGAAACATGATCTCTTGAACCCATAGGAATCAGCGCGAGAGGCGCTGGCGCAACAGGATGGAGAGCCATGTCAGCTGACAAGCAAAGGCCCGTAACACGGCATGCGATCTCCCTCGGCGCCCTCCATCCTGCAAAGCCCCGGGCGTGAGAGACAAGACCCTCTCCCTCACCCGCCGTCAGGCCATCGGCGGGGCCTCTGCGGCGCTGACGGCCTTGCATTTCGCGCCTGATCCGGGCTGGTCGGCAACGCCTGTCCATGGCCCGAACCTGCTGTGGTATCAGGCCCCCGCCAAGGTCTGGACCGAGGCGCTGCCGGTCGGCAATGGCCGTCTGGGAGCCATGGTCTTTGGTGGACTGGGCAAGGAGCGTATCCAGCTCAATGAAAGCACGCTCTGGGCTGGCGGACCCTACAATCCGGTCAATCCGGCTGCAAAAGCCGCCCTGCCCCATGTCCGCCAGCTGATCTTCGAAGGCCGTTACGAGGAAGCCGAAAGGCTGGCCGAAAGCGATCTGCTGGGCACGCCCAAGCGGCAATGCGCCTATCAGGCGCTTGGCAATCTGCTGCTGGACATGCCCGGTCTGGAAGATGCGCAGGCCAGCGACTATCGGCGCGACCTCGATCTGGATACAGCCGTCGCCACCACGCGCTTCACCCATAAGGGCACGCAGTACAGGCGCGAGGTGCTGGCCTCCTTCCCCGATCAGGTGATTGCCATCCGCCTGACCGCGCAGGGACCGGGCCGCATCGATCTCGATTGCGGGCTGGGCTCGCCGCAAACAGATGCCACCTGCCATGCAGAGGGTCATGACAGCATTGTCCTGTCAGGCCGCAACGCCCAGAGCAACGGCATCCCCGGCGTGCTGCGTTTCGAGGCTCGCCTGAAGGCCATCACCCAAGGCGGCCATATCGCCACAGCCGATGGCAGACTGACCATGCGCGGGGCGAACGAAGTCGTGTTGCTGGTCGCCATGGCCACCAGCTATCAGCGCTTCGACAAGGTCGACGGCGATCCCTCCGCCATCACCAGCCAGCAGATCTCTGCGGCCACCGCGCGCGGTTTCGAGCGCATTGCCCGGGATGCCTCGGCGGATCACCAGACGCTGTTTCGCCGGGTGGCGGTGGATTTCGGCACCAGCCCTGCTGCCGCGCAGCCCACCGATGCGCGTATCCGCCTTTCGGAAAGCTCCGATGATCCGGCACTGGCGGCGCTCTATTTCCAATATGGGCGCTATCTGCTGATCTCCTCCTCACGCGCCGGAGGGCAGGCCGCCACCTTGCAAGGCCTGTGGAACGACAGCCTCGACCCGCCATGGGGATCGAAATACACCATCAACATCAACACGCAGATGAACTACTGGCCCGCCGAACCGACCAATCTGGCCGAATGCGTGCAGCCGCTGGTGGCGCTGGTGCGCGAGATCGCCATCACCGGCGCGGTGACCGCGCGCGAGATGTATGGCGCGCGCGGCTGGGTCACCCATCACAACACCGATCTGTGGCGTGCGACGGCGCCCATCGATGGCGCCCGTTACGGCATGTGGCCGATGGGCGGAGCCTGGCTCTGCACCCATCTGTGGGACCATTACGACTATGGGCGCGACAAGGCCTATCTCGCCTCGGTCTATCCGCTGCTGAAAGGCGCTTGCGCGTTCTTTCTGGATGTTCTGGTGAAGGACCCGCGTTCGGGCTTTCTGGTCACCAACCCGTCGATGTCGCCGGAAAACAACCATGGGCATGGGTCTTCGCTGTGTGCGGGGCCGTCGATGGATATGGAAATCCTTCGCGATCTTTTCGACCAGACCGCACAGGCCGCTGCGATCCTTGGGCTGGACAGCGAATTTTCCGCACAGCTGCAAGCAACCCGCGCCAGACTGGCCCCCAGCAAGATCGGCAAGGCCGGCCAGTTGCAGGAATGGCAGGAGGATTGGGACATGGACGCCCCGGAAATCCACCATCGCCATGTCAGCCATCTCTATGCGCTGTTCCCCAGCCATCAGATCGATGTCCACAAGACGCCCGATCTGGCCGCTGCCGCCGCAAGATCGCTGGATATCCGGGGCGACCGCGCCACCGGCTGGGCCACGGCATGGCGCATCAACCTCTGGGCGCGGCTGGGTCAGGGCGATCATGCCCACAGCATCCTGCGCTTTCTGCTGGGGCCGGAACGCACCTATCCCAACATGTTCGACGCCCATCCCCCCTTCCAGATCGACGGCAATTTCGGTGGCGCCTCAGGCATGACCGAGATGCTGATGCAGAGCAACGGCGATGAGATCCGCCTGCTGCCCGCTTTGCCCAAGGCCTGGCCGTCAGGCTCGATCCGGGGCCTGCGCGCACGCGGCTGCTGCCTTGTCGATGTGACATGGCGCGACGGCCAGCTCGACAGCGCCACCATCCGCACCACCCTGCCCGGTCGCCGCCGCATCATGGCGGGCACCGCCAGCATCGAGATCGATATCGCCCCCGGGCACCCTGCCCGCCTTGTCGGCCCGGCACTCCATCAGGCCTAAGAACAGGATTAGCATTGTGAGACTGAAAGGAAAAACCGCCGTTGTGACGGCTGCCGCCGCCGGGATCGGTCGCGCCGTGGCCGAAGCGTTCCATGCCGAGGGCGCAACGGTTCACGCCGTCGATCTCGACGCAGCCGGGCTGGCCACGCTGAGCGGCGTCACCACTCATACCACCAATCTGCTGGATGCCGCCGCACTGGGCCAGCTTGTCGAGGCCACCGGTCCTGTCGATGTCCTGTTCAACGGGGCGGGAATGGTCGCGGTCGGCTCGGTGCTGGACTGCAGCGAGGAGGATTGGGATCGCTCCTTCGCGCTCAATGCCACGGCCATGTTCCGGCTGATCAAGCTCTATCTGCCCGGCATGATCGCGAGCGGCGGCGGGTCGATCGTCAATGTCGCCTCGGTGGCCTCTTCGCTGATCGGCGTGCCGGGCCGCTTTGCCTATGGCGCCAGCAAGGCCGCGATCATCGGGCTGACCAAATCGGTCGCCGCCGATTTCGTGGCTCAGGGCATTCGCTGCAATGCGATCTGTCCCGGCACGGTGGAGAGCCCGTCGCTGCTGGCCCGCGTGCGCGCCCATGCCGAAGCGACGGGCATCAGCTTTGAGGAAAGCCACGCCCAGTTCAGCGCCCGCCAGCCGGTGGGGCGTCTGGGGCAGACCTCCGAAATCGCCGCGCTGGCTGTCCATCTCGCCTCGGACGAAAGCCGCTTCACCACGGGCACCACAGCCGTCATCGACGGCGGATGGACGGTGATGTGATGGTGACGATCACTGGCCTGACGACACTGGATATCCGTTTCCCCACCAGCGAAAGCCTCGACGGATCGGATGCGATGAACCCCGATCCCGATTATTCGGCAGCCTATGTCATTCTCGCCACCGATCAGCCGGGGCTGGAGGGGCATGGCCTGACCTTCACCATCGGGCGCGGCAATGAGATCTGCGTCGCCGCCATCGAGGCGCTTCGCCCCCTGGTGGTGGGCCTCGATCTGGCGTGGATCGCGCAGGACCCGGGCCGTTTCTGGCGCCATATCACCGGCGACAGCCAATTGCGCTGGATCGGCCCGGACAAGGGCGCCATCCATCTGGCGACCGGCGCGGTGGTCAATGCGGTGTGGGACCTGTGGGCCAAGTCGGCAGGCAAGCCGGTGTGGCAACTGGTCGCCGAGATGAGCCCCGAGGAGCTGGTGCGCGCCATCGACTTCCGTTACCTCACCGATGCCATCACGCCCGAGGAAGCGCTGGAGCTTCTGACACGGTGGGCTGAAGGCAAGACCGAGCGCATCGCGCAACTGCGCCGCACCGGCTACCCCTGCTACACCACCAGCGCGGGCTGGCTGGGCTATTCCGACGACAAGCTGCGCCGTCTGGCTCAGGAGGCCGTCGATGAAGGCTTTACCCATGTGAAGCTGAAGGTCGGCCGCGATCTGGAGGACGATATCCGCCGCCTGCGCATTGCCCGTGAGGTGATCGGCCCGGACCGCAAGCTGATGATCGATGCCAATCAGGTGTGGGAGGTCGATCAGGCCATTGAATGGGTCAACGCCCTCGCCTTCGCCAAGCCGTGGTTTATCGAGGAACCCACCAGCCCTGACGATGTGCTGGGCCATGCCCGCATCCGCCAGAACATTGGCGAGGTGAAGGTGGCGACCGGCGAAATGTGCCAGAACCGCATTCTCTTCAAACAATTCATGATGGCGGGCGGCATCGATGTGGTGCAGATCGACGCCTGCCGCATCGGCGGGGTGAATGAAATTCTGGCCGTGCTGCTGCTGGCGGCGAAGTTTGATTTGCCGGTTTGCCCCCATGCGGGCGGTGTGGGACTGTGCGAATATGTGCAACATCTCTCGATGATCGATTACCTGTGTTTTTCTGGAACGCAGGAGGGGCGTGTGGCCGAATATGTCGATCATCTGCATGAGCATTTCCTCGATCCTTGCGTGATCCGCGATGCCGCTTATGTGGCACCCGAAGCGCCGGGCTTTTCGATCGAGATGCGACCGGAAACTTTGCGCGATTACAGGATGAAAGCATGAATCTGGGGCTTGAGGGCAAGGTTGTGATCGTCACCGGCGGCGGGGCGGGGATCGGCGGAGCGATCTCCACCGTGCTGGCCGAAGAGGGCGCCATCCCCGCCATCATCGGGCGCAGCCCTTTGCAGCCGGCGTTCGAGGCAAGCTTGCGCGCCCTGCAACCCGATCTGATCTTTATCCAGGCCGATGTGACAGATGATGCCGCCTGCGAAGCGGCCATCGCGCAGATCGCCGCGCAGGGCCGGGGTGTCCATGGTCTGGTTAACAATGCGGGAACCAATGACGGCGTGGGTCTGGACAAGGGCACGCAGGCCTTCGCAGCCTCGGTGCAGGCCAATCTGGCGCATTACTATGGCATGGTTCACCACTGCCTGCCCCATCTGCGCGAGAGCCGGGGGGCCATCGTCAACATCTCCTCCAAAACGGCGCTGACGGGGCAAGGCGGCACCAGCGGCTATGTCGCGGCCAAGGCGGCGCAACTCGGGCTGACCCGCGAATGGGCCGCCGCGCTGCTGGCCGACGGGATCAGGGTCAATGCCGTGCTGCCCGCCGAGGTGATGACGCCGCTTTACCAGACATGGCTCGATACTTTCGATGATCCAGAAGCCAGGCTTGAAACCATCACGGCGAAAATCCCTCTGGGCCATCGCATGACCGATGCGCGGGAAATCGCCGATATGGTGGTCTTTCTGCTCTCGGCGCGATCCTCGCATACGACCGGTCAGTGGATCGTGCCTGATGGCGGTTACACCCATCTGGATCGCGCTTTGACCTGAAGCACAAGATGGAAAAGACAATGCGAGGGTCATGACCCTCGCGCTCCCTTGACTGTTTTCGTTGCGAACAACCTGTTGGTCAGGCACGTTTTCATAGCACCGCCTATCTCAAAGCCTGCGGCGCCACAGGTCGCGCAGGTGGAGAGAGCGGGCTTAAGGATCGGTCATCACGGCCTTATCGTCGCAAGACGTTCCGGGAGCGCGAGGGTCCGAAGCATGTCTCCTGAGACATGCGACCAACAATAGACTCCACCCTCGCCTTGTCCTTCCTTCAAACCCGCACCTAAACCCTTGCTCTGAACATCCAATCTCCTTACCCCAAAGCACATGGCGGCTCCCCCTCTCAGCCTGCGCGGCGTGTATGATTCCCTGCGCGTGCCGACGCTGCGGGATCTGGTCTTTTCCGCCAAAGCCTATCTCGCCACGGCTCTGGCGCTGATCGTGGGTTTCAGCCAGAACCTCGAAAATCCCTATTGGGCCGTGCTGACGGTCTACATCGTGCTGACCCCGCCAGAGAGCGGCGCGATCCGCTCCAAAGCGCTGTTCCGTTTTCTGGGCACCATCGGCGGCGGCATGGTGATGATGGGGGTGACCGCTCTGCTGGGCGACCAGCTGGGCGTGCTGGTGTCGGTCACCATCCTGATCATCACCGGCGCCACCTTTCTGCGCCAGACGGACCGGACGCCCGCCAATTATCTATGGTTTTCGGGCGGCATCACGGCGGGTGTGGTGGGCCTCACCAATCTGATGCAGCCCACCAATGTCTTCGATTATGCCACGGCGCGCATGGGCGAGATTTCGCTGGGAATTCTGGCCATTGCGGCGGTCGACAGCGTGTTCTGGCCCCGCCCGATGACGCCCGATTTCCTCAAGACCATGGCCGACTGGCGCGGGCAGGCACGGAGCTGGCTGGTCGATGCGCTGAGCCTGACCGCCGCCCAGTCCAGCGATGAGGATCGCCGCCAGGTGCTGCGGCAGGGCCTGCGCGATATGACCAAGGCCGTTGGCGTGATCGATGCCAAGGCGGTGCAACTACCCTTCGACGTGATCGCCATGGCGCCGCGCGGGCGGCAGCTCAATCTGGTGCGGCGGCAAGTGGTGGAGCTGATCGCCGATCTGGCGGGCGTGGAGATCTGGGCCCGCGCCCTGCGCCACGATCAGACCCTGCACACCGATCTGGGCGAGGCGCTGGAACAGGTCAGCCGCTGGGTTGAGGCCTCGCCCGATCAACCCGATGACCGGACCGAGGCCCATGCGGCGGAAGGCGAAGCGCTGATTGCCGCCCTGAATGCCCGGCATGATGCGCTCGATCCCGCCGGGGGCCTTACCCTTGCAACGGAGCGCGGGCTGCTCTCCCGCCTTGCCGCCTTTGTGGGGGACTGGGCGGATTTGTCGCTCGCGCTGCGCGCGGTCGAAACGGGGGGTAAGCTATCCCCGCGCCTCGATCAGATGGCCCGTCAGGCCAAGCCGGTGCGCAGCGTGGATTATCTCGGCGCGTTTTTCGATGTCGCCCCGATGCTCCTCTCCATGGGGCTCACCGCGACGATCTGGTACTGGACCGCATGGAGTTCGGGCGGCGGCGCGCTGCTCTTTTCCATGATCGGCTGCGTTTTTCTGATCGGGCAGGACCGTATCCTGCAATCCAGCACCGGCCTGCTGACGTGGATACTCACCGCCTTCGGCCTCGTTTTCCTGTACCAATATGCCATCCTGCCGCGCGTCACCGATTTTCCGGTGCTGATCGCAGTGCTGGGCTGCGCTCTGCTGCCCTTCGGCCTGATGATGGCAATGAGCACGGCGGGCATGCTGATCTGCGTCTATATCTTCGCCTTCCTTGGGCTGCAGAGCGCCTATGCCGCCGATTTCAACCAGAGTTTACAGACGCTCAACGCCTCGCTGGCGGGGCTGCTGATCGCTTTTGCCTGCCTCTATCTGTGCAGCTATGACCATGCCCGCTTCGCCGCGCGCCGCCTGCTGCTGGCGGTGCGGCGCGACATTCTGGACATCGCGCGCAGCCGCCGCATTCCGGATCGTGAGCGTTTCCTCTTTCTCGCCATTGACCGGCTGGCGCTTTACTTCCCGGCGGCGGAACAGCTTTTCGGCGCAGGGCAATTGCCACGCGTGCGGATGATCGACGATTTCGGCATCGGCATCAATCTGCTCACCCTGCGCCACAGCGAACCAGACGTTTCCCCCGCCATGCGTGCGGTGCTGCAAGACCTGCGCGTTCAGGCCGAGCAAACCTATCGCGCCAAGCTGAAAGGCAGGTCTGACGGCGGGGCATTGCGCGAGCTGGTGGATGCGGCGCTCGACAATCCGGCGCTTCTCACCGAAACCACACGAGGCCGCCTGATCGAGGCGCTCACCGGCATGCATCTGGCCCTTCATGACGAACAAGCCCCGCCACCCGGAGAAATCATCCCATGACGGCCCATGACGTTCTGATCGGCGGCGTCATTCTCTCGCCCATTGTGGCGCAGTTGCTGATCGCGCTGCTGCTGACGGGCCTGCTCTCGATCCTGCTGATGCGGCTGGGCTTTTACCGGCTTGTCTGGCATCGCCCTTTGGTTGAACTCTGCATTTTCTGCATCCTTCTGGGGACAATCGTGGCTCTGACACCTGATGGCCGATCCGTGAACCAAACCGGGCGCGACGTTCCAGTGGGAGCGGCCCAATGACCCGGCTGCTGCCCACCTTCGGCCGCGTGCTGCTCACCCTCCTGCTGCTTGCCGGAGCGGTGCTGGCGCTGGTGATTGTCTGGCGCCATTACGAGGACGATCCATGGACCCGCGACGGCAGCCTGCAAGCGGATGTGGTTCAGGTCAGCGCGGATGTCGCCGGGCTGGTCACGCAGATCCATGTGCATGACAACCAGCCCGTCCGCGCCGGAGACCTGCTCTTCACCGTCGATCAGGAGCGCTATGCCGCGCAGCTGGCGCAGGCCGAGGCGGCGGTGGTCAGCGCTCAGGCCACCATCGGCAATGCGCGGGCCACGATCACCAACGCCAAGGCCACGCTGGCCAATGCGCAGCGCGAAAGGGCGCGCTATGTCAGCCTCGGCAATCTGGTCAGTCAGGAAGAACGCGACACCCGCGTCACCACGGTCGAGAAGGATCAGGCCGCGCTGCAACAGGCGCAGGCCGGGCTCGATCAGGCGCAGGCGGGGCTGAAGCAGGCCCAGGCCAATCTGCGGCTGGCGCAGGTCAATATGGATCACTCGGCAGTGCGGGCCAAGGTGAACGGCTATATCACCGGTTTCTCGATGCGGCCGGGCGATTATGTCGCCGCGGGCAGCCCGCAATTTGCCCTCCTCGATACCGACAGCTTCTATGTGCTGGGCTATTTCGAGGAAACCAAGCTGCACCGCTTCGCGCTGGGCGACAAGGTGCGGATCGAGCTGCTGGGCGACGCGCGCCCGCTCTGGGGCCATGTCGACAGCCTTGCGGCGGGCATCACGGATCGGCAGCAGAACGCCTCGGATGTACGCCTGCCCAACATCACGCCGACCTTCAGCTGGATCAGGCTGGCGCAGCGCGTGCCGGTGCGTGTGGTGATCGATCAGGTGCCGACCGATATCCGCCTGGTTGCCGGACGCACCGCCACCGTCACCATCCTGCCCACCCGAGACCGCGTGGCCCCGGGCGCCGCGCCCAATTCGACGCTGGTGCCCAACACCGCGCCCCTCAGCCGCGCATCTGGCCACCCATGAGGGCGCTGCTCCCCCTGCTCGGCCTGAGTGTGGCGCTGGCCGGCTGCACCGTCGGCCCGAATTATCGCGCCCCGGCGCCGCTGGATCATGGCACGCCGCCCGGCACTTTCACCGCCGGGGAGGAAGCCGCTTACGACCGGCAGACCGCCCTGCCCCCGCGCTGGTGGCGGCTCTATGACGATCCGCTGCTGGACGGGCTTGAGGAAAAAGCGCTCGCCCATAACACCGATCTGCGCGTGGCGCTGGCCAGCCTGCAACAGGCTGAAGCGGCCCTGCGCGGCACACAAGCGGCGCGCACGCCTCAGACCAACCTGACGCTTGATCCCGGGTATGGGCAGGCTTCGGGGGACGCCAAGGGTTCGCCGGTCGCGCTGTCGCCCGGCGCGGCTTATGCGGGGCTGGAGAGCGTCTCCTACAATCTCGACCTGTTCGGCGGGCTGAAGCGCTCGATTGAGGTCAGCAGCGCCGATCTGGGCGCGGCGCGGGCGGCGCTCGATCTGGCGCGGGTCAATGTGGCGGGAGCAACCGCGAAGGCCTATGTCACGGTTTGCTCGGCGGGGCTGCAAATCGCGGTGACCAACCGCTCCATTGAGGTGACGCGCCATTCGCTGGCGGTGACGCAGCGCCGCTATGACGCCGGGATCGCCGGGATCAACGATGTGATCCGCGCCCGCACCCTACTGCGCCAGACCGCCGCCGCCCTGCCCGCGCTTGTCGCTCAGCAACGCAGCGGCCTATTCACGCTGGCCACGCTGACCGGTGACGCGCCCGAGACCCTGCCAGAGGCCGTCGCATCCTGCGCCGCGCCGCCGCTGATCCGCAGCCCGATCCCCATCGGCGATGGCGCCGGTCTGCTGGCCCGCCGCCCTGATGTCCGTCAGGCCGAGCGCAAATTGGCTGCGGCGGTGGCCGGGATCGGGGTGAGTACAGCCGCGCTTTATCCTTCGGTCAGCATTGGCGGGTCGCTTGGCACCACGGCGACCAGCCTGCCCGATATCGTGAAGGACCGCGGCTTTCAGTGGAACGTCGGGCCGCTGCTCTCGTGGAACATCCCCAACCTCAGCCGCGCGCGCGCTCAGGTGCGGCAATCCAACGCGGCGGCGCGCGGGGCTCTGGCCCAGTTCGACGGCACCGTGCTGACCGCCTTGCGCGAAACCGAAACGGCGCTGACCACGCTGGCCCGCCAACTCGATACAGAGCGGCAATTGACGGATGCTCGCGATGATGCCGCCACCGCCAATGCCAACACCGCAAAGCTCTATGCCGGAGGGATCGGGCAGTTTCTCGATACGCTGGATGCCGAGCGCACGCTGATCGGGGCGGAGAACTCGCTGGCCAGCGCCACGGCGCAGGTCTCGCAGGATCAGGTCGCGCTGTTCATGGCGCTGGGCGGGGGCTGGCAGGAAGCGCCTGCCGTGACGGATACATCGCTGGAAAGGGTGACGGCACCCGCCAAGGGTCAATAATCTGAGCCGGAAAGGGTGATTGAGATGGCCGCACTCTCTGCGATCTTCTACTTTCTCAGCCAGCATTCGGTTCTGGCCTTGCCGCTGATCGTGCTGTTCTGGCTGGGGGTCGGGGCGCTGCTGGCAAGGCTGACCAAGCGGCCCGGGTGGCTGTCTCTGGGCATCTTCGGTTTTGTTGCCGCGATGCTGAATGTCTTTCTGGGATCTTCGGTCAATGCGGTTTTTGTGAATGCCTTCGGAGTGCGCGGCTCCGGCGTGGTGACCAGCGCCCGGGAAACCAGTTCGCAGCTCAACGACCAGCCGGTCTGGGCTTATGATGCCGTGATCACCACTGCCGATGGCCGCGATGTGAAAACTGGCTTCGACACCATGTCGATCAGCCTCTACCCGCCGCGCAATGAAATCGACGTGCCGCCAACGGGCGAGCGCTTCGTGGTCAAATATGTGCCGGGTTTCGAGCGGAATGTCGCGGTGATGCGCGATGAATCCCCTTTCGGGAAACGGCTGCTGGTGGCTGATGCGCGCATCCCTGTCGATCGCGCTGCAAATCAACTGGCGGCCAGCCCGCACAATGCCGCCTTCAAGGCCGAATATCGTGAGGCTTTGCAGGCGTTCCTTGCCCGCTATGGCAGCGAGGCAGATCAGGATCTGGTCCAGCATTACCGTGCGGAGCTGGCCGGGCTGCGCTAGGTCGGATGGCCTCATTCGGGCACGGCATGCGAAGGCAGCTTTTTCGGTGCCAGCTTTCGACATCTGCCGTTCCGGACACGACAAACGTAGCGGACGTTGCCAATCAGCGCTAAACAGATTGAATGAGCGGTTATGAATACAAAGGGAGCAGGACGCCCGGTAGCTTTTGGGGCTGCTTGACCTCCGCGCTGATCGGCGCCCCGCTTTTGGCTTTTTCGTTGCTTGTGAGTGCATTAGGCGACTGTGTGCCAGAAGAGCCCTGTAATCATGGCTTAATTTGGCAACTCTTCATACCAGCCATTCTGATAGCTGCCCTAGCAGGCCTCGGTATGCGTTTGGCAGTAAACTGGGTCGTAAATCGAAAGAAGGGCGGCAGCTAATCCTAACTTACCCGCCCTTCCCGCGCAGCGAAGCAACCTTCAAAAGCTTCCAAACCAACCCGAACCGATCCCGCATATCCAGCGCCAAGATCGAAAATAAAGGGATTGCCAAGGGCGCCATCGCTTGTCGCGCGCGACAAGCGCACACTTAAGGTCCTTTGCCCGCCGGAGGCATCTTTTCCCAAACTTCCTAACTCGATTTGATCTTGATGCCCCGGCCTTCTGCATGAGCGCTCAACGTAAAGAGCAAGTCGCTCTTGGCCTGCGTGACCGAAGTCCCCGGCTTGGCATAGACCCTCAGGTTGAAGGTCCACTCCCCATCACCCAGCGTGGTCAGGTACAAATGCGGCGCGGGCTCCTCACGCAGACCTTTGGCGTCCTTGCACAGATCCAGCACCGCGTCGCGAGCCTCCGTCGCTGACGGGCAGCCAGCGACGGTCAGCGGCAGATCAAGGCGGGAGGACATCAGCGTATCCGGCTTGTTGCTCACCTGAGAGGAAATAAACGACGAGTTCGGCACAATGGCCGTACCGCCATCCGCCGTCGCCAGTTCGGTGGCGCGCACGCGGATGCGGCGAATGGTGCCCTCGGCGCCGGAAACCGCGACCCAGTCACCCTGCTTCACCGGGCGCTCGATCAGCAGGATCACGCCTGATACGAAATTCTGGATGATCGACTGCAGACCAAAACCGATCCCCACCGACAGGGCGCTGGCAATCAGCGTGATCTTTTCCAGCTGCAGGCCCAGCGTGCTGGTGGCGCTCAGCAAGGCGATGATGATGCCCACATAGCTCAGCCCCGTCACCAGCGAGGTGCGCACGCCGATGTCCAGCGAGGTGGAGGGCAGGAAGCGGTTTTCCAGCCAGCCGCGCATGATCCGCGTCAGCGCCACGCCGACGATCAGCACCAGCACCGCCATGCCCACCGTGCCGGGCGACAAATGGAGCGAATGCACGGAACTCAGCAAGGGCGCGGGCCGCAGCTGGTCCACCACCACCGCCTGATCGCCATGCAGCGGCGCAGTGACCAGACCGATCGCAAAGAGCCAGACGATCACGGTCAGCAAGGCGCTGCCCAGCAGGGCCAGTTGCTTGATGCGGGCGCGCTTCACCCCGACCACACCGGTGGCAAAGCGCCCGACCATGCGATTGGTGTCGAACAGTTGGGAGAGCAAGGCGTCGAAAAAGCGCGTCAGCAACCAGGCGATGGTCAGCACCAGCCCGGCCCATAGCAGCTCCTGAAGCACCAGCATGGCAAAGCGGGTGTGGCCCAGCACAAAGGCGCCGAAGCCCACCGCCAGCGCCACCCAGACCAGCGCCGTCATGCCGAAGATGGCGGGAACGGCGGGTGCGGCTGCGCCGTCGGGCGTGGCCTCCGCCTGCCTTTCCCGCGCATGGCCCGCCTGGATCAGGAAACGGGCGATGACGATGGTCTCGATCAGCAGGATCACGCCCTGAGCCATGATCCAGCTCGTCTGTGCGGCATGCAGCAGTTGCGCCAGCTGGTCGGTCACATGCGTCAGGCCCAGCATGAGCGCGGCGGCAAAAGGATAGAAGCCGATCGCATGGCCCAGCCCCGGCGGCAGCGGCAGCGGCCTCAGCGCCTTGTTCTCGGGCGAGCGCAGAGCCCGTCCCACGCCCAAGCCCAGCCCCGCCATGCCGATCGCCACCGCCAGCGCATGGGCCAGCACTTGCGTTTCAGGCAGCAGCGTCAGCGTCAGCTCCAGAGCGGCCAGAGCAATCTGCCCGGCCAGCACCCACAGCAGCGTGGAGATCACCACCGTGCCCACCGCCCTCAGGGTGATCGCCAGCCTTTCCTCAAGCGAGGCGGCCTCCAGCATCCTGCCAAGTCGCCGCAGCACCCAGAGCCGGAACGGCCATGCCAGAACCAGAGCCACACCCAACAGCGCCACCAGCAATGGAAAGCCAAAAGCGTCGGTAAAGGGCATGGCCAGCTGTCGCGTCACCAGCGACAGCGCCGTGCCCGCATCGCGCGACAAGGCCTCGGGGATCGAGAGCCTTGCATCGGTGGCCACCTGCGCCTGCGCCGTGCCTGCGGCCATCAAAATTCCAGGCATCAGGGCGGAGAAGCCGGTCATTGCCCGCGTCCGGCGCGGCGCCTTGGAGGAGCTGGATTTGGGCATGCGTCAACCTTCATTCTCTCTGCGATCCCGCGCCGGACCGGGTCTGGCGGTATGGCGCTCCGCTGATGGCAGGAGCCGCCGTGCTCTTCGCAGAAACGCCCGAGATGCCGTTAAGTTCTTGCCTTTGTTGTCTAAGGCTGTTGCTTAAGGCCTCGGCAAGGGCTGCGCCTATGCCTTACCATCCCCCTGCTTTTCGTGACGATCCCGGCCGGATTTGTGGAAACCCATATCGGTCAGATGGTCGAATATGGACTGGGCATCCTGTTTCGCCCGCCCCATCGAGGTCGGGCGCCGCAGGGCCTCATAAGCGGATCGGCTGAGCGCCTGGGCCTTGGCCGCAAGGCGGTGCCAGTTCAGAAGGTTGGCCATAGGGCCTCCCATCGGTTTGCAGCAGGCAGGACCATCAGGGTCATCCCATCGCGGGCTTGAAACACACGCATAAGGCATCCTCTCACCTCGCCATCCCCTCAGAGAGGCAAGCATCCAAGTGCCGCGATGTTTCTCTTCAGCCGGCCGCCACCCCGAGATGCGCCAGATAAGGGCGCATGATCGGCCAGACCCCGGCGGTCCTGGCGCCTTCCTCAATGGCAGCGGGGCTCGCCTTGCCTTCGCGCACGGCGCGGCGCAGGGCGGTCACCGCGATCTCGCGGTCCACAAGGCGCGGGTGGCGGAACACATCAGCCAGCGTCTTGACCAGCCCGTAGACGGGCACATGGACGCCGCCGATCACATGGGTTTCCACGCCCTGTCGCAGATAGGCCGGCGCGAAACGAACGATCCGCAGCGGCGGGCAGGAGGGCGCCGGGGCCCAGTCATGCGGGCCGATGGCCATCCAGACGCGCGGATGCTCCTCATCCATCAGGCCGTGAAACATCAGCGCAGAGATCATCGCGATCACGCCCTTGGGGACGCGCATGGCCGCCACGGCCAGCTCATGATGCTGGTGGAGGTCCACCAGGCAGCGCTGATAGAGCCCGCGCGAGAGGCGCTCCAACTCGCCATCCTCGACCGCGCGCAGCAGAGCTGCGGCGGTGATGCCGGCCTGCTTCAACTCACTCGCCCGCATGACGGCGCGCGTGCGAAACAGCGCCAGCAGCTTTTCGCGTTGAGATCCTTCGCTCATCAGGCAAACCTCCTGCCAGACAGCTCTATCAGAGCTTGTCTTGGCTCCCCCCTGCCCTGCCCCTAAGCAGCTTTACGGCTTGGCCGGTTCGATGCGGAAAGCCTGATCCAGCCCGGTCTGAGCCGGAGCGTGAGGCATGAAAGCCACAATCACCCCGAAGAGTCCCGGATTGGGGCGGATGGACGCTGCCGCAAAGCGCTCGCCGCAAAACGACGCCACGGGCAGAGCCGGAGATGGGATTGAGAATGCAATAAAATTGATCAACGCAAGGCATCGCAGCGCACAAGGTCAGGAATCAACCGGCCATAATTTCGCAGCTGCGGAATAATGTCGTTTTACAGCCCAGTTGGCTGTTGAAACATTATTAACGAAAAATTAACATTTTCAGATCTTTTTGAAACGTCAAATCCATCATTTCAGCACAAAAGCATAGGGTCATAAATTTGAAATTATAACCTCAACATAAAAACAACATCGAACAAATCCCTCCCCGTCATAGACGTCATATGAAAACCGCTTCATTCATTTACTTTGACAGATCATACACTCAAGCTAAGGAGATCAGGAAACCTGTCGCATAGCGGTTACCAGATTCGATATTCGACGGTCGGGATAGCAGCGGGACAGGTGGGGGATTCCTGGAATGACGCAATATACCGTTCTGGGGATCGATGATCACCGCCTGTTTCAGGCCGGGCTCGAACTGCTCATCGCCAAGAACTTCCCGTCCATGGCGTTTCGCGCGGCCTCCTGCATCGAGGATGCGCTTCAGGCCACTGAACTCCATCCGGACCTCATCCTGCTGGATCTCGACCTCTCCGGCATGTCCGGGATCGACGGCGTGCCGCTGCTGCGCCTGCGCTGGCCGCAATGCCGGATCGTGATCGTCAGCGCGAAGATCGACATCTCGCTGATGCTGGCGGCCAATGATCACGGCGTCGACGCCTTCATTTCCAAGGCCGAGCCTCCCGAGCGGGTGGTGGAGATCGTCCGCGCGCTGACCCTGAGCAAGGGGCATAGCGAAAGGCCGGCCAATGATGTGCTGACCCGCCGCCAGACGGAAATCGTGACCTATCTGCACAAGGGCTATTCGAACAAGGCCATCGCCCATGTGCTGGGCATCTCCGAATTCACGGTGCGCGGCCATGTGCAGACGGTGATGAAGGCCTTTGGCGCCCGCAACCGCACGGAAGTCGCCTTCGAAGTCCAAAAACGCGGATTGCTATGAGTTTGGGCGCCAGCGCCACCGCCCATCGGGCGGATACAGAGCTTGAACACAACATCCTCGTCGGGCGGCTCAAGCTGATCCATGGCATGCTGCGCAATGCCAATGCCTCGACGTTGCTGCTTTCGCTGCTGATCGCCGGCTTTCTGCACAGTGAGGGCGCGCCTGTCCTGTGGTGGCTGGGCTGGCAGATTTTCTCCAAAGTGGCGCAGGTCATCGATCTCAAAGATCGTGTGTCAGATGAGCTTATCGAACAGGCCCCCAAATATTATACCTATCGCCTGATCCTCTGGGAAATGCCCCAGGCGATCGGCTGGTGCAGCCTCTATTTCATCATTCCGGCCACATCTCATCCCGCCGAATGCTTTATCGTCCTGATTTCACTGGCAGGCGTCGTGGCGGCAGCCTCGACAACCTATGGCCCGCATTTCGGCGTGCTGGCCAGCTATCTGGCGGTCTATTACGCTGCGGTCGGTCTGGCCGTGGCCATGGCCGGCGGGCAGATGCCCGACTATCTGGCCGAAACCGCGACGGTGATCGTGCTTTATATCACCGGCATGGGCTACAATGGTTACAAGAATGCGGCGGCCTGCCGCAGTTCCATTCTGCTGGGCCTTGCCAATGCCAGCCTCGCCCGCAAGCTGGAGCAGGAAGCCGCCAGCGCGCGGGCCGCCCATGCCATCGCGGCGGAGGCCAATGAGGCACGCTCGCGCTTTCTCACGGCGGTCGGCCATGATCTGCGCCAGCCCATGCAGGCCATCGCGCTGTTTCTGGCCACGCTCGACAGCATCGCGGAACGCCGCCTGCGCCTGCGGATGATCGGTCAGGCGCAGGAGGCGCTCAAGGGCGCGTCCGAGATGCTGGATATGCTGCTGGACTTCTCCCGCTTCGAAACCGGCATTTCGGCCCAGAAACGGATCTTCCCGCTGCAGGATCTGTTCAACCATCTCGAAATCGAGATCGCTGGCAGCGCCGAAACCAAGAACCTTGTCTATCGCACCCGAGACACCACGGCGCTGATCAACAGCGACCCGGTTCTGCTTCATTCGATTCTGCGCAACCTGCTCTCCAACGCCGTGCGTTACACGCATGAGGGCGGCGTGCTGATCGGCGCCCGCCGCCGCGCGGGCGAGCTGGTCATCGAGGTGTGGGACACGGGGCAAGGCATTGCCGACGATCAGCATGAGGCAATTTTCGAGGAATTCCGGCAACTCGATGATACCAGCCATATGCAAAGGCAGGGGCTGGGCCTGGGGCTGGCCATCGTGCGGCGGCTGGCCTCGGTGATCGGCGCGCAGGTGTCGCTGGAGTCCCGGATCGGCAGGGGCAGCGTCTTTCGCCTGGCCATGCCGCAGGATGACACCGTCGCCCTGCCCCGCCTCCCGGAGGTTCCGGTGCCATCGGCGCGCGATCATCATCACGGTGGCGCCCACATTCTGATGGTGGACGATGATCCCGCCATCCGCGAAGCCATGACCACGCTGCTGCAATTGTGGGGGCATGAATGCCGCTCAGCGGCGAGCGGGGACGAGGCGATGAGCATGATCGCCCGGATGCGGCCCGACCTCCTGCTCTGCGATCTGCAACTGGCCGATGGCGAAACCGCGAGCGATATCCTCACCCGCATGCATCAAGCTTATGGGCCGATCCCCACGATCATCCTGACCGGCGAAATTCATCTTGAAGAAGCCGGAAGACTGATCGCGCAAGGTATAGAGGTTTTAGGCAAGCCCGTTTCTGAGGCTCAACTGCGCGCAAGCCTCGAACAGCTCCTTGGCCATCGCGAGGACTTGCACGCTACTCTTATACAGGCGTTGAGGTGAAAGGCCCGCTCACGCCGGGCTGATCGTCACCGTCAGCAGGATCGGCAGCTCCGCATTGACCGCCTTGGCCTGAACCAGCGACCATGAGTTGCGGCTGACCGCGGCATTGTTTTCGGTGCGCTCGGCCAGACCGTTGACGATGTCGAGGCGGCGGCTGCCCACCAGCAAGGCCCCGGAATCCAGATTGGTGAAATTCGAGCTGACGCGATAGCCGCTCGGATCGTTACAGATTTCCTGCACCGTGCCCAGCGTTGCCTGCCCGTCATGCAGGAAGATGCCGTCAGGCGCGGGCGAACTGATCCTGCAGAAGGTGGGCACAAAGGCGCTCAACTGCAGATGGACAGTGGACTCACCGGCCAGAGCAGGCGCTGCCTGAGGCAGGATCGCCAGCGCAGCGGCAACAGCGACGGACCGAAGGACATACATCTTGGTGTTCATGGCAAGGCGCACCCGGACTGATGAAAGCAGATCACTCTCTAGCCGCGCGCCCGTAAATTTTCGGTGAAACCGCGACGACTCCCCTGCGCAAGTTTCGAAAGCTGATCTTGTTCACATCGACCCGCCCGGGATTCGATAAAACGTGCCGGATGAGGGACGTCTCGAAAATGGACAAAACAGTACTTTTTGACCGTTTCGACTCTCCGAATCCAGTCATTCTGTATTATGGATTAACAAGGAATAAACCATTAGAAACTCGCTCAACGAAGGGGGAGGGACAGAATTTTTCTTTAGAAATATTCTGACTTTTTTCAAAAATTCTAAACAAGCCAAGTCAACTTGATAAATCTGTCAAGAAGACCGCGCAAAGCATGCACAAGTAGCCAAGTCCATTCTTGAACTTCACCTCAACGACGAATTTAGCGAAAGAGGGTTCCTTGCGCAATTTCAATCACATCCGGCGTTTGAAGAGCCCCTGCGCAGCAGCATTTCTGATGCTCTGTTCGGTTCAGGGGGCATCTGCCTCCATAGCGGTTCCAACGGTGGATGTGCCTGAAGGCGCCACCAACACGATGCAGTATGGCATCACCGGTCACATCACCGCCCGGTGCTCGCTGCAGACCAGTTCGGCCAACGTCAATCTGGGCGATATCCTTGATCCGGCCAATGGCGCCGCCGCCAAGCGCAGCGCTTCGGTGCCCATCGATTACCAGTGCAACGCGCCTTTCGATGCCACGGTCACCTCGCTCAATGGCGGCTTGAGGTTCCAGGGCGCCGGCGTCGCGAATTTCTCCGATCTTGTGGGCTATTCGCTGGCTCTGGATCTTCAGAATGCAGGGGCGGTGACGCTCAACTGTACCTCGGCGCAGATGAAGGGCGACAGGCAGCACAATGACAGTGCCTGCCACGCCGCATCGGCACCCGGCACAGGTCTTGGCGGCGGACGGACGACGCTGGTGATCAACACCGCGTCCACCACCCAGCCGCTGCTGCAAGGCACCTATTCGGACATCATCGCCATCCGCCTGGCCCCCAGGCTTTCCAGCTGATTTCAGAAATATACCGGCCATCGTCGGGCCGGTATCGCCGCACGGACATCCGTCGGACCCCGCTCACGACGACCGATTTTTCAACAATGCCCCAATGCAATGAAAGGGAATATCATGCGTCTGATCGCTTCTTCGATGGCCGTTCTGGCTCTCCTCTCGACTCCCGCCTTCGCCGCCACCTCGACCACGCCGATCGGCAACGACGGTGAAAGCATCCTGAACCTGGCCGCCAGCGCTCAGGACTACTGCCGCCTGGGTCAGGTCAGCAGCATTTCGGGTCTGACCAACGCCACCTCCAGCACCCTGTCGGGCGGCCAGTCGGGCGCCAACTCGGACGTCGCACTGAACGTGAACCTGCAGGACCAGAACACCGACGCCGTTCAGGCCTGGGGTGCCACCATCAACCTGCCCTACTCGGTCTGCAACCACAACTTCGCCATCTCGTTCACCTCGACCAAGGGCGGTCTGTCCTACACCGGCACGCAGCAGGCTTCGGCCGGCTTCACCAAGCTGGTTCCCTACGGCGTGTCGGTCTCGCTGGGCGGTGCTACCCTGGCGGTCACCGACAAGGCGATCGCTCCCAACCAGACCTTCACCTCGTCCTCGGCCAGCCCCGTTTACGGCAGCGCCGTTATCCAGCTGACCGGTCTGGCCAGCAGCAGCTACCTGCTGTCGGGTGCCTATTCGGACGTTGCCAACGTCACGATCACCCCGGTTGCCTAACGCTTGACAGCGTGAAGGAATGCGCCGGAACGATCGCTCCGGCGCAGTGCAAGGGGTGGCATCGCGCCACCCCTTGCCAACATCTGGGCCACCATCGGGATCTCGCCTGTCGTCACCCCATCGGCGCGGCCCCTATCTGCGCGACGCCGCCCAAAAGGCATCATTGAAGGGCAATCGATGACTTCCAAGTTTTACCGTCAGGGCGGCCTTGTTGCCGCAGTCATGGCCCTCGCCTTGGCGGCCAGCCCGGCGCAGGCGGTGCTGGTGCAGCCCATGGTCATCCGCATGTACACGGCGGGGCAAGGCGCCAATGCCGCGATCACGGTGGTCAACGACAAGAACAAGCCCGACACGATCCAGGTCAAGGTTTCCAGGCTGATCATCGGCGAAACCGGCAGCCCACAGACCGAACCGGTCAAAAGCGACGATTTTCTCATCTTCCCGCCAATCGCCACGATCGAGGCCGGGAAGACCCAGGTTTTCCGCCTCCGCTGGGTGGGTGAGCCCAAGCTCGACAAGGCCGGCCTCTACATGGTCACCTCGCAGGAAGTGCCCGTCGATCAGCAAGGCACCGGCGTTCAGGTGGTCTATGCCATCCAGACCCTGGTCGCGGTCAGCACGCCCGGCATGACCTCCGCGCCCGAGCTGGTCTCCCAGACCGCCACCGAACGCGATGTGCCGGAGAGCCCGCAAGGCCCCGCCCATCATGAAGCGGGTCTCGATCTGCTGATCCAGAACACCGGCAACAATGCCCTGTTCCTGGTCGATTACGGTCTGCGCCTTCAGGGCGACAATGGCTTCAAGCAGGATCTCTCGACCGTGGATGTGGAGCATGCCGTCGGCCTCGGCCTGATCCCGGCCAATGCCCGCAGGCATATGTTCATTCCCGTCAAGGATCTGCCCAAGACCGGCCAGATCACCGTAACCTTCCGCAAAGACGGTAAAGGCTGATAGGGCCCGACGTGCTGCAATTTCTTCTTCTCACCGGCTTGCTGGACAGCCAGGCGGGGGGCGTTGCCCTTCCAACCTCGATCGCCGCGGCAGCTGGCAATGGCGTCGCCAGCAGCGCGGCGGGCACCGCATCCGCCAAGCCTGCCCCGCGCCTCAATCCGACCGGTCGCACCATCGTGCTGAACGTGCCGCTGCGCTCGACCGGGCCGCTGGGCGATGTGGACATCACCATCGCCCCTGACGACACGCTGTCGATCAAGACGGAAGATTTCGCGGCGGCGCTGAGCCGGATGCTCAAGGCCGACAAGCTGGCCGAGCTGCGGGCCGCCGGTGACGCACAGGGGCAGATCACGCCCTTCGCCCTGCTCAAGCTGGGCTATCTGGTCCATTACGATCCGGGCAATTCCGAGCTGGTGGTGTCGATCGATCCTGCCAGCATGAACAGCCGCGATCTCAATTTCGGCCGCGAAAGCTTTCGCACGATCCAGCCGGACAAGTCCCAGCCGCTCAGCGCCTTCATCAACTATCGCCTGGGCGTGATCTCGCAGGTTTACGGCAGCGGTTCGCACAATCCCGGCCTGCTGGGCGATGTCGAGGTGGCGGGGCGCATTTCCCGTCGCCTGGGCTTCGAGAATTACTTCTCGTTCAACAGCCTGTCCGACACGCCCTTCCTGCGCAACTCCAGCCGGGTGATCTATGATCTGCCCTATCAGGGCGTCCGTCTGACGGCAGGCGATCTGGTCGGCCAGACCACCGCTTTCCAGTCCGACCCGCAGATTTCCGGTATCAGCGCCAGCCATTTGCGCAGCCAGCTCTCGAATCTGACCACGCCACCGGGCCTGCATGGCCGCAGCCTGGTGATCGAGCGCGAGTCCGATATTCAGGTGATGGTGAACGGGCTGATCATCGGCTCGATGCATCTGGCGCCGGGCAATTACGATCTGCGCAATCTGCCCATCACGCAGGGCGCCAACAATTTCACCGTGGTGATCACCGATATCACCGGGCAGCGCCGCGAGTTCAATTTCTCGCTGGTCAATTCCGCGCAGCTGCTGCCTGCCGGGCAGAGCGAATACAGCATCTCGACGGGTGTGCTGGCGCCTCTGGGCAACAGCGGCCCGCATTACACCTCAGAGCCTGCCTTTCAGGGCTTCTACAACCGCGGCCTGACCGACAGTCTGACGATGGGCGCCAATGTCGAGGCGACCTCGCGCATGCAGCTTGCCGGTGTCTCCGCGATCTGGGGCTCGCCGATCGGTCTGTTCTCGCTCGATCTGTCGGGCAGCCATGATTACGGCGATGTCAGCGGCGGCGCGGCGCGTCTGCAATATTCCTACAATCGCACCCCTCATCCGGGCGGGCAGTCGACCAATCTCGACATCTATATCGAGTATGACACGCCGCATTTCCTGATCCCCAGCGCGGCGGGCACGATCACGCCGCCCCAGACCTTCACGCTGGACAGTGCTCCGAATTTCGATCTGAGCACCTATAACACGCGTGCCATCACGCTCTCGGCCAATGCCTCCGTGCCGATGGGGCGCGTCCTCACCCTGAGGCTCTCGGGCAATTATTCCATGCTGCGCGGCGGTCAGGGTGATACGGCGCTGATCTCGGCGCAGTTGATCTTCCCCGGGCCCTTCCGCTCCACGCTGGGTCTGGGCGCGGATTACAGCTTCGCTCCGAAAACCACCGTCGACACGGGCATCAGGATCGCGCGCGGCTTCAGCTTGCAGCTCAGCCTGACCAAGCGCTTCGGTGCCGGCGCCGTGCTGAGCGCCAGCGGCGACCGCTTCACCCAGCAGGCCAACTTCAACCGCACCCCCGCGCGCGGCATCGACGACTGGTATCTGAGCGCCAATGCCACGCGCGACAATTCGACCACGCTGGGCAATGCCACCGGCAGCATCACCGCCGGTTATGAAACCAACCGCGGCGACATCGAACTGACGGCCGGCAGCAACATGACCGCCTCGGGCAAGCTGCAGAGCCAGCAGGTGGGCGGCTATGTGCTGGGCAGCATCGCCTATGCCGGCGGTGCCGTGGGCATCGGGCCGCGCATCGACGATGCTTTCGCGGTCTTCACCCGCGATTCCTCGCTGGACGGTCATCAGCTGACGATCATCGACCGCTACGGCCATCAGGTCCGCTCGCGCTCGGGCACGCTGGGGCCTGCGGTGCTGCCGCTGGGTTCCTATTCCGATGCGGTGGTCACCTATGATGTGGCCGATCTGCCCACCGGCTACGATCTGGGCACCGGTTCCGCCGAGGTCTATCCTTGGCTGCATTCCGGCTACCGGGTCAAGGTCGGTTCGGCTGACAACATTTCGGCCTTCGGCAAGCTGCGCGATGCCGAGGATGCGCCGGTTGCCCTGCGCACCGGCCAGGCCCGCAATCTGGACGATCCCTCCAAACCGCCGATCTCGGTTGTCACCAATGACGAGGGCCGTTTCGCCCTGTCGGGCGTCGGCCCGGGCACCTATCGCCTCGATATGGCCGGCACGCCCACGCTGACCTATACGTTGAAGGTCACCAAATCGCCCGATATGCTGGTGACGCTGGGAACGCTTCACCCCGAGGTGGCGAAATGAGCCAAGGCATGACACGAAAAGGATGCATGATGCCGAAACACGCCCTGGCCTCCGCTCTGGCCCTGCCGTTGCTGACCGCGTCGTCGCTGGCCCTGCTCGCCCCGGGCCAGGCCTGGGCGGCAGGCGATCAATGCCGGCTGACGGCGCTAAACCTCTCGGGCATCAACGCCAGCTATGATCCCTTCGATCCCGCCGCGGTGATCTCGCCCGCACCGATCAGCGTACGCACCAGCGGCGACTGCACCGGCGCTCACCTCCAGCTGTCGCTCGTGGCCAGCCAGACCAGCCCTGAAACCGGCGCCAGCGCGCGTCTGGTGCTGGGCGGCAATGCCATTCTGGCCAATGTGACCATCGCCGGTCACGCCGCGCCGGTGGTCCAGCCGTCTCAGGCCTTTGTGCCCAATCCGGTCAGCCTGCCGCTGGGGAGCGCGGGCAGCCTTCTGGGCAATGCCAATATGGCCATGTCCGTGCCCGAAGGTCAGGTGGCGCGGCCCGGTGTCTACAGCGCCTCGCTGCAGATCGCCGCTCAGTTGACCGACCGCTCGAACCATAAGTCCGAGCTGACGGTGCCGGTCATTCTCTCGCTTTCGGTCATTCCCTCGATGCGTCTGGTGGGCGGCGGCAACTCGCGGCTGATCGATCTGGGCGAGCTGGCTGAAAACAAGGTGAGCAGCACCTTCCCCTTCACCGCCTATGCCAATGACGATTACGCCATCGTGGTCAGCTCGCAGAACGGCTTCCAGATCAAGCGTCGCAACAGCCCGAATTCGCCCGGCGTGCGCTACAGCCCGGTGCTGGCCAATGCCGCGCTGAGCAGCGTGGACGGCCACGGCACGATGCGCGCGCAGTTCCCGCCGCCGATCGGCGGTATCCAGCATCATGCCGTCAGCATCCGGGTGGGTACGATCAATGGCATGATGGCGGGCGATTACAGCGATGTGATGACGCTGCAGATCCAGCCCAAGATCTAGCAGGCCATGCGGCGGGCGCCTGTCCCGCCGCAACCCATCAGGCGTTGATGTAAATCCAGGCGTCGAGCGTTGCGCCCCCGGTTTCGACCGTGATCGGAGCGCGGCGGTATTCGGCCCCCTCGAAAGCGTCGAGGCGCGGCCAATGCTGCGCAAGACCGGCAGCTTCGAAGAGATGGACCTCGACCCTGTCGCCATCCTCCCCCGGCACCAGCGCGGGATAGCCGAGCGCCGCGCCCCAGCCCTGATCGACCAGTCGCCCCCGCACGAAACCGACGCTCCATCTGCCTTCGATCATGGAAAGCTGATGATGGTTCGGGCGCCCGGGCGCGAGTGTGCCATAGGTGGCCAGACGGTGATCGATCTCCATAAGGCACGCTATAAATGGCACGGCCAAAGGATCAACAGCACCTCTGATCTTGACAGATCGCCGCAGCAGGCGCCCAGAATAATCCGATGGATCGCGACGCAGAACCGATTCCGCAACAGGCAGAGGATGGCCCGCCTCCCGCGCAGAACCGGCGCGGGCTGGTTCTTGCGCGTCTGGCACAGGGCTATGGTCAGGCGCTGCACCGCTTTTTCGAGCGGCGGGTGACGGTCAAGGCCGATGTCCCCGATCTGGTGCAGGATGTCTATCTGCGCCTGAGCCGGATGGACGATCCGACCGCCATCGAGAAGCCGGAGCATTTCCTTTTCGTCACCGCCGCCAATGTGTTGAAGGACAGCGCACGGCGGGCAACGGTGCGTGACACGAAATTTCATGACGAATTGCGTGACGATCTGGTCCTGCCAAGTTCGGATATTCCCGCCGACCGCGTCTTGGAAAGCAAGGAGGCGGCAATACGGCTGCAGGCCGTGTTGCTGGAGCTTCCCGATCGCAGTCGCGATGTCTTTGTGCTGCGCGTGATGGAAGGGTTGAAAATGGCCGATGTCGCCCGCGCGCTGGGCATTTCCACGCGCGCCGCTGAAAAACATCAGGCGCGTGCCCTTGCGCATGTCGCCGCAGCTTTCGAGGATTGGCGCCATCGCTGAGACCCCTCTCCTGACCCAGGCGGCGCTCTGGCATGAGCGGATGCAGGCCCCCAGCCCCGCGACGCAGGCCGCCTTCGCGGCATGGCGCGACGCGAGCCCGCTGCATGCGCAGGCCTATGGGCAGATCAGCGCCGCCCACGATCAGGCCGCTCTGCTGGCCGAGGAAAATCCGCTGCTCGCCCTGCGCCAGCAGACCCTCGCCCGCACCATGCTGGCCCGCCCCTCACCGGTTCTTCCGGCTGCCCGGCGCCGTCAGGCGATGATCGCCGCAGCCGCGCTGGCGCTGGTGGGCACGCCGCTGGCCGCCTACAGCATCCATGCGTGGCGCGCCTCTCACGCCGAGGCGCCCACCATCGAGAGCTTTCACACCGATGTGGGCCAGCAGGCCGATGTCACCCTGCCCGATGGATCGCTGGTCACGCTCGACACCAACAGCCGGCTTGAGGTGCGCTTTGCTTCGGGTGAGCGCTCGATGCGGCTGGAAGGTCAGGGCTGGTTCCGCATCAGGCCCTCGGCCACGCCGTGGCGGATCGACGCGGGCGGGCAAGGCTTTACCGCCTCGCAAGGCAGCTTTGACCTGCGCAGCGATCCCGGCCAGCTACGCGCCTATGCCGACAACGGCAGGCTGACCATGAGCGATGACGGCGCGGAGGTTGCTCTGGCCCCCGGCCACCTGCTGACCCAGCGCGGCAGCAACCGGGTGATCCGCGATCTGCCCGATCCCTCCGGCCTTACCGCATGGCGTGAGGGCATGCTCCAGTTCCAGAACCAGACGCTGGGCGAGGCGGTGAGCGAGTTCAACCGCTATCGCCGCCAGCCGATCCGCCTGACCGATCCGCGTGCCGGTTCGCTGCGCATCTCCGGCGCCTTCCGCACTGCCGACAGCACGCGCTTTCTCGATGCCCTCTCCAATGGCTTCCCGGTTCGGGTGCGGGATGACGGGCATGAGGGTGTCACCATCACCGCACGCTAGGCACCCGCTCTAAACCATTGTCAGACAGGGCCCGACACTGGCATTCTGGCAGTGCGCCCGAAAGCTGTCGGCCATGCCGGCTTGCTCCTGCGTGTGAACAGGGAAAAACCGATCCGAAACATTCGGACGAAAAAATGTGAAAAGGGGGTTCGGGTTTTGGACAAGCCTGCGTCTTGTCCCTTGAAGGCCCCGCATTTGACGGAGCCGCGAGGGAAGAGGGGAATGCCATGGCTCAGCGGGAGGATGCGGATCGGCGTTTGTGCCGCACTGCTGCTCTGCGCCATGCCGCATGCCGCTCAGGCTGGACAGGCCTTGCCCTTCGATATCCCCGCCATACCCCTGTCCGAGGCACTGGTGCTGTTCGCCAAACAAAGCCATCGGCCCATCCTTTTCGCGCCGACCGATGCGCGGGGCAGGCGCTCCGTGCGGCTGCATGCTCGGCTCGATCCGGACAAGGCGCTGGCGCGTCTGCTGAAAGGCTCCGGCTGGCAGGCGCGGGCCGCGCCGGGCGGCGCCTATCTGCTGGAAGCAGTGCCCATGGCTGAGCCCCGCACGCCCGCACCGCGTCCGCGCCCCATCTTCACCGATGCCGAGACCATCGCCCCGGCGCAGATCGCTGTGACCAGCGACATCGTGGTGGTCGGCACGCCCGGCGGCGGCCAGCGGCGCCAGCAGGCGGCTTTTGCCGTCACCACCATCGACCGCCCCGCCATCGATCAGCTTGCGCCCAGCAGCACCGCCGAGGTGCTGAAACTGGTGCCCGGACTGACGGTGGAGACCTCGGGCGGCAAGAATGGCGCGAACATCTTTGTGCGCGGCTATCCCTCGGGCGGCGACGCGGAATATGTCACCCTCCAGAGCGAGGGCGTGCCCTTCTTCCCGCCCGCCACCCTGTCTTTCCTCGAAAATTCGCAACTCTATCAGATGGATGAGACGGTGCAGCGGGTGGAAGCCGTCCGCGGCGGGACCGGCGCTCTGTTCGCCTCGGGCCAGCCGGGGGTGACGGTCAATCTGGTGCAGCGCGAGGGGGGAGACCATCGCGAGGGCCTCATCAAGACCACGCTGATCAGCGATGGCGAGACCCGTGCCGATGGCTACATCTCCGGCCCGCTGGGCGCTCATACAAAAGCGATGATCGGCGGCTATATCACGCGCGGCGATGGTATTCGCTCGCCCGGCTTCGATGCGGATCGCGGCGGGCAGATCACGGCCAATCTGCGGCAGGATCTGGGGTCGGGCTCGCTGCTGGTGTTCGGGCGCTACCTCAATGACCGCAGCCAGTGGCTGCTCCCCATCCCGCTGCAACAGAACGGGCAGAGCATCAGCGCCTATCCCGGCTTCAGCGCGGGCAGCGGCACGCTGGCCGGGCCTGATACGCAGCGCGGCACGCTCAATGATGGCTCGCGCTACAATCTTGCCGATGGTCGCGGCGCAAGGATCGTCCAACTGGGCGGCAATCTGGAGCTGCGCCCCGCCCATGGCCTGATCCTGCGCGACAAGATCAGCTGGCTCTCCGGCCATGCCGACACCACCGGCCTCGTGCCCGACAACACCCCGCCCCAGAGCGCCGCCGATCTGGCCGCCAGCCTGGGTGGCCGCATCGGATCGCTGGCCACAGCCTCCGGCCAGCCGGTTTCCACCAATCAGAGCGTGGTCGAGGCAGGCATCTGGACCATCACCAAGCGCATCGATGCTCTGGTCAATGATGCCACGCTGGAATGGACCACCGGGGCCAGCAAGGCGACCTTCGGCATCTATGCCACCACATATGGTTCGCGCGACCATTGGAACATCGGCAACGATTTGTTGCTCACCGCCGAGCCCCATGCCCGCCGTTTGAACATGGTGCTTTCCGATGGGCGCAAGGTCACCCGCGACGGCTTCACCAGCGGCGCCAGTTTTCTGGTAGACGCCAGCTATTCCGGCAATGATCTGGCCTTTTACGGCGTGGAAGAGCTGAAAGTCACCGACCGCCTGCGCATCGATGGGGGCTTGCGCCACCAGAACCACGCCGTGGAGGGCACCGTGGCGGACACGCGCCCAACCGGAGCAGGCGGCCTCGATGGCGATCCGCGCACACTTTACGACAACAATGATGTCGTCTTCACCGGCACCGCCACGCCCCTGCGCTATCGCGGCAGCGCATGGAGTTGGACGCTGGGCGCCAATTACGCGCCAACCGCGCATCTCAGCGCCTTTACACGCTTCAGCCGGGGCAACAGCTTCCCCTTCTTCGACAATCTGCGCGACGGCATCACCCTCACCCCGCAGGTCGATACGATCGAGGGCGGGGTGAAGCTCTCGACCACGCCGTTCAGCCTTTACGCCACGCTGTTCCACAACCGCTTTCAGGGGCTGGTCACCACCGTCATCACCGAGGGCGCGCCGATGGCCTCGGTGGGCGGTGCCAGCGCGACGGGCGTGGAGCTGGAAGGGCAGTGGCGCCCCCTGCCCGTTCTCTCCATCGCCTTTTCGGGCAGCTGGCTCGACGCGCATTACCGCCATTTCTTCACCAATGACGGCCTCACCGATCTCTCCGGCAACCGCGTGCAGCGCCAGCCGCAATGGCAGGGCCGCGTCACGCCAAGCTGGAACGGCAGGCTGGGCCAGCGCAAGGCCAGCCTCTTTGCCACGATCAGCTATATGGGTGACCGCTGGTCAGACGTGCAGAACCAGCAATTGCTGCCGCATTTCGTCACGCTCGACGCCGGGGCCAGCCTCGATCTCACAGCGCGCCTGCGCCTGCGGGTCAGGGCCGAGAACATCACCAACACCATCGGCCTGACCGAGGGCAACCCCCGCACGCTCGGCGCGCAGCCGGTGGGCGCCATTCTGGCAAGGCCGATCCTTGGCCGCTCGGTGGCGCTCTCCGCCAGCTACGGATTCTGACCATGACGATCCAGGGCCCACGCGCTCCCCCCTAGGCTCAGACCCGGACCCACCAAAAGACCGGTTTTAAACCACCGTCGGCCAGCCTGCCGCACGGAGAGATCCCGCGCGTCCCGGGCATGGACGCACAAAACCATAATGAAGCAGGAAGGACACTCCATGCACACTACCATCCCCCACCATCGCAAGGCGCTTGCGCTGATGCTGCTCGCCGGAACGGCGCTGGCCGCTCCGGCTTACGCTCAGCAGGCAGCCCCCGCCGCTGACGCTGCCGCCACCCCCGAGCCGCAGGAAATCGTCGTCACCGGCAACGCCAACCGCGAAGGCCAGCGCAAGATCGACGCTTCCTACTCGATCTCCACGGCATCCGCCGCGCAGATCCGCGAGGTGCAGCCCACCTCCACCGCCGATCTGCTCAAGATCGTGCCGGGTGTGTGGGTGGAATCCTCGGGTGGTCAGGCGGGCGCCAACGTCTTCATTCGCGGCTTCCCCTCGACCGGCGACGCGCCTTTCCTCACCGTGCAGATGAACGGCTCGCCGATCATCGCGCCCTCCTCGCTGTCCTTCCTTGAGAACAGCTCGATCTTCCGCCTCGACGACACGGTCGAGCGCATGGAAGTGCTGCGCGGCGGTCCCAGCCCCATCTTCAGCAACGGCCAGCCCGGCGCCACCACCAACTTCATCCTGAAGGAAGGCACCAGCCAGCCCCATCTCTCGCTGCGCGCCACCTATGGCACCGAGGGCACCTATCGCGTCGATGCCGTGGCGCAGGGCCCGATCACCGACAACACCACCTATATGATCGGCGGCTTCTACCGCTATTCGGACGGCTTCCGCCACACCGGTTTCAATGGCGATCAGGGCGGCCAGATCACCGGCAGCGTGACCCACACCTTCGATGCGGGCAAGCTGAACGTCTATGGCCGTTACCTCAGCGACCAGAACGCCTTCTATTCGCCCATGCCGCTGCTTCAGACCGGCAATGGCACCTTCTCGACCTTCCCGGGCTTTGACGCGCGCACCGACACGCTGGTAGGCCGCGAAATCCGCAACACGCTGATCGAGACCGGCCCGAGCGTCAATGGCGGGCCGACGCAGAAGCTGGGCGTGGATCTGTCGAAGGGCCGCGGCGCCAATGTATGGACGGCGGGCAGCACCTTCAGCTATGATTTCGGCGCCTTCCAGCTGCAGAACAATTTCAACTTCACCAAGGGCACGTCGAACACCTTCGCCCTGTTCACCGGCAGCAATCCGCAGACGGTGTCTCAGTACCTCGCCTCGGCGGGTGGCACGGGCACGGTTACCTATGCCGACAGCGGCGTGGCGCTTTCGGGCGATCAGCAGACCATTCAGGCGGGCATCTGGTCGGTGCAGAAGCATATCCAGAGCCTGACCGACGAGCTGAAGCTCTCACGCAAGATCTTCGAGGGCAACACGCTGACCTTGGGCGGCTATGTCGCGCATGTGACGGATCATGACGTCTGGTATCTGGGCAACAGCATCCTGCTGGCGCTGGAGCCGCAGGCCCGCGTGCTCAATGCCACGCTCAACAATGGCACGATCCTGACGCGCAACGGTTTTACCAGCGCCAACAGCTATGACGTGAACGCCTATTACGTCAGCGACAATGTGGCCGGTTATCTGAGCGACGAATGGCAGATCGGCAAGCTGCGTCTGGATGGCGGCGTGCGTGTCGAGCATGTCTCGATGACCGACCATTATGAGAACAGCTCGACGGGCGATCTCGATAACAATCCGCTGACGGCCTACAACAATGGCGCCACCTATCTGAACGGCACCTACTCGGACGTGCGTTACGGCAAGACGCAGGTGAGCTGGACGGCAGGCGCGGATTACGCCTTCAATCGCCAGCTCAATGGCTTCCTGCGCGCCAACCACGGCGCGCTGCTGCCGCAGTTCGACGATCTGCGCGGCAATGCCACGTCCTTGCAGAACATCAAGCCGCAGACTGCCGACCAGTATGAGATCGGTCTGAAGACCTCCAAGAAGCTCTATGACCTCTATCTGACCGGCTTCTACAACCGCTTCCACAATCTGGTCTTCCAGGACATCCGCGTGATCAACGGCGTGGAGCAGAATGTGGTGCAGTTCGGCGGATCGCGCGCTTACGGCGTGGAGTTCGAAGGCGCGCTGCGTCCGGTCGAGGGCCTGCAGCTGGCCGCGCGCGGCGTGTGGCAGAACGGCAAGTTCCTCGATTTCGGGACGAATTCGGGGCATCAGGTCAACCGCCAGCCGCAGTTCCAGGTGGCTTTCACCCCCTCCTACACCCAGCGCACCGCCTGGGGTAAGGCGCGCATCTTCGGCACCTTCACCCATATCGGCAACCGCTTCGCCGATCTGGAGAACCAGCAGCCGCTGGGCAGCTACAACACGCTGGATCTGGGCGCCTCGCTGGATGTGAGCGACCGCTTCTCGATCCAGGCGACGGTGGAGAACGTTACCAACACGCTGGCGCTGACCGAGGGCAACGTCCGCACCGTGGGCTCGGCCAACACCAACGGCTACTTCCTTGGCCGCCCGATCTTCGGCCGCCACGGAACGATCACCGCCGCTTACAAGTTCTGATCCCATCTATCGGGCCGGTCGGATTTTCCTTGTCTGACCGGCCCTTTCCTTCGAGTGTCCCCAACATGACCAAAGCCCCCCTGCTCTCCCTCGCCGCTCTGGCGCTGGCGCTCTCCGGTGTGCCTGCCGCTGCTCAGACTTTGTCCGCCGCTGCCCAGCGTGTCGAAACCATCTCACAAAAGGCCGGAACGCCCGAGGACACCTATGGTGACCTCTATCGCGCGGTGGAACTGGCCCGCGTCTTCCCTGACAGCAAGACCTTTGCCGATATGGTCCCGCTCGATGGCCCGGCGGCGGTGCTAGCCGCCTACAAGGCCGAGAACCCGCAGGGGAAGGAGGCGCTGAGCGCTTTCGTCGCGAAGCATTTCCGCAAGATCGGTGGCGAAGATCAGCACAAGCTGACCATGCTGGAGCATATTCGCGCGCTCTGGCCCATTCTGGCCAAGCCGCCGATGGCCGCCACGCCCGGCTCATCCCTGCTGCAGCTGCCCTATGCCTATGTGGTGGCGGGCGGCCGCTATCAGGAGATGTATTATTGGGACAGCTACTTCACCATGCTGGGCCTGAAAGAGGATGGCGAGCAGCCGCTGATCGATTCCATGCTGGCCAACTTCACCAGCATGATCGAACGTTACGGCCATATCCCCAATGGCACGCGCAGCTATTACCTCTCGCGCTCGCAGCCGCCGTTTCTGGCGCTGATGATGGACCTTTCGGACAACAGGGACCCCGTGCTGGCCCGCCAGCGCCTCGCCGCGCTGAAGGGTGAGTATGCCTATTGGATGGCCGGCTCCACCTGTCTGGACAAGGAAGGCACCTGCCAGCATGTGATCCGCATGCCCGATGGCAGCCTGCTGAACCGCTATTGGGATGCCCGCGACACGCCCCGCGATGAATCCTATACCGAGGATGTGGCCACCTCCGCTGAGGCCGCACCGCGTGCCGCAGAGCTGACCAACCGCGATCTGCGCGCCGGGGCCGAAAGCGGCTGGGACTACAGCTCGCGCTGGCTGCGCGATGGCAAGACGCTTTCGACGATCCACACCACCGACATCGTGCCGGTGGATCTCAACAGCCTCTTGTGGAATCTGGAAACCTCCATCGCCAAGCGCTGCGCCGCTTTGGGCGATACGGCCTGCGCTCAGGATTTCACGCGGAAGGCCGAAGCCCGCAAGGCGGCGATCAGCAAATGGCTATGGTCCGCGCCCGAACAGCGTTTCGTCGATTGGGATCGCACCACCGGGCAGCCGACCAAGGTGGTGTCCGCCGCCATGCTCTATCCGCTCTTCGTGGGTCTGGCGACACCGGCTCAGGTGCAGGCCACCGCCAAGCTGACGCAAAGCGCCTTGCTCGCCCCCGGCGGTCTGCGCACCACCACCAATCAGAACGGCCAGCAGTGGGATCAGCCCAATGGCTGGGCGCCACTGACATGGGTCGCCATCGCGGGCCTGCATCGTAACGGTCAGGAGGAACTGGCGAGGGATCTGGCGCATCGCTGGATCGGCACGGTCTCCTCCTTCTACAACCGGACCGGGCGCATGGTCGAGAAGTACAACATCGAGACGGGCGATGCCGGTGGCGGCGGCGAATATCCGGTGCAGGACGGCTTCGGCTGGACCAATGGCGTCACCCGCGCCCTGATCGCGCTCTATCCGCAAGAAACGCCAAAGCCCTGATCCGGCAGCGCGGCGATCTTTCACAGATCGCCGCGCTAACCCTCAGCATTCAGGAAAATTCACCGCAAGACCGCCTTGCGAGGTTTCCTTGTACTTCGCATTCATATCGCGACCGGTGCGCATCATCGTCTCGATCACCTGATCGAGCGAAACGATATGCCGCCCGTCGCCCCGCAGCGCCAGCGATGCCGCGTTGATCGCCTTGATCGCGCCAAAGGCATTGCGCTCGATACAGGGCACCTGCACCAGACCGGCGATGGGGTCGCAGGTCATGCCCAGATGGTGCTCCATGGCGATCTCCGCGGCGTTTTCCGCCTGCAGGTTGGTGGCGCCCATCGCGGCGGCCAGCCCCGCTGCCGCCATAGCGCTGGCCGTGCCGACTTCCCCCTGACAGCCCACTTCCGCCCCCGAGATCGAGGCATTCAGCTTGGTCAGCGTGCCGATGGCGCTGGCGGTCAGCAGGAAATCATACATGCCGGCGCGGTTGGCCTCGGGCCAGAAGTCGCGGTAATAGCGCAGCACCGCCGGAACGACGCCCGCCGCGCCATTGGTGGGCGATGTCACCACCCGGCCCCCCGCCGCATTTTCCTCATTCACCGCAATGGCGAACAGGCTGACGTGATCCATGATCGCATGCGGCGCCTGCCGGTTGCGGAAGCGGTCGGCGTCCAGCTTCTGGCGGATGCCCTTGGCGCGGCGCGGCACTTTCAGGCGGCCCGGCAGGATGCCCTCGGTCTGCATGCCGCGATCGATGCAGCTCATCATCACCTCGATGATACGATCGAGGTAATCGCACAGATCTTCGGCGGAGGTCAGCGCCGTCTCATTGGCGCGCACCACCTCGGCAATGGAGAGGCCATTGCTCTCGCAAATGCGCAGCAGTTCGGCAGCGGTGCGGAAGGGGAACGGAGGCTCAACCTCATCCTCCAGCGCGCTATCGCCCACCAGATCCTCCGGCGCGATAAAGCCGCCGCCGATCGAGCACCAACGCTCGGCCAGCACCACCTCGCCCTGCGCATCATAGGCAGTGAAAGCCAGCGTGTTGGGGTGAACGGGCGTGGGGCTCTCACGGTCAAAGACGATATCATGGTCCGGATCGAAGGCGATATCACGCCCGCCGATCCGCATGGATTTCGTGTCGCGAGCCTGTTCGACCAGCGTATCGATCTGCTCGGGCGCAATGCCATCGGGCAGAAAACCGGCCAGCCCCAGCACCACAGCCTTGTCGGTGGCGTGGCCCGATCCGGTCCAGGCCAGCGAGCCCAGCAGATCGCAGCGCACCCGCGCGAAATCCAGTCCTTCCAGCCCCTTGGCAAAGCCCGCCGCCGCCTTCATCGGCCCGACCGTATGCGAGGATGACGGCCCGATGCCGATGCGAAACAGATCCCGAACCCCAATCATGACGGACGACGTATCTTTCTTGTTTGCGTAACAATCTTGCTCAATAGGCCAAGCCATACAGGCTGCCTAGCCCCCATGCATACGGGGCATAACGCGCATGGCGCGCGATCAGGTGAAATTACCAATGTGATTTATCGCCTTGCCATCACATCAAGCTGTGATAATCATACCGCCATGTCACAGACTCTCATCGAACGCGTCCGCCGCCTCATCACCGATGGTGGCATGACCAAGTCCGGCCTTGCCCGCGCGGCGGGGCTCCATGCCAACACCTTGCGCGACGTGGGCGAGCCCGAGTGGAACCCCACCGCCGAAACGCTCAACAAGCTTGAGCGCTTCCTGTCGGACAATGACGAAACCCCCGTCCTCGTCTCGATCGAAGAGATCATCGAGGAAGCCCGCAACGGCCGCATGTACATTCTGGTCGACGATGAAGACCGCGAGAATGAGGGCGACCTCATCATTCCTGCGCAAATGTGCACCCCCTCCGCCATCAATTTCATGGTCACCCATTGCCGTGGCCTGGTCTGCCTGGCCCTCTCCTCCGAGCGTATCGACGAGCTAGGCCTCGAACCGATGCACCGCCACAACCGCACCCCGCTGGGCACCGCCTTCACCGTTTCGATCGAGGCCCGCGAAGGCATCTCCACCGGCATTTCCGCTCAGGACCGCGCCCGCACCGTTTCCGTGGCCATCGACGGCTCCAAGGGCTCCGACGATATCGTCAGCCCGGGCCATGTCTTCCCGCTGCGCGCCCGCCCGGGCGGCGTGCTGGTCCGTGCCGGGCACACCGAAGCGGCCGTCGACATCTCGCGTCTTGCCGGCCTCAACCCTTCGGGCGTGATCTGCGAGATCATGCGCGAAGACGGCACCATGGCCCGCTTCGACGATTGCGCCGCCTTCGCCCGCCAGCACGGCGTCAAGATGGCCACCATCCGCGATCTGATCGCCTATCGCCGCAAGCATGACCGCATGGTCTCGCTGAAGAGCGAAACCACCTTCACCAGCCGCTTCGGCGGTGACTGGACCGCCCGCGCCTATTCCAACAAGGCCACCGGCGAAGAAAATCTGGTGCTGATCAAGGGCCGTATCGACCCCGCATTGCCCACGCTGGTGCGCATGCACGCCACCTCGGTCTTCGCCGACCTGCTGGGTGAAGACAGCCCCCGCGCCGACCTGCTGCACCGCTCGATGGAGATCATCGGCGAGGAAGGCAGCGGCGTGATCGTCTTCGTCAACCAGCCCCACAGCCTGGTCTCGCGCGCTTTCGAATTGCGCGAACAGGCCCAAGCGGGCAATATGAAGCCCATGGAGGAACTGCGCGATTACGGCGTGGGCGCCCAGATCCTTGCGGAACTGGGGATTCACGAGATCACGCTCCTCACCAACACCCATCACACGCTTGTCGCGCTGGAGGGCTACGGCCTTTCCATCGCGGGCGAACGCTGCATTCAAGGATAAGACTCATGGCCAAGTTTCTGATCGTCGAAGCCCGCTTCTACGACCACCTCAACGACCAGCTGATCGCCGGCGCCAAGGCCGCGATCAAGGCCGCCGGCCATAAGTCCGAGGTCATCACCGTGCCCGGCGCGCTGGAAATCCCCGCCGCCATCGCTCTGGCGGATTCGACGGGCGATTACGAAGGCTACGTGGCCATCGGTGTGGTGATCCGCGGCGAAACCTACCACTTCGAGATCGTGGCGGGCGAGAGCGCGCGCGGGATCATGGCGCTCTCGATGGACGGTCTGCCGATCGGCAATGGCATCCTGACCGTCGAGAACGAGGAACAGGCTCTGGTGCGTGCTGATCCGGCGCAGAAGGACAAGGGCGGTGAAGCGGCCAAGGCAGCGATCGCCCTGCTGGCTCTGAAAGAGAAGTTCGGGGCTTAAGGTTTAAGGGGAAAGTGCGAGGGGGTTACCCCCTCGCGCTCCCATAACGTCTCCCGACGAAGGCGCAGCGCCTGATTAGAGGCTGCGCCCCGCCGCGAAGCGGCTTTAAAATGATTGCCTCCGGCGGTGAGCCTTGGCGCTTCCGCGCGGCCTTCCCTGCCCTAGCGTCGGAAGACGTTCCCGGGGGTGCAGGGGGTGTAACACCCCCTGCTTTCATCCTTCCCTTCTTACCAGATTTTCGCCCGCTTCTCCGGCGGCAGATAGAGCTTGTCGCCCGGCTTCACACCGAAGGCGTCATACCACGCATCCAGATTGCGCACCGTCAGAGCGCGATACTGGCCCGGAGCATGGCCGTTGGTCGCCACGATGTTGCGCAGGGCGGCTTCGCGATATTTGGTGGCCCATGTCTGGGCGAAGGCGAGGAAGAAGCGCTGATCGCCCGTCATCCCGTCGATCACCGGGGCCTTCGCGCCATGGAGCGAGGCGTGATAGGCGTCTAGCGAAGCAGCCAGTCCGGCCACATCGGCGATGTTCTCGCTCAGGGTCAGATCGCCCTTGATGTGCAGGCCGGGATAAGGCTCGTAGGCGCTGAACTCTTCCGCCAGCATCTTGCCTGCGGCGTCAAAGCGCTTGAGGTCCTGATCGGTCCACCAGTTGCGCAGGGCCCCAGTGGCGTCGAAAGCGGCGCCCTGATTGTCGAAGCTGTGGCTGATTTCGTGGCCGATCACCGCGCCCACCGCGCCGTAATTGTAGGCGGCGTCAGCCGTGGGGTCGAAGAAGGGCTTTTGCAGGATGGCCGCGGGGAAGTTCAGCGCGTTCTGCACCGGCAGGTTGAGCGCGTTCACTGTCTGCGAGGTCAGCCACCATTCGTTGCGGTCGAGCGGCTTGCCCAGCTTGGCCAACTGGTGGACCGTGTCGAACTTGCTGGCGGCCACGGCATTGGCATAGGCTTCGTTCGGGCTGACCGTGAGGCCCGAATAGTCCTCCCATGTGTCGGGATAGCCGATGCCGACGATGATGCCCTTCACCTTGGCGATGGCCTCGGCCTTGGTCGAGGGGGCCATCCAGTCGAGCGCCTGAATGCGGTTGGTGAAGGCCGCCTTGATATTGACCACCATGCCCTGAATGCGCGTCTTGGACGAGGCAGGGAAATAACGGCCAACGTAAATGCGGGCCAGAGCATCGCCCAACGCATTGTTGACCGAGGCAAGGGCACGCTTGTCACGCGGGCGCTGCTGGGCGACGCCGCTCAGCACGGTGCCGTAGAAGGCGAAGCGATCGTCATCGAGCTTTTTAGGCAGCACGGCGGCATATTGGCTGACCTGATGGAAGGCCAGCCAGTCCTTCCACACCGAGAGCGGCTCGCTGGCCACCAGAGCGGAAAGCGCCGGGATCGCCTTAGCCTGATAGGCCGCGAAATTGCCTGTCCATGTGATGTTGGCGCCGGCAAGGAAGGCATCCCAGTCCAGACCGGGAGCCTTGGCGGGCAGATCGGCGCGGGTCCACAGGGTGGTGGCGTGCTGGAAGTCCTCGCTCTCCTCGCGGCCGACATGGGCCTGCGCGATCTTCATCTCCAGCGCATAGATGGCATCGGCGCGCGCCTGCGCATCGCCCTGAGCCAGCCCGGCGTCGGTCAGCAGCTTTGCGATATAGGCGCGGTACTGGGTCTGGATCGCCACCATCTTGGGATCGGTGGAGAGGTAATACTCGCGCTCGGGCATGCCGAGGCCGCCCTGCATCAGATAGGGCACCACCTGGCCACCCGTCAGCGCCTGCGTCACGAAGAGGCCGAAAAGGTTCTCGGTGTGGAAGTTGGTAGCATTGAGCGGATCGAGATCAGCGCGGATTTGCTGGCCGAGGACGCGGCTCAGGCTGACCTTGTCAGTGATGGCAGCGAAGCGGTCGAGGTCGGCTTTGACCGGGGCCATGCCCTTGGCCTCGATGGCGGCGGTGTCGAGATAGGCGCGATAATAGTCGCGGATCTTCTGGGCATCGCTGCCGGGGTCGACGGGCTTGGTCAGCAGATCGGCCATTACCGTCTTGAGCTGCGACTCGGTGGCGTTGGAGGCCACCAGAAAGCTGCCGACGGAGGAGCGATCGGCGGGGATTTCGCTGGTTTTGAGCCAGGCGCCATTCGCATAGGTGTAAAAATCGTCTCCCGGACGGACCGATGTGTCCATGTCCTTGACCTGCACGCCGGGATTGGCCGGAACAGCGCCAGCCTGTGCCGGAAGCGCGGCGAACAGAAGGGCGCAGCCTGCCGCCATGGTTCCGCAGCGGATGGAGATCCGGCTCATCTTTGCGCCATCATGCTGTTTCATCCAGAGATTTCCTTTCGCATTGCGGCCATGGAAGCACGCCTGAGCGCAGAAGAGTGGGCGGCTTGCGACTGATGGCCGATCCTGAATGCCTCTGTCCCTAGGCCAGTGGATGAACAATGCAATCACAGTGTGGAACATGCCCGAGGAAGGCGGCATGGAGAGCAAATACAGAACGCCAACCTTGCGCCTGTTACACAAAATGCGCGTGCAAAAACGGCAGAATTCCGCTATGTGGATGCACTTAGCTGCACCACAGCCAAATTGTGGAGGCCTTGGATCTATGTTCGACCGCATGCGCAACACCGATCTGCCAGAGAGTATGCCCCATGGCCAATGGCTGCGCGCCGTTGCCCTGCGGGAGACTCTGCGCGACGGTTTGCAGCAGCTCGACGGCATGGGGGCCGATCTGGCAGCGGCGCATCTGGCTGCCACCATCGATGCATTGAATCAGCATTTCCATCTCGATTGATTCGTCATTACTTGATGTGTCGAGATCGATTGCATCGCAAAGCCATGCGGAAACTCGTGGAAAACTTCTCTCACATTGGACATTCGCGTCAAAATGGATGGATTTTCCATCCATTTTCGGTTGGACGGAAGCGCGCTTAACACCATATTAACTCCGCATCGGGTCCTCGCGATTCGAACGCAATTCGTTACGGCGTGAAAGGCCAAGGGAGTTGGAGGAGTTATGAATGCTACGTTCAAACGTCTTCCCGTCCACCGTCAGGAACACGAAGCTGCGCAAGATACTGAATCCCGACTGCGCGGGATCGCGCAGGCGCTGGATCTTTTAGTCGGCGAATTGCAATTGGTGGCAGACAGCCACCCGACAACGCCTGTCCGATCCGATGACGATGCTCTGGACCGCGCGATCCAGATCTATCGCGACCGCCGCCGCAGGGAGCAGATTTTCGGCGATGCCACGCTGTTTGGCGAACCGGCCTGGGACATTCTGCTCGATCTCTTCGTGGCCTCGCGCCATGAGAAGCGGATCGCGGTGACCAGCGCCTGCATCGGCAGCGCGGTGCCCGCCACAACGGCGCTGCGCTGGATCAAGATTCTGGAAGAACGCGGCCTGATCGAGCGCGAAGTCGATGAAATCGATGCGCGGCGCATCTTCGTGCGCATTTCGCCCCGGGGCGCCGAACTGATGCAGGAATTTCTGGCAGGCTAACCCAACACAGTTGGAGAGCCGAGGCACACCGATCGGGTGCCCCTGCCCTATCGCCGGAAGACGTCACGGGAGCGCGAGGGCCCGGAGCCTTTCTCTTGAGAAAGGCGACCCAAAAAGACTTCACCCTCGCTTTTATTTTCCCGACTTAATTCCGGGTGGCTGCGGAGCAAAAAACCCCGCAGCCCAACCCGATTACTTCAGCAGGCGACCAAAAGCGCCCTTACCGGCGTAATGCGCGCCCGAACCCAGCTCTTCCTCGATGCGGATCAGCTGGTTGTACTTGGCCAACCGGTCCGAACGGGCCAGCGAGCCGGTCTTGATCTGGCCGCAGTTGGTGGCGACGGCCAGATCGGCAATCGTCGAGTCCTCGGTTTCGCCCGAACGGTGGCTCATCACGGCGGTGTAACCGGCGCGCTGGGCGATGCTCACGGCTTCCAGCGTCTCGGTCAGCGTGCCGATCTGGTTGACCTTCACCAGCAGCGAGTTGGCCAAGCCCTTTTCGATGCCCATGGTCAGGCGCTTGGGGTTGGTGACGAAGAGATCGTCGCCCACCAGCTGCACCTTGCTGCCGATGCTGTCGGTCAGGGCCTTCCAGCCTTCGAAATCGTCCTCGCTCATGCCGTCCTCGATCGAGATGATCGCATAGTCCTGCGAGAGCTTGGTGAGGTAATCGGCGAATTCGACCGGCGAGAGCGAGAGGCCTTCGCCGCTGATCTCATACTTGCCGTTCTTGAAGAATTCGGTGGCGGCGCAGTCCAGCGCCAGATGCACATCGGTGCCCAGCTTGAAACCGGCCTTCTCGACCGAGGCGCCGATGAAATCGAGCGCGGCGCGCGTGCTGGCGATGTTGGGGGCGAAACCACCCTCATCACCCACGGCGGTGGCCAGACCCTTGGCCGACAGGTCCTTCTTCAGCGTGTGGAAGATCTCGCTGCCCCAGCGCACGGCCTCGGCCAGCGAGTCAGCGCCCACCGGCATGACCATGAATTCCTGGAAATCGATGGGATTGTCGGCATGCTCGCCGCCGTTGATGATGTTCATCATCGGCACGGGCAGCACATGAGCCGACACGCCGCCCACATACGAATACAGCGGCAGACCGCGCGCATCAGCAGCAGCCTTGGCGGCGGCCAGCGACACGCCGAGGATGGCGTTGGCGCCCAGACGGGCCTTGTTGGGGGTGCCGTCCAGCTCGATCATGGCCAGATCGATGTCGCGCTGGTCTTCGGCGTCGCGGCCTTCGAGCAGCTCGCTGATCTCGTCGTTCACGGCATCGACGGCCTTCAGCACGCCCTTGCCCATGTAACGGCTCTTGTCGCCGTCGCGCAGTTCCACGGCCTCATGCGCGCCGGTGCTGGCGCCCGAGGGAACCGCAGCCCGACCGAAGCTGCCATCTTCCAGCAGAACATCGACCTCGATCGTGGGGTTGCCACGGCTGTCGAGAATTTCGCGGGCATGGATATCGAGAATCGCGGTCATGGCGGGTTCATCTCCTCTGGACCAATTCAAAGGTCTTTCGTGACTGCTCCTTAGCAGCCAAGCCTTGGCAGGCAAGCTGCATTGCAGCATGATGGACCCAGGGAGCCTTTGCAGCGTTCCTGTAACGAACAGGCGATTCCCGCCAGACCTATGCCCCGCGCAAGGAGGACAAAGCCATGGCCAAGACCGAAGCTACCGAACACCTTGAAAAGTCCGCCAAGGACACTGCCAACTCGGCTGTCGAAACGATCCACGCCGCCAAGGATGTGGCCGGGGAAGCCGCCGCAGACGCCAAGGATCACGCCAAGGCCCGCTTCGCGCAGGCGCTGGACGAAGCCAAGGCCAGCGTTTCCGCGCTGGGCAAGATGGCGCAGGACCAGGCCGATGCCTATCGTGAGAAGCTGGCTGCTGCCGACCTCACCCATTCGGCCAAGGAACTCGCTGCTGACGCCGCCGAGCGCGCCGCTGCCCTCGCCACTGACGGCAAGTCCAAGGCCAGCGATCTGCTGACCAGCCTCGGCAAGGTCGTGGCCGACAATGCCGGCGTGGTGAACGACAAGCTGGGCGAAAAATACGGCGATTATGCCCGCGGCGCCGCGCGCTCGATCCAGGAAACTGCCGCCAAGCTCGAATCCAAGGATTTCGCCGAACTGGGCGAGGATGCCAAGGGCTTCGTGCGCGCCCGTCCCTTCGTGGCGCTGGGCATTGCGGCCGTGGCCGGTTTCCTGGTTGCCCGCGCCCTGACGCCCACGCCGGACGCCACGGACGAAGCCTGAGCTTAAAACCGCAGCACAATCCGCGCGGGGGAGCGGCGGCAAGGCCGTTTCTCCGCGCCGCTGCGTGTTGACCATCCGGCTGGCCCATATGGTCAGCCCCTATGGTTGACAGGGGGGCTTGCAAGAACGGCGCACAGGCATGAGTGTGGGGCATGAATGACGAAACCGAAGCGCCTGAAACGAACCAGCATGAGGGTGAGGGCAAGCGCCCCATGGCTCTGACCTCCGAGATCGAGGGGCTGATCGCCGCCGCGCGCGAGGCGTTCTCCAGCGAGGTGGCCTATCAGCGCGCCCGCGCCATTCTGGCCAGCAAGATTGCCGGGCGCATCGCCGGTCTGGCAGCTTTGGCGGCGGCGCTGGTGTTCTTTCTGCTGCTCGCGCTGGTGGTTGGCCTGCTGCTGGCGCTCGCGCCGCTGCTGGGCACTTGGCAGGCGCTGGGCGTCGTGGTGCTGGCGCTGCTGCTGGGAATGGCGGTCGCCGCATGGGCCGTGCTGCGCGCATGGCGGCGCCTGAAAGGCGTGCTGACCGGAAAGGCCAAGCCATGATCGAGGAGGATGATCTGGCCGTTCTGAAGGCCCGCCGTGATATCTCGCGCGCCAATCTGATCGAACGGGTGGGCGAAGTGCGCCATCTGGCCGCCAATCCCGCCACGTTGATCAGCCGCGCCCGCGCCGATCTTGAGCATGGCACGCGCAGCGCCACCTTTCAGGCGCTGGACATCGCCAATGACAATCGCGGCATCGTGGTCGCCACAGCCTCGGCGCTGGCGCTGTGGCTGATGCGCCAGCAGGTGGCACGGCAGATCGCCCTGCAACTGGGCCACAAGCTGGGCGACAGCGCCATCGAGGCCAGCAAGGCGCTGGTCGACAAAGCGCCGGGCTGGGCCGAAACATGGGGCGGCAAAGCCGTGGACAAGGCGTCAGACCTGTGGGGCCGCTTTCGAAAAAAGCACTGAGCCACCCTGCAGACCCCGACTTTAGCATACTCCGGTGATTACCGGGGGTGCGAAAGCTTGGCTTTCGTTACGCCACGATGCTAAGGGAATGGCTCCTTTCCCCCATTCATGGGATATGCAATGCAGAAACTACACCTCGTGATCGGTGGCCGCGTGAAAGATCCGCAGGGCCTCGATTTTGTTGACCTCAAGGCTCTGGACTATGTCGGCGTGTATCCCGACTATGCTTCGGCCGAGGAAGCCTGGCGCGGTGCAGCTCAGCGCAGTGTCGACGATGCCGAGATGAAGTATGTGGTGGTCCATCTCCACCGCCTGCTGGACCCGGCGACGGAAGACTGAGCAAAGAAAAAGGCCCCGAAACCGGGGCCTTTTTTATGGGCGCCTTTTTTGGGGTGAGGGGCAGGACTGAAACGCCCTGCCCTCACCTCTGAAATCCGTGGCGATCAGATGAATTCGATCTTGTTCACCACATAGAAGCGCTCACCGGCAGGCACGCTGACTTCGATCTCGTCCTCGATCCGCTTGCCGATCAGCGCACGGCCCAGCGGCGAGTTGTAGCTGATCTTGCCGCCCTTGGCGTCGGCCTCATAGGTGCCGACGATCTGGTAGCGCACCGGCTTGTCGTCATCGTCAAGCAGCGTCACCGTGGCGCCGAACACCACCTTGTCGCCCGAAAGCGTGGTGGGATCGATGATGGTGGCGCGGCTGATCTTGTCCTCCAGATCGGCGATGGTCGCCTCGACCTGGCCCTGGCGTTCTTTCGCCGCGTGATATTCGGCGTTTTCCGAAAGGTCGCCATGAGCGCGCGCTTCCTCGATCGCATCCACGATCTGCGGGCGCTCCTCACGCAGCGCCTTCAGCTCGGCGTTCAGCTTTTGATAGCCTTCCGCCAGCATCGGCAGCTTTTCGACACTCGCCATTTTCCGTCATCGTCCTTTTCAAGGCCCTCCCGTGGCAGCGACAGTTTGCCTAACCCGTTGGATAATCTCAACGGGTTAAGGCCGATCGCTGGTGTGGGGAGGGCGTGATCGATCAACTATAATAGGACTGGAGCGGACAAACTTCAAGTTTCGCGCGCGAAAGAGCCTCAATCGCATCCACAGCCGCGACACTGGCCGCCGCCGTGGTGAAGGAAGGCACCCTGGTCTTGAGCGCGATCTGGCGGATCGACTGCGAATCCTTCAGGCTCTGCCAGCCTTCGGTGGTGTTGAAGATCAGCGCGATATCGCCATCGACGATCTTGTCGACGATATGCGGACGCCCTTCGGCCACCTTGTTCACGCGCTCCACGGCCACGCCCTGCTGGGCGAGGTAATTGGCCGTGCCGCCCGTGGCGACCAGCTTGAAGCCCAACGCCACCAGCTTGTGAGCGGCAGGCAGGATCACCGGCTTGTCGCTGTCCTTCACCGAAACGAAGACCGTGCCGCCCTGAGGCAGACGGGTGCCCGCGCCCAGCTGGGCCTTGGCGAAAGCGGTGGGGAAATCCTTGTCGATCCCCATCACCTCGCCGGTGGACTTCATTTCCGGGCTCAGCACCGGATCGACGCCGGCAAAGCGCGCGAAGGGGAACACGGCTTCCTTGACCGCCACATAGGGCAGATCACGCTTGAAAGGCTCGAAGGTGGAGAGCTTCTCACCCGCCATCACGCGCGCGGCGATCTTGGCCACCGGCTGCCCCAGCGCCTTGGCGACGAAGGGCACTGTGCGGCTGGCGCGCGGATTGACCTCGATAAGGTAAACCTCGCCATCCTTGACCGCGAACTGGATGTTCATCAGCCCCTTCACGCCCAGCGCCAGCGCCAGCAGATGAGCCTGACGCTCCATCTCGGCGATGATGTCGGCAGGCAGCGAGTAAGGCGGCAGCGAGCAGGCCGAGTCGCCCGAGTGGATGCCGGCTTCCTCGATGTGCTGCATCACGCCCGCCACGCGGACTTCCTCGCCATCGCACAGCGCATCGACGTCGCATTCCACGGCATCGCGCAGATACTGGTCGATCAGCACCGGGCTGTCGCCCGAGACCTGCACGGCGGTGGTGATGTAGTCATCGAGCTGCTGCAGGCTGTCGACGATTTCCATTGCGCGGCCACCCAGCACATAGCTGGGGCGCATCAGCACCGGGTAACCGATGCGGCTGGCCACAGCGACGGCTTCGTCGCGGCTGCGGGCGATGCCGTTGGCAGGCTGCTTGAGGCCCAGCTTTTCGACCAGATCGGCGAAACGCTCACGGTCCTCGGCCAGATCGATGGCATCCGGGCTGGTGCCCAGAATGGGGATGCCCGCATCTTCCAGAGCCTGCGCCAGCTTCAGCGGGGTCTGGCCGCCGAACTGCACGATCACGCCCAGAAGCTCGCCCTTCGACTGCTCGACGCGCAGGATTTCCAGCACGTCCTCGCCGGTCAGCGGCTCGAAATAGAGGCGGTCCGAGGTGTCATAGTCGGTCGAAACCGTTTCCGGGTTGCAGTTGACCATGATGGTTTCATAGCCAACCTCGGCCAACGAGAAGCAGGCGTGGACACAGCAATAGTCGAACTCGATGCCCTGGCCGATCCGGTTCGGACCACCGCCAAGGATCACGACCTTCTTGCGATCCGAAGGCATGGCCTCATTCTCGGGCTCGCCGAACAGCGGGGCCTCATAGGTCGAATACATGTAAGGCGTGATCGCCTCGAACTCGGCGGCGCAGCTGTCGATGCGCTTGAACACCGGGTGGACGCCCAGACGCTCACGCAGCTTGCGCACTTCCACCTCGCTGGTGGCGCCCGCCATGGCCTCAACCACATCGTGCAGCAGGCCGCTGCGCACCGCATTGGCCCCCGCCACCGGGTTCACCGACTTGACCGCCAGCTTAGCCAGACGCTTGTCCGAGAAGCCCATGGCCTTGAGGCGACGCATACCCGCCGCATCGGTGGGCAGGCCGTGGCATTCGATGTCGGCCTCTTCCGCGATGATCTCTTCGATGTGGCGCAGGAACCACTTGTCGAAATGCGTGATCGCGTGGATGTCCTCGACCGTGAAGCCCTCGCGGAAAGCCTGCGCGGCGACCAGCAGGCGGTCGGGCGTGGCGCGCGAGAGGGCCGCCGTGATGTCGTCACGCGCGGCGCCGACCAGAGCATCGACACGGTTGAAACCGTCCAGACCGGTTTCCAGACCGCGCAGGGCCTTCTGCATCGATTCCTTGATATTGCGCCCGATGGCCATCACCTCGCCCACCGACTTCATCGCGGTGGAGAGCAGAGGCTCGGCGCCCTTGAACTTCTCAAAGGCGAAGCGCGGGATCTTGGTCACGACATAGTCGATCGAAGGCTCAAAGCTCGCCGGGGTCGCCCCGGTGATCTCGTTGGTCAGCTCGTCCAGCGTGTAGCCCACGGCCAGCTTGGCCGCGACCCGCGCAATGGGGAAGCCGGTTGCCTTCGAGGCCAGCGCCGACGAACGCGACACGCGCGGGTTCATCTCGATGACGATCAGGCGGCCATCCTTGGGATTGACCGCGAACTGCACGTTCGAGCCGCCCGTTTCCACGCCGATCTCACGCAGCACCGCCAGCGAGGCGTTGCGCATGATCTGATATTCCTTGTCGGTCAGCGTCAGGGCCGGCGCAACAGTGATGGAATCGCCCGTGTGGACGCCCATCGGATCGACGTTTTCGATGGAGCAGATGATGATGGAGTTGTCGTTGCGATCCCGCACGACCTCCATCTCATACTCCTTCCAGCCGAGCAGCGATTCCTCGATCAGCACCTCGGTGGTGGGGCTGGCGTCGAGGCCGCTGCGCACGATGGCCTCGAACTCGGCCTTGTTGTAGGCCACGCCGCCGCCGGTGCCGCCCATCGTGAAGCTGGGGCGGATGATCGAGGGCAGGCCGGTGCGCTTGAGGATCTCGAAAGCCTCGTCCAGCGTGTGGGCCACGCCGCTGCGGGCGGATTCCAGACCGATCTTGTCCATCGCCTCGCGGAAGCGCTGGCGATCCTCGGCCTTGTCGATGGCGTCGGCGTCGGCGCCGATCATCTGCACGCCGAACTTCTCCAGCGTGCCGTCGCCAAACAGCGCCAGCGCGGTGTTCAGCGCTGTCTGGCCGCCCATGGTGGGCAGCAGGGCCAGCGTGTCCTGCGGGCGCTCGGCGCGCTCACGCTCGATGATGCGGGCCACGATTTCGGGGGTGATCGGCTCGATATAGGTGGCGTCAGCCATCTCGTGGTCGGTCATGATCGTGGCCGGGTTCGAGTTGACCAGGATCACCCGGTACCCCTCTTCCTTCAGCGCCTTGATCGCCTGCGTGCCCGAATAGTCGAACTCGCAAGCCTGGCCGATGATGATGGGCCCCGCGCCAATGACGAGGATCGAGTTGATGTCAGTGCGCTTCGGCATCAGGCGAGGCCCTCAATGAAATTCTGGAAGAGATAGAAGCTGTCCATCGGACCGGGCGAGGCCTCGGGATGGTACTGCACGGAGAAGGCCTTCTTGCCGGTGATCGACAGGCCGCAGTTGCTGCCGTCGAACAGCGAGACATGGGTTTCCACCACGCCCTCGGGCAGGGTTGCGCTGTCCACCGCGAAGCCATGGTTCATCGAGGTGATCTCGACCACGCCCTCGGCAGTGCGCTTGACCGGATGGTTGGCGCCGCGGTGGCCCTGATGCATCTTGATGGTCTTGGCGCCCGCCGCGATGCCCAGCATCTGGTGGCCAAGGCAGATGCCGAAGAGCGGCACATCGCGCTCCAGCAGGCCCTTGATGACGGGCACGGCATATTCGCCGGTCGCCGCCGGATCGCCGGGGCCGTTCGACAGGAACACACCGGCAGGCTTGAGCGCCAGAATGTCCTCAAGCGAGGTCTGGGCAGGCACCACTGTCACCGAAGCGCCAGCGGCGACCAGATTGCGGAAGATATTGTCCTTCGCGCCATAGTCGATCGCCACCACATGCGGGCGCGGATCGCTGGAGGGGCGGCCATAGCCCTGCCCCAGATGCCAGACCGAGCCTTCCCACTCTTCATTGGCGGTGCGGCTGACCACCTTGGCCAGATCCAGCCCCTCAAGGCCGCCCCAGGCCTGAGCCTGAGCGATCAGCGTGGGCAGGTCGAACTCGCCCTCGGGGTTGTGAGCGATCACGGCGTTGGGCGCTCCCGCAAGGCGGATGCGGCGGGTCAGCGCGCGGGTGTCGATGCCCGAAATGCCGATCTTGCCCTTGGCTGCCAGCCAGGCGGGAAATTCGCTCTGGGCGCGGAAGTTGGAAGAGGCGGTGACGTCTTCACGCACCACACAGCCCACCGCGCCATCGACCTGCGATTCCAGATCCTCGTCATTCACGCCGACATTGCCGATGTGGGGGAAGGTGAAGGTCACGATCTGCCCGGCATAGCTGGGGTCGGTCATCACTTCCTGATAGCCGGTCATGGCGGTGTTGAAGCACACTTCGCCAACCGCGCTGCCCACGGCGCCGAAGCCTCGGCCCCACAGCACGCTACCATCGGAAAGCACCAGGACAGCCGTTGCATCGGCAGGTTTAGGCGCAAGCGTAGTGGCGGGGTCTGCCATAGAGGGCGCTCCGTTCTAGGGGTTTTGGGCATGGTTGCTAAGTGGTGCCCGCTAGACCCCGCCCCCCCATCCGTCAACCCCGCAGCAGACCTATCAAATTGCGTTTTTTCCCGCTAGTCTGGCCTGCTTGCGCTGCAATGCAGCGGAAATGCAGTGAAATTCAGGAAAGAACGAGAAAATGATCCGCGACTCGATCAAGGCCGCTCAGGTTACCGCCATGAAATCCGGCGACAAGGAGCGTCTGGCCGCCGTCCGTCTGATCCTTGCCAAGATCAAGGACAAGGATATCGAGCTGCGCACCGCCACACAGGCGCCCGATGACGATACGCTGGTGGTCGATGTGCTGCAGAAGATGGTCAAGCAGCGCCGCGAATCGATTGCGATGTATGAGCAGGGTGGCCGCCCCGAGCTGGCCGCTGCCGAGGCTTCGGAAGTGGCGGTGATCGAAAGCTTCCTGCCCCAGCAGCTGTCGGAAGAGGACACCAAGGCCGCCATCGAGGCGATCAAGGCCGAGGTCGGCGCAACCGGCATCCGCGACATGGGCAAGGTCATCGCCGAGCTGAAGGCGCGCCATGGCGCCGTGCTGGATATGGGCAAGGCTTCGGGTCTGGTGAAGGCCGCGCTGGCGTAAGATGGGCCTCTGGCGGCGCTATCTCGACTGGCGCCGCCGCCATGTTGCCGCGCTGGAGTTGACGGAAGGCGGATTTCGCCTCGCCCATGGGCGGGCCAGTCAGGTGCTGGCATGGAGCGATGTCCGCCAGATCACCGCCTTCAAGCGCGATCTCTATGCTTTCGACTGCATCTGCCTGCTGATCGCCACGCCCGACGGCGTGATGGAGGTCAATGAGCAGATGGCGGGCTTCGTCGCTTTTCGCGAGGCGATGGAGCAGCATTTCGGCTTCCCGCCGACATGGTATATCCAGATCATGACCCCGGTGTTCGAACCGACGCCGATCCACCTCTACCGCCATCCTGAGTTAGCCGAGCCCGCCCCATGAGCCTCTCCCCCCAATGGATCGACGAGCTGCGCAGCCGCATCACGCTCTCCAGCGTGATCGGGCGGACGGTGCGCATCCTGAAGGCCGGGCGCGAGTTCAAGGCCTGCTGCCCCTTCCACGGGGAAAAGACCCCCAGCTTCACCATCAATGACGAGAAGGGCTTCTACCACTGCTTCGGTTGCGGCGCGCATGGCGATGTGATCCGCTGGATGACCGAGCAGCGCGGCCTCTCTTTCATGGATGCCATCAAGGATCTGGCCGAGGAAGCGGGGATGGAAGTCCCCGCCCCCGATCCGCGCTCGGCGGAAAGGGCGCAGAAGCAGGCCGGATTGCATGATGCGATGGGCGCGGCCCAAAACTTCTTTATGCGGCAGTTGGAGGGCGGCGAAGGCAGCACGGCGCGGGCCTATCTGGCGACGCGCGGTTTTCGCCCCGATATCGTGCGGGAGTTCGGTTTCGGCTATGCGCCCGAGGGGCGTCAGGCGATGAAAGCCGCCCTCACCGATCTGCCCGATGCCCTGCTGATCGAGGGCGGATTGCGCATCGTCGTCGATGGCAAGGAACCCTATGACCGCTTCCGGGGCCGTTTGATGCTGCCCATTCAGGATGCGCGCGGGCGGGTGATCGCCTTTGGCGGACGCATTCTGGACAAAACCAAGACCGATGCGCCCAAATATCTGAATTCGCCCGATACGCCTCTCTTCGACAAGGGCCGCACGCTGTACAACCAGCATCGCGCCTCGCCCGCCTCGCGCCAGAGCGGGCGGATCATCGTGGTCGAGGGCTATATGGACGTGATCGCTCTGGCCAATGCGGGCTTCAACGATGCGGTGGCGCCCTTGGGCACGGCGCTGACCGAGACCCAGATCGAGATGCTGTGGCGGATGGTGGAAACGCCGATCCTCTGCTTCGACGGCGATGCGGCGGGGCAGCGCGCCGCCATGCGCGCCGTCACGCGCGCCCTGCCCCTGCTGCGCCCGGCCCATTCCTTGCGCATTGTGCGCATGCCTCCGGGGCAAGACCCTGACGAGCTGATCAAGGCCTATGGCCCGCAAGCCATGGAAGCCGCTCTGGGCGAGGCACAAAGCCTGCTCGACACGCTGTGGGTCCATGAGCGCGACGCCATCCCCACCGACACGCCCGAGGCCAAGGCAGGCCTGAAAGCGCGGCTGATGGCCCATGTCGACACCATTGCCGACAAGGATATCAAGTCGCTCTACCGCAGCGAGTTGCTGGAGCGCTTCTCCGCCTATGCCTTCCCGCGCCGCGATCAGGGCGGCGCCAGAGGTGGCCCTGCTCCGCGTGCCCAGCGCGAGTGGCAGCCGCCGCGCAAGGGTGGCCGCTTCGGGCGCGATTTCGTGCCGGATGTGCCGCATCCCCGCACCTCTGCCATGGTGGCGCGGGTTGCACCGTGGCGCGCGGCGGCTCTGGATGCGGTGGTGGTGGGGCTGATCCGCCTGCCTTCGGTGATCGGCACTCAGGTGGAGGCTTTATCCGGCCTTGCCGCCGAGGATGCCCGCATCGACGCGCTGATCGATGCCGCCATGAGCGGTGAGGGCCTTGAACCGGAACGAATCGCTACCATATTCGCTGAGCGGGGTTGGTCCCTTCCCCGTCAGGAACCGATCAAGGGCATGGGCTTTATCTTCCTGCAAGACGATGCAGCGGTGCATGAAGGCAACAGTGGCATAGCTCAACTGGTTGACGTAATCGCCGTGTTGACCGAAAGGCCCCAAGTCGAACGTGCGCTGGCAGAGGCTTCGGCCCGGCCATTGGACACCGATGCCGCCTGGGCGGAACAGCAACGCTTGCGCATGCGTCTGAACGATGTGCAAAAAAGGGAACTGGATTTGAAGGCGCGACTCGGGCAAATGGCTCTCGCGCAATCCGCAGCCGATGACGTATCAGGCGGCTTGAATTCGTAATTGGGAGCCGCAAGGCCCCCTTCAAGATGGCGAAATGATGGACGAAGAGATTTCTGGCGCCGAAATGTCGGGCAACGATCGGGGTGAAGGTGGCGATGCGCCCCTGATCGACCTCAATGAAGCCTCGATCAAAAAGCTGATCGCCCGTGCCAAGCGGCGCGGGGTCATCACCTATGACGAGCTGAACGAGGCCCTGCCGCAGGACCAGATGTCGTCCGAGCAGATCGAGGACATCATGGCCGCGATCAGCGAGATGGGCGTGAACATCGTCGAAAACGACGATGACGCGACCGATCCGGAAGACCGCAAGGCCGAGGATGCCGAGGACGAGGAGGCGGTCGACGATCGCCCCGATCTGGTCAAGAAGAAGGAAACGGTCGAGCGGACCGATGACCCCGTGCGCATGTATCTGCGCGAAATGGGCGCCGTCGAACTGCTGAGCCGCGAGGGCGAAATCGCCATCGCCAAGCGGATCGAGGCCGGTCGCGACACGATGATCCTGGGCCTGTGCGAGAGCCCGATCACCTTCCACGCCATCATCCAGTGGTCCGAAGCGCTCAACAACGGCGAGATGCAGCTGCGCGAGATCCTCGATCTCGACGCCATGCTCTCGAAGGAGCCGCAGCCGGAAAACCTCAATGAGGACGGCGAGGACGACGACAACGGCGAAATCAGCGAATCGACCGCCGGCCCTTCCTACAAGGAAGAGGAAGAGGTCGAGGAGGAAGAGTCCGCCGATGAGGAGGATGAGGACGGCATCGAGCGCCGCGCCCGCCGCCCCGCCGAGGAAGAGGAAGAGGACAACACTCTTTCGCTCGCCCAGATGGAAGCGCAGCTCAAGCCCGAAGCGCTTGAGAAGTTCGCGCTGATCACCGATCTGTTCCTGGCCTTCGAGAAGATCCAGTCCGAACGCCTTGATTTCATGAGCGTGGGCAACGACTTCCCGCTGGACCGTGAAACCGCCTACCAGCAGCTGCGCGAAGACCTGACCGCGCAGGTGGAAAGCGTGCAGTTCCACGCCAGCAAGATCGAATATCTGGTCGACAATCTCTATGCCTTCAACCGCCGTCTGACGGCGCTGGGCGGCCAGATGCTGCGTCTGGCCGAGCGTCACAAGGTGAGCCGCAAGGACTTCCTCGACGCCTATGTCGGGCGTGAGCTGGACGATGCCTGGCTGGGTTCGGTCGCCACGCGCGACAAGAAGTGGGCCGCTTTCGTCGCCAATGAAGGCGATGCCGCCGAGCGTATCCGCTCCGAGGTTTCGGACATTGCCGCCAACACCGGCATGGCCCTGCCCGAGTTCCGCCGCATCGTGAACATGGTGCAGAAGGGCGAGCGCGAGGCGCGTATCGCCAAGAAGGAAATGGTCGAGGCGAACCTGCGTCTCGTGATTTCCATCGCCAAGAAGTACACCAACCGCGGTCTGCAGTTCCTCGACCTCATTCAGGAAGGCAACATCGGCCTGATGAAGGCGGTCGACAAGTTCGAATACCGCCGTGGTTACAAGTTCAGCACCTATGCGACGTGGTGGATCCGTCAGGCCATCACCCGCTCGATCGCCGATCAGGCGCGCACCATCCGTATCCCGGTGCATATGATCGAGACGATCAACAAGCTGGTGCGCACCAGCCGCCAGTTCCTGCACGAGCAGGGCCGCGAGCCCACGCCCGAGGAAATGGCCGAGCGTCTCTCCATGCCTTTGGAGAAAGTGCGCAAGGTGATGAAGATCGCCAAGGAGCCGATCTCGCTCGAAACGCCGATCGGCGACGAGGAAGACAGCCATCTGGGCGATTTCATCGAGGACAAGAACGCGATCATCCCGGTCGATGCGGCGATCCAGTCCAACCTGAAGGAAACCGTGACCCGCGTGCTGGCCAGCCTCACCCCGCGTGAGGAGCGCGTGCTGCGCATGCGCTTCGGCATCGGCATGAACACCGATCACACGCTGGAAGAAGTCGGCCAGCAGTTCTCGGTGACGCGCGAACGTATCCGTCAGATCGAGGCCAAGGCGCTGCGCAAGCTCAAGCACCCCAGCCGCTCGCGCAAGATGCGCAGCTTCCTCGATCAGTAAGATGCGTTCAGCCCGGCTGATCGCTGCTGTTGCCACGCTGGCATGGGCCTCTCAGGCCATGCCAGCGGCGGCGCAAGACCATGGGGCTCCGGCAGCTGCGGCTACCGGGGCCCTGGTTCCGAATGAGGCCAGCCTGAAGCTCTCGCGTGAGATCATCGCGGTGGCCTGGCCGGAAGACCAGCGCATGGTGATGATGCGGCGCATGCAGGATGCGATCCTCGCGCCGATGAAGGCCAATATGCAGCTGCCGCCGGAGCTGAACGATCCGGGCCTGCACAAGATCCTGCAGGATTACATCGACAATGTGCCGGAAACCATGGCTCCGGTGATGGCGCAGCATATGCCTGCGCTGTTCGAGGCGATGGCCCATGCCTATGCCCGCAACTTCTCGCTGCCGGAGCTGGAGCAAATTCTGGCCTTTGCCCACACCCCTGCGGGCGGGAAATTCTTCTCGCGCTCCAGCACCCTGCTTCAGGACCCGGATGTGGCGGCAGCCAATGGCGTGATGATGCGCGCGGCGCAACAGGCGACAATGCAGTCGCTGGGCGAGATGCAGGGCAAGATCAGCGACTATTTCAAGGCTCACCCGGAAGTGGCCACCAAGATGAAAGAGCAGGCGACCAAGAAGCCGTCCTGATCCCGGCCAGCCTTCTCTCTGAAAAACCGCTCTTTTCCGGCACTATTCACGCAGCGTTCACGTCAAAAATGATTCTCTCGGCTGGCTCCATGATGAAGGACCAGCCCATGCGCCGGACCGCTTCTTTCGCCCTTCTTGCCCCCTTTTTGCTGCTGGGCGGATGCGCCACAGCCTACACTGACACCGCAGCCCTGTGCGCAGGCGATGCGGGCTGCTCCAGCAGACCGATGCCCACTGGGCAGAATGGCGTGCAATGGTCTCCGGTGAGCCATAATCGCACCTGGTCCTTCGGCGGCCCCAGCCCCATGCCTTGAGGGATGAACGAACAGCCGCTTGCAACCGCTCCGGAAAGACGTCTGTGGATGGCTCCCGCGTTGCAAGCACTTTTTGAAATTCTGACGATCGGTCGGGTGCAGTCGTCTGTCCGGCCTGTTGATGCAGTCGTTTCGGACTGCTGGCCCTGATGGGGTCCGAAAAACAGAGTTCCTATCGCCTTCACAGGCTGTTGCGCCTAAGACTTTCCACGGGTTGTCCCTGTTCCCGGTCTGACCGGTGTCGCCATCATTTCTCTTTGCGCTCACAACTCCGTTCGGCCGATCACCTCAGCCGGATTGCGTACTCATGCGGCCAATCCGGGCACATGGTGTGATTGATAGACCTGACCGCGTGTCATGACCGCCCACGCGATCCGCGCTATCTTGTTGGCCATGGCGACGCTGGCCACGCGGGCAGATTTTCTAGCCAGTATCCCAACGAGAAACGGGTGAACCGTTGCAGGGCCCTCCTTGGCGCGGCGTAGCAGGGAGGTCGCCCCGATGACCAACAGCTGCCGTAGATATTTATCGCCCATCTTGGTGATCCGGCCAAGGCGCTCCTTGCCGCCACTCGACTGCTGACGCGGTGTCAGGCCAAGCCATGCGGCAAACTGGCGGCCAGACCTGAACTGGTGCGGGTCGGTAACCGATGCTGCCAGCGCGGTTGCGCCAATCGAACCAATGCCCGGGATCGTCGCCAACCGACGCGCCATGTCATCGCTTCGCCGGAGAGCTTCCAGGCGCAAATCAAGTTCATGAAGCCGGGCATGAAGCTTGAGCACCAGCTCGCACAGCATGCCGATCACCTGCGCCGCTTGTGGTGGCAGATCAATCGCGGCCTCGCCATCTTCGATCTGTTGCGCCAGATGCAGCGCCCGCCCAAGTCCGATCGGAATGGCGATACCAAACTCTGCTAACTGGCAGCGCATCATGTTGACCAACTGTGTACGTTGACCAGTCAAAAGAGAGCGCACCCGGTGAAGTGACAGGGCCGCCTGCTGCTCACGAGACTTGATCGCCACGAACCGCATCGTCGGACGTGTCACCGCCTCGCAGATGGCCTCGGCATCAGCAGCATCGTTCTTGCCGCGTTTTACATAGGGCTTCACGTAGCATGGCGGCATCAGTCGCACCTCGTGACCAAGGTTTTGCAGTTCCCGCGCCCAATGATGCGATGTCCCGCAAGCCTCGATGCCGACAAGGCAGGGCGATAGCCTTGCAAAGAAGGGCAACATTTGCGCTCGGCGCAACGCCTTGCGCACAATGACGGTGCCCTCTTTGTCGACACCGTGAACCTGGAAGACATTTTTGGCCAGATCGAGGCCGATCGTGCTAATTTCCATGGCGGATGGCTCCTTGCGTGGGTTTGCCTGACGGCAACCTCATCATGACATTCAAATGTCGTGAGCGGGAGCCATCCACCTCATCCCCTTATGCGCTGGATCGCCTTGCTATCCCTGCCTCTGCTCACGGCCTGTATGGATCGCGGGGTCAGCGGCGATCAGGTCACCTTGTGCGAACGCAGCCCTGTCTGCTCCGCCCATCCCCTGCCCGCCGGCCAGAACGGTGTGGAATGGACGCCACAGGGCGGTGCAAACAACGCCGGCAAGCCTGCCGCCACCGTCAAACGCTAAAACAGTCACGCATTAAAAGACGGATTGGCACGGCCAAGACTGGCCCTTTGTTGCATTCCGCTCTATGGGCACCTGCGAATCCCGGCCAAGAGGAACCTCGCAGCCCATGCGCATCGCCATCGCTTCCGATCACGCCGCCTTCGACCTGAAGGCAGAGCTTGTCACCTTCCTGCACGAGGAAGGCCATGAGGTGAGCGATCTGGGGCCAGAAAACGCCGACCGCGTCGACTACCCCGATTACGGCTACAAGCTGGGCGATGCCATCGCCAAGGGTGAAGCCGATTTCGGCGTGGCGCTGTGCGGCAGCGGGATCGGCATTTCCATCGCCGTCAACCGCAACCCGGCGGCCCGCTGCGCTCTGGTGAGCGAGCCCTATTCGGCCACGCTGGCGCGTGAGCACAACAATGCCAATGTCATCGCGCTGGGCGCGCGCCTGACCGGCATCGACATGGCCAAGGCCTGCATCTCCGCTTTTCTTGCCGGGCAGTTTGCCGGCGGGCGCCATGGGCCCCGCGTCGACAAGCTCTCGAACCCCTCCTGCTGAAGGACACGCATATGACCGCCACCATCACCGATGTTCGCCCCCTGGGCTTCTTCACCGGCACGCTGGCCGAGCGTGATCCCGAGATCACCGGCTGGATCAACAAGGAGCTGCAGCGCCAGCGCGACAAGATCGAGCTGATCGCTTCGGAAAACATCTGCTCGACCGCCGTGCTGGAAGCTGCCGGTTCGATCCTGACCAACAAGTACGCCGAGGGCTATCCGGGCCGTCGCTACTATGGCGGTTGCGAGTATGTCGACCACATCGAGAGCATCGCCATCGAGCGTGCCAAGAAGCTGTTCGGCGCCGAATTCGCCAATGTGCAGCCCAACTCGGGCAGCCAGATGAACCAGGCCGTGTTCCTGGCGCTGCTGCAGCCGGGCGACACCTTCATGGGCCTCGACCTCAACTCGGGCGGCCACCTCACCCATGGTTCGCCGGTCAACATGAGCGGCAAGTGGTTCAACCCCGTCGCCTATGGCGTGCGCGAGGACAACCAGCTGATCGATATGGATCAGGTGGCCGACATCGCCCGCACGCATAAGCCCAAGCTGATCGTCTGCGGCGGCACCGCCTATTCGCGCCCTTGGGACTGGAAGCGCTTCCGCGAGATCGCTGACGAGGTCGGCGCCTATCTGATGGCAGATATGAGCCATATCTCGGGTCTGGTCGCCGGCGGCGTGCATGAGAGCCCGGTGCCTCACGCCCATGTCACCACCACCACCACGCACAAGTCGCTGCGCGGCCCCCGCTCGGGCATCATCCTGACGAATGACGAGGCGCTGGCCAAGAAGTTCAACTCGGCGATCTTCCCCGGCCTGCAGGGTGGCCCGCTGGTCCACATCATCGCCGCCAAGGCTGTGGCCTTCGGTGAGGCGCTGACGCCCGAATTCAAGGCCTATGCCCGTCAGGTCAAGGCCAACGCCCATGCGCTGGCCACCAGCCTGCAGGCCGAAGGTCTGGGCATCGTCTCGGGCGGCACCGACAATCACCTGATGCTGGTCGACCTGCGCCCCTTCGGCGCCAAGGGCAAGCATGCCGAGCATGCGCTCGATCGCGCCGCCATCACCTGCAACAAGAACTCGATCCCCTTCGACAGCGAGAAGCCCCTGCTGACCAGCGGCATCCGTCTGGGCACGCCGGCAGGCACCACCCGTGGCTTCGGCGAGGCCGAGTTCACCCAGATCGGCAAGTGGATCGCCGAGGTGGTCGCCGCGCTGGGCAAGAACGGTGCCGAGGGCGATGCCCAGATCGAGGCCGCCGTGGAAGCCAAGGTGCAGGAACTGTGCGCCAACTTCCCGATCTACCCCAACCTCGCTTACTGAGCGGAAGCCTGAACCTTGCGTTGCCCTTTCTGCGCCCATGACAACACCCAGGTGAAGGATTCGCGTCCCGCCGAGGACAACACCGCGATCCGCCGCCGCCGCCAGTGTGAAAACTGCGGCGGACGGTTCAGCACCTTTGAGCGCGTACAGCTGCGTGAGGTTTTCGTGATCAAGAGTGGGGGCGCCTCTGACGCCCCCACTCGCCGCGAACCTTTCGATCGCTCCAAGATCGACAAATCCGTTTCGCTGGCCTGCCGCAAGCGTGGCATCGCTCAGGAACGGCTGGACCAGCTGGTCAGCGGCATCCAGCGCCAGATCGAGACCATGGGTGAAAGCGAAATCGCCAGCCACGCCATCGGCGAGATGGTGATGGAGGGCCTGCGCCAGCTCGACAGCGTGGCTTATATCCGTTTCGCCTCGGTCTATCGCGATTTCTCCGAAGCGCGTGACTTCGAGGAATTCGCCAGCAATGTCCGCGATATCGGGAGCCGGGCCCATGACTAACAAACCCGTTATCGTGCTGGTGCGCCCGCAGCTGGGCGAGAACATCGGCAAGGCCGCGCGCGCCATGCTCAACTTCGGCCTCACCGAAATGCGGCTGGTCTCGCCACGAGACGGCTGGCCCAATCCCAGCGCCGGGCCCGCCGCTTCGGGGGCCGATGTGGTGCTGGAACAGGCACAGGTCTTCGAAAGTCTGGCCGAGGCGGTGCATGATTGCGCCCATGTCTATGCCACCACCGTGCGCAAGCGCGGCGTGACCAAGCCGGTGCTGACGCCCGAGGAAGCCTCGCGCGAAATCCACACCAATGCCGCGCAGAGCCGCAGCGCCATCGTCTTCGGCCCCGAGCGTTCGGGCCTTGAAACCGACGATGTGGCGCTGGCCCGCGCCATCATCACCGTGCCGATCAACCCGGAATTCGCCTCGCTCAATCTGGCGCAGGCGGTGATTCTTTGCGCCTATGAATGGTCCAAAGGTGTCGGACGCGCCGGGGAACTGGCCCAGCCCACGCAGGAAGAGCTGCTCCCCCCTGCCCCGCAGGATGAGCTGGAAGGCATGATCGGCCATTTCGAGGCCCTGCTGGAACCCAAGGGCTATTTCTTCCCCGAAAGCCGCGCCGCCGCCACGCACCGCACGCTGCGTTCCATGCTGACCAAGCCGCAGTGGAACCATCTGGAGGTGCGGACCATGCGCGGCATCCTTTCCGCCCTGGGGCGTGAACGGCGCGACTGATCGCATTCCGGCATATTGCCCCTTGCGTCCGCGCGTTACGCTGGCAAGCTGCAGCAACAGTTTGCAACAGGGGCAAATTCCATGCGTTTTCTTCTTTCTCTCGCCATGCTGGCGGGGGCAGCTCTTGCCGTTCCCGCTCTGGCTCAGGATGCGCCAGCAGCGGCGGCGTCTTCTGCCAAGGCCGCCAAGCCCAAGAAGATCTGCCGTGCTGACACATCTTTGGGCTCGGTGATGCCGCGCTATGTCTGCCATTCCAAGGAGGAATGGGCCTCGATCGACAAGGCGAACCAGTCAGCGGCGGACGGCGCGCTCAACGGCGCCGGTCCTTCGCTGAAAGGCCCCGGCACCTGATCTGACGCCGTCAGCAGTATGGGCGCTTGACGAAGCAGCCTCAAGCCGCTAACGGCCCGTCCCTACATGGAGCCCGCCCTCACCGGCGGGCCTTTCCATTGGCCCCGCACTCCGGTGAAGCGGTGGCCGCCTGCAGGAGTCGCTTGCAGGGTGCGCGCCGGATGAAACAGACCGGCGCCCGGTGCTCGCGAAGCGGCATCGGCCGGGCATGCAAATAGGAAGGAATGGCCTTTGTCGAAGCGCCACGCATCTAAGTACAAAATCGATCGCCGCCTTGGCGAGAACATCTGGGGCCGTCCCAAGAGCTCGGTCAACCGCCGCAGCTACGGCCCGGGCCAGCACGGTCAGCGCCGCAAGGGCAAGGTTTCGGACTTCGGTCTGCAGCTGCGCGCCAAGCAGAAGCTGAAGGGCTACTACGGCGACGTGACCGAGAAGCAGTTCAAGGCCACCTATCAGGAAGCCGCACGCCTGAAGGGCGACACCGGCCAGAACCTGATCGGTCTGCTGGAGCAGCGTCTGGACATGGTCGTGTACCGCGCCAAGTTCGCGCCGACCATCTTCTCGGCCCGTCAGATCGTGTCGCACGGTCACATCTTCGTGAACGGCGTGAAGTGCAACATCGCTTCGCGTCGCGTGCGCCCCGGCGACGTGATCTCGCTCGGCAAGAAGGCCAAGGAAATGGCCCTGATCGCCGAAGCTCAGGTTCTGCCCGAGCGCGAGATCCCCGACTATGTGGCCGCCGAGGCCGACAAGGCGACCTTCGTCCGCGTCCCCACGCTGGACGAGGTGCCTTACCCCGTGAAGATGGAACCCAATCTGGTCGTCGAGTTCTACTCGCGCTAAGATCTGGTCCCTTTCGGGAACGAACAGGAAAGGCGGTGGCTTCGGTCACCGCCTTTTTTGTTGGGCTTTTTTGTTGCCTGTATTCCGCAGTTTGCTTCACACTGCCTGCCAACCGGCCCGACGCAGTGAAAGCAATTCCCCGTGACCTCGCCAGACACACCCCCGCCAGAGGCTCGCCCGCCAGACCCGGCCATGCCGCGCCCCTCCATCACCGAGCGGCTGCTTTTCGCGGTCCCCGCCGCGCTGGTCTATGGCCTGATCATGTACGCGCTGATCTGGAGCGGGGATGCCTCGGATAACCCCTTGCCGTTTTTCGGCGGGCTACTGTTCTTCCCCATGGCGATTGCCAGCGTCGCCACCATCGCCGCCGATCCGCGCGGGGAAGGCCGCCTCAAGCGCAACATCAAGATCGGCTGGATCTGCATCACGCTGTTTATCCTGCTGTCCTTCGTGGTGCTGCGCGAAGGGGGCATCTGCGTCGCCATGGCCGCGCCCTTTTTCTTCGCAGGATCGGCGCTGGGATCGTGGCTGACCTTCCTGTGCCTGCGCAAGCTGCGTTCGCGCTCGGTGGCCTCCTGCTTCATGGCGCTGCCGCTCTTCGGCCTGCCCGGAGCGCCATCAGCTCCCGCGCCGCCGCTGGAGGATCAGGTGCAGACGGTGATGGACATAGACGCGCCACCGCAGGTCGTCTGGCGCAACACGGTGGAAATCCCCGAAATCAGGCCGGAGGAGCGCCGCTGGACCTTCAGCCATAACATCGTCGGCGTACCCCGCCCCATCGATGCCCGCATCGACAGCCAGGGCGTGGGCGCCGTGCGCCATCTGCGCTGGACCAAAGGCGTCACCTTCGAGGAGGTCGTCACCGGCTGGCAGCAGGATCGCGCGCTCAGCTGGACCTTCCGCTTCGGCCCGGGCTCGATCCCCAAGGCGGTGGAGGGCCATATCAAGGTGGACAGCCCCTATCTCAAGCTGTTGGGCGGCGAATACCGCCTCTCCCCCCTGCCTCAGGGCCGCACCCGGCTGACACTGACCACCCGCTACCGCATCGCCACCCCGATCAACGCCTATTGCGATCTGTGGGGCCATCTGTTCCTCAATGATTTCCACGGGGCGGTGCTCAATGTCATCCGCCAGCGCTCGGAACGGCAGGCGCATAGCGCGTAAGGCAGAGCATGCCCGGCCCGCGCGCAATATCATGAAATGGAACCCAAAGCCTTGCCCCGGCATTGAGAGTATGACCGGCATCGGGGCGATGCCGGGGATCGAACACAACAGGGGCAGCAATCGATGGATAGAGGCGCAGGAGGCCAGCCACCGGCTCATGAAGCACAAGCCGTGCAGGCCGATGCCTTCCACCGGCTCTCCCCGAAAGCCTGGCGCAGGGCGCTGTGGGACAGCTGGCAGGAAGCCGGCAATGACAACATCGCGCTGATTTCGGCAGGTGTGGCCTTTTACGCCTTTCTGGCGCTGGTGCCGCTGCTGGGCGCGGTGGTGCTGACCTATGGGATGGTCGCCGATCCGGAAACGGTGGTGCGGGACATGAGATCCCTGACCTCGGTGATGCCGCCCGATGCCGCCCATTTCGTGGGGCAGCAGCTGATGGAGGTGGTCCAGACCTCCAGCGGCAAGAAGGGCTTCGGCGCGCTGTTTGCGCTGGCGCTGGCGCTGTTTGCCGCGCGCAACGGGGCCGGGTCGATCATCACCGCGCTCAACATCGCCTATGAGGTGAAGGAGCGGCGCAGCTATATCATCGTCACCCTGCTGGCCATCGGCACGACCGGTCTGGCGGTGTTGACCGTCATCCTCGCCATGGTGGCGATCACGGCGCTGGGGCATTTGCAAAAGCTCGTGCCCGGCGCGCCCATCGTGCTGCTGGTGCTGGGCAAGCTGACCACCTACGGCATCCTGGGCCTCAGCGGCACGGCGGCCTCGGCGATCCTCTATCGCTACGGCCCCTCGCGGAAAAATGCGCGCTGGGTCTGGCTCAATCCGGGGTCGCTGCTGGCCTCTGCCTGCTGGATGCTGCTGGCTTTGGGCTTCGGGGTCTATGTCGCGCGTTTCGGCAATTACAGCGCCACTTACGGCTCGCTCAGCGCGCCGGTGGTGCTGCTGACATGGCTCTATCTCTCGATCTACGCCCTGCTCTTCGGCGCCGAGCTGAATTGCGAGGTGCAGCGCCATGCCACAGCACAGGCGGCTTCGGGCCCGGCGGAATAAAGTTAAGACACGATGCATCCTCACGCCGTCTCAGGCGTTCGCAACAGTCCAGACCCACGCCCTGACCGGGGCTTGGCCACACAGGCAGGAGAACGGTTATGGGCCCGAGAATCGACAGAGGCACGATGGTGCTGGTGGTCGAAGATGAGCCGATGATCCGCATGAACGGCGTCGATCTTCTGGAGGATCAGGGGTATCAGGTGCTGGAGGCCGCCAGCGCCGATGAGGCCATCACCCTGCTGGAGCAGGCCCCCGATGTGCGGCTGCTCTTCAGCGATATCGACATGCCCGGCAGCATGAATGGCGTCGAACTGGCCGAGCTGGTGCATCGTCGCTGGCCGGGCATCCGCCTGCTGCTGACCTCGGGCCAACGGCAGGTCAGCGGCGAGGATATGCCGGAAGACGGACGCTTTCTCGCCAAGCCTTATTCGCAGGGCGATGTGATCGATCAGGTCAAGGACCTGCTGAGCCGCTAAACCCCAACCAGCCAGCAAGGAGAACCACCATGGCCACCACCCCCGAACCGCCCGACGGCCCCCAGCCCGATGCGCCGCAGGTGCCCCATCCCTCGGGCGTGCCCTACAGCCCCATGCCGCCCAGAGAGACGCCTCAGGACGATCCCCTGCCCGATCAGGACGGCCCCGGACCGGCCTGAAACACCTCTTTACGCCGTCAACAAGGCATTCATTAACCGTTTTCGGGCAAGGGATGGGCATGTCGGTGTCGCCCCGTTCTTCTGCTTCATTCCCGCTGTTCAAGGCGCTCTTCGCGGCGGGCGCCTATTTTCTGTGTACCGCCATCGCGCTGCAGCTGACGCGCTTTGACGGCGGGGTGGCGATCGTCTGGCTGGCGGGCGCGGTGCTGTTTTCGCTGCTCTCGATCACCCCGCGCCGCCGCTGGTGGCCATTGCTGCTGGCCTGCCTGCCCGCCGGCATCGCCTCGATCGGCCTGTTCGGCTTCGGCGGCTGGCTGACCCTGCCTCTTGCGGTGATCGGCGTGGCCGAGGCCTGGAGCGCGGCCTGGCTGATGAAGCGCGTCCACCCCCGCTTCGGCCGCTTCGAATCCGTGACCGAAGCGCTGCGCTTTATCGTCGTGGTCGGCCTGCTGGTGCCTGCCGTCAGCGCGCTGGCCGGGGCGGTATGCGCGCATCTGGCCAAGGGCATCCCCTATGGCTCGGCGTGGCGCGACTGGTTTACCGCCCATGCTCTGGGCTTCGTGGTCTTTTCCCCGCCGCTGCTGCTGGCCCTGCGCGGACAGATCGGCGGCTGGCTGCGCAGCGTGCGCCGCCCACAGGCGCTGGAGGCCACCGGGCTGCTGGGCGCGGTCACGCTTTGCGCGGCGATCACCTTCGGGCAGGATGTGGTGCCGCTGGTGGTGCTGCCCATCGTGCCGATGGTGGCGGCCACCTTCCGGCTGGGGCGCTTCGGGGCGGTGGCCTCGGTGGTGATCCTGCTGACGGTGGGCCTTGGCTGCTCGCTGGCCGGGCTTGGGCCGACCATGCTGCTGCATGCCACCATGACGCTGAGGCTGGAGGTGCTGCAGATCTATTTCGCCTCGGTGGTGGTGATCCTGCTGCCGCTGGCCGGGGAGCTGGAGGCCCGCCAGCATTTGCTGCGTCAGGTCCGCGCCGCCGATGCCCTGCACCGTCTGATCATCGAGCGCACCAGCGATGTGATGATGCGGCTGGGGGCCGATGGCACGATCCGCTATGTCTCGCCCGCCGCGCTGCGCGAATGGGGCTACCGCCCGGAGGATCTGGTGAGCCGCTGTGCCTATGACATCGTGCTCGCCGCCGATCTGCCCGCCGTGGTCGAGGCGCGCCATCGCACCCTCGAAAACTCCGAACAGACCATCAGCGTCGAATACCGCCTGATCCGCAAGGACGGCACCGCCGTCTGGGTGGAGAGCCATATGTGCGGCGCGCCGGGCGCCGACGGCCAGCCCAATGGCACGATCTCGATCATCCGCGACACCACCCGCCGCCGCATGGCCATGGATGAGCTGGAACGCCAGGCGATGACCGACCCGCTGACGGGTCTGGCCAACCGCCGCGCCTTCGATAGCGCGCTGGAAACGGCGGTCACCAGCCATCGGGGCGGCTGTCTGGCGCTGTTCGACCTCGATCACTTCAAGCTGATCAACGATCGCTATGGCCATGCCACCGGCGACCGCGTGCTGACCCTTTTCGCGGCGGTGTTGCACGGCACCACGGCGCATGACGAAAGCGCGGGCCATGTGGTGGCGCGGCTGGGCGGCGAGGAATTCGCGGTGCTGTTCCGCGGGGCCTCCCTCGATCAGGCGCGGCTGCTGTGCGAGAGGGTGCGGCTGAGGCTGGCCGCCAGCGAAAGCCGTTCACTGACCGGTGAGGTGGTGAGCGTCACCGTCAGCGTGGGTCTGGCTCCGCTGGTTCCGGGCGAAACTGCGGAACAGATCCTGCGCGATGCCGATGCCGCGCTCTATCGCGCCAAGGATGGCGGGCGCAACCGGCTGACCATCGCCGCCTGATCCCGGAACGCCCGGGGCAGAGCTTCGGGAAAGGGCCAGCCCCATGCGCTTTGCAGTTTCGGCATAGACCTGCATCAAGGCCCGCAACGCCGGAGAGCGGCCATGCTTGCGCGCACTGCACGCAGCGTCAGGCCGACCGCATGGCCTGCATGGCAAACTCTCCTTCGGGACCGTGGATGAGATGCTGCCAGATATGAACCGGGCCATCCATGTCAGCCATGATGGCGAGGCCGTGACGGCCCTTACCGTGGAGCGCCGGTCGATCGGCGCGGAAGGATGGGATGGGCAAAATCCGTCTTCCGCGCCGACGCCTTATTTCCTACTCATTAGATAGGCAATTGTCCCGCAACGCTTCTTTGCCGAGGCCCTAGAAAATCTTCAGCTTCAACCCTGACGGACCATATTTATTCCTATTTATCGAATAGGGTATAAAGACCATGGCGATCCCGCCTGACGGAGACGATCATGACCATCCCCATCCAGCGCCTCGATGTGCCACCCGCAGCTCCGGACGCCATCCCTAACGCTCTGGACACCACGCTGACCGAGGTGCGCAACGCGCTCCAGCGGCTGGATTATGGCCACATCGCCCTCACCATTCACGCGGGCAAGGTGGTGCAGATCGACGTGACCGAGAAAAAGCGCTTCGCCTGAAGAATCAAGCCTCCCGGTTTCCCACGAAGTTCACCGCAATGCCCGGCAGCACGCCGCCCGCCAGCGCTTCGGCATCCCAATTGGTCATCCGCACGCAGCCATGGCTGGCTGTCTTGCCGATGGTGTCGGGTTCGGGCGTGCCGTGCAGGCCGTAGCTGGGCGCATTGAGATCGATCCACACCGCGCCGACCGGATTGTTCGGCCCCGGCTTGATCACCAGTTTCCCCGCCGAGCGCGGCCCCCATTTCAGCTTGGCGGGATCATAGGTGTAATCGGGATGCCAGGCCACGCCCACCACCTTGTGATTGCCGCTGGGCGACGGGCGCTCGGTCGATCCCACGGTGGCGGGGTAGAAGGCGATGAGCGTGCCGTCCTTGCCATAGGCCCGCACGGCTTCCTCCGATTTGGAGACCTCGATACGTGCCACATCACCCTTGGTGAAAGCGGGCGGCGCAGCATCGACCACCAGAATGCGCTGCCCCGCTTTGGTCAGATCGACACCGGGGTTCAGCGCAGTGAGCAAATCCTGACTCATATGGAACCGCTCGGCCAGAGCTTCGAGCGAGCTGCCATATTGCGGCCCACCGGGCAGCGCCGCCAGCTTGACGAAATCCTCGCCCACATTCGGCGCAAAGGGCCCCTGCACGTCCTGAGCCGTCAGCGTGTACATCTGCGCCACGCCGCGCCCGCCCTGAGCCTGCGCCAGCAACGCCTGCCATGTCTTGCCATCGATGGTGCCACTGTCGGGCAGGTCATGCGCGCCCTGAAAAGCGGCGACGGCGTGGCGCAGATTGGTGCCCAGCTTGCCGTCGATCACGCCGGGGGAAAACCGCGCCCGGGCCAGCAGCACCTCGGCGCGGATGATAAAGGGATCGGGCGCGGCATGAGGCCCGGGCTGGGCGGGCACAGGCGCCACGCCCTGCGGCAGGGGCAGCGCCTGATTGATCGTGGCAACATCCCGTGCGCGCGGATCGGCAGATGGCGCGGCGCTCGACACAGCCGATGCGGCGCTCTGCTGGGCCTGTCCCGCCGCCTGCCCGGCGCCATTGTCGCAAGCGCAGGCCAGCAGGGTCAGCGGCCACAGGACAAGCTCTTTCTTCATGATATCACGACCCTTTATGGTTGATCTTACCTTTCGAAAAGCACCCCGCCGGGGGCTTTGTTCCACGCGGGGCTCCCCTGTCCGCAAGGGCAGGAGGGTTACACCATGCTTCATCCACGGTTCAGCCGGAGGAGATAGGTTCTCGCCATCACGAGGAGGCTTTTCATGCGCAAACTCATCCGACTGTCACCCAAAGTCCTGATCGGCGCCGCTGCCCTGTCGCTGGGCGTTGCCTGCGCGGCCGAAGCCGCCACCGCCAAGCTGCACACCATGCTGGTCAATCTGCCCGACGGTTCGGTGGCGCAGGTCAGCTATGAGGGCGATGTGGCACCGCGAATCGCGATCCAGCCCACCGATGCCCGGCAGGATGCCACCATGGCCCCCGATCAGGCCTCGATGATGATGGCCGATCCCTTTGCGCAGATGGCGCTGGTCTCGGCGATGATGGACCGTCAGGCCGATGCCATGATGCAGCAGGTCTCGGCCATGCAGCATGCCGCCGCCCAGCAAGGCGCGGCCCCCGGCATGACCATGACCGGCGCCGACAAGCTGCCCGCGGGCGTGCAGATGACCTATGTCTCGACCACCACCGATGCCAATGGCTGCACCCGCACCGTCTCCTATGCTTCGGACGGTTCGCAGGCCGCCCCCAAGGTGACCGAGGCCGCCTCGCATGGCTGCGAGGCCAAGCCGGTTGCGCCCTCCGGCGCGACGCAGCGCGAGGCGCCCGTCTCCCCCGACCGCAAGGTTTAAGCTGCCTTCCCACCTTCGGTATCCAGGCGAGCGGTGCCCCTGTGGGCGCCGCTCGCTCTCGTTGCGCGAGGCATAGGGCGGCAAAGAATTTCTTGTAAGACTACCAAATCGATAGAGTTTACATGAAAGGCCGTCACATCGACATGCGGCCCGGCTCCGGCCCTCAGGATGGAAAGACATGGTTGAAATCGCTGCCCATCCTCTGCCTGTATCGTTTCCCTCTTCCGCCAATCTGCCCATCGCCATCGTCGGCGCGGGATTTTCCGGCACGCTGCTGGCGATCAATCTGCTGGCGCAAGGTGCGCATGTCGTGCTGGTGGAGCGCCAGCGCGAAAAACTGGCGCGGGGTCTGGCCTATCAGACCCATCAGCCCGAGCATCTGCTCAATGTCCGCGCCAACAATATGAGCGCCCATGCCGATGATCCGGACCATTTCCTGCGCTGGCTGGACCATGCCGAAAACGGCCGCGAAACCGATCTGCTCTCCACCGAGGAGCATCCCCACACGCTCAGCGAGGAACAGGCCAACCGCTTTGTGCCTCGCGTGCTCTATGGCCGCTATCTGCGCGAGCAGCTGATGAAGGCCATGGCCAATGCCCCGGCGCGCTTCACGCTCAAGGAGCAGGATGCTGTGGATGTGGAATGGCGGCAGGACCGCGCCGTGCTTCAGCTCGACAGCGGGGAGGTGGTGCATGCCGCCTCGCTGGTGCTGGCGACGGGTCATGTCGAGCCGCAGCCCTTGCCCGTGCTGGCCCATCTGCCGCCCGACCTGGCGGTGAGCAATCCGTGGTCGCCCCGCGCCATCGAAGGGCTGAGGCCTGACGATCATGTGCTGCTGGTCGGCACCGGGCTGACGATGGTGGATGTCGCCATGTCGCTGGAGGAAGCGGGCTGGCGGGGCAAGATCACCGCATGCTCTCGCCGTGGCCTGATGCCGCGCGTACATGCCGAAACCGGCCCCCATGCGCCGCCGGTCTTCCCGCCGCAGAAGCATGGCTCATGGCTGCTGCGCTATCTGCGCGAGAGGTCCCGGCAGGTCGATTGGCGGCAGGCGGTGGACGAAATCCGCCCCCATGCCCAGAGCCTGTGGCGCCTGCATGATGCTGATGAGCAAGCCCGCTTCCTGCGCCATCTGCGCCCATGGTGGGATGTGCATCGCCATCGCATGGCGCCTCAGGTGGCGCAGCGCCTCGCCGCCATGCATCAGGAGGGGCGGCTGACCGCCCTCGCCGGGCGCATCCAGACGGCGGAGCAGACCGGCGACGGGGTGCAGGTCACGCTTCAGCCCCGCGGCACGGATCGGCTGGAAGAGCTGAACGTCACGCGGATCATCACCTGCACCGGGCCTCAGGGCGATATTGCGGTGAAGCCTGCTCATTTGATGGCCAATCTGCTGGGGCAGAAACGCGCCCGGCCCGATGTGCATCGCATGGGTCTGGATGTCGACCGGCTGGGCCATGTGCTGAACACGGCGGGCCAGCCTCAGCCGCGCCTCTTCGCGGTCGGCCCGATGACGCGCGGCGAGGCCTGGGAAACCGTGGCCGTGCCCGATATCCGCCGTCAGGTCTGGCAACTGGCCCGCACGCTGACCGGCTCGCATTGGGTGGAGGGCGACGGGCTTTGACGCCCTCGCCGGGCCAGCGTAGCATGGCAGCCATGGACCATGCCCTGCCCCTTGGCCGCGCGCTGCGCCGTTTCCGGCGCCTGCACGCCATCAAGCAGACCCATCTGGCCGAGATGCTGGGGGTCAGCCAGGGCAGCGTCTCGCGCTGGGAAAGCGGCACGCATGCGCCCGATCCGGCGCAGCATCGCCGCCTGCTCGATCTGATGGCGACACGTTCTGACGCTTCGGGCGATGCGGCGCTCAAGCGGCTGATCGCCAGCTCGACGGCGCGCGTGCATCTGGTCTGCGATGTGACGCATCGGCTGCTGGCGGCGTCTCCGGGGCGGGCGGCCTCATGGGGTGCGGATGCGCAGGCCTATCTGGGCACATCGCTGTGGCCCTATGCCACGCCGGAGATCATCACCGCTCAGGACGGCCTTGCCGACAGCGGCTGGTTCGAGCGCCCCTTCGCCAGCCTGCGCTTCGAAACCGGCAGCAATGGCAGCCGCGCCATCACCATCCATTCCGGCACCATGCTGTGGGAGAGCCTGCCGCTTGCCGATGGCCGCGTGGGGCGCCTGACCACGGCGCTGGGGTAACCCGCGCATAATTCATTCGTGGGCATGGGCGCTTTCCCCGCGCAGATGCCGCGCCATGAACAAGGTCTGGCCCCAAATCATCCTCCTGTGGCTGAGCGGCGTGATCGCCGCCGCGCAATTGGCGAAATTCTCGGCGCTGGCGCCGGTGCTGCGCGGGCTCTTCGGGCTCGATCTGCTGAGCGTGGGATGGCTGATTTCCCTGCTGGAGGTCGGCGGCGCGCTGTTTGGCTTTGTCGCCGGGCTCGCGCTGGGGCGGATCGGCCCGCGTCGGGTGCTTCTGGGCGGGCTGGCGGTCCTCGCGGCGGCCTGCCCGGTCGAGGCCTCCACGCAGAGCCAGATCCTGCTCTACATCACCCGCGCCATCGAGGGGCTGGGCTATATGCTGGTGGTGGTCAGCGCCCCCACGCTGATCGCCGCACTTGCGGGCGATGGACCGCAACGTGGCCGGGCCATGATCCTGTGGAGCAGCTTCGTGCCTGTCGGGCTGGGGCTGGGCACCATGCTGACCAGCCTGCTGGCCGGATGGCTGGGCCCGCGCATCGCTATCGCCCTCTGGTCCCTGCCCTGCCTCGCGGCTGTCCTGCTGGCATGGCGCATCCACACCGAGGCCACCACCTCCCGCGCCAGAGCATGGCCCGTCCCAGGCGCATGGCTGCTGGCGGCAGGCTTTGGTTGCTACACCCTTTTCCTCTGCGCGCTGGGCGGCCTGCTGCCCACCCTGCTGATCGCACGACAAGGCGCCACCCTGCCTCAGGCCGGGCTGGCGGCGGGGCTGGTGTCGCTGGCCGCCTTGCCCGGCTCGCTGCTGGCGCTGCCTCTGCTGCGCCTTGGCGGCAGGCCCGAGCGGGCGCCCTGCGTTGCGCTGATCATCGCCGCTGCGCTGGCCCCGCTGATCCCGCAAGCCTCGGGGCTGATCGCCTGCACCGCGCTGGCCATGGCGCTGGTGGTGCTGAGCGGGCTGGCGCGCAGCTTCCTCTTCGCCCGCCTGCCGGTGCTGAGCGGGGCCGACAAGCCCGGCGATCCGCGCATCGCCTCGGCGCAGGGGCTGCTGACGCAATGGGGGGCGAGCGGCGCTCTGGCCGGGCCGCCGCTGGGGGCATGGGTGGTGGAGCGCTGGGGCTGGCATGGCCTCGGCGTGATGATCGCGGCGCTGATCCTGCTGCTGGCCGCGCTTTATGCCGCTGCCGAAACCAGCGAAAACCGCCACTATCGTGCCCCATCATAGTGCATTGCGGCAAGCCAGTGCTTGACCCGATGCGGGCAGGCCAATACCCCGCAAACATGCACGATATCCGATTCATCCGCGAAAACCCGCAAGCCTTTGACGCAGGCCTCGCCCTGCGCGGGCTGGCTCCCCTGGCTGACAGCATTCTGGCGGCGGACGCCCAGTCGCGTTCGATCCAGAACAGCCTTCAGGAGCTGCTGGCCGAACGCAACGAGGCTTCCAAGGCCATCGGTCAGGCCAAGGCGAAGAAGGATGAGGCGCTGGCCGCCCAGTTGATGGAGCGTGTGGGCACGCTGAAGGAGACGATCCCCGCTCTGGAAGCCCAGCACCGCGAGGCCGCCGAGGCGGTCAGCGCGCTGCTGGCGGGTCTGCCCAACCTGCCCGCCGAGGGCGTGCCCGAAGGAAAGGATGAGGACGAAAACGTCGAGGTGAAGCGCTGGGGCGATCCGAAACCCGCCGAGGGCGCGAAGGAGCATTTCGACATCGGCGCGCCCTTGGGCCTCGATTTCGAAAGCGCCCAGAGCGTTTCGGGCGCGCGTTTCGCCTATCTGCGCGGCGGCGTGGCCCGCCTGAGCCGCGCGCTGGGCCAGTTCATGCTGGACACGCACACCACCAAATTCGGCTATGAGGAAGTCGCCCCGCCCGTGCTGGTGCGTGACGAGGCGCTGTTCGGCACTGCCCAGCTGCCCAAGTTTGCCGAGGATCTGTTCCAGACCACCGATGGCCGCTGGCTGATCCCCACCGCCGAGGTCAGCCTGACCAATCTGGCCCGCGACCAGATCGTCGAGACCGCCACCCTGCCCCTGCGCTTTACCGCGCTGACCTCCTGCTTCCGCAGCGAGGCAGGGGCAGCGGGCAAGGACACGCGCGGGTTGATCCGCCAGCACCAGTTCGACAAGGTGGAGCTGGTCTCGATCACCACGCCCGAGGAATCGGACGCCGAGCATGAACGGATGACCGAAGCTGCCGAGCATATCCTCGAAACGCTGGTCCTGCCCTATCGCCGCATGCTGCTCTGCACTGGCGACATGGGCTTTTCGGCGCGCCGCACCTATGACCTTGAGGTCTGGCTGCCGGGTCAGGGCAAGTATCGCGAGATCAGCTCCTGCTCGAACTGCGGCGATTTCCAGGCTCGCCGCATGGACGCCCGCTACAAGCCCGAGGGCCAGAAGAGCACGCGCTTCCTGCACACGCTCAACGGTTCGGGTCTGGCCGTGGGCCGCACGCTGGTCGCCGTGCTGGAGAATTACCAGAACACGGACGGCAGCGTGACCGTGCCCGAGGCGCTGCGCCCCTATATGGGCGGCCTCGACGTCCTGCGCCCCTGATCTGATCTTATACGGAAGTTTCTCCATGCGTATCCTGCTGACCAATGACGATGGTATCCACGCCCCCGGCCTGAAGGTGCTGGAAGCCATCGCCCGCCAGCTTTCCGACGACATCTGGATCTGCTGCCCCGAGGAAGAGCAGTCGGGCGCGGGCCACTCGCTGACGCTCAGCCGGCCGGTGCGCCTGCGCCAGTATGAGGAACGCCGTTTCGCCGTCAGCGGCACGCCGACCGATTCGGTGACCATGGCGCTGAAAAAGATCCTGCCCGCCGCGCCCGACCTGATTCTCTCGGGCGTGAACCGCGGCGCCAATCTGGGCGATGACGTGACCTATTCGGGTACCGTCTCCGCCGCGATGGAAGGCGCGCTGGCCGGAATCCGCTCGATTGCGCTCAGCCAGGTCTATTCCAAGGAAGGTCTGGGCGATTCGGTGTCCTTCTCGGCGGCAGAAGCATGGGGATACAAAGTTTTACAACCATTGGTGAATGCCCCGATTGCGCCACGCACATTGGTTAACGTAAATTTCCCTCCGATCGCAGGCGATCAGGTAAGGGGCATTCGCGTGGTAAGGCAGGGTTTCCATGATTACGCACGCGGTTCGGTGGTCGAAGGCACCGATCCGCGCGGCTATCGCTACTTCTGGTTCGGCCTGCACGGCATCGAACACACCACCGGTCATAACACCGATCTGGAAGCGATTGCCGACGGCTTCGTCTCGGTGACGCCGCTGCAGCTCGACCTGACGCATGAGGCTTCGCTGGCGGCGCTGGGCGCAAGGTTCCAGGCGTGAAGGCGCTGCCGCTGCTGGCAGCAGCTCTGGTGATCGCCGCCCCCGCTGTCGCGGCGCCTGAAAAGACGCCCGCGAAAAAGCACAAGCCTGCCGCCGAGGCGAAGGGTGAGAACGATGTCCCGCTCGATCGCGAGCATGTCCATCTGGTGAAACCCGGCGAGACGCTGGGCGGCATCGCGCATCGCGCCAAGGTGCCGCGCATTCTGATCATCGAGGCCAACTCGATCAAGCCGCCCTATGACGTCCACGCCGGGCAGCGGCTGATGCTGCCCCGCACCCGCCGCCATACGGTGAAAGAAGGCGAGACCGGCTTTGACATCGCCTATCATTATGGCGTGCCGCTGTCCTCGATCCTGGTCGCCAATGGGCTGAAGGATGGCACCAAGCTGGATGTCGGCCAGTCGCTGCTGATCCCGACGATGCTGTCGTCGGACAAGAAGGCCGTGGTGGCAGCGGACGACAAGCCCGCCAGGAAGGACAAACCCACCGCCGAGAACGACGCCGCTGACACCCCCAGCCCGCGCGAGGCCAAGGCGGATCATGGTGACGGCGGTTCGGCCAAGGCCGCGCCGCATTTTTCATGGCCGCTGAACGGGCCGGTGCGCCGTGGCTTCACGCCGCGCGGCAAGCCCAATTTCCATGACGGGCTCGACATCGTCGCGCCGGAAGGCAGCGCTGCGCGTGCTGTCGCCTCGGGCACGGTGCTGTTTGCCAAGGAAGAGCCAGACAGCTTCGGGCGTCTGGTCGTGATCGACCACGGGAACGGCTGGCAGTCAGCCTATGGCTTCCTGAGCAAGATCACCGTGAAGGAAGGCGATCCCGTCAAGGCGCATGAGCGAGTCGGGCTGGTCGGCCACTCCGGCAAGGCAACGCGCGACGAGCTGCATTTCGAGATCAGGCAGGATAACCATCCCGTCGATCCTGCGGGCCTTCTGCCGAAGCGGGTTGCCGAGAAGAAGGTGGATGAGAAGGTTGCGGTCAAGAAGGTCGTGAAGAAGAAGTGAGAATGCGAGGGTGTTACACCCTCGCGCTCCCGGGTTTGTCTACGTCGCGCATCGGGTTCGGCCTTGCGCCCGGATTGCAGCGCCGCAGGCGTAAAATACCCCGCACAGCCTATTGATCACAGGATAACATGCCTGCGGCGCTCTGCATTGCGCTGGTGGAGAGATTGGGCACTCGGCTGCGGTGCCACTACCGTTTCGTCGGAAGACGTCATGGGAGCGCGAGGGGATAATCCCCTCGCATCTTCTCTTCCTAACTTCTTACTTCAAAACCCAAAACACCGTCCCCATCCCGAGAAACGCAACCAGCCAATAGCCGGCATCGATCAGCGTTTCCCGGCAAGGCACCTTATGCCGCCCATCGGCCACCACCTGCGCGGGAATGATGATCGACAGCGCAAAGCCTCCACTCATCATCCAGTAGAGCCATGGCTTCACCGCCAGCGCATCCACGCCCACCCGCGCGAAATTATGCCCGATCAGCGAGGCTGGGAAAAACAGCACCAACAGACGCCACGCAGGCGGAACAGCGCGGCGGAACAGGGCGTACCACGGCCACGCGATGCCTGCGGCCACCGCCGCTGCGAGGATCACCGCGATCCAGTTGACGGGGCCCATAGGTGCAATCCTTTCGCGCGCATTCGCAATATAACGCCAGCAGTAGCGTTTTGGGCGCTTTGGGTGTAGGGGCGCGTCCGTTATGTCCAGCGAAAACACGATCACCGTTCTTCCCGATGCTCCCAAGGTCGGCATGGTCAGCCTTGGCTGTCCCAAGGCCCTTGTCGATTCCGAGCGGATTCTCACGCGTTTGCGGGCCGATGGCTATGCCATGAGCCCGGATTATGCCGGCGCCGATGTGGTGCTGGTGAACACCTGCGGCTTCCTCGATTCCGCCAAGGAAGAATCGCTGGCCGCCATCGGCGAGGCGATTGCCGAAAACGGTCGCGTGATCGTGACAGGCTGCATGGGCAATGAGGCCGATGTGATCCGCGCCCGCTTCCCCGATGTGCTGGCCGTCACCGGCGCGCATCAGTATGAGCAGGTGGTCGATGCGGTGCATATTGCCGCGCCGCCCTCGCAGGGGCCCTTCGTCGATCTGATCCCGAGCCGCGATGGCGAGGTGAAGCTGACGCCGCGCCACTATTCCTATCTGAAGATTTCGGAAGGCTGCAACCATTCCTGCTCCTTCTGCATCATCCCGCAGCTGCGCGGCAAGCTGGCGAGCCGCCGGATCGATGCCGTGCTGCGCGAGGCGGAAAAGCTGGTTGCGGCCGGGACGCAGGAACTGCTGGTCATCAGTCAGGACACTTCGGCCTATGGCGTTGATATCCGCCATGAAAGCCGCATGTGGAAGGGCCAGGAGGTTCGCGCTCACATGACCGATCTGGCGCGTGAGCTGGGCAATCTGCGCACAGCTGATGGCACGCCGCCCTGGGTGCGTATGCATTACGTCTACCCTTATCCGCATGTGGACGACATCATTCCGCTGATGGCCGAGGGGCTGATCACGCCCTACCTCGACATTCCCTTCCAGCATGCCGCGCCCAATGTGCTGCGCGCCATGAAGCGCCCGGCCAATGAGGCCAAGGTGCTGGAACGCATCAAGAAGTGGCGCGAGATTTGCCCCGATCTGGCGATCCGTTCCTCCTTCGTGGTGGGCTTCCCCGGCGAGACCGAGGAGGATTTCCAGTATCTGCTCGACTGGCTGGATGAGGCGCAGCTCGATCGCGTCGGCGGCTTCCGTTTCGAGCCTGTCGAGGGTGCGACGGCCAATGATCTGCCCGGCGCCGTGCCCGAGGCGGTGAAGGAAGAGCGCTACACCCGCCTGATGGAGAAGACCGAGGCGATCAGCGCGGCGCGTCTTGCCCGCAAAATCGGCCGCACCATTCCCGTCATCATCGACGAGGTGGGTGAGGCTGACGAAGAGGGCGATCGCGGCGCCACGGGCCGCAGCCAGGCCGATGCGCCGGAGATCGACGGTCAGGTTCTGCTGCGCGACGTGCCTGCAGATCTGGAGCCCGGCGCCATCGTCCGCGTCCATATCGAGGATGCCGATGCGCATGATCTTTTTGGCGTGATCGTGGAAAGCTGAACGCTATACCGCGACGAAGCGTGCATCAGCGCATGGTGAAACGAGGGAACGAAATCCTGAGTTGCATTTTATGCATTGCACTACGTCATATTCGCAATTGCAACAACAACCGTTTTCCGGCTTAAGGAGCGGGCCTTTCAGGCATCCTCTCCCAAAACTTTCACAGCCCGGTCGCAAGACCGGGCTTTCTTTTTATCGACATCCGGTCGCGGGACCGGGCTTCTTTTTGCGCGCATCCGGCCAACAGCCCCGGCCTTCTTTTAAAACATCATACCGCCGGGCAATTGCCGCGCAGGCCAAGCCATGACACCTTGCGCTCATGTTGCTTTCAGCCCTTGCCCTGCTGATGCAGGCCGCACCGCCCCCTCCGCAAGACGCCATCAAGGCGCAAATCGGCGCTTGCGGCTTCCCTCAGGCGCAGGTCGAGGAAGCCTATGACAGCTTTGCCGTCACGCTGAACCCCGCCGCGCCGCCCAATGATCAGCAGCTGGAATGCGCCGCAAAGCTGATGGTGGCCGACAAGCTGTGGCCGGGTGATAATCCTCCTGCTCTGGCTCAGCAATTGCGCCGCTTTCTGCTGCCCGCAATGCTCAACGGGGGAGAAGACAACCGTCAGCAGATGATCGAGCGCGAGCAACTCGCCCCCAGCGTCGCCAAGCTGGACGCCTTGCGCAACGATGCCCCCGCTTTGGCGCGGCAATTGGGCGAGTTCTGCGGCCCCTCCAGCAAGGCCATGCTCAAGCTGGTGCGCGCGCCCGGGGCGGCCCAACCCAGTCTGGCGCTGGGCCGCATCGCCAACCCCGGCCGGAATGCTGCCGAGACCGATAAGGCCTTTCTCTGCCTGCTGAAATTCTCTTCCGCCGCCGATCTGCATATCGGCTTTATCGGCGATGAGAGCCCTGCCCCAGCCCCCCTTCCCAGCCCGGCTCCCGCCCGCTAATCCCTTCCCCCATGTCTGCTTCCCCTGATTCCGCCCGCATCTACACCGCCGCCCTGATCGTGATCGGAGACGAGATCCTCTCGGGCCGCACGCATGACAAGAACATCGCCCAGATCGCCAGCTGGCTGGGCGTGCAGGGCATCCGCCTGCGCGAGGTGCGCGTGGTGCCCGATGTGACCGAGGCCATCGTGGAAGCGGTGAACGCCCTGCGGGTGCGCAACGACTATCTCTTCACCACCGGCGGCATCGGCCCCACGCATGACGACATCACCGTCGATGCCATCGCCGAAGCCCTGGGCGTGCCCGTGGTGGTCCATGAGGAAGCCCGCGCCATCCTCGATGCCTATTACACCAGCAAGGGCAGCACGCTGACCGAGGCGCGCCTGCGCATGGCCCGCGTGCCCGAAGGCGCCGATCTGATCCCGAACCGCTATTCCGGCGCGCCGGGCATCCGCTGGGGCAACATCTACATCATGGCGGGCGTACCCATGATCACCGCCGGCATGCTCGACGCTCTGACCGGATCGCTGGAAGGCGGCGCGCCGGTGCTCTCCGCCACGCTGGGCTGCTGGGTGGGCGAAAGCGAAGTCGCGGATCTGCTGGCCAGCACCGAAAAGGCCTTCGCGGGCGTACAGATCGGCAGCTACCCCTTCTTCCGTGAGGGCAAGACCGGCGTCAATTTCGTGATCCGCTCCACCGATGCCGAGGAACTGGCCGCCTGCTCCAGCCAATTGGCCCGGGATCTGGCCACGCTGGGCCATCAGGCCGTTGAGGGAGGCATCTGATGCTGCTCCCCCTGCTCATTGCCCTGCAGGCCGCCCCCGAAGCCCCTCACGGCAAGCTGATCGACCAGTTCGAGGCCACGCTCTCCAGCACGGACAGCGCCACCATGGCGCTCACCCAGTGGTGCGAACAGCGCAAGCTGGCGCCCGAGGCACGCATCTCCGCCACGCTGGTGAAAGGCGAGGACGCCCTGCCCGCCCCCGACCTTCCCGAGACGCTGGGCACCGAAGAGCCCGGCTATCGCCATGTGCGCCTCAGCTGCGGCCCTCATGTGCTGTCCGAAGCGCACAACTGGTACAACCCCGCGCTGCTCACCGCCGAAATGAACCAGCTTCTGGCCACCACCGACACGCCCTTCGGCAAGGCCGTGGCCGCGCTGCATTTCCGCCGCGAGAAGCTGGCCACCCGGCGCGGCCCGCTGCCAGGCTGCCCCGCCGACACCATTCTGGCCAACCGCGCCCTGCTGCGCCTGCCCGACAATCGCGTCCTGGCGCTGGTGCTGGAGTGCTATACGTCGGCCAATCTGCGCTGATACGGCGCGACTGCCCATTGCACCGCGCTGCGCCTCGCCTTACCTTGACTGGATGACCGTGGCCCCTACCCTCGACGCCCAACACCTCGACGGACGCCTGCTGCTGGCCCTGCCCGGCATGCCCGACACCCGCTTCGAAGACGCCGTCATCGCTCTGTGCCTCCACAATGAGGAAGGCGCGATGGGCATCGGCGTGGGGCATGAGCTGGATGGCATCTCGCTCCATATGCTGCTGAAAGATCTGGATATCGATCCGGGCACCGCCCCCGATGCCGCGATCCACTTCGGCGGCCCTGTCGAGCCCCAGCGCGGCTTTGTGATCCACTCGCCAGACTACACCGGCGCGGGCACCATCACGCCCAGCCCTCTATGGTCGGTGACGGCAAGCCGGGAAATCCTCACCAGCATCGCGCAAGGCGAAGGGCCGAAGCAATGGCTGATCGCTCTGGGCTACTCAGGCTGGGGCGCCGGGCAGCTGGAAAGCGAAATGCGCGAGCATGGCTGGTTCGCGGCAGACAGCCATCCGGGGATCCTGTTCGATACGCCCGTCGATGATCGCTGGCATGCGATCTGGGTGGCTGAAGGGGTCGATCCCTCGCATCTGTCCGGGCAAACTGGAAGGGCTTGAATTCAAGCTTTTAAGGGAAGAAGATAAGAATGAATGCGAGGGTGTTACACCCTCGCGCTCCCATGACTGTCTGCGTCGCGCCACAGGTTCAGCCATAGAGCAATGTCGCAGCGCCGCAGGCATGAAACGTCCGCACAGCCTGCCGCCAAGAATGATTGCCTGCGGCGCCCTGCGTTGCACAGGTGGAGAGGCGACGCGCTTCATTTCGGTGCCACTGCCCTATCGCCGGAAGACGTCATGGGAGCGCGAGGGGGTAACCCCCTCGCATTTCCTTTTCCCGTTCTGCAACGGACAAAAGAAAAGGCCGGAAGGTTTCCCTCCCGGCCCAATCTCTGTCAGCAAAACGACTGAAAGATCAGCCGCCGTGCACCTGGCTCAGGTCGACCTTCAGGCCGGGGCCCATCGAGGTCGAGAGGCCGATCTTGCGCAGGTACTTGCCCTTGGCGCCCGACGGCTTGGCCTTGACGATGGCATCGACGAAGGCGTCGAAGTTGGCGCGCAGGGCTTCGTTGGTGAAGCTCAGCTTGCCGATGCCGCCGTGGATGATGCCGGCCTTTTCGACGCGGAACTCGATCTGGCCGCCCTTGGCAGCCTTGATCGCTTCAGCGACGTTCGGGGTCACGGTGCCCAGCTTCGGGTTCGGCATCAGGCCCTTGGGGCCCAGCAGCTTGCCGAGGCGACCGACAACGCCCATCATGTCGGGCGTGGCGATGACGCGACCGTAGTCGAGGTTACCGGCCTGCATGTCTTCCAGCAGGTCCTCGGCGCCCACGCGGTCAGCGCCAGCGGCCAGAGCGGCCTCAGCCTTGTCGCCACGGGCGAAGACGGCAACCTTGACGTCCTTGCCGGTGCCCGAAGGCAGGGTGACCATGCCGCGGACCATCTGGTCGGCGTGGCGGGGGTCAACGCCCAGGTTCAGCGAGATCTCGAGGGTCTCGTCGAACTTGGCGCTCTTGAGGTCCTTCAGGAACTGGATGGCATCGTCGATGCCGTGCAGGTTCTGATTGTCACCCAGCTTTTCGGTGAGCGACTTCTGCTTCTTGGTCAGCTTGGCCATGGTGTCAGCCCTCCACAATCTTCAGGCCCATCGAACGGGCCGAACCTTCGATGATCTTCGCGGCAGCGACGATATCGTTGGCGTTGAGGTCCTTCATCTTGGACTCGGCGATCGTCTCGAGCTGAGCGCGCGTGATCTGGCCGACGCTGTCCTTGCCGGGAGCCTTCGAACCCGACTTCAGGCCCAGAGCCTTCTTGATGAAGAAGGTGGCGGGCGGGGTCTTCGTCACGAAGGAGAAGGACTTGTCCGAATAGACCGTGATGATGGTCGGCAGCGGGGTGCCCTTTTCGACTTCCTGAGTCGCGGCGTTGAATTCCTTGCAGAAACCCATGATGTTCACGCCGCGCTGACCCAGTGCGGGGCCGATCGGCGGGCTGGGCTTTGCTTCACCAGCTGCGATCTGCAGCTTGATGTAACCGTCAATTTTCTTGGCCACAGTGGCCTCCTTTCACTCTGTCGGGGATGGTTTGGGCCAGCCCCCTCAAGTCAAGCGGTCAAGCGGGGCGAGGCCCCTCCCGCACGGACACCCGGCAGCGCATGCCACCGGGAAGCGGTGCCCTTAGACGGATCGCGGGGAAAAGCAAGCGGAAATCAGGCCGGTTGCGCGCTGACGTCCGCATTCTCAGCCTGTCGTGCCGCCCAGAGCGCGCGGGTCGCGGCACGCCCGGGAATTTCGATGCGGCGATGGGCATATTCAGCGCAGGACAATGTGAGCAGGATGATCGTGGCATGGCTGAGCATGGTGCCCCCGCCACCCAACCAGTGCGGCGACCAGAGAGCATTCACGCTGCGGATCACCAGCAGATGAAGCATATAGATGCCAAAGGAACGCTCGCCCAGCCAGATAAAGGGGCCACGCTCCAGCCAGGGCATACGCAGAGCCAGCAGGACGGCGGCAGGCCAGCACAGCAGATCGAGCGGCAGGATGGGGCTGTAAGCCCCCTGCTCGAGCCACAGGCCGCCCGCGAGCATGGCCAGCAGCAGCGATGCCGGAATGCGACCGGCAACAGCCCGCCCGCGCCACAGCAACTGGCCGATGAAGAAGCCCAGAGGGCCACGCAGAATCATCTCGCCCGGCCAGACACCGCGCGGATAACCAAGCAAGACAAGCCATGCCAGACCGCCCGCCACCGTCAGCAGGGTGATCCTCCACAGCGCCCGATCCCCCAGCCGTGCCCCGAAGGCAAAGATCGCATAGGCCAGCATTTCGACACTGAGCGACCAGCTGGAAATGTTGAAGCTGAAGCGCGTATCGAGGTCAAAACCCTGAAGCATCAGCAGGTTGAGGATGAAATGCGGCGCGTCATTCTTGGCCCCACCCCAGCCAATCAGCGCGAAGAGAAGCAGCGCGACCAGATGCAGCGGCCAGAGCCGCGCGATACGGGCGATCCAGAAATCTCCCATGGCGCCAGCCCTTCGCAACTGTCCGGGCGCGCCATAGACATGGGCAAAGACATAGCCGGAGAGCAGGAAGAACAGATCGACCAGGGCCCAGCCTCGCTCGATGATCCAGCCCAGCGACCAGCCAAGCCCCATCGGCAGATCAGCTGCACGATCCCCGCAGAAGAATGCCATATGGTGAAGAAAAACGCCAAGCGCCGCCAGACCGCGCAAACCGTCCAGCCGGGTCAGGCGCATTATGGCAACAGATAGGGGAGATCGACAGTCCAGGCTCATGAACCCGATCTAAAGGATCGGGGTTAATGAACCCGCCCATCGACAAGACATGGCGGCATGGCCCGCCGCTACCTCACCACACAGGCGTGCCTGGGTAACGCCCCTGCACGATCCTTTCTTCCCGGACACAAAAAAGGGGCGAGCCACCCAAAGCAGCCCGCCCCTTTTTTGCGCTTCTCGCGAAAATCTTACTTCGAAAGTTCGACGTGCTCGAAGTCCAGCTCGACCGGGGTGGCGCGACCGAAGATCGACACCGAAACCTTGACGCGGTTCTTGTCGAAATCCAGCTCCTCCACGATGCCGGTGAAGCTGCTGAACGGACCGTCCAGCACCTTGACCGAATCGCCGATCTCGTAATCGACCGCGACATGCTTCTTGACCTGCGTGGCGACCTGCTCGCGGTTGCCGAAGTAACGCTCCGCATCGCGCTCACTGATGGCCTGCGGCTTGCCGTTCAGGCCCAGGAAGCCGGTCACCTTGGCGGTGTTCTTCACCAGGTGGTAGATGTCGTCGTTCATCGTCAGCTTGGCCAGCACATAGCCGGGCATGGTCTTGCGCTCGACCTGAACCTTCTTGCCGCGCTTGACCTCGGTCACCTGCTCGGAGGGCACTTCGATCTGCTCGACCAACTGCTCCAGACCCAGGCGCTCGGCCTCGGTGATGATGGCTTCCTTGACCTTGCTCTCAAAGCCGGAATAGGCGTGAATGATATACCAGCGGGCCATGTTTGCCTCTTGTCGTCAATGGTTTGCGCCGCAAAGCGCGTAAATCGGGTGAAAGCGGGCGCGAAGCTTACGCCAGCGACAGCAAAAACTGCACCAGCTTGCCGAACACCGTATCGATGCCCAGGAAGAACACGGCCAGGATCAGCATCAGAATGCCCACGAAGATACCCGTGGTCAGCGTTTCCTGACGGGTGGGCCACACCACCTTACGGGCCTCGACCTTCACCTGGTTGATGAATTCGCCGGGGCTCGTCTTGGCTCCGTCATTGGCGGCGCGGTCGTTCATGCCTGTCATTTCCTTAGGCGATTAATCCTGTCTTCCGCCATGGCCTCCGCGCCGCCCCGGATCAGGTCCGGGAGGGGCAGTGAGAACATCCATGTCGGGAAGTTCCACCGGACTTAATGCGCGCGCGCCGATTTTGCAAGCGCATGACGCAAGCCAAGGCTTTGCGCCTCAATTGCTGTCATGCATCCCGCGCTGATAGGCGCTGCCCTCAAGCTTGAGGTCGGGCATATGCGAGAGCTTGCGATCGATGGCGCGCTGCTCGGGCGAATCGGGCAGACGCGGCTTGCTGCAACGGTCCGGCACCACGCCGGTGTTGGGCAGGCTGGCCAGCCAGACGCCCTTGCCCTGCCACACCAGCTTCGCCTTGTCGGGCAGCGTTTCGGGCGCCTTGGCGCCGACATAGAGCAGCCAGTCGGCATGATAGGCCGGGCGAATACAGTCGAGCCGCACCGGCTGATGAATCGACTGCAGCAGGCGATGCGAAGGATCAGCGAAACCGGGGCCGCCCTCCTTCACATGCAGCATATGGATATGCGGCAGGGCGAAATTCATGTTCACCAGCGCGTGGCGGCGGATCACCACATAGCCGCCGACATGCTCCTGCTTGTTGAACCACCAGAATTCGCGCGGGGTCAGCACCACGCTGGCCACTTTCGCGCCATCGGGGATGAAGTTCAGTGCCTTGAGGATTTCGTCGGTCTCGGCCGAATCCTGCTGCCAGCTCAGCGTGGTGGTGGCCAGACGCACGGCATAAAGGCCCGCAGGCGCGCTCAGCACCCACCATGGGGCGCACCAGTCGATCGCCATCACACAGACCATCAGGCCCGTGGTAATCAGGCGATAATCGGCCAGATCGCCGCCCGAAATATGGCGCGGCACCACCCAGCTCAGGATGATCAGGCCAAGCCCGGCCCAGCCCAGACGCCCATCGATCCAGAAGCGGCCATCGAGGAACCACCAGCCCCCGCGCCAGCGCTTCATGCCCCATGACAGGGCCGAAAACACCAGGGCCAGCGCAATCACACTGCCCATCGCCCAGAGCGAGATATGGTCGAGCCACCAGTTGCTGTCGCGCATCGCGCGGTCCCAGGTGGATTGCTTGTAGAGCCACCAGAAGCGGCCATAGCTGTTGTCGCTGGAGGTGCCCGGGATCAGCACCATCACGATGATCGGCGCGAACATCGGCAGGCTGGTGAGCGCCGGGCGCCACCAGCGGCGCCAGCCCTCATCCAGCCGCTGGCTGAAATCGGCGCCCGCCACCATCACGATCAGCACGGCCCAGGCCGAGATATGGCTGACCCACACCGCAAAGCCCGCCACCAGCAGTAGAACCCAGCGCCAGTCCATGGCGCGCTGCCAGGCGCCGCGCGGGCCCATCTCCACCCAGGCGGCGAAGAAGAGCAGCGCCAGCGCCTGACCCAGCGCGTAATTGACCAGCCCCAGATTGAGCATCGGCGACCAGATGAAGGACAGGCCCAGCAAGGTGCCCACGCCGATCCTGCGGCGCAGCGCCCATTCGCTCCACACGATGCCGATGCCAGTGAGCGGCGGCACAAGCGCAACGATGAGCTTCGCGCCTGCCTCCAGCCCGAAGATTTTGGCAAAGGGGAAGATCAGCAGATCCACGCCCAGATTGCCGGTCCATTTCCAGTCGAAGCTGTAATAGCGCGCGAACCACGGATTGGCGCCATGATCGAGCATGACCGCATAGCGCGCCATATGCGCGGGAAAGTCGATCATCTCGGTATGCGGTGCCATCAGCACCGGCAGCGCCGAAGCCAAGGCAAGAATCAACGCCGCCCACACCGATGCCGAGCGATACCAGGACCGCGACCGGATCAATGCCTCATCGGCCATGCGAAGCAACATGGAACCCCATCCCTCCGGCACTGCCACAAGGCCTGCGCCGTTTCCATCCGGTACAAACGCCCGCCACAAGGGCGGTCCGCAAACCACGCCTGTTAGCCCTCGGACGGATGAAATCAAGTCACCTGCTGCCACAACAAGACGATGAAAGTGCCAAAGTTGCGCGTTGTCCACCGCCGGTCGCCGCGAAACCCAGGACGGCAACGGCGAGCATCGCACTCTTGTGTTTCACATCGCCCCGTATGCCACACGGCGTTCACGCAGAAAGTAAAGCTGGAAACGAAAAATAAAACGCATTTCTGATTGCATCATCACATTGCGGTCAACAGCTCCTTAACCAGCAACAGTTAGTCAGCGACCACCGCTATGGAGTACCCTATGATCGATGCCAGGCGCTTTGTCTACATCAGCACCACGCTCTGCTTTCTGGGCACCGCCATCTTGTTAAAAGAAGCCCATCTTTCGCTTGGCTTCAACCATCTTCCGGTCAACCTGCCATTGCTGGTGGCAGCATCTTTTCTTCCGGTGGCGGTTTATCGCTCAGAAGGCATTGCCTGGCTGGATCGCATTGTCTGCGGCTTTGAATGCCTGGGATTGTTCGTAACCATCGTTCTCATCGGTGCCACCGCCTCCTATGCCATGGCAGCGCTGAGTTCAGGCTGGATCGATGACAGCCTGATCTATGGAGATCAGCTCATCGGTTTAGACTGGCTAGGCTACTGGAACCTTGTCCAGAGCCATCCGCTGTTAAACGATATTCTTTCCACCGCTTATAAATCAATCAGCGCCAGCCCCAGCCTGATCATTGCCGCCCTTGCAGCGGCCGGGCATTTCGACCGACTTTACCGCTTCCTCGCCGCTTACCTGATCTGCCTGTTTCTTGCAGACATATCGCTGGTGTATTTTCCAGCCACTTCGGCTGCGGCGCATTATCTGCCTCATAATGCGCCAAACATGCCGCTGGCTGGCAGCAGCCATATCGCCGTGATCGAAGGTCTGCGAATCGGGACACTGAAGACTGTTCAAGTTGCCGACATGATCGGACTCATCACCGTGCCCAGCTTTCATGCCATATGCTGCATTCTGTATGTCTGGGCGACATGGAATCTGGGCAAGCTCCGCCATGTTTTTCTGGCTACGAATGGAGCGATGCTTCTCTCCACGCCGATCCATGGCGGACATTATTTCAGCGATATAGCGATCGGGATCATCGTCGCGGTTTTGGCCATCATGGCCTGCAAATATTTCACCATCTCACGGATGACATCTCGCCGACGCAAGGCAAACAAAGTCCCAACACCCGAGGGGCGGCCATCTTTCATCTGATTGGACAAGGCTAAAATGGATGAGGCGGCTTGCATGAAATGCAAACCGCCTCATAAAACCCACATCGCCATGAAACATGGCAGGAGCGGAGGGACTCGAACCCACGGCCCTCGGTTTTGGAGACCGATGCTCTACCAACTGAGCTACGCTCCTGTGGGGTGGGCGGCCTCTAGATCGGCCCGGCGGGGATGGCAAGGGCAAAGACAGGGTATCTGCATAAATTTCCTGTCTTACCCACAGGCTGGCTCCATTTCGGCATGCTTCATGGCTGGGTCAGGCGCAGCAAACTGCTATGATGCGCAGCATGGACGATCGCCAAAGCCCTCTTATCGACCCATCTCTGGTGATGCTAGCCTATCGCAGCGGCATCTTCCCCATGGCCGACCGGCGTGACGATCCCGATATTTTCTGGGTGGAGCCCAAGCGGCGCGGCATCCTGCCGCTCGACGGGTTTCGCTGTTCGCATTCACTGGCGCGCACCTTGCGACGCGGAAAACTACAGGTCACCTGCAACGCGGCCTTCACGCAGGTGCTGGCCGCCTGCGCCGCGCCGCGCATGGCCTCCGCGAGCGATTCGGACGAATCGGGGGGCGAGACATGGATCAGCCACCGCATCGCAGGCACCTATGAAAGGCTGCATGCGCTAGGCTTTGCCCATTCCGTCGAGTGCTGGCAGCTGGATAACGAAGGCGAACGCCAGCTGGTCGGCGGCCTTTACGGCGTCGGTTTCGACCGGGTGTTCTGCGGGGAAAGCATGTTCTCGCGCGTCAGCGAGGCGTCGAAGGTAGCGCTGGCGTGGCTGGTGGTGGCGCTGCGCATGGGCGGCGTCGAACTGCTCGACTGCCAGTTCATCACGCCGCATCTGGCATCTCTGGGCGCGATCGAGATCAGCCAGAAGCGCTATCTCACCCTGCTGCGCCACGCCCAGCGCGGCACAGAACCCCATCCGGAGCTTCAGTTGGTGGGCGGAGCGTCGCCGCCATCGGCCTCATTGCCGCCCGGCAACACCGGCGGCGGCGTGACGACCGGCGCGCTGGCGCTGCCCGAAGCCTTCGGCGCCTTGGCAGCAGCCTTGAAATCCTCGGGCGCCTCTTCCTCGCCGGGGAACTTCATCGCGCAATCCTTGACCCAGACGTCATAGACCGGGTGTTCCACCACATTGAGCGAGGGGCTGTTCTTGAACAGCCAGCCCGAGAAGACCTTGCGCCACACCAGCGGCTGCGAGACGCTGGTCCGCTCATGCACCAGCACCTGCACGAAAGCCCCGGTTTCCTGAGGGCTTTCCCAGGGCGCGGTCTTCTCGCAAGTGGCCAGACGCACCACGACATTGCCAATGGTGCGCTGCTCACCCGATTTGAGCTTGAACTCCTCGGTGAGATTGTTGCGCTTGTTGATGATCCCCAGCGTGGCAACGCGGTCTTTCACCGGCGTGCCATATTGCGTCTCCACCGTCCCGCCTGCGGGGCGAGCGGTGGGCTTGGGCGCATCCTTGTCCGAACTGTCGCCGCCCATGCCGATCTTCTGGCAGCCGGTCAGCGCCAGAGCGGCACAGCCAAAGGCCAGCGGCGCCGCGACTCGCAGGACGGAACGTGACATGCGTGAGGGCGCCGGGCTCAGCTTGGGCTCAGGCGTCGGGCGACCAGGCTTCGTAATCGCCCGTCGCGGCAGGACGGTGACCGCCCGCGGCCAGCGAACCGGCGGGGTGATGCGCCTTGGCCGTGCCGGTGGCGTTGGGGGTGTATTCCACCTCCCAGATGCGCGGCGGGGGCAGATGGCTCTCTGGCACGCCATCATAGGAATTGTGCAGCCAGCCATGCCATTCGGCGGGCACGCGGCTGGAATCATTGCTGCCGTTGTAGATCACCCAGCGGCGCTCACGCCCGGCGAAGGGGCTGTTGGCGCCAGCGGGGATCTTCTTCGTGCTGCGGTAATACTTGTTGCCCTGAAAGTCGGTGCCGACATGCTCACCGTGCCGCTTGTTGTTGAGCCAGGTTCCGAACGTCGAACCGTTCCACCAGGTGAAGAGCATCGGACACATCCTTCAAAAACGAAGACAGGGTAACGAACTATGGGGCTTGGGCTTGAAACCAAGCATTACGCCTGCCGCCTAGCGGAGGAAAGGGGGCAAGGGCAATAGGCGATAAGGCGAAAGCGCCGTCAAAAAGAGCAGGATCAATCCCAAAAGCCCTGTGACGGCGCTTCCCCGGCTTCCGCCGCCCATTCTTCGGCGTCCTCACGCGTAGCCAAAGCCAGCAGAGCCCGCGCCACACCCATGGCGTGCCCGGCCCTTAGCAGGCTGGCCATCTGCTTTTCACGCAGCGCCGGATCGAGCCTTTCACCTTCGCCCAGCCCGCGCGTGAAAGGCCCCAGCCCCTTGCGCCGCGCCAGAGCCAGCACCGCGCGCCGGGCCGCACCTTCGTCGGGGGTGCAATCGGAGCGGATCGCCTCGCCGATACCCGCCGCATTCAGATCCTGAGCGATGCGCCTTGCGCCATAGCCCCGGCGCAACAGGCTGGTGGAGCGCATTCGGGCAAAACCCGCATCATCGACGTAACCAAGATCGGCAAAACGCGCGATGACAGCAGCGATGGCCGTGCGCCCGTCGCCCTCCCCATCCCAGCCGCGTTCCTGCAGCTTGCGGGCCAGATAGGCCTCCAATTTGCCCACGCTGGTGGCGAAACGCGCCACATAGGCCAGCGCCATCTCCTCCAGCTTTATGGCCGTCAGAGGGCGCGGCGCCTTGCGTTCTCGCCCATATTGGGGGCGTGATGGTAAATCCTCACCGCTGTCCATATCTGCCTCATTCACCTGCGCGCGGCCATAATCGTGCCACAGTCGCCCCTCAAGGGGGAGGATGAAGCTGTCCTTTACCAGACGGCAACACACAGTTTTTGACCCCGGCCTTTCGACTCTCGCGGCCGAATCAGCCGGTTAATTCTAAGGGGTGCAGTCCAATGCGCCCCGCCGGAGGATGCGAGAGGAGGGCCGAGACCGATGGACCCGAGACCCATGACGCAAGACGTGCTTGATCGTAGTGAAACCCTTCAGGCCACCCCCAATGGCTGCGCCCTGCCGCGCCGCCTCTCCGATTTCGGCACGTTTGGCGAGGCGCTGGATTACGCCGCCAAGGGCACGCGCGGGCTGAACTTCCACGATCCGCGCGGCAATCTCACGCGCCCCTATCCCTTCAGCGAGCTGCGTCAGGACGCGCTGGATGTCGCCTATCGCCTGATCGCGCGCGGCGTGAAGAAGGGCGACCGTATCGCTCTGGTCGCCGAGACGGGCGCCCAGTTCGCGGCGCTGTTCTGCGGCACGGTCTATGCCGGTGCCTGGCCGGTGCCGCTGCCCCTGCCCACCAGCTTTGGCGGCAAGGACAATTATATCGACCAGCTGGCGGTGCAGCTGCGCAGCTCGGACCCGTCGCTGTTCTTCTATCCGCCCGAGATCGCGGCGATGGGCGATGCCGCCACGGCTGCTCACAATGAAGCCAATGGCGCCGCCTGCAAGGGCGAAGGCTGGGACGTGCTTTACGCCGAAACGCCCGCAAAGACCGCCCTGCCCGAGGTTACGGGCGAGGACATCTGCTATCTGCAATATTCCAGCGGCTCGACGCGCTTTCCCCATGGCGTGGCCGTCACCCATGCCTCGCTGCTCAACAATCTGGCGGGCCATGGCGAGGCGATGGGCCTGATCGAGAGCGACCGCTGCATCAGCTGGCTGCCCTGGTATCACGATATGGGTCTGGTCGGTTGCTTCCTCTCGGTGATCGCCAATCAGGTCTCGACCGATTATCTGCGCACCGAGGATTTCGCTCGCCGTCCCCTCGCCTGGCTGGACATGATCAGCCGCAACAAGGGCACCTCGATCAGCTATTCGCCCACCTTCGGCTATGACGTTTGCGCCCGCCGCATCTCCAGCCAGAGCCATGTGGATGAGCGTTTCGATCTGCACCGCTGGCGTCTGGCCGGCAATGGCGCCGACATGATCCGCCCGGACGTGATGCAGGGCTTCGTCAACGCCTTTGCCCCTGCCGGTTTCCACGCCAGCGCCTTCCTGCCCAGCTACGGTCTGGCCGAGGCGACGCTGTCGGTCACCATCATGCCGCCGGGCGAAGGCATCCGCGTCGAGCTGGTTGAGGAAGAGCGCCTGTCGGGCACGCCGCGCGATCTCTCGCGTCCGGCCCGCTACCGCGCCATCGTCAATTGCGGCAAGCCGGTGAAGGATATGGTCGTGGAGATCCGCGACGGCGCCGGCCGCATCCAGGCCGACCATCACATCGGCAAGGTGTGGTGCAAGGGCCCCAGCGTCATGCACTCCTACTTCCGCGATCCCGAAGCCACGGCGGCCTGCATGGTCGATGGCTGGCTGGACACCGGCGACATGGGCTACAGCGTGGACGGCTATCTGTTCATCGTGGGCCGCGCCAAGGACATGATCATCATCAACGGCAAGAACCACTGGCCGCAGGACATCGAATGGGCCGTGGAACAGCTGCCCGGCTTCCATCAGGGCGACATCGCCGCCTTCTCGCTTGAGACCGAAACCGGTGAGGAAACCGCCGCCGTGCTGGTCCATTGCCGCGTTTCCGATCCTGACGAGCGCCTGAAGCTGAAGAATGCCGTGGCCGAGAAGGTCCGCGCCATTCTGGGCCACCCGGCCGTGGTCGAGCTGGTGCCGCCGCGCACCCTGCCGCGCACCTCTTCGGGCAAGCTGAGCCGCGCCAAGGCCAAGAAGCTCTACCTTTCCGGCGAGATCGAGCCGTTGCAGCTGGCGGCATGATCGCGCCCCGCTGAAAACTGGCTCGTGGAACGGCCCGGTGCGACAGACGCACCGGGCCGTTTTGCTGTTTGGGCACTTCGCATCCGCATCCGGAATGGAGGGGTTGATGCCCGGATTGCAGGCATCGTGCGGCGAAGCATCTGATTTACCTTCGTAACGGTTGTTTCATCGCCTTGGCCACCAAGGCGAGCCTGCGCATGGTTCGCTCCGATGGTTCCTGCCATGAAGGAAGCGGCCTTGAGCAAACGCCCTCTGCTGATTGTGTGCGATACGCTGGTCAATCTTGGCGATCTGGCCCTGCTGGCCCAAAGCGTGGCGGCAGGGCGCAATCAGGGGCGGCAGGTTTACGTCCGCCAATGGGCGCCTCCACCGCCCGTCATTGCCCGGCAGGTGGAGGCGCTCGGGGCTTCGATCATCTCGGGCCGCAATCTGCTGGGCTTGCCAAGGCTGGCTTCCCGCTGCGATGCGGTGATCGGCGGCGGGCAGATTGTGCGCAGCAATGTCTCGCTCCCCAGCCTGATCGCCATGATCTGGGCCTTGGCGCTGGTGCGCCTGGGCGGTGGCAGGGTTTCGGGTTGGGGCATGGGTGTGGGGCCGGTGCGCGGATGGCTGGCGCGCTTTCTGTGGCGTCTGGTGTTTCGCCCCGGTGAGCGGATTGCCGTGCGCGATGCGCTCTCGCTTGATCACGCAAGGCGCCTGTTTCCCGCGCGCGCGGTGGTGCAAAGCGCCGATATGGCCTTTCTGCCGGGCACTCTGCATCGCGATCTCGCGGCGCAGGATTTCGGGGGACAGGAAAGCGAGCGGACCACCATCCTGATCGCCCCCTGCATCGAGGCAAGCGAGGGCCGCTCGATCGATGGCGAAGGCTTCCCCACCCTACTTGCCTGCGTACGGCAGGAAATGCCCAAGGCGCCGCTGGTGCTGGCCTGCCATGATCCCAGACCCGAAGTCGATGGCGGCGCCGCCGACTGGCTGATCGCCTATTACGACCTTAACGATGCCCACAAGCTGGATGACGGCCAGCTTGCAACCCTATGCGAAGCCTATCGCCATGCCGTGCTGACCATCACTAACCGCCTGCATGCCAGCATCTTCACCCTGCTGTCAGGCGGAGCCTTGCTGGTGGTGGATGACGGATCGGACAAGATGCGCGCGCTGTGCCGCGATTTCGGCATTCCATCTGTCCGCATCAGCGGCCCGCCCGATGCCTCAGTCATCGCCAAAACCGTGACAGCAGCGCTGAATTTCGACCGCAAGGCACGGAAAAAAGCCATGCTGCGCATCGCGCGGCGGGCTCAGAGCAATCTGCTGGCACTGGGCGATCATACCGTCACGCAGCCGCTCGACAGGCCGGGCCTGATCTCTGCGCAAGGTCGATCCACCGCCCGTCAAGCGCCCTGAAGCATCGCGCGGAGAAGTGAGAACCGGTTTTTCACGAAAGCGATGCGACACCCAAAAGCTCAGGCACAATGCGTCCTTCAAGAAGGACGCATTGTGCCTTAGTCTTGCAATACAGCTTGCAGTCAGCGGCCTGATGCCCCACATCATAAGGCCATTCATGTCGTTGACGAAAAGCAGGTGCCCATGGCCTCCACGCCCACGCAACTCGATGCCCCCGCCATCACGCTGACACCGCCCGATCCGGTACCGGTGGTCGCGCCCGCTCAGGCCGCCGGGCTTGTGCCGCTGTCAAGCGAGCAGACCAGCAAGCTGGACCAGAAGGTCGATGCCTTTGTCGCCGATCTGGTGGCGCAGGATTCGGCCAGCCCGGAATTCGGCAAGCGTGTCGATCAGCTGACATCCATGGGCCGCAAGGAAATCGCGGCGGCGGCAGGGCTTTCCAACCGCTTCCTCGACCGGCCGGTGCGCGCCATGGACAAGGACAGCGGCGTGGGCGCCAATCTGCTGGCCCTGCGCAAGACGGTCGAGGATCTTGATCCCGGCAAGTCGGGCATCATGGGCAAGCCGCGCAAGCTGCTGGGGATCATCCCCTTCGGCAACAGCGTGAAGAAATATTTCGACGGCTATGTCTCGGCCCAAGGCCATATCAAGGCCGTGCTGGACAGGCTGGCCAGCGGCAAGGATGAGCTGCTGATGGACAATGCCGCCATCGATGTGGAGCGCGGCAAGCTGTGGGAGGCGATGGGCAGCCTCGAACAGATGATCCATATCTCCAAGAAGCTGGACGAGAAGATCGAGGACAAGGCGAATGACCTCGACGCCACCGATCCCGCCAAGGCCAAAGCCCTGCGCGAATCAGCGCTGTTCTACACCCGCCAGCGCACGCAGGATCTGCTGACGCAGATGGCGGTGACGGTGCAGGGCTATCTGGCGCTCGATCTAGTCAAGAAGAACAATGTCGAGCTGATCAAGGGTGTTGAGCGTGCCAGCACCACCACCGTGGGCGCGCTGCGCACCGCCGTCACCGTGGCGCAGGCCATGACCAACCAGCGGCTGGTGCTGGGGCAGATCACCGCGCTCAACACCACCACCGCCAACATCATCGATTCGACCAGCGCGCTGCTGAAAGATCAAACCAGCAAAATCCACGAGCAGGCCGCCAGCAGCACGATCCCGGTGGAAACGCTGCAGCGCGCCTTCCAGAACATCTATGACACGATGGACACGATCGACACCTTCAAGCTGAAGGCGCTCGATTCGATGAAGCAGACGGTCAACACGCTCTCGAGCGAGGTCGAGAAGTCGCGCGCCTATATCGCCCGCGCGCAGGGCACGAGCCAGGCGCAGGTGGCGCATGACACGCCCAACCTGCTCTCGCTGGAAGGCTGAGCCATGGCGGATTCAGCCCGCGATTCCGATGCGATCCTGGCCGCCGCGCGCGCCAGCCTGAACCAGCAGCGCGCCGGTGGCCGCCGCGTGCAAGGCGCGATCGGTCAGCGTTCGGCCGCGATCCGGCGCGAGGCGCAGTGGCGCCAGTTGCGCAAGATCATGATCACGCTGATCGCGGGTCTGGCGCTGATCGGCATGGGGTCGTTTATCCTCCATGCCATCAGTGCCGTGCTGGTGGTGATCGTGCTGGCGTTGATCGCCGTGGCGGTGTTGGCGCTCGGTCGGCAAACAGCGGTAAAAATCCCCAAGCTGGATGATTTGCGCAAGGCCCCCGCCAAGGCGCTGGTTGGCAACACGCAGCTTTGGCTGGAAGCGCAGCGCCCCGCCCTGCCCGCACCTGCGCTGAACCTTGTCGGCCAAATTGGCGGGCAGCTGGATTTGCTGGGCACTCAGTTGGATAAGCTGGATGAAAGCACGCCGGCCGTGGCGCAGGTCCGCACGTTGGTCGGCCAGAACCTGCCCGATCTGGTGAATGCCTACACCGCTATCCCGCAGCCTCTGCGCTCGCAAAAGCAGGGCGATGCCTCGCCGGACGAGCAGTTGGCCGCCAGCCTTGGGCGGATCAGCACCGAGATCGACAGTGTAACGCGGCAATTGGCCGAGGGCTCGATCGATAATCTCGCCATCCAGACGCGGTTTCTGGATTACAAGTATGGCGGGGATGAGGTTTCCAAGGAATAAAGGAGAAAAGCGAGGGGGTTACCCCCTCGCGCTCCCATAACGTCTTCCGACGATAGGGCAGTGGCGCCGAAATGATGCGCCCTACCTCTCCACCTGCGCCACCTGAAGCGCCGCAGGCTCTAAAAACCTTGTTGCGGCCTGCGGCGCAGCGACGTTGCTCCAACGCCGAACCCCAAGCGCAACGCAGACAAAAAATGGGAGCGCGAGGGTGTAACACCCTCGCACTTATCCCTTGTCTTCAAACCTTGGTCTTGATCAGATGATCCACCACGCCCGGATCGGCCAAGGTCGAGATATCGCCCAAAGAGGACGTATCCCCCTCGGCGATCTTGCGCAAAATCCGCCGCATGATCTTGCCCGAGCGCGTCTTGGGCAGACCGGGCGCGAAGTGGATTACATCCGGCGTCGCGATGGGCCCGATCTCCTGACGCACCCATGTGATCAGCGCCTTGCGCGTGGCTTCGTCACCCTCCACGCCTGCGTTCAGCGTGACATAGGCATAGATGCCCTGCCCCTTGATCTCATGTGGCATGCCCACCACGGCTGCCTCGGCCACCTTGGTGTGTGCGACAAGGGCGCTCTCCACCTCGGCGGTGCCCATGCGGTGACCGGAGACGTTGATCACATCATCCACGCGGCCCGTGATCCAGTAGTAGCCGTCCTCATCGCGGCGGCAGCCGTCGCCGGTGAAGTACTTGCCGCGATAGGTGGTGAAATAGGTCTGGAAGAAGCGATCGTGATCGCCCCAGACGCTGCGCATCTGGCCCGGCCAGCTCTGCGCGAGGACAAGATTGCCCTCGGTGGCGCCCTCCAGCACCTTGCCGTCAGCGTCGACGATCTGGGGCACCACGCCGAACATCGGCCAGCTGGCGCTGCCGGGTTTGAGCGGCGTCGCACCCGCGAAAGGCGTGATCATCTGGCCCCCGGTTTCGGTCTGCCACCAGGTGTCGACGATGGGGCAGCGGCCCTCACCCACCACATGATAGTACCATTCCCAGGCTTCTGGGTTGATCGGCTCGCCCACGCTGCCCAGCAGGCGCAGGCTGGAACGGTTGGTCTTTTTCACCCATTCGTCGCCTTCGCGCATCAGGGCGCGCAGGGCCGTTGGGGCGCCGTAGAAGGTCGTGACCTGATAGCGGTCCACGATCTGCCAGAAGCGGCTGAAATCGGGGTAGTTGGGCACGCCCTCGAACATCACCGTGGTGACGCCATTGGCCAGCGGACCGTACACAAGGTAGGAATGCCCCGTCACCCAGCCTACATCGGCGGCGCACCAGTAGATATCGTCGGGGCGGGTATCGAAGACATACTCATGGGTCATCGCGGCCCATGTCAGATAGCCGCCGGTGGTGTGCATCACACCCTTGGGCTTGCCGGTCGAGCCGCTGGTGTAGAGAATAAACAGCGGGTCTTCCGCGCCCATTTCCTCCGGGGGGCAATCAGCGGACACGTCGTCGCGCTCGTCCAGCCACCAGACATCGCGGCCTTCCTTGATCTGCACCGGGTTCTGCGCGTGATCCACCACCAGCACCGCGGACACATCCGGGCACTGCTCCAGCGCCTTGTCGACATTGTCCTTCAACGGCACCAGTCTGCCGCCACGGTTGCCGCCATCGGCGGTGATCACCAGCGTCGAACCGCAATCGAGAATGCGCCCGGCCAGCGCATCGGGGCTGAAGCCCGCAAAGACGATCGAATGGATGGCGCCGATGCGCGTGCAGGCCAGCATGGCAATGGCTGCCTCGGGGATCATCGGCAGATAGATGGTGATGCGATCGCCGCGCTTCGCGCCCAGCTTTTTCAGCACATTGGCAAAGCGGCAGACCTCGGCATGAAGCTGCGCGTAGGTCAGGCGGACGGTCTGGGCCGCATCGTCGCCTTCCCAGATGATCGCGGTATGCTCGCCCCGCTCGACCAGATGGCGGTCGAGGCAATTGGCCGAGACGTTCAGCGTGCCATCTGTGAACCAGCCGATGCCGAAATCGGCCTCGTCAAAGCTGGAGGTGTTGAGCTGCGTCCAGGGCTTGATCCAGTCCAGCCGGGCGGTTTCCTGCCGCCAGAACGCCTCGGGCTCCTCGATCGACTGGCGGTATTTGTCGGCATAGCTTTCCGCCGAAATCAAGGCGTGCGCCGCCCAATCGGCGGGCACGGGGTAGGTGGTGGACACGATCAGGCTCCCATTTTTATACGCACCGATCGAAACGGTCCCTCAACCGGCAGAGGCAGTCTTCGCGGTTGCAGCGCCGCCGTCAAGTGCGATCAAGGTCGAGTGGCAGAACCGTAAAACCATGATTGCCGCCAGCCATGCAATTGCTCGATCGGGCGGCCGGAGAAATCGGTTGCGGGGCGAAAACGGAAGCGCTCCAGCGCCAGTTTGCAGGTGATCGCATCACTTTCGGCATCGCCCGAGCTTTCGCGGGTGCGGCAATCATGCGCGCGCCCATCGGTGCCCACGGTGAAGACGATCAGCGCGGAATGGCCGATGCGTGCGTCACGCCCGGAGCGGGGGTAATCCTTCGCCGAATCGATGCTGCCCGATATCTGCACCAGCGCCGATCCGCCGCCTCCGCCCTGCCCGGCGCCGCTGGCCCCATTGCCGCCGCCCGTGCCGGTGGCGCCAGCGCCCGTGCCCGCCCCGGCATCGCGCATGCCTGACGTATCGGCAGCACCAGAGGCCGCCACCTGAGGCGCAGGCGGATGGACCAAAGGAATAAGGGGAACCGGCGCGATCACCGGGCGGGGCACGGCATGGGCACCGGCGGCCCCGCTCAAAGCAGCGGCTTGGGGCGCGGCATGAAGCGGCGCCTTTGTCGGGGATGGCGGCGGAGGTGGCGGTGTGTCGTCCACCACAAAGGCCGCCAAGGCGTTTTGCCTGACGGCCTGCCGCGCCGCCGGGCTCAGGCCCAGAAGCAGCACGGCCAGCACCAAGATCTGCACCACAAAGGCCAGCGCCGCACTGCCCGCACGCGCCTGCCAGCCACCGGCTCCATGCCAATGGCTCCGATCATGGGGGGCAGGATCGGCCTTCACGCTCATCCCCCGGCTTCTAGCATGCGGGGGATGAGTGCTTGGTTAATTACTTATTGCTGGCGAGGAAGGCGACGATGTTGGCGCGGTCCTTCGCATCGGCTACGCTGATCACCATCTTGGTGCCCGGCACCAGCTTGCCCGGCGCCTGAAGGAAAGTATCCAGCTTGGCAGGCGTCCAGACGATGTTCGAACCCTTCAGCGCAGGCGAATAGAGTGCGAAATCGCTGGTCGACCCCGCCTTGCGACCCACCACGCCATTGAGGTTGGGCGCCAGAGCGGTGGGCTTCTGGCCCTTGTTCAGCACGTGGCACATCTGGCACCGCGCCTTGACCAGAGCCGCCCCCGCCGCAGCATCACCCGCCGCATGGGCAGGCATGGCAGACAGCAAGGCAGCAGACACCAGACCACCCAGAACAACCGAACGCAGCGACATGGCAAACTCCCCGAATCATGCGGAAAGGTCTCCGCGTTGCGGCGGGGAGTGTCACAGGCTGGTGGCCGGGATCAATCCGCTATTCGCTTGCGGCATGTATATCATCTATCTTGTGGATCCAGGGGGATTGAAGGGAAAGGGTCATGCGAGGGGGTTACCCCCTCGCGCTCCCGGGACGTCTTCCGACACAAAGGCAGCGGCATCCGAACAGTGCGCAACCGTTCCATGGACACAGAAAAGGCGCCGCAGGCAGAATGCCCGGCGCCTTTTCTCGGTCAAAGCCTGCGGCGCGGCGAAGTGACCCTAAGGCCGAACCCTATGCGCTACGCAGACAAGAAGGGGAGCGCGAAGGTGTAACACCCTCGCATCACCCCTTTCCTTCTTCAGAGCCTTTCGATCTTCTGCGTCGCCTCATCGATGATCTTGGCGATTTCGAAGCCGATCTCGCTGTCAGCGCCTTCGCGGCTGAGGCGCTCCATCAGAGCAGCCTTCATGTTATGGACCGCGCGGCGCACCGGAGCATTGTCGGTGCGGCTGTTGGCCTCGCCCAGCTTGGCCAGACGGGCGAAGAGCGCCTCGATGGCCTCCTTGTTGGTCTCGACCTCGGCCCGGCCTGCGTCCGTGGGCACCCATTGGCGCTTGGAGCCGGTGCCGCCTTCGGCATGCTCGATCATCTCTTCGTCTTCGAGCAGCGAGAGCAGCGGGTAGAGCACACCCGGGCTGGGCGTATAGGCGTCATTGCTGCGCTCGGCGAAGAGGCGCTTGAGCTGGTAGCCATGCTCGGGCTTTTCGACCAGCAGGGCCAGCAGCATCAGCCGCAGTTCCTCGCCGGTGAACATCTTGCCGCGACGGCCACGACCGAAGCCATCGCCACGGCCACCACCAAAGCCGCCGCCGCCGAAACCGCCACCGAACGGGCCGCCAAAGCCGCGCCCGAAGCCTTCGCCATCGGGGCCATCAAAGCCGCCAAAACGGCTGGCGAAGCGCTCGCCGAAGCGGGCGCGCAGGCCTTCGGCATCGCCGCCGCAGCCGGCCATCATCATACGCATCATGCGGGCACCACGGTGATGGCGCTCGCCTCGATGTTCATGCCTTTCACCGTCGCCACCGCGACGTCCATGAAAGTGCCTCATCATGTTTTCTCCTGTGAGTCTTGTCATGAGGAGAAGATACGCCTTACTCACGATCTTTCAAGATATATCTTGAAAGATTTTTTGAGACACAAGAAAGGCGGCGTGAGGGTGATCCTCACGCCGCCTATTCTGTTACGCAAGCTGTTGTTATTCGGCGGAAACGCCTCCACCCAGCGCCTGATAGAGCGCCACCGTATCGGCAAAACGGCTGCTGCGCGCCACGACCAGGGCCGCCGCCGCCTGCGCCCGCGCGCTCTGCGCATTGAGCAGATCGAGCGTGCCCACCCCGCCCAGCTCAAGCTGGCGGCGGGTGAAGGTCAGCTGGCGCGACGCGGCATCATCGGCGCGCGAGGCGGCATCCAAAGCCCGCCCGTCGCCTGACAGTCCCGCCAGCGCATCCGACACATCAACGAAGGCCTGAAGCACGCTGGCGCGATACTGTGCCTTGGACTGGTCGAAGGCCGCCTTGGCCGCGCGTTGCTGGTTGAGCAGCTGCCCGCCATGGAAGATCGGCTGGGCGACATTGCCCATCAGCGTCCAGAACAGATTGCCGCCCGCGAACATCTGCGAGAAGGTCTCCCCCTGCCCGCCGACATTGGCCGCAAGGCTGAGCGCAGGCAGACGCGCCGCAATGGCGCTGCCCACATCCGCCGCCGCGCCCTGCATCGCGGCCTGAGCCGCACGCACATCGGGCCGCTCCGCCACCAGCACCGAAGGCACCGAAACCGGCAGATCGGCAGGCAGATGCATCTCGGAGAGCTTGGGCAGTGTCGGCAGAGGCGTGCCCGGGGCCACGCCCAGCAGTGCCGCGATCAGCGCCTGCTGGTGCAATTGGCCACGTTCCAGAGCTGGCAAAGCAGTCTCAGCCGTGGCCAGCTGGGTCTCCTGCGCCGCCACATCCGAAGCACCCACAGCGCCCAGCGCCTGCCGCTTCTTCAGCAGATCGAGCACGCCGCGCGCCGAGGCAATCGCCTCACGCTGCGCCGCGACCTGATCGGCCAAAGCCGCCTGCTGCACCACCGCCAGCACCAGATTGGCCACCACGGTGGTCTTGGCCGCCCGCGTCCGCCATGCCTGAGCAGCAGCAGCAGCGCGCGCGGATTTCACCTTGCTGGCTACCCCGCCGAACACGTCGAGCGGGAAGGTCACCGAGGCCGTCGCCGTATGCAGCGTGTAGAGCGTCTGGTTGGGATCGGCCAAGGGCGGCGAGATCACGTTCGAAACCTGAGCCCGCTCCACGCCATAGCCGACATCGACCTGAGGCAGGCGATCGCCCGCTGCCGCCCCGGCCAAGGCCTTGGCCTGACGCAGGGCAGCATCCGCAGCCGCCAGATCGTTGTTGGCCTTCAGCGCCTGATCGACCAGCGCATCCAGATCGGCATTGCCGAAGCCCTTCCACCATTGCGTGGGCACTTTGGCGCCCTCGGTAAAGTGCTGCGGCTCACCGCTGACCGGATCGACCGGCTGGATCTCGGCATTGCCGGCCCCGGTGGGGGCCAGCGACACCGGCGTTTCAGCCTTGGGCCCCAGCGAGGTGCAAGCGGCCACAGCCCCCATCAGAGGCATCAGAAGGAAAAGACGTTTCATCACGCGCCCTCCCCCTGCGCTTCGATGGAGTGATGCGGATCGCTGCCATGAGCGCCGCGGTCATTGGGGCCAACGTGACGGCTGAACTTCTCGACCAGCACGGGCAGCACCAGCAGGATCAGGATCGGGGCCAGCGTCATGCCGCCCACCACCACCAGCGCCAGCGGCTTCTGCACCTGCGAACCGATGCCCGTGGCCACAGCCGCAGGCAGCAGGCCGATGGCGGCGACCAGACAGGTCATCACCACCGGACGCAGACAGTTGCTGACGATCACATGGCGCGCCTCGGCCCGGCTGGAGCCTTCGTTCAGCGCCTGGTTGAAGGTCGTCACCACAAGGATGCCGTCCATCACCGCGATGCCGAACAGCGCCACGAAACCGATGGCTGCCGAGATCGAGAAGGCCGTACCCGTCAGGGCCAGCGCCATCACGCCGCCGATGATCGCCATGGGGATCACGCTGAAGGCCAGCATCGAGTCCCGGAAGCTGCGGAAGTTGGCCATCAGCAGGCCGAAGATCAGCAGCAGGCTGATCGGCACCACGATCTCCAGACGATGGACAGCGTTGGTGAGGTTGCCCATCTCGCCCGCCCATTCCAGGTGATAGCCCGGCGGCAGGATGACATTCTTTTGAATGCGGGCCTGCGCCTCGCCCACCGCGCTGCCAAGGTCACGGTTACGCACCGAGAACTTGATCGGAACGTAACGCTCCTGATGCTCGCGATAGATGAAGCTGGCGCCGGTGGTCAGCTTGATGTCGGCCAGTTCGGAGAGCGGCACCTGCATCATCCCGCCATTGGGATTGGTAACGCCCACCGGGATGCGACGGATCGCTTCCAGACTGTCACGCTGCTCGGCCTTCAGGCGGACCATGATCGAGAAGTGGCGGTCGGTGCCCTTCTCATAGAGGTCGCCCGGCGACTGGCCACCGATGGCGGCCTGCACCACGGCATTGATGTCATCCGGCAGGATGCCATAGCGGCTGGCCTTCACCCGGTCGATGTCGATGCGGACGGTCGGCTGGCCCAGCGACTGGAACACGCCCAGATCGGTGATGCCCTGCACCTTCTGCATCTCGCCCTTGATCTGGTCGCCCAGTTTGGACAGCTCGGTCAGGTCAGGCCCGAAGATCTTGACCGAATTGGCCCCCTTCACGCCCGAGGCTGCTTCCTCAACGTTATCCTCGATATACTGGCTGAAGTTGAACTCGATGCCCGGGAAGCGCTGTTGCAGATCAGCGTTCATCTGCTGCGTCAGCTGCTCCTTGGTGATGCCGCCGGGCCATTCCTTGGCGGGCTTCAACGGCACGAAGAATTCGGCGTTGAAGAAGCCGGTGGCATCGGTGCCATCGTCAGGCCGCCCCTGCGCCGAGAGCACGCTTTCGGCCTCGGGATAGGTGGCGATCACCTTGCGGATGGCATTGACCGTCGGCTGGCCGCCTTCAAGGCTGATCGAGGCGGGCAAGGACGCGCGGATGTACATGTTGCCTTCCTCCAGATGGGGAAGGAACTCCACGCCCAGCGAGCGCATGCCGAACATCGAAATGACGAACAGCAGCAGCGCGCCACCCAAAGTCAGCAGGCGGTTGGCCAGAGCGAAACGCGCGGCCGGCTCGTAAAGACGGCGGATGCGGCCCACCAGCCAGGTATCCACCTCATCCAGCTCATCGGGCAGCAGCATGGTGGCCAGCACCGGCGCGATGGTGAAGGTGGCGATCAGACCGCCCAGAATGGCATAGGCATAGGTCTTGGCCATGGGGCCGAAGATATGCCCTTCCACACCCGTGAGGGTGAAGAGCGGCAGGAAGCTGGCGATGATGATCGCGGCGGCAAAGAAGATGCCGCGCGACACTTCGGACGAAGCATGCAGCACCGAGGACAGACGCGTCGCCAGCGAGAAGTGGCCATGGCCGCCTTTCACATGCTCGGACCGTTCGACCATATGGCGGAAGATGTTCTCCACCATGATGACCGTGGCATCCACCACAAGGCCGAAATCCAGCGCGCCCACGGACAGCAGGTTGGCGGATTCGCCCTGAAGCACGATGATCAGCACCGCAAAGGACAGAGCGAAAGGAATGGTGATCGCCACGATGATCGCGCTGCGCAGATTGCCCAGAAAGGCCCATTGCAGCACGAAGATCAGAATGATGCCCACCACCATGTTCTCGATCACGGTCGAGGTGGTGTGGTTGATCAGATCCGAGCGGTCATAGATGCGCTCCAGATGGACACCGGGCGGCAGGATGCCGCTGGCGTTGATGTCCTCCAGCTGCTGCTTGACGGCGGTGATGGTCGGCATCGACTTGGCGCCGCGCTGCATCAGCACCACTCCCTCGACGATGTCGTCCTCCTGACCGTAGCCCGCGATGCCCAGACGCGGCTCATTGCCGATCTCGACCGTGGCGACGTCCTTCAGCAGCACCGGAACGCCGCCATTGGTCGTCACGAGCACATTGTTGATCTGCTCGACCGACTGGATCAGGCCCACGCCGCGCACGATGGCTGCCTGAGGGCCGAAGTTGATGGTCTGGCCGCCGGCATTCGCGTTGGAATGGCCGATGGCCTGCATCACCTGCGCCACGGTGGCGCCATGGCCGTTCAGCTTGTTGGTATCGACCGTGACCTGATAGCTGCGGATCTTGCCGCCCCAGCCCGTCACGTCGATGACGCCGGGAATGGCCTTGAACTTGCGCTCCAGCACCCAGTCCTGAAGGGTCTTCAGGTCCATCACCGAATAGCCCTTGGGGCCAACGACGCGGTAGCGGAAGATTTCACCGATGGGGCTGGTGGGCGAAATGCCCGGCTGCGCCCCACCCGCCAGCGTGCCCATCTGCGACAGGCGGTTGATCACCTGCTGCTGGGCCTCGTTGAAGGTGTAATCATAGGTGAACTGGATCTTCACGTCGGACAGGCCGAACAGCGAGATCGCGCGGATGGTGTTGAGATGCGGAATGCCCGCCATCTGCACCTCGATGGGGATGGTGACGTTACGCTCCATCTCCTCGGCCGAAAGGCCGGAAGTCTGGGTCACGATCTCCACCATCGGCGGCACAGGGTCGGGGTAAGCTTCGATGTTGAGCTGTGAGAAGGCAATGCCGCCCGCCGCCAGCAAGGCGACAAGGAAGCCGATGATCAGCATGCGGTTACGCAGCGACAGGCGGATCAAACTGTTCATGAGCGTATCAGTTGTCCAGCCCGGCTTCGTTCACGAAGATGGCGCCGGTGGTGGCCACCACCTCGCCCGCCTTCAGACCATCGGTGATGCGCACACGCCCACCGCTGCTGTCCGCCACCTTGACCTCGCGCGAGACGAGGCGGCCATTGCCCTGCGAGATCCACACGCGGGCGGCATCGCCCTCATGGATCACGGCTTGCGCCGGCACCGTCACGCCATCGGGCCGGTTGCCGGTGTTGACGGCATGGCGGATGGTGAAATTGGCGAACATCTGGGGCTTCAGCGCGCGATCGGCGTTGGCGATGGTCGCGCGCACCGGCAGGCGGTGCGTGGTGGGATCGAGCTGCTGGGCCACATTGTCGATGGTGGCATGGAAGACGCGGTTGCCCAGACCCGGCACCGTCACATCCACCCCGTCGCCCAGATGGACGGCGGAAGCATCGCTTTCAGCCAGCTGCGCCACCAGCCACACGCGGGCCGGATTGGCGATCGTCAGCACCGGACTGGAGCCGCCCGACTGCACATACTGCCCGCTCGACACCGAGCGCTGGGCGATCACGCCCGCGATGGGGGCATGGAACACGGTTTCGGCGTGGAGCCCGCCGATATCGCCCGCATTCTGCAGCTTGCCGATCTCGGCGCCGGTCTTGCCGAAGACCACCAGCTTGTCGCGCGCGGCGGCAAGGGCGCTTTCGGCACTGCGCTGATTGGCCTGAGCAGCCGCGTAATCGTTCTGCGCCTGCTGGTAATCCTTCAGCGCGCCACCGGCGGTCTTGTAGACCTGCTCGGCACGGGCGAGATTGGCCTGCGCCAGCTTGAGCTGCGCATTGGCGCTGGCATGCTGGGCCGTGGCAGCAAACAAAGTGTTGCGCGCATCGACCACATCGCCGGTCCGCACCTTGAGCAAGGGCTGGCCGGGGGTCACCTGAGCGCCCGCCTGCACGTAAACGTCCGTCACCTGCCCGGAGTAAGGCAGGAAAACCGGCGTCGAAAGCGTATCATCCGCCGCGATCTGACCCGTGGCGTCAGTGCGCTGGTAATCGTCGCCAGCGTCGACACGCTCAAGCTTCACGCTGGCCATCTGGCTCTTGGACAACTGCACCACACCCGGAGGCAGCGGCGCCGCCGGTTGGTCCTCATGATGAAACAGGGTTTTCCCCAGCATCACCAGCGCCGCAATGGCGGCAACCCCGGCCCCCGCCAGGATCAGATAACGCACTTGCACCGATTTGGGCAAAGCATGACGGGCATCGACCGAATCATGGCCGACACCATCATGCCCGCCAGACACGTGGTCTGCAGACATTCCAATTCCTATCCCCAAAATCGCCGGGACAATCCGGCAGATTTTGCCAAAGCGACACAGCCTTATGCGCCAGCCCGAGCGAACTCAAGCTTTCCCCTCGCACAAGACGATTCCCTGCCCTGTGACGGCAAGACAAGACAATACGGTGACTGACGGAAGCGAAAGCTGTCCTTTGGGCCGAAAAAGGTCCATCCGCCGCGCTGACGGCACGCTTCGATCCGTTTGCGGCCTGTCCTATGAAATTTTCCCATCAGGGCCAGGCGCTTCAGCTGCCGGTTTCCGCGCTTTCATCGCCCAGCCGGACGCTGCGTGTTTTGCGATCAATCGCAAAGCGATAGGCCGGGCTGGCATAAGCAAGCACCTCAGCTTCGGGGGCTTCCCAATCCGCGATGCTCATCGCTTCGCCCTGAGCGTTCAGCCATAGGCCATCCTCGGGGAATTGCTCGAAGTGCTGCGCCCGCGCCGCGCGCCATGCCGATAGCCCGGCCACAAAGTCCTCAAGCGCCATATCGCGGGCATGCCAGTCGATCCAGCCGATGGGGCTGTCCTGACAATAGGCATTGTTGTTGCCCTGCTGGCTGCGACCGAATTCGTCGCCCGCCGTCAGCATGATCGTGCCGGTGCTGGCGAACAGCGTGGCCAGCAAGGCACGGGCATCGGCGGCGCGGGCTGCCTGCACCTCTGGATCATCGCTGGGGCCTTCCACGCCATGGTTCCAGCTATGGTTATCGCCGTGCCCGTCGCGATTGTGCTCGCCATTGGCCTCATTATGGCGCTGGTCGTAGGACAGCAGATCGGCCAAGGTGAAACCATCATGTGCGGCGAGGAAATTGACGCTGCGGCAAGCCTGCTCGCCGAAGATATCGCTGCTGCCCGCCAGCCGTGTGGCCAAGGCACCGATGCTGCCCTCGCCCTTCCAGAAGCGGCGCAGATCGTCGCGGAAGCGGTCGTTCCATTCCAGCCAATTGTGGGGGAATTGCCCCAGCTGATAGCCGCCTTCGCCGATATCCCATGGCTCGGCGATCATGATGCGGTCGGCCAGCACAGGATCGGCGGCGATTTCATCAAACAACGGCGCCCGAGGATCGTAATCGGGCGAGCGCGCCAGCACCGGGGCAAGATCGAAGCGGAACCCGTCCACCCCGGCCTGCTCGACGAAATGGCGCAGGCTGGCCAGGGTCAGCGCGCGGACATGCGGCTGCGCGAAATCCAGCGTGTTGCCGCAGCCGGTGATGTTGACCAATTGGCCATCCGCTTCATGGGCATAGGTTTCATTGTCCAGCCCGCGCAGCGAGAGGATCGGCCCCTCCTCATCGCTTTCACCGCTGTGGTTGAACACCAGATCGAGGATCACCCCGATCCCGGCATCATGCAGCGCGGCGACGGTCGCGCGCAATTCGGCCACCCCGCCCGGGCACAAGCCGGGATCGAGCGCCATCATCGCCACAGGATTGTAGCCCCAGAAATTGCGCAGCCCCAGCGGCGGCAGATGCCGCTCATCCACCCAGGCGGTGATGGGCATAAGCTCCACCGCGCTGACCGACAGTTTCTTCAGATGCGCGATGATCGCCGGATGGGCCAGAGCCGCCACCGTGCCGCGCAAAGCCTCGGGCACATCGGGATGGAGCAGGGTGAAGCCCCGCACGTTCAGCTCATAGATCAGCCCGCCGCGCGTGAAGATGGGCACCTTATGCGGCACCGCCTCGCGCTGCCCCGGCACGATGGTGTGAGGCACCAGCCCCACCGTATCGACGCCGAAATCGGACAGCGCCAGATCATAAACGAACCGCCGATCCAGCTCGACAGCATAGGGATCGACCAGCAGTTTCGCAGGATCGAACCACAGGCCCTTTTCCGGGGCCCACTCGCCATCGGTGCGATAGCCATAGGCGGCGCCCGTCAGATCGCCCTTCAGCGTGGTGCGCCAGAACTCGCCTTGCCGGTGCATCGGCGTGCGAAACTCCTCGCCCTGAGCGAAGATGCACAGCGACACCCCGCTGGCCCGGGGGGAGCGCACCGCGAAATGCGTATACGCCCCGCCCTCGCCGGCGATGACATGGGCGCCCAGCTGAGCCTCCAATGCGATCGTCGCGGCGTCATCCATGGCTTGGTCCTTTGGGCTCAGGTGATCACATCGGGCTGCGTGCGGCCCGTGTGGCGGGTGATGCCTGCCAGTTCCTGCGCCGCCGCGATCAGATCGGAGAGCATCTCGGGTGTCTGAGCCGCCAGATTGCCGCCGACCGGTTCGTAACGCTCCAGATAGACGCGCAAAGTGGCCCCTTCCGTGCCGGTCCCCGACAGGCGGAAGACGATGCGCGAACCGCCCTCGAACAGGATGCGCAGGCCCTGATTTTTGCTGACCGAGCCATCGACGGGATCGGTGTAGGCAAAGCTGTCGGCTGTGGCGATGGTCAGCGGGCCAACACTCTTGCCGGGCAGCGACGGCAGCGAAGCGGTCAGTTCAGCGATCAGCGCATTGGCGACATCGGTCGGCAGCGCCTCATAATCGTGGCGGGCGTAATAGTTTCGGCCATAGGTCGCCCAATGCTCGGCGGCCAGATCGCAGACGGGGATCTGGCGCACGGCCAGAATGTTGAGCCAGAGCAGCACCGCCCAAAGCCCGTCCTTCTCACGCACATGGTCGCTGCCGGTGCCCGCGCTTTCCTCGCCGCAGATGGTGGCCATGCCCGCATCGAGCAGATTGCCGAAGAACTTCCAGCCGGTCGGGGTTTCGAAGGCCGGGATGCCCAAAGCCTTGGCCACCAGATCGGCGGCAGCGCTGGTGGGCATGCTGCGCGCAATGCCCTTCAGACCGCCCTTATAGGCCGGGGCCAGATGAGCGTTCGCCGCCAGCATCGCCAGACTGTCCGAAGGCGTGACAAAGATGCCCTTGCCAAGGATCAGATTGCGGTCACCATCGCCATCGCTGGCTGCGCCGAAAGCGGGCGCATCGGCATCGAACATCGTGTCGAACAATACCTTGGCGTGGACCATGTTCGGATCGGGGTGATGGCCACCGAAATCCTCCAGCGGGGTGCCATTGCGCACCGTGCCGAGACGGAAGCCGAGGCGCTTCTCAAGGATTTCATGCGCGTAAGGCCCGGTGACGGCGTGCATGGCGTCGAAGGTCATCGACAGTCCATCCTTCACCGCCGCGCGGATCGCGTCGAAATCGAACAGGCTCTCCATCAGCGTGGCGTAATCGGCCACCGGATCGATCACCTCGACGGTCAGGCCTGCCACATCGGTGCTGCCCAGCACATCCAGATCGACATCGGGCGTTTCCACCGTCAGCCAGCGGTCAATGTTGGTGGTGCGCTCATAGACCGCATCGGTGATCCCCTCGGGCGCGGGGCCGCCATTGGCGATGTTGTATTTGATGCCGAAATCTTCCTCCGGCCCGCCCGGATTGTGGCTGGCCGACAGCACCAGACCGCCGCTGGCGCCATAATGGCGGATCACATGCGAGGCGGCGGGCGTCGAGAGAATGCCCCCCTGCCCCACCAGCACCCGGCCATAGCCATTGGCCGCCGCGATGCGGATCGCCTGCTGGATCACGGTGCGGTTATGATAGCGGCCATCGCCGCCGATCACCAAAGTCGCGCCCTTTTCGGGCTTCACCACATCGAAAACGCTCTGGATGAAATTCTCGGCGTAATTCTCCTGAGCGAAGATCTTCACCTTCTTGCGCAGGCCCGATGTGCCCGGCTTCTGCCCGGCAAAAGGCGTGGTGGGCTTGGCGATGACGGTCAGCGTGCTCATTGGTCCCCCGAAAGGTTAGGAGCGCCCTCCGCAGAGGGCTGTTCGACATAATTGCGGTAAAGCGCGGCATAGGCCGCCGCGCTCTGGTTCCAGCTGAAATCCATGCGCATCCCGGCGCGGCGCACCTCGGTCCAGGCGTCCTGCTGGCGGTAGAGGTCAACGGCGCGGGTGATGCCCAGCGCGAAGTTCTGGTAATCGACCCCGGCGAACTGGATGCCGGTGGCGGCGCCTGCCTTGATCGCGGCCAGATTGGCATCGACCACCGTATCGGCCAGCCCGCCGGTGCGCGCCACCACGGGCACGCAGCCATAGGCGAGGCCATACAATTGGGTCAGCCCGCAAGGCTCGAAGCGGCTGGGCACGAGGATAGCATCGCCGCCCGCCTGCATGCGATGGGCCAGCGCCTCATCATAACCGATGCGCAGCGACACACGGCCCGCATGACGCGCGGCGCCCCGGTGCAATTCGCTGACCAGCGCCGCATCGCCCGTGCCCAGCAGCGCCAGACGCCCGCCAAGGCCGACCAGATGGTCCAGCACCTCGCACAGGACATCCATGCCCTTCTGCCATGTCAGGCGGCTGACGACGATGAACAGCGGGCCATCATCGCGATCAAGGCCGAATTCCTTTTCCAGCGCGCGCTTGTTGGCCACCCGCTTGGCCAGCGCGCGGGCGGAGAAGCGCGCGGCGATGGTCTTGTCCTCGGCGGGGTTCCAGTCATGGGCGTCGATGCCGTTGACGATGCCGCGCACATTGTCGCCCCGGCTCTGGATCAAGCCCTCCAGTCCCATGCCGAACTGCGGGCTGCGGATTTCCAGCGCATAGGTGGGCGAGACCGTGGTGATGCCATAGGCCGATTCCAGCCCGGCCTTCAGAAAGCCGACGCCGCCGTGATACTCCACGCCATTGACCGCCCATGCCTCGGGCGGCAGACCCAGACGCGGGAAAACATCCGCCGGATAATAGCCCTGAAAGGCCATGTTGTGGATCGTCATGATCGAGGGCACCGAGCGCCCTCCGGCAGGCGGTGCGAATTTGAGATAGGCCGGGGCCAGGCCCGCCTGCCAGTCATGGGCATGAAGCAGGTCGAATGGCATGCTTTCGATCACACCGCCCGCCACATCGGCGCCCGCGCGCGACAGCGCGGCGAAACGGCGCCAATTGTCGGCCCAGTCGCGCCCAGAGCCATCGGCATAGGGGCTGCCATCGCGGTTGAAGAGATGGGGCGCATCCAGCACCAGCAAATCCCCCGCCTGATCGCCATCGAGCTGACCCGAGAGCAGCCGCGCCGGGCCGCCGAACAGGTCTTTCCATTCATGGACGACCGGCGGGGTGGCAGCTTTCTTGGCTTTCCCCTTGCCCTTGGCGGCAGGCGGGTTGAGCCGCGTCAGCACCTGCGGATATCCCGGGATCATCACGCTCATCTGCACGCCATGGGCGGCGATGGCATGGGGCAGAGCGCCCACCACATCGGCAAGGCCGCCGGTTTTCACCAGCGGCACCGCCTCCGAAGCGAGCGAGAGAACGCGGATCATCCTATTGCCCCGCCAAATATTGATCCATCATCGATTTGGTGATGAGGCATACACCATTTTCCGTTCGGCGCCAGCGGGTTGCATCCAATTCTGGATCCTCGCCCACCACAAGATTTTCCGGAATACGCACACCGGAATCGACGATCACACGCTTCAGGGACGCCCCGCGCCCGATGTTGCAATAGGGCAGGATCACCCCTTCGCTGACGCTAGAGTAAGACCCCATCTTCACACCCGTGAACAGCAGCGAGCGATGCGCCGTGGCCCCCGAAACAATGCAATCCTGCGAGATCAGAGAGGAGATCGCATGACCGCGCCGCCCTTCCTCGTCATGGACGAATTTTGCCGGGCTGGCGACAACCTGATCGGTCCAGATGCGCCAGTCGCGGTCATACATATTGAGGCGCGGCACCACATCGGTGAGGTCCAGATTGGCCTCGAAATAGGCGTCCAGCGTGCCGACGTCGCGCCAGTATTCGCCGATTTCCTCCGCCGCGCGCACGCAGCTTTCGGTGAAGCGATGCGCCACCGCCTTGCCATGCTTCACGATGCGCGGGATGATGTCATGTCCGAAATCGCGGCTGGAATTGGGATCGGCGGCATCTTCCTTCAGCCGCTCGAAGAGGTATTTTGTGTCGAAGACATAGATGCCCATGCTGGCCAGCGACCAGCCCGGCATGCCGGGGATCTCGGGCGGATCAGCAGGCTTTTCGACGAAATCGGTGATGGTGTCGGTCTCATCGACATGCATCACGCCAAAGGCCGTCGCCTCTTTCTGCGGCACCACCAGACAGCCGATCGTGACATCCGCGCCGCTGTTCACATGCTGACGCAGCATCAGCTCGTAATCCATCTTGTAGATGTGATCGCCCGCCAGAATGACCATATATTTCGGGGCATGGGCCGCGATGATGTCGATGTTCTGATAGACCGCATCCGCCGTGCCTTCATACCACTGGCTTTCGGAGACGCGCTGGCTGGCGGGCAGAATGTCGAAGCTTTCGTTACGCTCGGGGCGCATGAAGTTCCAGGCGCGGTTCATATGGCGGATCAGGCTGTGGGCCTTATATTGCGTCGCCACGCCGATGCGGCGGATGCCGGAGTTGATCGCATTGGAGAGCGCAAAATCGATGATCCGGCTCATGCCGCCGAAATAGACGGCGGGTTTGGCGCGGTTGTCGGTCAACTCTTTCAGGCGGCTGCCCCTGCCGCCTGCCAGCACATAGGCCATCGCCTCACGCGCCAGTGGTTGTCCGGAGGTATCCCTCATGCAGCCTTCTCCCCTTTGGTCTTTTGACCCGTTGCCTTTGCCGAGGTGGCCCGCACGGCCCCCTTGGCGGTATCCTTCTTGCCGGTCCATTCCAGCATCACCGTGGCGAGCGGTGGCAGCACCATCTTGCCGCCGCCATCACGCGCCACCACGCGCCCCATATTGCCCACGCCGCTGCCGCCATATTCAACGGCATCGGTGTTCATGATCTCGGCCCAGATGCCGTCATGCGGCAGGGGGACGCGATAGGTTTCGTGGACATGCGGCGTCATGTTAGCGATCACCGCGACCGGATGTTCCCCCGGCGCCTTGCGCAGCCAGGCAAAAACCGAATTGGCGGCATCATCGACGATCAGCCATTCGAAGCCCTCCAGCTCGCAATCGCGGGCATGGAGCGCGGGCTTCTCGCGATAGGTACGGTTGAGATCGCGCACCACATCGCGGATGCCGCGATGGGGGGCATACTCCAGCATCTCCCAGTCGAGCGCGCGTTCTTCTGACCATTCGCGGCGCTGGGCAAACTCCTGGCCCATGAAGAGCGACTTCTTGCCCGGATAGGCCCACATCATCGCGTAATAGGCGCGCAGAGTGGCGAATTTCTGCCAGTCATCGCCCGACATCTTGTGGATCAGGCTGGCCTTGCCGTGGACCACCTCATCATGGCTGAGCGCCAGCACGAAATTCTCATCAAAGGCGTACATCAGGCCGAAGGTGATGTCGTCATGGTGGTATTTGCGATGCTCGGCCTCACGCCCCAGATAGCGGAGCGTGTCATGCATAAAGCCCATGTTCCACTTGAAGCCGAAGCCCAGCGCCGAGGGACGCCCGGCGGGCGATGGCTGCTCCACCTCATAGGCCGGCGTGGTAACGCCAGGCCAGCTGGTCGCTTCCTCGGCGATGGTCAGGAAGCCGGGATGCGTGGCGTGGACGGCGCGGTTCATGGCGCGCAGGAAATCCACCGCTTCCCAATTCTCGCGCCCGCCCTGATCGTTGGGGAGCCAGTCACCACCCTCGCGGCTGTAATCGCGGTAGAGCATCGAGGCCACGGCATCGACGCGCAGCCCGTCGACATGATAGCGCTCGGCCCAGAACAGGGCGTTGTTGACGAGGAAGGAGGCCACCTCCCGACGTCCGAAATTGTAGATCGCCGTGTTCCAGTCGGGGTGGAAGCCGAGGCGCGGGTCTTCGTGCTCGTAGAGTGCCGTGCCATCGAAACGGGCAAGGCCATGGGCATCGGTGGGAAAATGGGCGGGCACCCAGTCGAGGATCACCCCGATCCCGGCGCGATGCGCACCATCGACAAAGCGGGCAAAGCCCTCCGCATCGCCAAAGCGCGCCGAGGGGGCGTATAGCCCGGTGGTCTGATAGCCCCATGAGGGATCATAGGGGTGTTCGGAGATCGGCAGGAACTCGATATGGGTGAAGCCCATATCCACCACATATGGGATCAGCCGGTCGGCCAGAGCATCCCATGTGAGGAACCAGTCATCATCGTCGCGCTGCCAGCTGCCGGCATGGACCTCGTAGATCGAGATCGGCACGCGGCGCGGATCGACGCTGGCCCAATGCTTCATATGGGCCTCATCGCGCCAGTCGATCTTGACCGGATGGGCGGTGAGGCTGGCGGTGGCCGGGCGCAATTCGCTGGCCAGCGCGAAGGGGTCGGCCTTGAGCGGCAGCAGCGCGCCATCCTCGCCCACGATGCGAAACTTGTAGGCATGGCCCACGCCCAGCCCGGGCATGAAGATTTCCCAGATGCCGGTGTCAGCGCGGCGGCGCATCACATGGCGCGCGCCGTCCCAATGGTTGAAATCGCCCACCAGCGCCACGGTGCGCGCATGCGGCGCCCAGACGGCGAAATGCACGCCTTGCGCGCCCTCATGCTCGATCAGATGGGCGCCCAGCTTGTCGAAGAGGCGCAGATGGCTGCCCTGCCCGATCAGGAAATCGTCCACCGGCCCCAGCACCGGGCCGAAGCTGTAGGGGTCGGAGACCAGCCAATCATGACCATTGCTGCTGGCGCGATAGCGCAGGGGTTGAGGGGCGCCTTCCAGCACTCCCTCGAACAGCCCTCGCCCATCGACCTTGGCCAGAACCCCCAAAGGCGTGCCGGAGAGCGCCTGCGCTTCAACACGCTCGGCCCCCGGCACGATCACACGGGCGAATGTGCCCAAAGGCCCCCGATGCACCCCCAACAAAGAGAAAGGATCACTATGGCGCCCTTCGATCAGGGCCGAGATGGCGTCTTGGTCTGGGTTCACAAAACGCCCCAAATGTCCTTTGCATATTCTGCGATGGTCCGATCCGAAGAGAACCACCCAACATTGGCAATGTTCCGTATCGCACTGGCGCGCCACGCCTTTTGGTCGAGCCAGCGGGCATCGACATCGCGCTGGGCGGCGGCATAGGAGTCGAAATCGGCCGCGACCATGAACCAGTCATGGTCATGCAGCCCGCCCATCAGACCGGCATAGCGGTCCGGATCGTCAGGGCTGAAGACGCCGCTGGCGATGGCATGGACGGCCTGCTGCAATTCGCGGCTGTTGTCGATGATGGCGCGCGGATCGTAGCCATTGGCGCGCTTCTCGTTCACCTCGGCAGCGGTGAGGCCGAAGATGAAGATGTTGTCGTCACCCACATGGTCCTTGATCTCGATGTTGGCGCCATCGAGCGTGCCGATGGTCAGCGCGCCGTTCAGGGCAAACTTCATATTGCCCGTGCCCGAAGCTTCCATGCCCGCCGTGCTGATCTGCTCGGAAAGATCCGCTGCCGGGATCAGGCGCTCTGCCGCGCTGACATTGTAATTGGGCACAAAGACCACCTTGAGCAACCCGCCCACCGTGGGATCGCTGTTCACGCGGCGTGCAATATCATTGGCCAGTTTGATGACCAGCTTGGCGTTGTGATAACTTGACGCCGCCTTGCCGCCGAAGATCTTCACGCGCGGCACCCAGTCCTTTTCGGGATGGCTGCGGATCTGATCGTAGAGCGCCACGGTCTCGACCAGATTGAGCAGCTGGCGCTTGTACTCATGGATGCGCTTGATCTGCACGTCGAAGAGCGCATCGGGATCGAGCCGCACGCCCATCAGCGATTTGAGATGCGCGGCCAGCGCAACCTTGTTGGCGCGCTTCACCTCGGCGATGCGTTCGCCGAATTGCGCGTCCTCGGCCAGATCGTTGAGCGCCACCAGCTTCTGGGCATCATCGAGGAAATCGGGGCCGATGGCGTCCTTGATGAGCGCGGTCAGCCCCGGATTGCACTGCTGCAGCCAGCGGCGCGGCGTAACGCCATTGGTCTTGTTGTTGATGCGCGTAGGATAGAGCTTGTGCAGATCGGCAAAGACCGTGGTCTTCATCAGATCGGTGTGCAGCGCGGCCACGCCATTGACGCTATGCGCGCCCACGAAAGCCAGATTGGCCATACGCACGCGGCGCTCACCGCCTTCGTCGATCAGGCTGATGGCGGAGATCTGCTCGCCGCTCATGCCCGCCTTGCGGGCTTCGCGCAGCACGCGGCTGTTGATCGAATAGATGATCTGCATATGGCGCGGCAGCAGCCGCTCGAACAGCGGCAGCGGCCAGCTTTCCAGCGCCTCGGGCAGCAGCGTGTGATTGGTGTAGGCGATGGTGCGCTTGGTGATATCCCACGCCTCATCGAAGTCCAGATTGTGGACATCGACCAGCAGGCGCATCAGCTCGGCCACGGCCACGCTGGGGTGAGTATCGTTCAGCTGGATCGCGGCGCGGTCCGGCAGGGTGCGAATGTCCTCATCATACTGCACATGGCGCCGCACGATGTCCTGAATGGAGGCGCTGGAGAAGAAATACTCCTGCCGCAGACGCAGCTCCTGCCCCGCAGGCGTGCTGTCAGCGGGGTACAGCACGCGCACAAGGCTGTTGGCCCGCACCTGCGCCTGAAGCGCCCCGGCATGGTCGCCCGCGTTGAAGGCATCGAGGCGCAGCGGATCGGGCGCATTGGCCGTCCACAGGCGCAGCGTGTTCACCCGCTTGCCGCGCCAACCGGCGACGGGCGTGTCGATGGCGCTGGCCTCGATCTGCTCCTTGGGGTGCCAGGTGACGCCGCCCGAGGCGCTCTCGCTCACCTCACCGCCGAAGCCGACGAAATAGCTGCTTTCGCGGCGGTCGAACTCCCAGGGGTTGCCGTGGGAAAGCCAGGTTTCGGGCAGTTCCACCTGCCAGCCATCATCGATGCGCTGGCGGAACATGCCGTTGAGATAGCGGATGCCATAGCCATAGGCCGGGATATCCAGACTGGCGAGGCTCTCCATAAAGCAGGCGGCCAGACGGCCCAGACCGCCATTGCCCAGCGCCGCATCGGGCTCCAGCTCTTCGAGCTGCGCCAGATCGAGACCGTGGTCACGCAGCGCCTTGGCCATCTCACTGGTGAGGCCCATGTTGGAGAGCGCATCGCGCATCAGCCGCCCGATCAGGAACTCCAGGCTGAGGTAATAGACCCGCTTGCCGCCGGTGTCATAGGTACGCCGCGTCGAATCCATCCATGCGTCGACGATCTTGTCGCGCAGCGAGAGGATAGCGGCATGAAACCAGTCATGCGGCTTGGCGGCGCGTTCATCCTTGCCGATCCGATGGCGCAGCACATCGAGCACCAGATCGTGGATATCGTCAGCAACGGCGGTGTCGGGCAAAGGCTGCACTCCCAGACGGGGCCACGCGCCTGAAACCTTCCGCGCGACCGGTTATTCCTGATGCCCTTCGCGGCGGTGGGGCTGGTCCGGGAACACGAATGCTCCCGGCCAGCCCTCTCCTCTTCCCATACTTCCAACTGCGGAGGCTAAGCCAGACAAGGCCGCCGAGACAAGCACCGTTCTTCAGGGCAGTGAAATTTTTCTGCCCGATGCAGGCTTCCTAGAGGCAGAGTGTTGCGCAAAGCTTTCCGGCCCGCTGCGGGTCAAAGCCTTTCGGCCTGAGCCACCGACCCGCTGGCCCGCAGCGAAGAGACGATCCGCGTCAAATGCGCCAGATCGGCCACATCCAGATCGACCTCATAGGTGCCGAACAGTTCATCACGGCTGGCCATCTTCAGGCTGACGATGTTGGCCTTGGTGCTGGCGAAAATGCCCGTCACCTCGGCCAGCGTGCCGGGGCGATTGTAAAGCACACAGCGCACGCGCCCGATGGCGCCCGTGGTGCGCGCGCCCCACGAGAGATCAAGCCAGTCATGATCCTGACCGCTGGCGAGCACATCACAGGCGATGGAGTGAACCTCCACCCCCACGCCGGGCTTTTTCACGCCAACGATGCGGTCGCCCGGCACCGGGTGGCAGCATTCGGCCAGATGGAAGGCCAGACCCGGGGTCAGCCCCTTGATCGAGATGGCGCGTTCCTGCTTGGGCCACTGGTCAGTTTCGGCCAGAGTCTTGGCGCTGCCGGGCAGCACGGCTTCCATCACCGCGGCATCGTCCAGCTTGGCGCTGCCGATGGCGACCAGCATCTCTTCCTCGGTCTTGAAGCCGAGGCGCTTCACCGCCTCGCCGCGCGCCTTCTTGCCCACCTTGGTCGGCAGGCGTTCGACCAGTTCATCGAACAGATCCGCACCGATGGCGGCGATTTCCGAACGCTCCTTCGCGCGCACGGCGCGACGGATGGCGGCGCGCGCCTTGCCCGTTACGGCAAAGCCCAGCCACGCCAGCTGAGGCGAAGCGCTGCGGTTCTTGATGATCTCCACCACATCGCCATTGCCCAGCGCGGTGCGCATCGGCACATGGCGGCCATTGATCTTGGCCCCCACCGCCATGCTGCCCAGATCGGTATGCACGGCATAGGCGAAATCGATCGGCGTCGCCCCCTTGGGCAGCTGATGCAGCGCGCCCTTGGGGGTGAAGGCGAAGATGCGATCCTGATAGATCGCCATCTTGGTGTTTTCGAGCAGCTCCTCGGCATCGTGGCTGTCGTCGATCACCTCGATCAGATCGCGCAGCCAGCCCACCTGACCATCCGGCGCCACCCCGCCCTGCTTGTAGCTCCAATGCGCGGCCAGACCATATTCATTGGTCTCATGCATATCCCAGGTGCGGATCTGCACCTCCATGCGCATCGAGTTCTCATAGATCATCGAGGTGTGCAGCGATTTGTAGCCGTTGCTCTTGGGGGTCGAGATGTAATCCTTGAAGCGCCCCGGGATCATCTGCCACGTCGTGTGCAGCAGGCCGATGGCGCGGTAGCAATCCTCGACATTCTCGACCAGCACGCGGAAAGCCATGATGTCGGTGATGCTGTCGAAGGAGACATGGCGCTCGGCCATCTTGCGCCAGATCGAATAGGGGTGCTTCTCACGCCCCCAGACCTGACATTTCACCCCCGCCGAGGTCAGCGTCTGGCTGATCGCCAGAGCGATCTCATCCACCTGCCCGCCATCGGTCTCGCGAATCTGCGCGAGGCGCCCGGTGATGGTCTCATAGGCTTCGGGCTCCAGCTGCTGGAAGGCCAGCAGCTGCATCTCGCGCATATATTCATACATGCCCACGCGCTCAGCCAGCGGGGCATAGATTTCCATGGTTTCCTTGGCGATGCGGCGGCGCTTGTCCTCGCTCTTGATGAAATGCAGCGTGCGCATGTTGTGCAGCCGGTCCGCCAGCTTCACCAGCAGCACGCGCAGATCCTCGCTCATGGCCAGCAGGAACTTGCGCAGATTTTCCGCCGCGCGCTCCTTCTCGGTCATCGCCTCGATCTTGGAGAGCTTGGTCACGCCATCGACAAGCCGCGCCACATTGGGCCCGAACAGCTTCTCGATCTCGTCGACGGTGGCCAGCGTGTCCTCCACCGTATCATGGAGCAGCGCGGTGATGATCGTTTCGACATCGAGCTTCAGCTCGGTCATCAGCCCCGCCACCTCGACCGGATGGCTGAAATAGGGGTCACCGCTGGCGCGCTTCTGGCTGCCATGCTTCTGCACGGTGTACACATAGGCGCGGTTCAACATCGCCTCGTCCGCGTCCGGGGCGTAGGAAAGCACTCTTTCGACAAGTTCGTATTGGCGTAGCATCGTGTGCTTAATGTGGGCGATGCGCCACGGGCGAGCAAGCCTTAAAGGGCGATTTGTCTGATCGTGGATATGCTTTTGATGCGCGTTTGCCACAGGGTGTGCTGTGGAGGCGAGATACGTCAAATCCCCCAAGTGAGTACAACCCGTCGCTGGCGCGGAGCCTCTTGCCGTTCGGCGCAACACTCGTAATAAAGCTGCCCACACGCGCAAGGATTCTAAAGCGCGCCGAACAGTTTTGGGAGCCGCCTCCAGTTATGACCAAGTTTCGTTCTGCCCTGCGCCCTCTGGCGCTGATGTCTGTTGCCTCGCTGGCGCTGGCCGCGCCGCTCGCCGCGCATGAGGATGATGACGCGCTCGACATCGCGGGCATGACGCTGGGCATGGGCCCGCAGGCCCCGGCCAAGGAAGCCCCCGTCTCCATGGCCGGCCCGACCATCGCCGAGGCCGCCCTGCCCCTCGACCCGCGCTTCTCGCCCGCGCGCATTCAGGCCGATGTCACCTTCTTCGCCGACGATCTGCTGCTGGGCCGCGACACGGGCAGCCAGGGCCATGAGATCGCCGCACGCTATGTCGCCTCGCGCTTCACCGGCCTTGGCCTGACGCCGATGGGCGACCAGAGCGAAACGGGACGCAGCTGGCTGCAGCGCATCACCTTCCAGAAGACCACCCGCGCCGATGGCGCCTCTGGCGTGGACTTCACCGGTGCCAACGGCAAGGCTGTGACCTTCGCTCAGGGCAAGGACGCTCTGGTCGGCATCTCGGTCACCGAGAGCAAGCTGGACGTCTCGGCCCCGCTGGTCTTCGTGGGCTATGGCCTTGAGAACGCGCAATACGGTCTCGACGATTACAAGGGGCTGGATGTGAAGGGCAAGATCGTGGTGATGCTCTCGGGCTTCCCCAGCGGGCTCCCTTCCGAAGAAGCCGCGCATATCGGCGCCACCAAGGGTGAAGCCGCCGCCGCCCATGGCGCCATCGGCATCATCACCATCGGCACCAATGCCTCGCTCAAGGTCCGCCCGTGGGAGCGCAGCCTGCAATACGCCGGCACCCCGCGCTTCAACTGGGTCGACACCAATGGCCCCAACGCCGGCAAGGCGCATGACAATGCCACCGGCATCCGCGCCAGCGCCTCGCTGGACGACGATGCCGCCAACGCCCTGCTGGCCGGTGCGCCCCAGTCGCTGACGCAGATCCGCACGCTGGCCGACAAGCCGTGGGTTTCGGGCAAGCCGGTCGCGGTGAAGGGTTTCGCGCTGAAGGGCAGCGCGCGCATCTATGGCAACTTCGCCTCGACCCGCGTCACCAGCCCCAATGTCGCGGGTATGATCCCCGGCAGCGATCCGGCTCTGAAAGACCAGTATGTGGTGCTCTCGGGCCATCTCGACCACCTCGGCGTCGATGCCCCCAAGCCCGGTGAACCGGCTGACAAGGACCGCATCTACAATGGCGCGCTGGACAATGCGGCGGGCACCTCCACGCTGCTGGAAGTCGCCCATGTGATGGCGCAGGAGGCCAAGGCCGGTAAGGGCCCGCGCCGCAGCGTAATCTTCCTGGTCTCCACCGGCGAGGAAAAGGGCCTGCTGGGCGCCGATTTCTTCGCCCGCCACCCTGCCGTGCCGGTCGAGAAGATCGTCGGCAATGTCGATCTCGACATGCCGGTGCTGCTCTATCCCTTCACCGATCTGGTGGCTTTCGGCGCGGATCACTCCACGCTGGGCAAGATCGTGGCCAATTCGGGCAAGGCGATGCAGCTTTCGCTCAGCCCCGATCCCATGCCGACCGAGAACATCTTCGTCCGCTCGGACCACTATATGTTCGTGAAGCAGGGCGTGCCCGCCGTGTTCCTGGCCACCGGCTATGGCAATGGCGGCGCGGCGCAGTGGACGCAGTTCATGAAGACCACCTACCACAAGCCGGGCGACGACCTGTCGCAGCCCATCAACTGGCGCGCGGGCGCCCGCTTTGCCGAGGCCAACTGGCGCATCACCAGCGCCATGGCGGATTCGGACACGCCGCCGCTGTGGTACAAGGGTGACTTCTTCGGCAATCTCTTCGCGCCCAAGGCCGCGCGCGCGGAGAAGTAAGCTCTGGCAAGGGAGCGTGGTTCGCCATGCTCCCTCAAGCAGGCAAAAGAAAACCGGCGGGGGCGTTATCGCAGCCCCCGCCGGTTTCTTTTTGAGTTCAGATCGTCAGGCGCCGATCAGCACTTCACGAACTTGCCCTTGGAATCCTTGCAAGGCCCCTTCTTCTTGGCGGGGGCGGCAGCAGGCTCGGCCTTGGCCATGGGCTTCATCGCCGGAGCGGCGGTCATGGCAGGCGCGGCCTTCATGGCGGGAGCCGCCTTCATCGCGGGAGCAGCCTTGGCAGCACCGTCGGGCTTGGCGCCGGGCGTGCCGCACTTGGCGAACTGACCCTTGGCATTGCGGCAGGTGGCCGCTTCAGCCGTGACGGGAACGGCGAGAACGGCAAGCAAGGCCAGAGGCATAATCAGTTTCTTCATGTCATCCCTCCTCAAGAGACAAGTTGCGCGAAGCACAAAGCCGGGCGCGGTGCGGAAACTATTGCGCGGCGGGCGAACCGTCAATGAACGGCGAGCCAATGACAAGAATTTACGTGAAGATTTTCAGCGCTCCGCCGTGGAGACCGCCGCCGTCCAGCGGCGCGGATCGGCGAAATAATGCACCAGCGCCACATGGAACCACACATCCTCGGCAGCGCCGCCCAGTTCCAGCCCGGGCTTCACCACATCGCCGGGGCGGTGATAGTCGGTTTCCAGATAATGCTGGAAGCGCGGCTTGTCGCCATAGGCGGAGGTGACCATCACGGCGGGAATATCATGGCTGATCAGCGCCCAGCCATCCTGCCGCTTGAGGAAGGTGTTGGGCCAGTCCGAATTGGCGATCTTGCGGTGCTGCTCCTGCGCCACGGTTGAGATGCCGGAATCAAGCCGCGTCATCCCCGCCCCCACCACGCCCAACGGCCCGCCCGCAGGCGCGATGGCGATGGAATCGAGGTTGAAAGCCGCCACGATCTTGCCCAGCGGCAGCGGCGGGCTTTCGGCAAAGGCCTCGGCACCCAGCAGGCCCATTTCCTCGGCGGTGGTGGCCAGAATATAGACGTCACGATCGAGCGGGCCGGTCTGATTATGCGCTAATCTACGCGCGATCTCGGTCAGGCCCGCGATGCCGCTGGCATTGTCGATGGCGCCATTGCAGATCAGATGCTCATGCCCCGGCTCTCCGGGCCTGCCCGTGCCGCAGGTGCCGAAATGGTCCCAATGTGCCAGCAGCAGCACCGCGCCTTCCTCAGGGTGGCGGCCCGGTATGCGACCGATCACATTATGCGTGCGAATGGTGGTCTGGCGGGTGGTCGCCTCAAAATTGGCGGTCAGATCGAGCAGATGCGGGGCGAAATCCGGACGGTTGGCCTCGTTGGACAGCGCATCAAGCGCCTCGCGCCCGCCCAGCAGCCGCGCCATGCCTTCCATGGTGATATAGGCTTCCAGATCGCCCTCGGGCGCGTCATCAGCCAGAGCGAAGCCCTGATGCCGCCGCCGCTCACTCACCGAAGCCAGGGTGCGATAGCTGTCCAGCACAGTCAGAACCGCCGCCGCGCCGCCTTCCAGCAAAGCGTTCTGGCGCACCGCAAGCGGCAGCACATCGCCGCCCACACGCGGCGCGGGCTTGTCGAAGATCACCGCCACGCGGCCCGCCAGTTCGGTGCGAGAGGGCAGATCGCCCGACATCCGCCCCACGAAATAGAAAGGCGCATTGCGCACCATGCCGCGCCGCCCGAAGGTCATCACCCGCACAGCGTCAGGCGCAAGCAGCACCGGGCGCCCGCGCCGCGCGAAATCGGCATGCGATCCCACGGGCTCGCGCCCCACCAGCGTCACGGGCTGAAACCAGGGATGCGCCGGATCATTGGTGCCCGAGACCAGCCCGATATCGAACCACTGCCGGGCCAGATAACGCAGGGTTTTCTTCTCGCCCTCGGTGCCCGGCTCGCGCCCGGCGAAGTCATCGCTGGCAAGCTGGGTGATGCTGGCCAGCAATTGCTGTTCCAGCCCGGAATCACGATGCGACGAGGCAGCCGCCAACGGCTGCCCGATCATGGCGCACAACATCGCCATGATGGACAGGTATTTACGGCTTGCCCGCAGGTTTCGATTCGTCGCCGACGTGACCCGATTCATCGGCATGTAAAGCATCACAAACCGAGCCGCCCGGCAAGATGCTTCCTGCCCATCCTGCAAGTGATACACAGCATCGTCAGCCAGCAACAGGCGCGCAACAAAAAGGGCCGGAAAGCCTGCGCCTTCCAGCCCCTTTTTTAAGCCGCGTTAGAAGCGATCAGTACACGCGCTTCTTCGGCTTGATGTAGCTGACATCGTCGGTCAGCGTGTATTCGTGGACCGGACGGTAGTCCAGCTTCACGCCGCCGCCATTGCCGCCCCAACCGTCGAACCAGGCGACGGTGTGCTTCATCCACTCGGCATCGTTGCGATCGGGGAAGTCCTCATGCGCATGGGCGCCGCGGCTTTCCTTGCGGGCATGGGCGCCATGCAGCGTGACCGAGGCCTGGCTGATGAGGTTGTCCAGCTCCAGCGTCTCGACCAGATCGCTGTTCCAGATCAGCGAGCGGTCGGTCACCTTGATGTCCTTCATGCGGGCATAGGTGTCGGCCAGCTTGTGCTTGCCTTCGGCCATCAGCTCGTCGGTGCGGAACACGGCGGCGTGCTGCGACATGGCGCGCTGCATCTCGGTGCGGATTTCCGCCGTCGAGCTGCCGCCATTGGCGTTTCGGAAGTGGTCCAGACGGCCCAGCGCCAGATCGGCCGAGTCCTTGGGCAGTTCGGGCTGGGCAGCGCCCGGCTTCACGATTTCCTTCAGACGGTGGCCGGTGGCGCGCCCGAAGACGACCAGATCGATCAGCGAGTTCGAACCCAGACGGTTGGCGCCATGCACCGAAACGCAGGCCGCCTCGCCCACGGCGAACAGGCCGGGGACCACGTGATCCGGATTGCCATCCGGGCCGATGGTCACGACTTCGCCGTGATAGTTACAGGGAATACCGCCCATGTTGTAGTGCACGGTGGGCACCACAGGCAGCGGCTGGCGGGTCAGGTCGACACCGGCGAAGATCTTGCCGCTCTCGGTGATGCCCGGCAGACGCTCGGCCAGCACCTTGGGATCGATGTGATCGAGGTGCAGGTAGATGTGGTCGGCATGGGGGCCCACGCCGCGGCCTTCGCGGATTTCCAGCGCCATCGAACGGCTGACCACGTCACGCGAGGCCAGATCCTTCGCCGAGGGAGCATAACGCTCCATGAAGCGCTCGCCCTGCGAGTTGGTGAGGTAACCGCCCTCGCCGCGCGCGCCCTCGGTGATCAGCACGCCCGCGCCGTAGATGCCGGTGGGGTGGAACTGCACGAATTCCATGTCCTGCAGGGGCAGGCCGGCGCGCAGCACCATGCCGCCGCCGTCGCCGGTGCAGGTATGGGCCGAGGTGGCGGTGTAATAGGAACGGCCATAGCCGCCGGTCGCCAGCACCACGGCCTGCGAGCGGAAGCGGTGGATCGTGCCGTCATCCATGCACAGCGCGATCACGCCGACGCATTTGCCATTGTCCATGATGAGGTCGATGGCGAAATATTCGATGAAGAAGTCGGCGTCATACTTGAGCGACTGCTGATACAGCGCGTGAAGCATGGCGTGACCGGTACGGTCGGCAGCGGCGCAGGTGCGCTGCACCGGCGGGCCTTCGCCCATGTTCTGCATGTGGCCGCCGAAGGGGCGCTGATAGATCGTGCCGTCGGCGTTGCGGCTGAAGGGCACGCCAGCGTGCTCCAGCTCGTAAACGGCGGCAGGCGCCTCGCGCACCATGTACTCGATAGCGTCCTGGTCGCCCAGCCAGTCCGACCCCTTGACGGTGTCGTACATGTGCCAGGTCCAGTGGTCGGGCGTGTTGTTGCACAGCGAAGCCGCGATGCCGCCCTGCGCCGCCACGGTGTGGCTGCGGGTGGGGAACACCTTGGTGATGCAGGCGGTCTTCAGACCAGCTTCGGCAGCACCCATCGTGGCGCGCAGGCCCGAACCGCCCGCGCCCACCACCACGGTGTCATAGATATGGTCGATGATCTTGTAGGAAGGGGCGGACATCTCAAGCAGCTCCCAGAGCGAGGCGGGCGATGGTGAACACGCCGTAGAAGGCGGCGCCGAAGACCACGAGGTTCAGCGCGGCCAGCGCAACGAACTTCGTGCCGGCTTCATGCAGATAGTCCTCGATCAGGACCTGCATGCCCAGGCGCACATGCCAGAACACAGAAATGATCAGCAGCGACAGCGCCACCGCCGACACCGGGCTGACAATCCAGTCATGCACGGTGATGTAGTTGAAATTGGGCATCAGCAGCAGCGAGACGGCGAACCATGCCGTCAGCACCAGATTGCCGATGGCCGAGACGCGCTGCACGATCCAGTGATGCGCGCCCGAATGCGCCGAGCCCAGCCCGCGAACGCGGCCGATCGAGGTTCCGTTACCCATCGTCTATCTCCCTCAGCGCAGCAGCAGGATGGCCCAGAAGACCACGGTGAGCAGCACGCCGAACACATGCGTCAGGATCGACCACATGTTGTTGGTCTTCACCTCGAAACCGCCGCCGATGTCCATCAGCAGGTGGCGCAGGCCCGAGCACAGATGGTTGAAATAGGCCCAGCTGATGCCCACAAAGACGATGCGGCCCAGCGGGCTCACCGCGAAGGCGGCATATTTGGCATAAGCCTCAGGACCGGCGGCCAGCGTGCCCAGCCAGCACAGCAGGGCACCCAGCCCCACCACGGCCAGACCATTGCCCGACACGCGGTGCATGATCGAGGTGAACATCGCCGGGCCCCAGCGCCAGATCGAAAGGTGCGGGGAAAGCGGCCGTGCCTTTTTGCCAGTGGCGCCTTGGGCCATCGGTGGAATCCTTTGTGTTTGCTGCATTCACGTTGCTGCATTGCGGGGTCATGCCCCGCGTGAATATTTCCCATAGCCAAAACGCGACACCATGCAAGCGTCAGAAAGGCCTTACGACCATCTGCCGTTCAGCTTCTTGCCATACGCATGCGCTGCTGCCCCATAGCGCTCATGCGCGGACTGCCCCTTGGCGAGGCCGGACACTGACGCTATGCCGCGCGCATGGCCCGTAAACCCGCATCCCAGAACCCCGTCACACCTCCCGCCGATGAAGCCGAGGAGCAAAGCTGGCAGATCACCCTCTTCGGCCCGCGCTGGCAGATCGAAGCCGCGCTGATCGCCCATGAAGATGCCTGGGACTGGGATGAAACGGTCATCCTCTCCGGCTGCGAGATCGCCGACGACAAGCCCGAAGACTGGCGCATGGACGTCTTCCTGCCCCGCCAGCCCACTGCCGCCGACCGCAGCGCGATCAAGGCCCTGTTCGCCGGCGAAGACGGCAAGGGCAAGGCCCCGAAGATGAATGAGGAACGCCTGCCCGATCAGGACTGGATCACCCTCTCCCAATCCGGCCTCGAACCGATCCACGCCGGGCGCTTTATCGTCCATACGCCTGATTTTCCCGTGGAGCCCCCCGAAGGCATCCGCGCCTTCACCATCCCCGCCAGCCGCGCCTTCGGCACCGGCCACCACGCCACCACCGCCGGATGCCTGACCATGCTCAGCCTGATGAAGGCCGAGGGTCTGGTGGTCCGCAATCTGGCCGATATCGGCACCGGCACCGGCTTGCTGGCCTTCGCGGGCCTGCATCTGTGGCCCCGCGCTCTGGCCACCGCCTCGGACATCGATGCCGCCTGCCTCGGCGTGGTCGAGCATAACATCGAGATCAACGACATCGCGCCGGGCGCCGGCGCCGGCCAGCTCACCATGCTGATCGCCGACGGTATGGACGATCCCGTCCTGCAATCGCGCGGGCCCTATGATCTGCTGATCGCCAACATCCTCGCCGGGCCGCTGATCGAGCTGGCGCCCGATTTCGCCAAGGCGCTGGTGCCGGGCGGATCGCTGCTGCTGGCCGGGCTGCTCTCCACGCAGGAGGAGCAGGTGCGCGCCGCCTGCCGTCGCGCCGGGCTGCGGATCGCGCGACGGGCGGTGCATGGCGATTGGTCTGTGCTGTGGCTGCGCAAGCGGAACGATGTGCGCGTGCGGGCGAGCCGTCCGGGGCAGTTGCCGGATTGGGCGAAAAAGTGGGGATAAGGGGTTAAGAAGGAAGAGGAAATGCGAGGGTGTTACACCCTCGCGCTCCCTTTAGTGTCTACGTTGCGCCCAAGCTGACAGGCAGGCGCGGATTCTGAGGGCCGCAGGCTTTAAATTTGCCAGCGCCCCCCCATCGTATGAAAAATGTCGATTGCCTGCGGCGCCTAGCGCTGCGCAGGTGGAGAGGCTGGGCGCTCCATTTCGGCGCCACTGCCCTAGCGTCGGAAGACGTCATAGGAGCGCGAGGGGGTAACCCCCTCGCACTTATCCTCCTTAGCTTACTTCCCCTTGGGCTTCTGAAACAGAAACACGAACTGATCCGTCTTGTCGTGGATCTTGAACACGCTGACGGTGTGATCGTCGGAAGCATTGGCCAGAGCCTTGCTCTCCCCCACCAGCTTGAACCCGGCCTTGGCGACTTCGCTCTTCACCAGTTCGGGATCGATGCGATGCAGCGCATCGGTCTGGCTGTCACCCGTACCCTTGGCTCCGGCGTGATCGGTGACGAAATAATAGCCGCCGGGCTTCAGAGCCTCGAAAGCGGCGGCATTGGTGGCCTCGGCATTGCCGCCGTGGTGGTGAAGGTCGTGATAGTTCTGGCTGGTCCACACCAGATCCAGCTTCTCGGGCGCCGAGAAGGCCGGGCCGCGCACCAGCGAGACATTGGTGTAGTTCACATCCGGCACGACCTTGAAGTTTGCGGTGCCTCGCGTGGGGCCTTCACCCGGAATCCACGAATAGACCGCGCCCTTTTCGCCGACGATCCTGGAGATCAGCCGCGTGAAGTAACCGCCGCCGGGCAGCAACTCGCCCACCTTCTCACCGGGGTGGACGCGGGCGAAGGCAAGCAGCGCGCCGGGCTTGCGGGCCTCATCGCGCGAGGTGTCCGTTTCGGGGCGCGCCTTGTCGGCCAGAGCGGCGGCGATGGCGGGCGATGCGCCTGCCACATGGGTCGGCTTGGCCGTGGCGAACCCGGCCCCCAGCACGCCGACACTCAGCGCCAAAGTCATAGCCCCGGCGCGCCAAACAGACTTGCTCATCATCGCACTCTCCCTCGGGACGCCATCGAAGCGAGAGCGTCGCGGCGCTATGGCTAATCCAATCGGCACGGCGCCCCAAGAGGGAATTACAGTATCGGTTGCGAGAAGAATTTATCCCGCACGCGCAACGATCTGCGCCCATTCAGCCTCATCGATCACCGGGATGTTGAGGGCGGCGGCCTGCTTCAGCTTCGAACCTGCGCCCGGCCCCGCCACCACCAGATCGGTCTTGGCGCTGACCGAGCCTGCCGAGCGCGCGCCCAGCCTCTCGGCCTGAGCCTTGGCCTCGTCGCGGCTCATGGTTTCCAGCTTGCCGGTGAAGACCACGGTCTTGCCCGCGACCTCGCTGGCCATGGTTTCCACGATATAGTCGGGCGGGCTGACCTCGTTCATCAGGTCTTCCCACACGTCAACATTGTGCATCTCGTGGAAGAAGTCGATCAGTCCCACCGTCACCTCGGGGCCGACGCCGGGAACGCCGATTTGCGCGGCCATCTCATTGGCCAGCTTGCGGGCGAAACGGATCTGATCGGGGGTCTTGATATCCTCGCCATCGTCGCCGGTCAGTTCGGCGTGATAGCTGGCCTCTTTCTCGTCGCGGTGGCGGGAGAGGACCTCGATCTTGCGGCGCAGGCCGTCCAGCGTGACAAAGCGCTTGAGCAGATCACGCGCCGTCACCACGCCGACATGGCGGATGCCAAGGCCGAACAGCAGCCGCGCAGCATCGGGCTGACGCTTGGCCTCGATGGCTTTCAACAAGTTATCCACAGACTTATCCTGCCATCCGGGCCGCCCGACGATCTCGTCGCGGCGCGCCTTCAGGCGGAAAATGTCTGCGGGGCTTTCCAGCCAGCCAAGGCCGAAGAACTCATCGATGGTCTTTTCTCCAAGACCTTCAATGTCTAACGCGCCACGGCTCACAAAATGCTTGAGCCTTTCGGTACGCTGGGCCGGGCAGATCAGGCCGCCCGTGCAACGCACATCGACCTCGCCCTCTTCGGCGACGGCCTCGCTGCCGCATTCGGGGCAGTGGTCGGGGAAGTGGAAGGGTTCGCGGTCTTCATCGCGGGTGACGTTCTCCACCACCTGCGGGATCACATCGCCCGCGCGCTGCAGCACCACGCGGTCGCCCACACGCACGCCAAGGCGCCCGATCTCGTCGCGGTTGTGCAGCGTGACATTGGTGACGGTCACCCCGCCCACCAGCACCGGCGCCAGACGGCCCACCGGAGTCAGCTTGCCGGTGCGGCCAACCTGAATGTCGATGGCTTCCAGCGTGGTTTCGGCGCGCTCGGCAGGGAACTTGCGGGCGATGGCCCAGCGCGGCGCCTTGGCGACGAAGCCCAGACGCGCCTGCCATTCCAGCGAGTCGACCTTGTAGACCACGCCGTCGATTTCATAGGGCAGGCCTGCACGGCGCTTGGACAGATCGTTGTAATAGCTGACCGCACCATCCAGATCGCGCGGGTGCCATTCCTCCAGAGCGGTGTCGAAGCCCCAGCCCGCGATGGCTTCCATCACGCCGCCCTGCGTGGCGGCGGGCAGGCCGGAATGGGCGCCCCAGCCATGGGCGTAGAAGCGCAGCGGACGGCTGGCTGTGACCTTCGCATCCTTCTGGCGCAGCGATCCGGCGGCAGCATTGCGCGGATTGGCGAAGACCTTCTCGCCCTTCTCCTCCTGCGCGGTGTTCAGGGCGGCGAAGGCGGCCTTTTCCATATAGACCTCGCCGCGCACCTCGAAGAGGTCGGGCACGTTATCGCCGCGCAGCTGCTGCGGAATATCGGGGATATGCGCCACATTCGGCGTCACATCCTCGCCCACCTGACCGTCGCCGCGCGTGGCGGCGCGCACCAGCACGCCCTTTTCATAGCGCAGCGAGCAGGACAGGCCGTCGATCTTGGGCTCCGCCGTCATCGGCACGGCGGCATCCTCCGGCAGCGCCAGAAAACGGCGGACGCGCGCCACGAACTCGGCCAATTCCTCATCGGAAAAGGCGTTGTCCAGGCTCATCATCCGCACATCATGCGTGACCTTGGAGAGCGGAGAAGCCGCCACCTCGAAGCCGACCTTATCCGTGGGCGAATCGGCGCGTTTCAGATGCGGAAACGCTGCCTCCAGCGCCTCATTGCGGCGGATCAGCGCGTCATAGGCCGCATCCTCGATCTCGGGAGCGTCATCCAGATGGTATTTCTGGCGGGCGCGGTTGATCTGGCGGGCCAGTCGCATCAGCTCATTGGCGGCGTCGGCATCGTTCAGGCTGGAAAGGTCTTGCGGGTCACTCATAGCTGCCCCTTAGCCGCGCCGCAGCGCCATCGCCACCAGCCTTATACGCTGAGTGAAACCCAACTGTTCATAAAGCGCAATCGCTCCGGCATTATTCGCCCAACTGTGCAGAAAAGCCGCATCGCCACGCGCCGCGAACCCCGCCATCACGCGCCCGATCAGCTTGGCCGCATAACCGCGCCCGCGAAACGCCGGATCGGTACACACTCCGCTGACCTCCGCGAATCCTGCCGCCGGGCGCATCCGTTCCCCCGCCATGGCGACGACGCGGCTGTCATGACGAATACCGAAATAATCGCCGTAAAGATGCGTCCTGCCGGCCCACGGCCCCGGCTGATTGGCCAGCGCCAGAGCCCCCATATCCGCCACGTCGTCCTCGCCCAGAAGCGCGATCCCCTCCGGATCGAAAGCAGGCGGAGCGCCCTGCGCCACCATCTGCATCAGCATGCCCTGCTTGACCACCTGCAGCCCGGGCGGCGGGGTAAAACCCTCCGGCTCCACAACCAGGATCTGATCCTCATCACTCGTCAGAAGATCGATCAGGGCATGCTCTTCACCCGGCGCAGCGGCGACGAAAGGGCCATAGCCGGGGTCGATGCGCAGCGCCGTCTTCGCGGAGTTCCATTGCGCCAGTGCAGCTTGCGGGCCGTTGAAGGCGGACCAGATGGGGCGATCCAAAGGGGACATGAAGGACCTTTAAGAGAAAAGGACAATGCGAGGGGGTTACCCCCTCGCGCTCCCATTACTGTCTTCGTTGCGCCCTGACTATCGGGCAGGCACGGGTTCAGAGCGCCGCAGGCTTTAAAATTCGCAGGTCAGCCTTTGGTTCTGAGGGATAATTGCCTGCGGCGCTAAAGATTGCGCAGGTGGAGAGGCCGGGCACCACGATAGGGGCACCATTGCCCTTTCGTCGGGAGACGTTCCGGGAGCGCGAGGGTGTAACACCCTCGCATTGTCCTTCTTAAACCCCTTCCAGCAACCTCTCCGCCTGAGCCCTTGCCTCCGGCGTAATCTCCGCGCCGGATAGCATACGTGCGATCTCATGCCGCCGCCCATCCTCATCCAGCTGCTGGACGCCGGTGCGCGTGACAGTTCCATCGCTGGATTTGGCGATAAAATAGTGCTGCCCCCCCCGCGCAGCCACCTGCGGACTATGCGTAACGGCGAGCAACTGCCCCCCGCCCTGCCCGCCGGCCAGACGCGCCAGACGCTCGCCAATGGCCTGAGCCACTGCGCCGCCGACACCGCGGTCGATTTCGTCGAAAATGACCGTGGCCGCGCCGCCTTCCTCGGCCAGCGCAACCTTCAGAGCGAGGATAAAGCGCGACAGCTCACCGCCCGAGGCGATCTTGGCCAGCGGCGCGAAATCAGCGCCGGGATTGGTGGCGATCATGAACTCCACCGCATCGACGCCGCCAGAACCCCAGCGTTCCTCGGGCAGGCGTAGGACGGCGGTGCGGAAACGGGCAGCATCCAGCTTCAGCGGAGCCAGTTCGCCCTTTACCGCCACATCCAGTTTCGCGGCAGCTTCCACGCGGGCGACACTCAGCGCTTCAGCCAGCGCGCGATATTCCAGACCGCCTTCGTGAGCGGCCTTTTCCAGCGCGGCGAGGCCTTCCTCGCCCGCCTCGATGGCTTCGAGTTCCTCACGCATGTCGCGCATCTTGCCGGGCAGGTCATCCACCGCGCAGGCGTGCTTGCGGGCGGCGGCGCGCAGGTCGAAGAGGCGGGTTTCGATGCGGTCGAGGGCCATGGGATCATGGGCCAGCGCTTCCACCGCGCGTTCGATGCGTTCCTCGGCCTCGCCCGCCTCGATCATGGCGCGGTCGAGCGCTTCCAGGGCCTCGCCCAGCAACTCATGTTCGCCAGCGATGCGGTCGAGGCGGCGGGAGGCAGCACGCAGCTGCGCCAAAGCGCTGTCCGAGCCGGTGAAGAGGTGCGACAATTCGGCCAGATCGCCCGACAGGCGCTCGCCCTTCTGCATATCGGCGCGGGCAGCGGCGAGTTCATCCTCCTCGCCCTCGACGGGAGCCAGCGTCGCCAGTTCAGCGACATGGGCCAGCAGCAGATCGCGATCTTCCGAAGCCTTGGCAAGCCTGGCGCGGGCGGTGGCCAGCGCATCCTCTGCCTTGCGCCAGCGGCGCCACGCGGTTTCCACCGCTCCGGCATCCACCCCGGCGCCATGGCCGACATAGCGGTCCAGCAGGGCGCGGTGCCCACGCGGATTGACCAGACCGCGATCATCGTGCTGGCCGTGGATTTCCACGAGGAAAGGCGCGATCTCACGCAGCAGCGCCACGCTCACCGGGGAATCGTTGATATAGGCGCGCGATCCGCCATCCTGTTTCAACTGGCGGCGCAAGATCAGCGGCTCGCCGGGCTCGATCTCCACCCCGGCCTCGCTCAGCGTGGAGGTCAGGCCCTGCGCCAGATGCGCGCCATCGAAGCTGGCGACCACGCTGGCCAAGCTTTCGCCCGCGCGGATCAGGCCCAGATCGGCGCGCGCGCCCAGCACCAGCCCCAGCGCATCGAGCAGGATCGATTTGCCCGCCCCGGTCTCACCGGTCAGCACGCCCAGGCCAGCGTGGAAATCGAGGTCAAGCGCCTCGATCAGCACGATGTTGCGGATGGATAGGGTCGTCAGCATGTTCGCGCGCTGTTCTAGCGCAGGCGAATGGACCCGTCACCCCGCTTTTACGGTTTTCGCAAAAGCTGCGGTGATATTAACCATCACATCAGCAGGCGATAGAGGCCCGCGCCCATGCTGCCCAGCCAGATGGCGGCGATCAGCACATATTCGATATGGATGGCGCGATCGCCACGCTGCGAGGACAGCGAGTCGCTGATGTCTTCAGGCGACAGCCAGGTTTCACCCTGAACGTCATTGGCGGGCGAAAGGCGCGCGGTGTGGCCTTCGTCAGGCAGCGGCGCGGCAGCGGCAAAATGCGGCGAAGTAGCCATGGATCACAACCCCGATTCGGGGCGCGACAACCGGCCCACTGGAGATGCATTTACCCCGACCGCATTAACAGATGTTCATATGGGCGTCCTTAAAAAGGAACAGTTGAGCATCGTTAAAAAACAATCACCTACAGCTCAGCGCAACCCCTTATTGACGCGCGAGGGGCGCGGCAGATCAGGCGATTGCTCGAAGGGCGCCTCCACCTCGATGGGGTCGGCCAGCGTCAGCCGGTCGAGCATGGCGGCCATTTCGTCGCGCAGCGCCAGCATCACCCCGCGCAGCCGGCATTCAGCTTCGGGCAGGCAGTTGGTGCAATGTTCATGGGCATAGCGGCTGGCGCAGGGCACCAGCGCCAGCGAGCCGCGCGTCAGGCGGATGATGTCGCCATAGCGCACATCGCAGGGCGGCAGAGCCAGCTCATAACCACCCTCACGCCCGCGATGCGAGATCACCACCCCCTCACGCACCATCTCCGAAAGAATGACGGTGAGGAATTTGCGCGGAATGTTCTGGGTCTGCGCGATATCGTCGAGCCGGATCGGCCCTTGACGATAGCGATCAGCCAGATGCTGGAGCGCACGGATCGTATAGCGGGTTTTTTGCGAGAGCATGGAATCTGGTCAGCCGGGGGGAGGTCGACACGCGCGAGCCTCTTCATCACTTGAAGCGCCTCTTGGCGGGAAATGTCAACCTCGGCGCTAGATTTTTGACATTGGCGGGCGAATGATCGAAGCAATCGATCAATGCGGGGCATTATGGCGCGAAAAAACACCTCACCGCAGGCCCGGGTTAAGCTGATGGACGCCGCCAGCCAGACATGGCACAAGGATGGCAATCAAGGATAACCGTCATGCTCCCCCTTCTGATGGCTCTCGCCCTGATGGCCGATGGCCCCACCAAAGCCCCCACGCACGACGGCGGGGTCTGCGCAGGTTTGTCCTGGGTCACGCTGTCACCCGGAGAAAGCGCCACTGTCGATCCCGGCCCCGATTTCGAAGTGCTGCGCTTTTCCGGCCCGCTCGGCCCGGAGGATGACTGGTGGAGCATCTACAACGGCAATCACCCGCAGGTGACCGGCAATGGCCCCGTGCTGCTGGAACGTGATGGCGTCACCGTGCGCAGCGCTTTGGTGAACGGCCTGTTTCGCGGCTATGTCGCCCAGCGCGGCGATGCGATGAACCATTTCTTCGGATCGATCTTCACCGGCACGCCCAGCGACAAGGCGATCTTCGAGCGGATCGATTTCGGCCACAAGCGCGATATGCTCTGCGGCAGGGACGGCAAGGATAAGGGCGGCGAAAAACCCGCCGAGAAATAAGCCATCGGCAGCCCAGCAAAAAGGCCCCGCAAGCAATGCTCGCGGGGCCTTTTTCATGCCATCACACCTCGAAGGTCCTTAGCTGACCTTCAGGCCCGGATCATACTTGTTCATCAGCGCATAGGCCTTTTCATACCACTCGCTGCCCGGATAGTTGGCGCCCAGCACGGCGGCATACTTCTGCGCCTCATCGGGCAGGCCGATCGAGAGATTGCTCTCCACCAGACGGAACAGCGCCTCGGAAGCATGGCTGGTGTTGCCATAGTGATCCACCACATTGCGGAAGCGGATATCGGCGGCCAGCCAGCGACCGGCACGCTCATAGAAACGGCCGATGTCCATTTCCTTGCCCGCAAGGTGGTCGTTGATCAGGTCGATCTTCAGGCGGGCGTCCACAGCATAGCGCGTGTCAGGATAGCGGCGCACCACATCGTTCATGGCGCTCAGCGCCTGAAGCGTGATCTTCTGGTCGCGCGTCACGTCCTGGATCTGCTCGTAATAGCACAGGGCGATCAGATAATAGGCGTAGCCCGCATCCTTGTTGCCCGGATGGATCGAGAGAAAGCGCTGAGCGGCCTGGATCGCCTTGGTGTAGTCCTTGCCGCTGTAATAGGAGAAGGCGCTCATCAGCTGCGCGCGGCGGGCCCAGGGCGAATAGGGGTGCTGACGCTCGACCTCGTCGAACAGCGCGCCCGCCACCTTGGCGTCGCCATCATCCAGCTTCTTCTTGGCCGCCAGATAGAGCGAATCGACATCGCGCGCGACATAGGCGGTGTCCTTCGCCTTGCCGCCCTTCCCGGCACAACCCGCCGTCAGAGCAACCGCCATGGCACAACCGGCCAGAGCAAGCGCCCGCATCGGCGACAGGGAAGCAAAGGGCGAAACGCGAGGCGATGCATGATCCATGACCAGCGCCTATAACCAGCCCTTGGCTGAACGCCAAGTGAAAGGCGTGAGTGCCCTGCCCCGGTTGCGCCACTTTTTGTCTTTTTCTTGAGGGCAAGGATGGGGAAGGGAGAAAAAGGCAACATGCGAGGGGGTTACCCCCTCGCGCTCCCATAATGTCTTCCGGCGAAAAGGCGGTGGCGCACGGTCGTTGCGCGCCACCTCTCCACCTGTTCGGGTCAGATCAGGCCGGCGTGTTCCAGTGCCTCATCCACGGCCTTCTTCGCCTCGGCGCTGGCTTCCACCAGCGGCAGGCGCAGCTCTTCCTTGAACCAGGGATGCACGCGCGACAGCGCATACTTCACCGGACCCGGCGAGGCATCCTCGAACATCGCATAATGCAGCGGATAGAGAATGTCGTTCAACCGGCGCGCCTCGGCCAGATCGCCAGCGGCGCAAGCCGCCTGGAACTGAGCGCACAAAGCGGGCGCCACATTGGCCGTCACCGAGATGCAGCCCACGCCGCCCGCCGCGAAGAAAGGCAGCGCCAGCTCATCATCGCCCGAAAGCTGGCAGAAGTCCTTGCCGATGCCCATGCGGTGGTCCGTCACGCGGCTAAGATCGCCGCTGGCATCCTTGATCGCCACGATCTTCTCGGGATAGCGGCGCGCCAGCTCGATCACCGTCTCCGGCTTGATGTCCGTCACCGTGCGCGCGGGCACATTGTAAAGCACGATCGGCAGGTCGTTATGCTCGGCCAGATAGGAAAAATGCGCGATCAGACCCGCCTGGCTCGGACGATTGTAATAAGGCGCGACCAGAAGGGCGGCACTGGCCCCGCTCTTCTTGGAAAAATTCATGTGGAGAAGCGCATTCTGCGTGTCGTTGGAACCGCAGCCCGCGATCACCGGAACCCGGCCCGCCGCCTGCTCCACGCAGAGTTCGATGACCCGATGGTGCTCAGCGTTGGAAAGGGTGGAATTTTCCCCCGTGGTGCCGCATGGAACGAGGGCCGACGAACCGTTCTCGATCTGCCAGTCCACAAGGCGGCGAAAGGCGGCCTCGTCAAACGCTCCGTCGCTGAAAGGCGTCACCAGAGCGGGAATGGAACCGGAGAACATGGACATTATCCCTGATTATGCCCCAGCCTGAAGGCGCCTGCCGTTCCAGCATCCACCCGGCCAGCGCCGTTACGATCATTTGCCAGCCTGATAGGGAGCCATTGCCCCATATGTCCACCCCTTCCTTCGCCCCCGCTCCTGTCATGGCTTCCCCCTCTCCGCGCGCGAAGGCAGCACGCCTGCGCCGCCAGATTGCCGCGCTTTCGCTGACCGTGCTGGTCTGCATGGCCGCCCCCGCGCAGTGTCAGGACGGGTCCGAATGGGACCGTGCCCGCGCCCAGTTGCTCAGCACCGCGCCGGGCAGCATCGGCCCGGCGATCAGCCGCTGGCGCCAGCTGGTCGGCACCGACTCGGCGGGCTTTGATGCCTATGCCAGCTTCCTGCTGGCATGGCCCGGTCTGCCCGATGAAACCCGCATGCGGATGAATGCGGAAAAGTCGCTCGCGCTCTATCCGGTGGATGCCGGGCGCCTTGTCGCCTTCTTCGACCGCTTCCCGCCACTGACCAACCCGGCCCGCGCGCAATATGCTCTGGCATTGGCGCAGGTCGGCCGCCCCGAGGCCGCGCAGGTCGCCCGCGCGGCGTGGCGCGGCGGCACCATGGCCGACACGGCGGAAAGCGCAATCCAGCAGCGCTGGGGCAGCAGCTTCACGCAGGACGATCAGAACGCCCGCCTCGACGCCGTGCTGTGGGACGGCAACCGCTCTCAAGCCCAGCGCGTGCTGCCCTATGCCAGCGCGGCGCTGCAATCCGTGGCTCAGGCGCGCCTTGCCATCCAGAGCGCCAATGGCGGCAGCGACGCACCCAATGGCAGCGTTCAGCCCTCCGACGATGCCGCCGCGATGGAGGCCGCGACCCGCGCTGCCAACCCCGGACTGTTCACCACGCCGGTGCCGACATCCTCCTACGCCCCGCCGCCTCCGCCGCCCGCCCCTGTCGTGCCGCCGCCCAGCGCCGAGATGCTGTCTGACCCCGGCTATCTGGTCGACCGCGCCCGCATGCTCTTCCGCCAGAGCCGCAGCTATGAAGCCGCCAGCATGTATGCGCAGCGCCCCACGCCGATACGGCCCGCGCTGGACGCCCGCCGCTGGGTGCAGTCCAACCTGATGGCCGCCCGCGCCGCCGATCCGCGCACGGCGATCAATGTCGCGCTGAATGCCCAGAACGGCTTTGCTCCGGGCACCGATATCTCGCGTCAGGCCTTTGGCGTGCGTGACGATTACACCTCGCTGATGTGGCTGGGTGCCTCTCAGGCGATGTGGACTCAAAATGATTACATGTCGGCCTCGACACTCTTCGCCCGCTATGCTGGAGCCGCACGCACGCCCCAGACGCGCGCCAAAGGCTATTATTGGGCCGGTCGCGCGCTGGAAAAGGCCGGGCAATCGGCTCAGGCGCGCAACTATTTCCAGTCCGCCTCGGCCTTTGCCGATGAGTATCACGGCATGCTCTCGCTCGAACGCCTCGGCCTGCCCCTGCCGCCGCTGAGCGATCCGCGCCACCCGACGCCCGACGCCCGCGCCCGCGCCGCCTTTGCCGCGCGCCCCATCGCTCAGGCCGCGCGCGAACTGGCCCGCGACACCGACTGGACGACGGCCATCAAATTCTTCCGCGAACTGGCCGACCAGGCCAGGACCGAACAGGATTTCGTGCTGCTGGAGGATTTCGCCCACAGCATCGGCCGCCGCGATCTGGGCGTGATCGGCGGCCAAGCAGCGGAGAACCTCGATATTCCGGGCTTCCGCGCCATGGCCTTCCCGCTGATGCCGGTGCCCGCCGGGGCCAACTGGACCATCGACCATGCCATCACGCGGCAGGAAAGCCAGTTCAGCCAATATGCCATCAGCCGCACCGGCGCGCGGGGCCTGATGCAGCTGATGCCCGCCACTGCCGCCGATCAGGCACGCAAGCTGGGCATCGCCTACAGCCCCTCGACGCTCAGCAGCGATCCGCAGGCCAATCTGCAGCTGGGCGATGCCTATTTCGCCCGCGTGCTGGCGGGCTTCAACGGCTCCTATCCGCTGGCGATCGCCGCCTACAATGCGGGCGGCGGCAATGTGCGCAAATGGATCGCGGCGCGCGGCGATCCGCGCGGCGGCTCGACCGACAATTGGGTCGACTGGATCGAGAAAATCCCCTTCAGCGAGACGCGCGGTTACGTCCAGCATGTGCTGGAAAACGCCGTGGTCTATGAGGCGATGAACCCGTCCCGCGCCAAGATCAGCCGGGGCAGCACGCCGCTCAGCCACTTTATCAAGGTGCCCGCGCCCATGCCCGTCACCGCCCTGCCTCCGGCCCCGGTGGACAGCGCGCCCGCCGATGGCTTTGTCTCGCAGCCGGTGGTGCAGCAGATTCCGCCGGGCGCCAACTGAGCATGCGCGCGCTAGGGGCGGTGCTGGCGGGCGGGCGCTCATCCCGTTTCGGCAGCGACAAGGCACAGGCGCTGCTGGAGGGCGTAAGCCTGCTCGACCATGCGCGGGCCGCTCTGGCGCCCTTTTGCGAAGAGGTTGTGGTCTGCGGCCATCCCCATCCCAGCGCCCGCGTGCTGCCAGACCGCCCCGCGCCCGACATGGGCCCTCTGGGCGGGCTGAACGCCGCGCTGCATGAGGCCAAAGCTGGCGGTTTCGAGGGCGTGCTGGTCACCGGCTGCGATATGCCCAGCTTTCCGCCCGCTCTGGCCCATGCGCTGATCGGTGAAGGCGCGGCGGTGCTGGAGGGCCAGCCATTGGCCGCATGGTGGCCTGCGCATCTGGCCGAAGCGCTGGACAAGCATCTGGCCGAAACCAGCAAACATTCGATCTATGGCTGGATCGAGCGGGTGAAGCCCCGGATCGTCACCATGCCCGATCTGGTGCTGCCCAACATCAACCGGCCCGGCGATCTGGATGCGCTGGTTAACGCTCGGCCTTCAAGACCTCTTCCACGCTGACGAAACGACCCTGCCCGCGCGGAGCCACAGCCTCGCCGATCAGCAGCAGAGTGGGATCATCATCGCTGATCGTGGCGACAAGGAAGGACAGCGCCGACAGCTTGCCCCGGATCAGCCTTTCATCCGGGCGCGAGACATTGACCGCCACCATCACTGGCGTTTCGGGATCACGCCCGGCGGCGATCAGTTGGCGAGCAATCTCACCCGCCGCCGCGCGGCCCATATAGATGCCCAGCGTGGCATGCGGGCGGGCCAGAGCTTCCCAATCCAGCTTGAGTGGTTCGCCAGCCTTCAGATGGGCGGTCACAAAGGTGATTCCCCGCGCCGCGCCGCGCAGGGTGAGCGAAGCCTGCCCACTCGCCGAGGCCGCGCTGGCCGTGGTGACGCCGGGGCAAACCCGCAAGGGCACGCCATGGGCAGCAAGGTGGTCCATCTCCTCGGCACTGCGGCCAAAGATCGAGGGGTCGCCGCCTTTCAGCCGCACCACCTTCAGGCCCTGCTGCGCCGCTTCCAGCAGCAGATCGTTGATGCTCTCCTGCGCCTTGCTGTGGCGGCCCGAGCGCTTGCCGACGCCGACCAGCCGCGTTTCCGCGCGGGCCAGCGCCAGCACGCCCGCGCCGACCAGAGCGTCATAAAAGATCACATCGGCGGCGCGGATCAGCCTTTCGGCCTTGCGGGTGAGCAGTTCGGCATCGCCCGGCCCCGCGCCGACCAGCCAGACCATGCCGGCGGGAAAGTCATCATTCATGGCTGGTCTCCATGGCTGTCATGATAGCGGCAAAGGCGCCTTGCGTATGCAGGTTTTTCGATCAGGCGGCGCGCTCGGGCGCCATGGCGCCGATCACCGCCTCGCGCAGCAGATAGAGGCGCCCGGCATCGACCTTCAGCGGCACCGTCGGCACGCAGCCCTTGTCGTCACCCAGCGCATGGCCGGTCTTGAGGCTGATGTTCCAGCTGTGCAGCGGGCAGGTCACCACCGTGCCATGGACGATGCCTTGCGAAAGCGGCCCATGCTTGTGCGGGCATTTGTTGACCAGCGCGAAGAACTCGCCACCCATCGTGTGGAAGATGGCGATCTCCTCGCCGCCCTGCACTGGCAAGGTGCGGGCATTGCCGGGGCTGATTTGCGTCACCGGACCGATATCGAGCCAATCACCGATCATTCCGCTGCCTCCTTGATCATTGTGGGAAAGGGACGGAACTCCGCCAGATGCTGGTGCAATTCGGCATCCTCGCCCTTGGCGCGGCGGGCCCATGGGTCGTCCTGCATAAAGCTCTGCGAGTAGCGGAAGCGGGCGGCGAGGTGCTGCACCGCCTCGGGATCATCGAAAAGCCCGGCCTTCACATGATCGAGGCCGACGCGCTCGATCCAGGGCGCAGTGCGCTCCAGATACCAGGCCTGCTCGCGGTAGAGCTGGATGAAGGCGGCGCAGACATCCAGCGCCTCCTGCTCGGTGGCCACCTTGCACAGCAGATCGGTGCCGCGCAGATGGATGCCGCCATTGCCGCCGACATGCAGCTCATAGCCGCTGTCCACGCAGATTACGCCGAAGTCCTTGATCGTCGCCTCGGCGCAGTTGCGCGGGCAGCCGCTGACGGCGATCTTGAACTTGTGAGGCATCCAGCTGCCCCATGTCATCTGCTCGGTCTTGATGCCCAGACCGGTGGAATCCTGCGTGCCGAAGCGGCACCATTCCGAGCCAACGCAGGTCTTCACCGTGCGCAGCGATTTGCCATAGGCATGGCCCGAAACCATCCCGGCAGCGTTCAGATCGGCCCAGATGTCGGGCAGATCCTCCTTGCTGATGCCGAAGAGATCGAGGCGCTGGCCGCCCGTCACCTTCACCATGCGGGCGCCATATTTGTCGGCGGCGTCGGCGATGGCGCGCAATTCGTTGGGGGTGGTCACCCCGCCCCACATGCGCGGGACGACCGAATAGGTGCCGTCCTTCTGGATGTTGGCATGCATGCGCTCATTGACGAAGCGGCTGCGCTGATCGTCGACATAGACGCCCGGCCAGGCGCACAGCAGATAATAGTTGAGCGCGGGGCGGCAGGAGGCGCAGCCATCAGGCGTGGTCCAGTGCAGTTCCTGCATGACCTGCGGGATGGCCTTCAGCTCCTTTTCGAGGATCAGGCGGCGCACATCGTCATGGCTGAACTTGGTGCATTTGCAGAGCGTCTTGGGGCCCGCCTTCACCTCATCGCCCAGCGCGATGGCCAGCAGGCCTTCCACCAGCCCGGTGCAGCTGCCACAGGAGGCCGAGGCCTTGCACTGGCTGCGCACCGCATCGAGCGAGCAGGCCCCGCCGTTGATGGTGGAGACCACCATGCCCTTGGTGACACCGTTGCAGCCGCAGATCTCGGCATCGTCGGAGAGCGCCGCCACAGCTGCATGCGGATCGTTGGATGCGCCGCCGCCCATCGCGAAGGCCTGGCCGAAGATCAGCGCCTCGCGGATGTCGGACACATCCTCGCCGCGCTTGAGCAGGTCGAAGTACCAGTTGCCGTCGGCGGTATCGCCATACAGCACCGCGCCGACCAGCCTGTTCTCCTTGACGATCACCCGCTTGTAGAGCCCGCGTGAGGCATCGCGCATCACGATATCCTCGCAGTCCTCGCCGCCGCTGAAATCACCCGCCGAGAACAGATCGATCCCGGAAACCTTGAGCTTGGTGGAGGTGACCGAACCTTCGTAACCGCTGGGCGCACCGGTGGCAGCATCGGCAAGACTACGGCACATCTCCCAAAGCGGCGCGACAAGGCCGTAGCATTGGCCGCGATGCTGCACGCATTCGCCCACAGCCATGATCGCCGGATCGCTGGTGAGCATATGGTCATCGACCAGAATGCCGCGCTCCACCTCCAGCCCGGCCAGTCTGGCCAAACCGGTCGAAGGGCGGATGCCGACGGCCATCACCACGATGTCGGCGGGGATGTCCTTGCCGTCCTTCAGGCGGACGCCCGCAACATGGCCATCCTTTTCGAGGATCGCGGCGGTGTCGGCACCGGTCAGGATCGTCTGGCCACGGCGCTCCAGCTCGCTTTTGAGCAGCCAGCCCGCAGCCTCATCGAGTTGGCGCTCCATCAGCGTGGGCATCAGATGCAGCACCGTCACATCCATGCCGCGCAGGGCGAGGCCATGGGCCGCCTCCAGCCCGAGCAGACCGCCACCGATCACCACCGCATGGCCGCCCTTTTCGGCAGCGGCCAGCATCTTGTCCACGTCATCAAGGTCGCGGAAGGTGACGACGCCCGGCAGATCCTTGCCCGGCACGGGGATGATAAAGGGATCGGAGCCGGTGGCGATCAGCAGGCGGTCATAAGGCTCGGTGCGGCCCGATTGGGCGGTGACGGTCTGTTTGGCGCGATCGATCGAAACCACCGGATCGCCCGAGATCAGGGTGATGGCGTTGTCCGTGTACCAGTCGGCGCTGTTGATGACGATGTCGTCAAAGGCTTTCTCGCCCGCAAGCACCGGGGAAAGCATGATGCGGTTGTAATTGACCCGGGGCTCGGCGCCGAAGATCGTTACCTTGTAGCGCTTGGAATCGCGCGCGAGAATCTCCTCGACGGCGCGGCAGCCGGCCATGCCGTTGCCGATGACCACAAGCTTTTCGGGCCGGCCGGTCGGGATGGGATGAAGGGCGGTCATGGCTTAGCTCCCCGAACAACGCGCCAACGCAAAAAGCCGCCACGAACCCAAGCCATAAGGCTGGACCGAGGCGGCGACGTTGCCACGCAAATGAAGTGAATAAACACCCGATCCCGGCGAATCGCCCCTCTTTGGGCGGCGAGATCAGATGGTGTTGAAGCAAATTACCGCTTCACCCCGCTTTCGCCAAGCCACTTTTTTGCAGCGCAGCGCAAACGGGATGAAGCCTTCGTTTCAGAAGCCGAAATCGGCCTCCAGCCAGAACTTCTTCGTGTCGGTGCCGAAGCCCCTGGCGACATAGCTGGCATATTTGACCAGCCAGGCCACCCTGCCCGTCTTCAGGCCAACCGAGGCATCAACCTCATTGCCGAATTTCACATTGCCCAAGTCGCTGCCAAACCAGTGGTAGCTGACGGCATAGTTGAGCCCCGGCAGAACCTTCACCTTGGGGAACTTGCCCGAGAGGCCCACATAGGTGTCGCCAAGGCCATTGTTGGGTGTGGTCAGGAAGATATCGGCCCAGCCATCGAATTTGTGAAGCGTGGCCATCGGCGTCTGCATCGACCATGTGCCGCCCACCGCATTGGCATCGGCGCCCATCAGCTCGTACCCCACATTGGCGGTCTGGTTATGGACCGTCAGTGCGGCATCGCCGAGGAAGTAGTTCACCCCGTAACCGCGCGTGTTGTTGCCATAATTCGACTGGCGGGCATAGCTTCCCGTCAGCCCCAGCGAGACCGTCTTGGCCAGCGGCAGCAGCGTGGCAAAACGCATGCCATAGGTCTGCGAGCTGTCGAGCTGACCGCGCGTGGTGGGCAGGTTGATAAAGCCGGTCTTGTCGTAATCGAGCAGATAGGCAAAGCCCTTCAGCGAGATCGGCCCATCCTTCACCCCGCCATTCACGAAGATGAATTTGCCCGAATAATAGTCGCGCGGATTGCCATAGGCGCCATAGATCGAGTGCTGCTGGATGGCATAGGTCGCGTCCAGATCGAACACGCCCTGATGGACCTGCGCGCGGGCGGCATCGAAGACCTGCTCATTCTGCCGCCAGCCCACCGAGCCGACAAAGCGCTGATCATCGAGGTTGATGCGCTGTCGGCCCACGGTCAGGGTCAAAGCCTTGGTGGCATACTGGATTTGCACGCGGTTGAGGCCCAAAGTCTGCGGATCAGCGATGGTAGCCAGCGAGGGGCGATACTGGTTGTTGTTCAGCACCGCATAGGGGAAGGCATTGTAGCCCTTATCGAAGGCCAGCGTGCCCACCGCCTCGGCCAGAAAACCCAGATGGGTGGAGGCGTCCTTGATCTCAAAACCGGCGCGGGTGCGCAGGGTGACGGCATCAGCACTCTTGCTGGTGGCGTCGACATCCTCCCAGCGCAGCCGCATATCCAGCATGGGATCGAAGGTGACGTCATCGCCGATGGCGATCGGATCACCAAATTTGGGCGTGGCCGCCGCGCCATCGGCCAGTGCAGGCGCGGCCCAGACCAGCGGCGCGGCCATTGCGGCCAGTGCCAAAGTGCGGGTGGTTTTGAACGTCCCCATGATAGCCCCCTGTTCCCTTGCGCCGCAGCGGCGCGCAATTCCGTGGCGACAGCAGGCGGCGGCAGGACGCAGCAATCCCTTCAGGCAAGCGGCCCTCACCGCCGGCCTTCCGGATCATCGCCGCAAACAAAAAAGCCGCCTCGATCAGCCCCTTATGGGGTTAATCGGGCGGCGTCCTTGCCACGCATTGTTGCTGTCGAATGAAGGTTCGTCGCGGCTCATCCTTGAGCCGCACCTTGCATCTGCGAAGAAGGTTAAGAGATCAGCCGCGTTTCTTGCAAACCCTATTTTTGCGAGCGCGAAGACTAATTTTTAGAACACGCCGTTACGGCAAATCGGCGACATAGCCCGTCACATCCAGCGGATCGAAGATACGACCATCAAAGAAACGGTTATCTTCCAGGATCATATTGCCCTGCTGGGTGGAGACGGCGGTGATCTGCGTCAGGCTGCCCTCCACCTTGGAGCTGGCCCCCGGCAGCGGCTCATCAGTGCCCAGCAGCGCAGCGCGATAGACATCCGGACGGAACACCCGGCCCGCCAAGGCAGCATCCTCCTGCGTGACGGTCATCCCCTCCCAACGCGCCATCTGGCTGTAGAGCCACTGCGCCTGACTGACCCATGGGAAGTTCGCCGCCTCGCGATATTGGAACATGAAATCAGGGAAATGCACGAGATCGTCGCCACGATGCAACAGCAGGCGGTCGGCCAGAGCGCGTTCGATCAGCTCGGCATTGCCATCGAGATATTCGGGGCGGGCCAGAATGCGCGCATGCTCACCCAGCGCCGCCGGATCGACGAAATGCTGCGCAGCACGGCGCAGCGCCCGTACCAAAGCCTCGACCTCGGCACGGCGTTCCTCCAGCACCGGTTCGCGCATGGCCAGCACCTTTTCCACACCGCGCCGCCAGATCTGTGCCGTGGCCAGCACGATAGTCCCTGCCCCACGCTCGACCGTGACGCTGTTCCATGGCTCGCCCACGCAAATGCCATCGACCTCGCCCGCCTCCAGCGCATCGGCGCAGAAAGGCGGCGGCACTGTGGCGATCTCCACATCCTTGTCAGGACGAATACCGCAAGCCGCAAGCCAGTAGCGTAGCATGTAATTATGGCTGGAATAGCGATGCACCACGCCAAAACGCAGCTTCTGTCCGGCAGCGGCCCGCTCCTGCACCACGGCGCGCAGAGCCTCGCCCACCAGCGCCGGATCGCCCAACTGCCCCTGCGGGCTGACCTTCGCCGCCAAATCACTGCGCAGGGTGATGGCATTGCCATTCAAGCCCAGCACAAAGGGCACCGACAAAGGCTGCGCAGGCCGCCCACGCCCCAAAGTGGTGGCAATGGCCAGCGGCGCGACCATATGCGCCGCATCCGTCTGCCCATAGAGCAACCGGTCCTGAACCGTCGCCCAGCTGACATCCTTCACCAGCCGCAGCGACAGGCCTTCGGCCTGCGCGAAGCCTTCCTCATGCGCCAGGATCGGCAAGGCCGCATCGACCAAAGGCAGGAAACCGATGGAAAATTCTTCGCTCACGCCTGTCCTCCCATCAGCTTGTGGGCCGTTACCACGGCATCGGCGATCTCGGCGATGCGGCGCCCCTGGTTCATCGCCGTCTTGCGCAATTCGGCATAGGCCTCCGGCTCGCTGATGCGGCGGCTGGTCATCAGGATGCGCTTGGCGGCATCGACAGCCTCGCGTTCGGCAAGGCGTCCGCGCGCCTCGGCCAGATCGGATTGCAGGCGGGAATAGGCGCGGAACCGCCGGATCGCCAGATCGAGAATGGTGCGGATGCGATGCGGCGCAAAGCCATCGACCACATAGGCCGAGACTCCCGCATCGATGCTGGCGCCGATCGATTCCTCGTCCGATTCGTCCACGAACATGGCAATGGGCCGGTCCAGCACGCGGCTGACGGCAAAATATTCCTCCAGCACGTCGCGGCTGGGGTTGCCCAGATCCATCAGCACGATGTCGGGATCGATCTGGCCCATGCGCGCGACAAGGCCCCGCCTTTCGGTGACGACAAAGATCTCGCAATCCTCAAGCGCGGCAAGGCCTTCCCGGATCACCGAGGCCCGCACGGCGCTTTCATCGACGATGGCTACACGCATGCGTGCGAGGGTGGCGCGCGGTGCGCCGCTTGGCAATGGGTCATCATGTCGTGATTTCGCACTTGCATCAAAAGCCGCGAATCGGCATCCTTGTGATCAAGGTCAGGCGCAAGGACGTGCCCGGCCATGGTGCCCCCTTGATGGCTCACCCCTTTCCCATCATCGCTTCGGCAATGGCGCCGCCGGTCCATCGGATCGGTCCTTCCTTCGGGAGTTTGGCCCATGTCGTCGTGTACGCCGTTCATCTTATTTCAGCACCAGAGACGCAACCAGCGCGATCAGCAGCACAAGGCTGACCGCCTGCCAGAAGCGCACCGGATAGCGCTCGATCAGCGGCAGGGGCCGCATCGGGCGGCGTTCGACCGCAGCGCCGCCTTCCAGCGCGCGCAGCAAATCGACGACGTCGCCGAAACGCTCGCCCGGCTCGATGGCGACGCAGCGCATCAGCACCGCCTCGGCCCAAGCGGGCAGATCGGGGCGGGTCTTGCCCGGCGCATCGGGGCGGCGGAAACGCGGGCGGCTGAAGGCCTCCACCTCGCCAAAGGGCCAGCTTTCGGCGAAAATACGCCACAGGCAGACGCCCAAAGCGAACTGGTCGGTGGCCTCATCGCCAGCGTTCCCACCGAACATTTCGGGCGCCATGAAGGAGGGCGTTCCGGGGATCTCGTAATGGGCGAAATCCTCGACGCGCGGCAGGCGGGCAACGCCCAGATCGATCAGCCGCACGCTGCCATCTTCGCCAAGGATCACATTCTCGGGCTTGATATCACGGTGGATGATGCCGAGGCGATGCAGCGCCGCCACGCCGCGCGTCAGGGCGATGGCGATGCGCAGCCCTTCGCGCAGCGAGACGGGATGGGCCAGCCGCTGCTCCAGCGTCTGCCCCTCGTAATAGGGCTGGACGCCGTAGAGCCGGGTCTGGCGCTCGGCAGCGACGGGATAGGCCGCGCCGACAAAGGGGCTCGCAACGCGGCTGCCCACCAGCATCTCGCGCGCAAAAGCCGCTCGCGCCCCGCTTTCAGAGAGCAAAGAAGGCTTGGGGAACTTCACAACCACCGCCTGCCCACCCGCCGTATCGCGGGCGCGGAACAAGCGGGTGTAGCGCCCATCGGAAAGCAGCTTTTCCAGCGCGAAGCCATCGACGCTCTCGCCCTCAAGCGGAGGCGGCAGGATTGGCAGAGCGGCCAGATCGCCCGCAATGGCATCGTGGCTGACGGCTGGCAGGCTGACCACATCGATCACCAAAGCGGTTGCATTGTCCTGCCCGCCCGCCGCCAGTGCCGCCTCGACAATCGCCTCGGCATCGGCCTGTGCCGAGTGGCGCACACCCAGCAAAACACTCAGGCGACGCGGGTTCAGCAGGCCATGCACACCGTCGCTGGTCAGCAGCAGGCGATCATGCTCGGCCACCGCAAGCTCATGATGATCCAGTCGCAACTGGTCTTCCAGACCCAGAGCGCGCAGCAGGATATGGCGGCGATCCGGATGCGAATGGGTGTGGTCGCTGGTGATCTGGCGCAGATTGTCGCCGCGCAGATGCCACGCCCGGCTGTCGCCCACATGCAGCACATGCGCCTTGCGGCCACGCATCACCAATCCGGTAAAAGTCGTGGCCGTATGCGCCATGGTGTCGCCGCGCCCCATCGCGGCCAGCCAGCGGTTGTAGGGGGTCATCACCCGCTCCACCGCCGCGGCCACGCCGATGGTGTCCGGCTGGGCGTAATAGCCCTCGATCAGCGTGCGCACCGCCAGTTCGGCCGCCACGCGCCCGTCCCGCCCGCCACTGACGCCATCAGCCAGCGCGGCGACCATGCCATGGCGCGCCCGCTCGGTCTCGCTGCCCAGCCATGCGCCTGCGAAATCCTGATTGTCGGCACGCGGGCCCTGGCCGCTGGCCCAGCCCACCGCGACCCACAATCTGCCGTCCTGAACCACGCAAACCCCTCCCGTGTACGTATGCACGCGATTGGGACCGCCCTTCACCCGGCCCGTCAAGCCGGTTTCATCCATCCTTTCACACGCCCCGGGGGGAGCATCATCCGATGACTGACGACACTTTCTGGAAATCCGGCCATCGGCCCACGCTGATCATGGCCTTCCTCTATTTCGATGTGGCCTTCATGGTGTGGAACCTGCTGGGCCCGCTGGCGCCGATCTTCTCCAAGGTGATGGGCCTGAGCCCGGCGCAAAAGGGCTTCGTCGTTGCCGTGCCGACGCTGGCGGGCGCGGTGCTGCGCCTCGTCAACGGCTTTCTGGCCGACCTCATCGGGCAGAAGCGCACCGGCATCATCAGCCAGATCATCGTCATCACCGGGCTGCTGGGCGCGTGGCGGATGGGCGTCACCACCATGGAGGGGCTGATCGCGCTGGGCGTGGTGTTGGGCTTTGCCGGGGCCTCCTTCTCGGTGGCGCTGCCGCTGGCCGGGCGCTGGTATCCGCCCCAGCATCAGGGCAAGGCGATGGGCATTGCCGGCATGGGCAATTCGGGCACGGTCTTCGCCGCCATTTTCGCGCCGCTGCTGGCGAAACTCTTCGGCTGGAGCGATGTGCTGGCGCTGGCCACCATCCCCGCGACACTGGTGCTGATCGCCTTCGTGATCTTCGCCAAGGACAGCCCCAACCAGCCCGCCCCCAAGCCTTTGGGCGAATACGTTGCGGGCTATTTCAGGATGCTGGCTCAGGCCGATGCCTGGTGGTTCATCCTGTTCTACGGCGTGACCTTCGGCGGCTTTGTGGGCCTCTCCTCCTCGCTGCCGATCTTCTACACCACCGAGCTGGGACTGACGCCGATCTACGCCGGTTACGCCACCGCCAGCTGCGTCTTTGCCGGATCGATGGTGCGCCCGCTGGGCGGCGCTCTGGCCGACCGTATCGGCGGCATCCGCACCTTGAGCATGGTCTATGCCGTGGCGGCGATGCTGCTGGCAGTGATCTCTTTTGCGCCCGTCGCCTTCCCGGTGATGTTCCCGCTGTTCTTCGCCACCATGGCCACGCTGGGCGTGGGCAATGGCGCGGTGTTCCAGCTGGTGCCTCAGCGCTTCCGGCAGGAGATCGGCGTGATGACCGGGCTGGTTGGCTTCGGCGGCGGTGTCGGCGGGTTCTATCTGGCCTCCTCGCTGGGGCTGGCCAAGCAGTTGACCGGCACCCAGTCGATGGGCTTCCTGATCTTTGCCGCGCTGGCTCTGGTGGCTCTGGCGGGGCTGACCAGCGTGAAGCGCCGCTGGCGCACGACATGGGGCGCGGCCGTTCAGGGCGTTCGGATCTGATAAGAAGAAGGGGTGTGCGGACCCACTCCACACACCCCCAGTTGCTTAGCCCAAGGTCGGCCAAGGGGCCCGGACGCCATGGTGGAGACACGGCATCCGGGCGGTTGAGGCATCGGTCCGAGCCAGATTCGGACCGATGCCTCGGAACGAAGCCCTTGGCGCTGACCCACCAGCTGCACCGGGCTTCGTTTTCGTTATAGTTTTAACTCAAGGCAGGCTTTGTAGGTTTAACTCAAGGCAGGCTTTTGCGATGTTTGTGCCAGCAGATCGATCAGCCATGACAGCGCCTGATCCCCCCTGCTGCGCTCGCTCCACAAGGCGCGATAGGTGAAGTGGCCCAGCTCCTTCGGCGCTTCGACGATGCGCCACAGGCCACAATTCTGTTCCATGGCGAGGCGCCGGGGCACCGTGGCCACCAGCGATCCGGTCAGCATGGCAGGCGCCAGATGGGCATAGGGCAGCGTCATCACCACGCGTTTTGCCTTGCCGATGGCGCCGCCCTGCCCTTCCACCGCATCCTTGCCGTCATGCGCCGGGGCCAGAGCGATATGGGGGCATTCGAGATAGTCGGTCAGCGCCATCCGGCCCGAAGCAGCCTTTGCACTGGCCGCCCAAGGATGATCGGGCGCCATCACGCAGACCAGATCGTCCTCGAAGAGTTGGCGCTGATGATGCTGCGTGGGGTCTGCCTCGCCGCCCGTCAGGATCAGGTCGACATCGCCTGCCGCCAAAGCACGATAGCTGTCGCGGGACAGCGGCAGGATATCGATGGCGGCATGCGGGGCCTGCTTCATCACCGCGCCGAGCGCCGAACCCACAACCGTGAGCGCGCCATAGTCGCTGGTGGCGATGCGGAAGCGCCGCGTCAGCGTTTCGGGCACGAAAGGCGCCACGCTGACCAGCGAGGACACGCCCTCCAACCACGATGTCAGCGGCTCGGCAATGCATTGGGCGTAATGCGTCAGCTGCATGCGGCCATTGGCGCGGATCAGCAGCGGATCGCCGAAAAGATTGCGCAGCCGTGCCAGCGAGCGGCTGACGGCGGGCTGGCTCATACCCAGATGCTCGGCCGCGCCGGTCACGTTGCGGCGGTTGAGCACCACCGCCAGAATGCGCAGCAGATTGAGGTCCACCGTGGCGGGATGGAACCCGCCCGAGGTGCCGCAGAGCGCCTGGCTCGAAAGAGGATGCGTCGCCATGGAAACCTCAGCCTGCCATCAGAATGAAGGGTGCGGCACCCGCAGCTGCTCCAGACGCGCCGGGCGAGGGAGCGGGAAGCAGCTGGGGTGCCCACCGAGGCTGAGCGATGGCCCACTCAGCCGCAGCAAGGGAACGGACCGGCGAGGGAAGCCGGTCCAGGGGTTGAAACAGAGCCGCAATCCGGACAATCTTTCCGGCGCTGATGCCGGGGAGGGAAGAAGAGATCATCGGGCGGCTCCTGCTTGCGAGATATTGATATAGATTCGCAATATCAGAACGCAAGCAAAACCTGACATCGTCCGCGCGCCATATCCATTATGCGCCAGACGCATGAAGGCCCGTGCCATCTGGCGCCTTTTAAGGGCCATCCCTCATTCCCCGGATATCAGGCTTAGCAGGCTGTTCACCGCCCCGAGCTAGAACGGCAAGCTCGACTTTCCGGGGCTTTTCGCGCGCCCCCGGGCCGTGAACCCCGGGCAGCATCTCCCCCAACAGGGCGCCTATGACCTATTTCTGGATGTGCCTGCGCGACCAACATGACCATCGCCTGGTCCTGCTCGCCGGGCTGGTCTGCATGACCGGAACGCTCTGCGCCGTGCTGCTGATGCGGCAGGCGCGCGACTCCTATCCCGATCGTTCCATCCGCTGGCTTGCGGTGGCCGGGCTGACAGCAGGCTTCACCATCTGGGCCACCCATTTCATCGCCATGCTGGGCTATCTGCCGGGCACCGCCATCGGCTTCCGCCCATGGCCGACCCTGGCCTCGCTCTGCCTTGCGGCGGCGGCCACCTGGCTCGGCTTTTTGCTGGCGCTGCGCCATCGGCAGCGCAGCATGCAGGCGCTGGGCGCTCTGGCGGTCGGCATGGGCATTTCGGGGATGCATTATGTCGGCATGATGGCGCTGGCCCTGCCGATGCGTATCACGCTCGATTGGCATTATGTCGTTCTATCGCTGATCTTTTCCGTCGTGCCGCTCTATCCCGCGATGACCCTCTGCCTCGATGGCCACGGCTATCGCAGCAGCCTGAAATCGGCCTCGCTGGCCTGTCTGGCGGTGGTGCTGCTGCATTTCACCGGGGTCGCCGCCATCCGCCTGACACCGGAACGCCTGAGCGTCAGCAGCGACCTGATCCTTTCCAGTCAGGCCATGGCCGCAGCGATTGCCGGAGCGGCGCTGATCGTGGTGGCCAATTGCCTGATCGTGCTGATCACCAGCCGCCACAACCGCGAGGCCATCCACGCCAGCGAGCGTGACTTTACCCTGCTGGCGCGCGGCATTTCCGATTACGCGATCTATATGCTCAGCCTCGACGGGCATATCGCCAATTGGAACGCGGGCGCCGAGCGCCTGCTGGGCTATGGTGAGGCCGAGGTGGTGGGCCGCCATGTCTCGATTTTCCACACGCCGACCGACCGCGCCCGCGGCAACCCCGCCAAGATCCTGACCATGGCGCTGGAAAGCGGCAAATACACCGGCGAAGGCTGGCGAAAGCGGCAGGACGGCTCCTCCTTCTGGGCGCATTTCTCGCTGGAGCTGGTGGCCGACGCCGATGGCCGCCCCATCGGCTTTGCCAAGATCACCCGCGACATGACCCGCCTGAAGGAAGATCAGGACCGGCTCGCCAAGCTGACCGCCCAGCTCGACACCGCGCTGGACAATATGCATCTTGGCCTGTGCCTGCTCGATGCGCGCCACCGTCTGGTGCTTCACAACCGGCGCTTCGCGCAGATGTGGGATATGAGCGAGGAGGATCTGGCGCCGGGCCTCGATCTGGACCGGCTGGCCACCCGGGCGCTGGCCGCCCGCCTGCCCTCGGCCATGGACGGCGGCGAGCATCAGCACGCCTTGGCCACCATGATGTGCGAAGCCGTCCGCAGCGCCGATGCCGAACCCACCATCGGCGAATTTGACGACAATCTGGTGCTCTCCATCGTCAGCCGCACCCTGCCCGATGGCGGCCTTGTCGCCACCTTCGAGGACATCACCGACCGCCGCCGCTCCGAAGCGCACATCGCCTATCTCGCCAGCCATGACGCCCTCACCGACCTGCCCAACCGCGCCCGCTTCGGCGACTGGATGGAGGCCGAACTGGCCCGCGCCCATGCGCAGGACCGGCATGTCGCGCTGATCGCTTTCGATCTCAACAGCTTCAAGGAGATCAACGACCTGCACGGGCAGGCGGTGGGTGACCGGGTGATGATGGAGCTGTCCGCCCGCCTCAATGCGGCGCTGCATGAAGGCGAAATGGTGGCGCGCCTCGCCGGAGACGAATTCGCCGCCGGCAAGCCGCTGGCCAGCGACAGCGATCTCGACGGTTTCGTCGCCCGCCTCGCCGCCTGCTTCGAACGCCCCTTCGACAGTGAGGAAACCCCCATCGTGCTCTCCGCCCGCTTCGGCATTGCGGTGGCGCCAATGGATGCCGAAACGCCCGAGGCGCTGCTCAACAACGCCGATCTGGCCGCCCAGCGCGCCAAGGCCAGCGTGGCGGGCAACATCGCCTATTACGAAAGCGGCATGGACCGCGCCGCCCGCACCCGCCGCCAGATCGCCGCCGATCTGCGCATGGCCATCGTGCGTGACGAGTTCCATTTGCTCTACCAGCCCCAGCATCGCGTCGCGAGCGGCGACCTCACCGGCTATGAAGCGCTGATCCGCTGGAACCACAGCAAGCTCGGCGTGGTCTCGCCCGATGTCTTCATCCCGGTGGCCGAGGAAACCGGCGAGATCCTCGCCATCGGTCAATGGGTGCTGCGCCGCGCCTGCAGCGATGCCGCAGCATGGCCCGATGATCTTACCGTCGCGGTTAACCTTTCGGCGATCCAGCTGATGCAGCCCGATCTGGTACGCCATGTCGCGCAGGTGCTGATCGACAGCGGCTTGCCCGCAAGGCGTCTGGTGCTGGAAATCACCGAAAGCGCGATCATCGCCGACAAGGCCCGGGCGCTCCATGTGCTGCGCCAGATCAAGGCTTTGGGCATCTCCATCGCGATGGATGATTTCGGCACGGGCTATTCCTCGCTCGACACGCTGCATGCCTTCCCCTTC